>JAUZQE010000035.1 GCA_030733815.1 Yanghanlia caeni
ATTGCTTCCGTTAGACGAGTTCTTCGCAAAAACAAGTCTAGCGAATGTCGATCGTCCCCCTTTTATGATGTAGAGCCCAAGAGCATGGCACTCTCAGACCTGGCCGTTCGGCAGGCCAAGGCAACTGGCAAGGCATACACCCTCCCTGACTTGGATGGCCTCTCCCTGGCCGTCACGGCTGCAGGGGGCAGGACTTGGCACTTCCGCTACTACTGGGCGGGCAAGCAGAAGCGGATGTCGCTCGGCACCTACCCGGAGGTGACGCTTCGCGAGGCCCGCAGCCTGCGCGACGAAGCGCGCGCCCTGCTGGCCAAAGGCACCAATCCTCGCGTTCACCGCAAGCAGAAGCGCACCGCTGTCCGGCTCGCCGACGAAAACACCTTCGAGGCGGTGTATCGCAAGTGGCTCAAGCATCGCGGGCTCAGCCTCAAGGAAGGCCGGCAGACGACCCTTTCGATACTTCCGCGCATCTTCGACAAGGATGTGCTGCCCGCCTTGGGCAAGCGGTCGGTCTATGAGATCAAGCGTCCCGACCTCTTGGAGGTGATTGCCAAGATCGAGAAGCGCAGGGCGCTCTCCGTCGCCGAGAAAGTCAGGACGTGGTTCAACCAACTGTTCCGCTACGCGCTGGTGATCGTGCCGGGCCTGGAGCAGAACCCTGCCTCCGATCTCGATGTGGTGGCGCTGCCGCTGCCACCCGTCAACCACAACCCGTTCCTGCGCATGGCCGAGCTGCCGACGCTGTTGCAGCGGCTGCGCAGCTATCGCGGCAGGCGGCAGACCCAGCTCGGGCTGCGGCTGTTGCTGCTGACCGGCGTGCGAACCGGCGAGCTGCGACAGGCGATGCCGGATCAATTCGATCTGGACCGTGGGTTGTGGATCATCCCGCCCGACGTCGTGAAGCAACTCCAGTTGGATATGCGCAAGAAGCGGCAGCAGCCGAAGGACATCCCGCCCTACATCGTGCCTTTGTCGATTCAGGCCATGGAGATCGTCCGGCACCTGCTCGATGAGTTCAAGCCGGCCCAGCGCTACCTGTTCCGGCACGACAGCGACTTGAAGAAGCGCATCAGCGAGAACACGCTCAATGGTGCCCTCAAGCGCATGGGCTATCAGGAACGCCTGACCGGACACGGCATCCGCGGCACGATGTCCACTGCGCTCAACGAGATCGGCTACCCGAAGGTCTGGGTGGATGCACAGCTCTCGCATGTCGATCCCAACAAGGTCAGCGCGACCTACAACCATGCCGAGTACGTGGAGCAGCGTCGCCGCATGATGCAGGACTGGGCCGATCGGCTCGACCTCTTCGAGCAGAACCAGGTCGAGGCGGCCAGCATGCCGCTCACCGTGCATCTGGAAGGCGTGCCCGCGTTCCCGAATGAGCAAACCGCAAGCGCACCCTCCACGCCGGTTGCCGCTTCGCCAATCCTGCTCGTGACGAAGCCGGGTGACGCCATGCCGTTGGTTTCTGCCGCCGCACATCGGCTACCGGCGGTTCCGCCCCCTCGATCGGCCGCGCCGCTGGTGCCTTCGGACATTCAGCGCGAGAGGATGGAGCTGTTCGATGTCTTCGAAGCGCCGCACAACCTTCCCGTCGCGGCGTTTGCCAAGATGGCGGGCAAATCCCGCAGGTGGATCAGCTACGAGATCAAGGCGGGCAACTTGCTGGCGTTGAACGTAGGCAATCGCGGCCAGCGTGTACCGGACTGGCACCTCGACCCACTCAAGCACGAGCTGATCCAGTCCGTCCTGAAGCTGACCAGGGGTGCGGACCCTTGGCAGATCTACCATGCACTGCTGCAACCGCGCTCGATGCTGCGGGGGCATTCGGCACTGGAGGGCGTGACGGCCAGCAATCTCGACAAGCTCGTCATGGCAGTGAGCGCAGCCGTAAAGGAAAGCGAATGGACCCCGCTGCGAGTCGGAGTCGCCTAGCAGCAGGAATGCGGGATCGTGGCGAAACCCCGATCCCCGCGCCTCTGTCAGGACACCAAGCGCGCGCGGCGGGCGAATCTGGCCTGGGTGTCCGACAAGGAAGCGTCGCGGCGGAGCAGGTAAGCCATCACGATCGTTGGTGCGCCGGCCAGCGGCCGCACGGCGATGCCTCGGCGTAGGTAGCTCGCCAGTCTCGCGGCAGGCGCAATGGCGATCCCGTACCCGGCGGCAACCAGCGTCATCGCCACATCGAATGTCTCCACCGTTTGCTCCCGCTCCTGCAGCGCGTTCTCGAACACGCGCTGCACGGTCATGCGCCATGGTTCATCGGCCGTGGACTGCGAGCAGATCAAGGGCTGCTTGAGCACTTCCTCGCACGGCACTTCACGGTAGGCCAGCAGGTGGGAGCGCTTGGCCACGGCGACCGCCAGCGTGTCATGCCACAGCGGCTCGCATACCCAGCCAGGCCACTGCCGGGCAACCGCAGACAAGGCGAAATCGAAGCCGTCGCCCGGCAGCTCCGCGCCTCGAACGGGATCTGTCCATCCGGCCAGGACGGCATGAGTCTCCGGCTCTTCGGCACGCTGCAGGGCGAGCACGTCGGCGAGCTGGGGAGGCACCCATTCGCCGAGGACGGCCATGCGAATTTCGGCGGTGATGTCACTCGATTCCACGTCCAGCTCCCCCCAGGCGGTGAACTCGTGGCAACTGATCTCGAAGCCGTTGAATGAGTTAAGTTTAACGTGGTTTAAATCGTGACCGTGTTCGACGCTCTTGGCAATGCCAAAGCGTTCGATCCAAAGGGGCCGCCCCACCGGCACCACTACCTACGAAGCGGAACCAGCCATCGCGTTTGGGGCTGCCGTGCGGGAAGAAAGAACCAACCAGGGCATCGCTCAGGAAACGCTGGCCCACATGGCCGGCATCGAACGGTCGCACATGGGCAAGATCGAGCGTGGCGAGCATGTCCCCACGCTCCCTCTCATCCTCAAGATTGCCCGTGCGCTGAAATGCAGTTCCGCCCACTTGATGACTCTGACCGAAGCCAAGCTGGCGGAGTCGGCCCCATCCGCAGATTGAAGCCGGCCCGCACAGCGGTCGCATGCCTACGCCTGATCGTCGTCCTTGGCCTTAAGGGCTGAATCTTCGCGCTTTGCGGCCTCGTTGAGGAGCCGCAGGTATGGGTTGTCTGGCGGCGTCTCCTGGAACAGCGTATCCGGGCTGGCGAGCAGGTAGCCGTGCAGCCGGCGCGACTTGCGCGGCCCCGTGACTTCGCAGGTCCAGATGTTCAGCCCGCTCGGCTGCTTGCGGTGCTGTCCCAGCTTCTCGAAGCGCTTCTGTACCCACTGCCACCCCTCCAGCTTCTCCTGCTTGGCCAGCGCGGCGACTTGAAGGTACTCCTGCGCGTAGCGCTGGAACACGCCGGGGCTGACGAGGTAGGTCGTACCGGCGACGGTATGCACCAGGGCCTTGGCGTCGTTGATGATGAGCTTGCGCGTCTGGATGCTCTGACGCAGCCAGGCCATGAAGTGCGCCCCGGAGGGCTCCGCGCGATCCTGGGAAGGCGCGAGGCCCATCTGCGGCGGGGGCACGGTCGAAGGGGCCGGCTCGGGCTCGGCAACAGGGGAACTCGGGATCTCCGGTGCCGTGGGTGGAGTGGTGTCGCCCAGCAGGTCGAGCAGCGCGGCCACGCCGGTGTCCATGGCTGCGGATGCGATCGGCGTCGTGCTCGCGGATGCAGCTTCGATGCCTTCCGCGCGCGGCCCATCGGCCACCGCCGGCGCCAGCGGCGGCGGCTCCGCCTGTTCCTCTTCGACCTGCACACGGCCTGCGAACGGCGCCGGCCGGTCGACGGCATCCCAGATCATCGCCGGCGAGAGTTTCAGGAAGGTAAAGGCGTGCGACCAGCCGGCGTCGCTGGTGACGGCAGCCTTCCAGATCGCCTTGCCATCCGGCGTCGGTTGCACGATGCCGTGATCCTGCAGCACGTTGAACACCGCCGTGTTGCTCGCCGGGATGCCGTCGATGCCCTGCGACAGCAGATGTGCGCGCAGCTTGTAGGAGACGGTCTTGCTCACCAGCCACAGGGCGTCTTGGGTCAGCCAACCGTCCGCCGGGCCGGCCTGGTTCAACTTGAACGCTTCCTTGAGCAGGTAGCGCAAGCCGTCGAGCAATTTGCGTTGCAGCGCATGCTTGGGCGCCGCCAGCGCCTTGCTGGGATCGCCGCCGAGTTCTTGGGCGACCGATGCCTGGTCGGCCTGCACGACCAGCTCGCCGAGCGTGCCGGCGTGCTCGTACTGGCCGGCCAGCACGTACAGCAGCGCGGCCCAGAGGTCGGGATAGCCGCTGAGCCAGTCGAAGATGTCCCGATCGAGAAGGCGCGCGTAGAGCAGCCCGGTGGCGGCGCTGTGCAGGCGGTACTCACGCTCCTTTCGGTAACGGAAGCGGTAGGGCTTTCGCAGCGGGCCGTGCCAGGGATGCCAGACGCTGCCGTCGGCATGCTCGACGTGCAGATCGACGGCAATCTTGCCGATGTCGTGCAGCAGGGCCGCGTAGGCCGTGCCTGCAGTCCAGGCCTCGGCCTGGGCTGCCTGTGCTTCTGGCGTGACGCCCGCAGGCAGCAGGTATGACTGCCGCAGCTTCAGTGCATAGGCGACGATCTCCAGGCCGTGGTCCAGCATGCCGCCCGGATAGGCATGGTGGTGGTTCTCGGAGGCCGGGAACTGCTGGACCAGCTCGGCGTAGCGCTCCAGTGGGGCGAGGTAGAGCGTGGCGAACTGCCGGCGCGAGAGCGATGTGCGCTGCCAGATGTGTTCCAGCAGTTTCTGCCGGCGCGGCGTGGCCAGCAGCGATGCGGCCGACTCCGGCCGCATCGACCCTTTCGGAGTTTCGATGGCGGAGGTGGGCGGCGTGCCGGCGGCGGGTGGCACCCTTTTGCGCTGGAACAGCGAGAGCATGGCGAACCCCGGATGACGGGCTGCTCGGGGCGCCTTTTGGCCTTTTCAGGATAGGGCCTTTCCCCTTGGCGCCCTTCCTTTGCCCCTTCCCAGCCCTTTGGCCTTTGTCGGAAGCCTTTGGGTATAGGGCCGCTGCTGCGCGGGTGCCACGATGAATGCGGCATGGGGCAATCCCGGCAAGTGGGGGCGCTGCGGGATGTTCGTCAGCTCTGGCCCAAGCCGGTGTCGAGGGCGGCGGATTGCGCTGCGAAGTCGTCGGGACGGCGCTTGCGGAAGGTTTCGAGATTGGCGAGCTTCCAGCGCAGTGCCGGCAGTTGAGCGGCGTGTTGGCATTGCACCAGCGACCAGTCCGGTTCTGCGCGCACCAGCCCGCTCAGAAACTGCTTGTGCGCGGTGCTCAGTCGCTGTGGCAGTTCGCGCCGCAGCCTGGCGCGAGCATCGAGCAGCATCTCCAGGGAGCAGTCCACTTCCGTCATGCCGACAAAGGCCCGCTCGTACTCGCCGGCGATGTCCTTGTCGTTGCCGAACAGCACTTCGTGGGGCGGCCGGTTGTGGCCCGCCAGATAGATCACGAAGCACTCGACCATGCCGTCGCTGATGTCGCCCGATTCGTAGAGCTGCCACACGTCGAACAGGTCGCGGGGGTGCTGCCGATCCAGCGCGGCCACCAGCTTGCTGGCGTACAGCTCGTCCGGTGCCAGAACCGGCAGCTCGAACTCGACGCCGAACAGATCGCTGGTCTTGGCGCTCAGCGGCCGCCGCTCGACGGGCAGCACGCTGCCTCGGAACACGACGTTGACCTCGATCTTCACCTGGTTGGCATCGTTCTCGACGATCAGCTTGGTGTCCCCCAGGTCCTTGGCGCGAACCAGGCGTGTCTGCACGCCCAGCGGTGCAACGCGCGCGGCGATGGCGGCCAGCTCCTGGTTGATGGCTTGCAGCGCTTCGTCGCGCGGCGTCTGCCACGGGAGGTACACCACGTCGATGTCCACCGACAGGCGCGGCATGTCCCGCACGAAGAGGTTGATGGCCGTGCCGCCCTTCATGGCGAAGATGTCGTTGGCGAACACGTCGGGCGCGACGGCCAGCAGCAGGCGAACGGTGTCCGCGTAGGTCTTATCCATGAGGTCTCAGGCTCAGCAAGGTGCCGTCATCGAGCCGGCTCATCCAGCGCGTGTTGCTGCCGGTGCGAACCGGGTACTGCTCCAGCAGGGCATCGACATCCACGAGGCTGGTCTCGCGCGCCCAGGTGAGGAACAGGCGCACGGCCTTCACGCTGGTGCAGCAGGACAGCAGTTGTCCGAGCAAGTCCTTGCGGGGGGAACGCAGTCCATCAAAGAGGTTGCGGGCCTCTTCGAGGCTCTGCTTGACGCCGGCTTCGTACAGCAGTTCCAGAACGGCACGCTCGGAGGCAGCCACCCGCAGATCCTCGGGCAGGCCAGGCGGCGTGGTCAGGGTCTTGCTGGCCAGCGCCGTGTCCGGCCAGTCGAACAGGCGGGCGTGGACGTAGCGGGCCGGAAAGCGCGAGGTGAACCAGGCTGGCAACGCGAAACGACCGTCGCCCCACAGCACCAGCGTCTCCCGGCTGCCCAGGTTGTGCCGCACGCCCTGCAGGGCCAGGGCGCTCTTGCCGCCGACGTGCAGGCCGGGCACGCGCTGTTGCAGGAACTTCAGCGCACCGTAGACCCCGAACTCATCGTTCGGGAAGGCATAGACGCCATGGGCCAGGCGCACGAGCCACCCGCCGTCGGCATAGTGGGCGGCGAGCTGGGGCGACACCCCGAACTGGCTCAGGGTGGCAAGGTCGAACGGCGCCCCGCGGGGGAGTCCCGCCTGCAGCCGCTTGATTACCTGGTGCCTAGAATTTCCATCCATGCTATAAAAATAGCACGGAATCAAATCAGCCTCTAGAGCTATCGCAAGAACGTGCAGGGAAAGTAGCATAACGTTTGATTTATAGTGCAGAATCTAATCGACCTGCGACCGCTCTGCCAGCCGCAACCCGGCCTCCTGATAGCGGTCTATGCTGGAGGGCAAGCCCCAACCGGCCGCTCTTGAGGTGAGGCACCACTGAAACCGAGGCACATGAGCATGACCACCAACACGCACAACGGGCGCTGGAGCCACCGGCTGGGCCGGGGGGCTGGCCGTGCCTGGCGTGGATACCTGCGCCGCGAGCAGCGTGTCGGCGGCTGGCTGGTGACGCGCGGGGTGCCCGCAGGCGCGGCGACGGCGGTGCTCTGGATCGTCAAGCTGGCCGTGCTTGGTATGCTGCTGTACTCCGTATCCTGGCTTGTCCTGCTGCTGGCCTTTGCTGTGGTCGCCGCATGGCTCGCGCGGAATGCCGATGAGGACGACGAGAAGCAGCCGGAACTCAGAGACGGACACTCGGGCGTCGGCCTGTACGACAAAGATGACTGGCGGATCGACATGGGCGATCCCGACGAGCCGTAGCTGTCGCATCAACGCGAGAGAGTGCTCCTTACTTCGCCGCACCTTTCGATACGGCCGTCATCGCAAGGCGAGAGCCACTACCTCCGGCCGACTTCGCATCGGACGTGCCAGTGATGAGACCGCCCAGGAAGTTTCCAGCGCGAACTCCTGCCCATCCGAGTGCCATGACCCAGAACGTCGGCAACACGATGAACATCGTTGCCATGACGAAGTTCAGCAGCATGTCACCGAACGCATTGTTCAGGCCGATCAATGGGTCGAAGTTCGTGTGCGGCCTGTCCGCGCCAAACCCCCAGCCGTAGAGCGCATCCAGGATCGTGCTGTCGATCCAGCGTGCGAGCTGGAACCAGAAGTCCACAAAGAACAGCGCGAACTGGACGCAGCTCACCGTCACCACCGTCTTCAGCTCGTAGGTGCCGAACAGCAGCACCAGCGGGATGCAGATGACGAGCGCCATCTTGAGCATCGTCAGCACCATCGGCAGCGCCTGGCGCACCACGTCCATCGCCGGAAAGAAGCCCAGCGAACCGACGGTCAGACCCAGGTCGCTCGCGCCGCGCGTGACGATGTTCGGCAGCGTCTTGTCGATCTGGCCGCCGTAGTCGGTGTAGACGGCGCCCTGGTTCATCTTCTGCTGCCTCGGCGAGACCACGGCGCGGATTACCGAGTCATTGACCTCGCTCTGCGACAGGAAGCCCACCCAGCGCCCGATGCGAGTCAGCAGGTCCGGGTCGACCTGTGCCAGCAGCCGGCTGCGCAGTCCCTGGCCGCCATCGGCCCACCACTGCCGGCAGGATGGATAGCCGCCGCCGCTGTCCACCTGTGCCAGACCCGCATCGCGGGTCGCGTCGTAGGGCCAGGCCGTGCGTGGGGTCTTGGCGCGATAGGTGTCATAGAAGCCGGGCGTGTCGAGGAAGTAACTCGACCCGATCCAGGTGACGTCGTTCATCTGCTCGTCGGAGAGCGTCGGCCGGTTCATGAACAGCTTGGCGCGCGACGGCCCGTAGCAGTCGTGCGTGAAGTCGGCGACCTCCTGTGCCAGCACCGGATCGTCGATGCGCGTGGCATCCACACCCATGCGGATCTGACGCAGGTCCGTGCCGCAGGGAATCGCCGCTACCGCGGCGCCCGTCACGGCTTTCGACAGCGCGTGCATGAAGAACCACCACACCGGCACCAGCGCGCTCTGGTCGTTGAGCGCCGTGTAGACGTTGGACCAGCCCGTGTCGTTGGGCAGCGGGACGTTGACCTGGCATTGCGCGGACCGCGTGGTGTCGAACTTGATCGTGGCGAGATCCACCGGGATGAACGGGATGCCGGCGAACAGGATGACCACGATCGCCACCCACACCCGGTTCTCGATGCGCATCGACGACAGCACGCCCTTGTTGCCCTCGTCCGCACCTTCGCTGCGGGCCTTGAGCCATTCCTGGATCACGATGGCCACGAACGGCAGCGCGAACACGCCGCTGGCCACGAGGATGCTCCAGATGCCGTTGTTGACCACCCAAGCCACCAGGGTCAGGTAATACTCCAGGTAGTCCGTGGTGTAGAGCGTCATGCCTGCCTCCCGGTCTCAGCCGTGCCGCAACAGTTGGCTGGCTTCCAGCGCGACCACGGCGATCACGGCCGCGATCTCCGTGCGCAGCAGGCGCTGATGCGTCTCGCGGGACGGCTCCCGCCGCAGCAGGCGCCGGCGCATCCACCACCAGCCGTAGGCCGTCGCTCCGTAGAGGCACAGCCGCCACACGAAGAAGTGGCCGGCATGCGCCTGCAGCCAGTGCTGCCAGCCCTCGACGCCGCCGACCAGGTGGATGCCGGCGATGTTCACTGCTACTGCGGCGGCCACCACCAGCAAAGTCCACAGCAGCGCCACGCCGACGCGGCGATTGAACAGCCATGGCAACCGCAGCCAGACCAGCCGGCTCATGGCGTACCGCTCCGCGGCTTCTGGACTTCCCGCAGCCGGTCGCGCGTGGTGTCGCCCTCGAAGACGCCGCGCGAGCCGGCAGCGCGGGTGCTGTGGCGCTGGATGATCGCCATCGCCGAGTTGCCGGCCAGCGTGCGGCGCAGCTCCAGCTCGGTCTTGAGGTTGTTGATCTCCTGCTCCAGCGCGCTGTTCTCCTGGTCGACCGCCCGCACGGCCAGTTCGTTGGCGGCGACGTTCGGCTCCTTCTTGCCGGTGAGCAACGTGCGTTGCAGCAGCAGGGCTTTCTCCAGCACGCTGGACAGCGCCGCCTCCGACGCCAGGCGCTTGCCCAGCACGTCCTGGTCGGGTTCGTCCCGCAGGGCCTCGATCACGCCGCGGGTGAGCGGCAGCGAGCTGCTGCCGGCTGCGTCGAGATTGGCCGGCGTCGTCGGCCGGGCGCCCGTCACCAGCTCCTGCAGCACCTGCAGCTTGGTCTCGTACTCTTCCTGGATCACTGGCGTGAGCCCGATGCCAGGCGTGGTCTGGGTCTTCGTGCAGTTTTCGCAGGTGCGTTGCTCGCGTTCGCCCAGCACGCGGTTCGCAAAGGCCGCGGCCGCGCCAGGCGACGACCAGGTCTGGCAGGTCAGGCGGTTGCCGCAGGCGCTGCGCGCGATCGACGAGGTATCGGTGACGCTGCGCCCGTTGAGCAGGTTGTAGCCCGCTCGCGTCACGTCGCCGACCACCTTGATCGAACTCTGGCCGGAGCCACCCGCGTTGCCGCCGCCGACCCATGGCACGCCGTTGTTTCCTTTGTTGGACTCGGCCTGCTCGATGGCGGAGACGGTATCGGTGCTGCTGACCGCATCCCGCAGCGCCATCCCTTCGGCGAGCTGGTCCCAGCCGGCCTGGCCGCCGGCCATGTCCGCCATGCGATTGCCGATGGCCCGGCAGGTCATCTTCGAGCGGTCGAAATCCAGGCGCGCCTGCAGGATGCCGTTGGTGAGCAGGTTGTACAGGCCCGGGTCGGCGCGCTGGATGATCAGGGCCGGCAGCGAGGCCACGGCGCTGGTGGCGTTCTGGATCACGTTGCTCATGATCGTCTGGAAGCCGTTGGTGATGCCGTTGAGCTGGTTCTGCAGGGTCGTGGTGATGCTCATGTCGCCGCAGATCAGGTTGCTGTTCCAGCCGACGCCGACGCCGATGCTCTGCATGTTGCCGGCACCACCCATCGACACGGCCCGGCCGCCGCCGATGCTGTAGAGCACGTCGTCGCCGATCACGCTGCCGCTGACGTTCACGCCATTGGGGTCGATGCGGGTCTGCGCCCAGGCGACGCCGACGACCAGCGTGATGGCCGCCACGAGCAGCGTGGCCCGCAGGGGCGACTTCGCGCGGTGCAGGAAGTCAGGGAGGGAGGCGTTCATCGTGGGTTCCTCACATGAAATCGACGCTGCCGAGGAAGACCTGGCCACGGCGCCGGCAGCAGGAGTACGGCCGCCACAAGGCCCAGGCGTAGTCGCCCTGCTGGGCCTGCACGCGGGTGCGGCTGTGCGGGAAGACCACGCAACTGTTCGAGAGCGTGGGCGTCAGCTCCTGCCACTTGCCCGTCGAGGCGTCGGTCTCCATCAGCGCGCCGGCCGGCCAGTAACCGTCGCGGGCGTTGGCCAGCAGGGGCTGGTACACGTGAATCTGGTTGCGGCGCGTCACGATGTCGCCCGCGCGCTGCGCGACCACGGCGCCGCTCTTGTGGTCGTCGGTCTGGTGCAGGAAGCCACCGCGGGGATACACGTTGCCCCAGAGGTTAAGGCCGGTGCGCGTACCGATTTCGCGCCGGCCGGGGATGAGCGCTTCGGGGTAGAACGCTTCCGGGATGTTGTAGCGCCAGGCGATCGTGTCGAGCGTGCTCAATAGATACGGCATGAAGGCCGTGCCAGCGCCTTCGCAGGTGTAGCCGGAGGCGCTGGCGAACTGGCTGAACACCATCCCGGCCGGATGGCCGATGACATCGGCGTTCTTGAACTTGGCGAGGTTGTTCTCGTTGTCGTGATTGGTCGTGCCGTCACCGCCAGCCTTGGCACTTGGGTTGGGCATGCTCATCGCCCTGACTTCCAGCCACGGGTTTTCGCCGGTGTTCGAGTAGCTCGACACCACCGCATCGGGGACGTAGTGGCGCACCTTGACGGAGGTGCGCACCGAGCAGCCGAAGGGCGTGCAGTACAGCCAGTAGCAGATTCCGACCACGCGGTATTCGAGGCAGTCGGGGGACAGCGCCGACGAGACGATGGTGGCGGTGTCCAGGGCGAACGTCGACGTGGCCGCGCTCAGCAGCAGCGAGGCGACGGTGGCGCGCAGGCGCCGGCGTGCCAGCAGGAGGCTCATGGCTGCGTGCTCCGGTAGGCGTTGATGCGCGCGACGGCGCGGGGCACGTCGGGCTCGCCGTAGACCAAGTAGCGTCGATCGACCACCACGGCGGGAATCTTGGCGATGCCCAGCCCCCAGGCATCTGCGACACCTTGGTAGGCATGGCCGATGCGGCGCTGCAGGGCCTCGCCGCCGTCATGCAACCGCTGCCGCACCAGGGCCGCGGCCTGTTGGGGGTCGGCCGGCAGGTGCGCCGCGAGTTTGACCTCGATGCGCGTGGCCTGGTCCAGCTCGATGACCCGCACGCCGGCCGGGGCCTGCACCGGATGATGGCTGTCGGTGACGACGAGTACATCGGCTGCTGCAGTCTGGGTGAACAAGAACAGCACTGCCCACAGTCCGGGCGCAATGCTGATGGTCGGCAGCCGGGGCGAAGCCTTGAAGAAGGGGACCGGCATATCGGGCGTCCTTGGAGTCGATCAAGGTCACAGTCGACTTCAAGTGCCGATGTGGCGCGACAAAGAAACCGCGTCCGGCCCCTGCCGGTTTCATACCCTATGCCGTTGTGAGCGTTGTGATTGCCTCCTGCCGGAGGCGGAGATCAGGTGCGGGACGCTGAGGTGCCCGCGAACCCAAGAAACGCGTGATGTAAGCGAATCGGCATCGACGGCTTGGAGCGTGCATGTAGGCTCTGCCAAGTCCCGTCACTGATGTCGCTCGGGGCGAGGCAGTCTGAGCGCGAAACTCGTCTCAAGTAAGCGTTGACGCCATCCGCGGATTCCGAAGGCGAGCCGGAGAGAACATAGCCCACCATGAAGCCGATTGCGTGGTTCTCTCCGTACTTCTCCCGGACGAATCGATCCATGCCTTCGACCACGTACTCGCGGCACAGGTGGGTGTCCGACCCGGCAATGCGTTTGCATTCGATGACTGCATGCGGGTCATGCTCCTGCGTGCGGAGGAAGACTTCGATCAACATCAGAGGAATATCGGTGCGCCCGTCCGGCAACACCACGCTTGCTTTGGATCGCGACTCAGTTCCAGGCAGCACGATCAGCTTCCATGGGGAGTTTCTTAGCGCTCCACGCATTCCATCGCGCAGGCGCTCCGTCATGAGCACCTCGCCAGCGTTGGCATTCACGTCCTCGGCTGCGCATGCTCGCTGCCAACCTGCGGCCAGTGTCAGCAGAATGACCGCCACGACCTCAGGCCCCAGTTCAATGAACTCTCTGCCCAATGCGGGAGGTGTCTCATAGGGAATCCTCAAACTTTGCCCCCTGAAAAGCTCTCCGCGACCACTGCGTCGGCATCTTCCAATGCCGCTATGCCCATCCAGTGGCGCCGTGCTGCTGGCTTGATGATCACGACTTCGTTGCGTCCGTGTACTCGCAATTCCCGCTCTGCACTGAGCGCGGTCGCGATCTTGACTTTCAGGCGCCTGCCGATACGTGCCAGTACGTCACCCAATTCGCCTTGTGGTGCCACAACGCTCACGCTCGCATTGCCCGGTCCCTCTTCCAAGACAAAGCGCACGACGCGCAAGGCCGAACTGCTTGGCAAGTCGAGCACTTCGGCGCGCATGTGCCGCTTATTGCGAACGGAAAGCCAACCCTCGATAACGGACAGGAACGTCTTGGCATACGCCGCGACCTCAGTACGGCTGTCCGAAGGGAAAATGGACGACTCGCGACCGCTTTCCCATTGCCACCCGGCGCGTAGAAGCCCGTCTCGAATAACAACTCGGTCAGCATCGTTCAGCTCGTACAGGTCGAAGACTGCCTCATCCAATGCGTTCCACTCTTCTGCCTCGACTTCACGTTCGCGCAGCGCCTTCTCCAACACCAACAAGCGCTGGCCAGCCTGCGACCTCACGGCAGATGTGAAGTCGGGCACCGGCAGGAAGGCGACGTCGCGCATCAGCAGCTTTCGCTTGTAGATGCCGAACTCGGAGGCCGTCAAACCGAAGAACCACGATGCCAGCGCGGAACTCAGGATCGCTGCGAGCAGATGCGCCGTTTGCTTGTGGCCTGAAGGCAGTGACGCGGCGAAATAAGAGTCCGTGAAGACAAGGTCTCGATCGGCCACAGCAACCAGAGCCCGCGGGTGACCCACCACCATCTCTTTGACGATCAACAGGGGGGCTCGGTAGGTGTCGCGAGAGCGTGGCCACTGTGCTTTCGAGCGGTTGTACGTCAGAAGATCGTCGGGAATGCAAAAGTGCTGCATGTCGTTGGCCTGCAGCAGTTCCAAGCCTTTCATTTCACGCGCATCGCGCGTCTGGTTCGCAGGACTGCCTTGAGTCAATCCATCGCGGAATTTTGTGCCGAGTGATGCCAGTCGCTCGCCCAGGCCTTGATGCACCGATGTCAGCTCCTCCAACAAGAGAAGATCGCGGCGACGACCTACGGCAGCAGCCTTCAATTTCAGTGGTTGCCTCTCGATCTCACCCAGGCTCAACTTGATGACGTCACTCGGCGCCACTTCGAACGAATGAGTCCTTGCGCCACTCGGCGTCCACGGAATCTGAACGACCGTGATCTGATCCGCCCGCTGAGTCGGCCGATGACGTGCAAAGAGGACCACCGCTGGCATCGTTGCGGTCGCAAAGAGCCAACTGCATAGGTTGGACAGGTTGACCAAGGTGACAGGGGCCAAGGTGCTCATGACATGCTGCGCCGCCGCCATGCCCGTCCCGCTGCGGCTGAAGAATGGCGTCGCACTGAGAATGACGCCGAAACGCGTCTTCCCATGCGAAAACTCTGCCGCCCGCAATACGAAGTCGAGACCTTCTCCGCGCGGCTGCGCGGGAATGCCCGCAACCCTGGTCTTGCGCCGCGCTTCGGTTCCTGTCTGCCCTTTAAAGCTCCAAGGGGGATTGCCTACGATCAGGTCGAACTGCTTCAGTCCTGTCGGCGTCGCCAGCACGGCCTTGCCATCTCCATCACGTTCGACCGTACGAGCGTCACCGACGAGCAATGTCCTGCCGATCAATGGCTGGAACTTCAGGGACTGCGGTGGCTGCGGGTCAGGGTCCAGCTCAAGCGCTGCCAGGTACAGGCTGAACGCAGCGACGCGAATCGCGGCTTCGCTAATGTCCACGCCATAGACTTGCCCGTAGAGCGTCGAGCGGATCAGTTCCCTCGTGGGCGGCTGACCTTGCGAGCGAAGATGAACCAAGCGCCGCAGCGCTTCGACCAGGAAAACTCCGGAGCCGCACGTCAAATCCAGCACCGACTCCCGTCCCGATAGGCCATCCATGACCTCATCGAGGATCAGCGAGACGACGGACAGTCGCGTGTAGTGCACGCCGTTTCGCAACGCTTCTGTGCGCTTTCCATCCGTCCGCGGCTCAGCGTGCGCAAACTGCTCGTAGATCGAGCTGATGAGCTCGACCGGAATCACGTCGAACTGGTAGGGGAAGAAACTGAGCTGCCCGCTTTCAGGATCGACAGCCTCCAGGAACTCCGCAACCCGCGTCAAATGGTGAGCGGCTGGTGTCGTTTTCACCGACGAGGGCGGAAACATGTCGCCGTTGAAGGTCTGGGCCAGCCATGCGAACAGCTTGTTGGTCGCTGGCCGGTCTCGCAGGATCGCCGGCAACGCCGTGCGGCCGCATACCCGCTTCAACCGCGCCGCACTGACGATCTCGCGGTCAATCAGGTACTGGGTGAAGATCACGCGCCCGATCAAGGCCTGCGCCGCATCGCGCGCGAGATTGCCTGCGACCAAATCGCGTTCGAGACATCCAAGGTCGGACAGGAGCTTCTGATCGACGCTGGTCTTGCGATCGATGGCCGGCACCTGGACCCAGAACTGGCCCGTCTCGATCGCCAGTCGGCCGGCTAACTCGTCCAGTTCATGAAGCGAAGCTTCGATGTTCTCGAAACGCCGAATCAAATGTCTCTGGGCATCGCCTTCTTTCACGGGCGTGCCGAAACCGTTGTACAGGTCGATACGCTGCGGCGAGATCACCCACAGCAACGGCGCGAACCCCTCGTTCCAGACCTCTCGTCGCCACTGGCTGACCAGATCGTCTGCAGGCGCGCTTTGCTCAAACTTGAAGTAGACGGTCAACGACGACGCGCTGCGCCACAATGCGTCCGGAACAAAAACGCGGCCGTGGCGCGAGGACTGCGCCTCAGCCCCCAACCGAAGGCCGGGCGCGGGTCGCCCGTCCGGCAGGTAGCCGGTTGCGGCGAGCACCTGTTCCAGCGTGGCAGTGTTCACGCCCTACTCCGGATAGCTTCGGGCGGAAACGGCAACGCTGCCTGGCTCGGGGCCGGGACGATCGGCAGCATGTGCTGCTGAAGCCGCGTGATCAACGGATCGAGCGGGATGACGAGAGTCGGTTGCGTCGGCGCCGGCCCAATCCCCTCGGGGCCGATATCGCACAGGGCCGCCGAAGTGGGCGTCACGAACGCCACGGCCCCATTCAGCGCCAATGCGCTACTCGTGCCCAGCAACCGAAAGAGCGCGTCAACGCCGACGCTGACGGTGGCGATGTGCACTCCCAACGAGCTGACCAACTCATTGGTAACGGCCAAGCCGAGGAGATCGGCGAAGGTGAAACGGGCGGCCTTCCCGGTCTTGGACGCCAAGTAAGGCACGGTCTTGCGCCAATGCCGCACCGTTTCGACGGACACGCCGGTTAGCGTGCGCATCTGATCCTGAGTGTACTGGATGGCGGTAACGGCAGACATTTGCGTTGTTGGCAACTAGAAAATTTACATATTCTGCCATGTAAAGGTGTTCTTCTCAACAGATACAGGCCGGTTCAGCCGCCTATCCCACAAGTCTTCCAAGCTTCCGGAAGTCGCGACCATCAGAGCGCATCGCGAACGTGGCAACCGGAACTTTCCATGGCAGTTCGTGTGGATAGGGGCAAGACGCAGGCGCCCCCGGAAGGGGCGCCTGCGGACTACAGCAAGCCGGCTTCGGCGAAGGAGTACGGGCTGCCCTTGCCGACGATGAAGTGATCCAGTACCCGGACATCGACGGTGGCCAGGGCGCTCTTCAGCCGCTCGGTGATCGCACGATCGGCGGCCGATGGCTCGGTGGTCCCCGAGGGGTGCTGATGCGCCAGGATCAGCACCGAAGCGTTGAGCGCCAGCGCACGCTGAACCACCACCCTCGGATACACCGAAGTCTGGTCGACCGTGCCCTTGAACAGCGGCTCGAAGGAGAGCACCTGGTGCTGGTTGTCGAGAAACACGACGGCGAAGATTTCGTTCGGCTCC
This sequence comes from Yanghanlia caeni, assembly GCA_030733815.1. GTDB lineage: Bacteria > Pseudomonadota > Gammaproteobacteria > Burkholderiales > Burkholderiaceae_B > Yanghanlia > Yanghanlia caeni. The sequence goes on from JAUZQE010000035.1 coordinate 16,857, forward strand.
GCGACCAGTTTCAGGCGCAGGTAGTCGCGCACGGCGGCGGGACTGCCCAGCGCTGGACCGGCCTTGAACACGCGGTTCTCCAGCAGGGTGATGGCCTGCCGGATGATCCAGTCTTCGTGCTGGGCGGCGATCAGGGTGAGCGACTCCGGGCGGGAGTCGGCGATGACAAGAGACATGGCGAACCTCCAATGGATGAAATCGGAGGGCGCCTGCCCCTGGAGGGCAAACCCTCCTGGGGACGATGGGGATGGAACAGGTGACGAGCGGGCATCCACCACCGCGGATGCGGTGGCTGTTCGCGTCGAGGGATGCGATGCGAACGGGTTTCGATCAACGCGGACGAGCCGCGCCGTAGCCCTTAAGATCGATGGCTACCTGGGCATGTCACCGGCAGCGCCGGCGGGCATGTCTGGGGAATGGGCGGGTTCGGCTGCGGTCGTGCTACCGGCAGCGAGCAGGTCGATGGCCGACAGCAAGGCATCGCCTTCGACGGGACCGTGCAGCAGGAGGGTCTTGCCGGACTCGCGGTCGCGCAGTTGTAGAGCCGGCGTGGCCGCTATGCCCTGCTGTGCGGCTTCCACCGCCTGGGCATGGACCACGGCATCCGGGCGCTCGCTGTAGAGACAACCCTGCATGGCTGGCGTGAGGTCGGGATAGCGCAGGCCCTCCGGCAGGCCCTGGCCGTCGCCACGGGTGTTCGAGTAGAGCCATGCCACGGCCTGCCAGAACGAGGCATGTCCGCCAGTCTCGCCCGCGCACTCGGCCAGGCGTGCCCCGGCGGTCGCGGCCGGCTCGTGCATGGACAGCGGCAGGTGGTGCCACTGCCAGTTCACCTCGGGATGGGCGTCGATCCAGCGCTTGAGCGCGGGGAAGTAGGCCCGGCAGTACGGACACTCCAAGTCGGCGTACCCGACCACAGTGAAGCGCGCATCGGCACGGCCATACAGCCAGGGCGGGCCGGCCGGTTTCGACGCTTTGGACCCGGCGACGGCCAGGGATACGGGCTCGGTTGCCGTATACGGCACGCGCAGCAGCATCCACGAGGCAACCACAGTCGTCACCACGATCAGCAGACCGATCCAGGGATGACGGCGGGCGAATGAAGGCATGCGCATCGTGTTGCTCCCGTCAGGCCAACGTGTCCAGCGCCAGAGGTTCGATGCCCCGCGCACGGTCAATCTTCTCGGCCACGCGGAAAGCGGCATCGAGTTCGCTGATGCCGTGCTGCTGCATCAACTGGAAGCGTTCGGCCTTCTCCTCGGGCTCGGTCATCGCCATCGCCAGGTAGAGGCTGGGCGGCACGGCGCGGAACAGCACTTCCATCGACTTGGACAGGATGACGCCCTCGCTGAACTTGCCGGCCTCCTTGCGCGCCGAGAGCATCAGCGCCTTCTGCGAAGCGTTGAGTTCGCGGAAGCGCGCGATCTTCTCGACTTCATCGGGCGGCATCGACAGGCAGATCCACCACTCGATCATGTTGAGCATGGGCTCGGCCGCTTTCGGCAAGTCGTCCAGGTTCTGCGTGGCGAGCCAGAACCAGGCACCGAGCTTGCGCCACATCTTGGTGATCTTGACCACGTAGGGCGCGAGCAGCGGGTTCTTCGTGATGATGTGGCCTTCGTCCGTCACGTTGATGATCGGGCGGCCCAGGAACTGGTCGCGCTCGGCGATGTTGTTGACCGTGTTGATGAGCGAGATGTAGGCAATCGAGAGTTGGGCGTTGTAGCCCTCGCGCAGTGCGTCGCGCACGTCGCGTGTGAGCACCGTGCGTCTGTCCGCCACGCAATGCTGGGCCGCGTCGAGAATGCACTGGCGGATCAGGCTGCGGTCGGCGCGCGTCATGCGCGCTTCTTCCTTGTCCTCGCCGCCGGTGATCATCAGCCGTGCAGTGATCTCCAGCTCCCCGAGCACGTCGCGCTGCTCGTCGCCTTCCACGGCCATGCCGGCATCGGTCTGGTCTTCGTCGAGCGCATCGGCGTCCAGCGTCTGTACCTGGCTCGGCGTATCGACCAGGCGCCAGGCGTCGGCGAACGGAGCCAGACTGACGCCCGCGCCGGGCGCGAGCTTCACGCGATGCACGGTGAGGCCCAGCCGTGCCGCGAAGTCGCCGAACAGGCCGAAGCTGTTGCCAGCCTCGACGATGAACAAGCGCGGCCGATAGATCGCCGTCACCTGATTCAGGATGTTGTTGAGCGTCGCGCTCTTGCCCGAACCCGTGGGGCCGAACAGGAACAGGTGCGCGTTCATCTGCCGGTCGAGGCGGTTCAACGGATCGAAGGTGATCGGGCCCCCGCCGCGGTTGAAGAACGTGATGCCCGGATGCCCCGTGCCCTGGCTGCGGCCCCAGACCGGCGCCAGGTTCGCCGCGTGTTGCGCGAACATGAGCTGGGTGTACCACTGGCGCTTGTCGGCCGCCGGATCGAACACGCACGGCAGCCAGCGCAGATAGCTGTTCAGCGGCGCCACCTCGTCCTCTTCGCGTACCGGTTGCAGACCGGCGTTGAGCATCACGTTGACGAGCTGCAGGCCGCGCGCATCGAGCTGGGCCAGGTCGCGGCCGCGCAGGTAGAACGCCAGCGTGCCGCGGTAGAGCTTGTGCGCGCTGCCGATCAGGCCGCGCGCCTGCTGCACGTCCTGCCGGGTCTGCTCCGAGGCCAGGGTCTCGCCGACGGCCTTCCTGGCGAGGTGGTTGAGGTGCGCCTCCAGCACGTCCTGGGGCGTGGCGACCAGCGTCAGGCACATCACCGTGTCCTCGGGCATCTGGTCGAACAGCGCGTTCATGGCATCGCCGCCCTTGCGCGTCTCGCCCGTCAGATGGCCCGTCACGGGTGGCGTGCGCAGACGATCCATCACGATCACCCGATGCGGCATGCCGTCGAAGAACCACAGGCCGTTGGGCACGTCCGAGCGCGGTTGGCCGAAGAACAGGCGCTGCGCGAAGTCGGTGCCGCTGGCGAGTTCGATCTCGCCCTCCTCCCGCTCTTCCGGGTAGCGGGTCAGCGCGTAGAAGCGTTCCCGATCTTCGGCGGTGGCGCCGAGCAGGGTCGGATTCGGGTTGAACCAGCGCAGCAGCCAGGCGTGAATGTCCGCAGCGCCGAGACGCCGGGCTTTCACGCCGGCATTGGCCAGCCCGCCGGCGAGACGGTCGCAGATCGTGGTCAGTGCCTGCTCGGGCGACTGGCCGCGCCGCGGGGTCGGCGCCGCGGACGTGCGGCGGTAGACCACCATGCGCACGCGCCGGACCTGGCCGCGCCACGGCAGGCGCGTCACCGTGGTGTCCTCGAACAGGCCCCCCGGCTTGGCGATGGCCCGCAGGTGATGGGCGAAGAAGCGCAGGTAGAAGTCGCTGAACGCGCTGCCCTGCGCACGCGGCTGCAGATAGTTCGCCAGGGACCGCAGATAGTTGTCCCAGTCGGCCTCATCCTGGGCGTAGAGCTGCACCACCCAGGGGTTGTCGTCCAACTCGTCGAAGGAGTCCTGCAGGGCGTTCTCCAGCGCATCGCGCGCCTGCCATAGCCAGGCCATCTCGCGGCCCTCGGTGCCGACCGGCGCCAGCTCGAAGAATGCCGCCACCGACTGGCCATCTTCCAGCAACATGCACTTGCTGCCGGGCAGGTACTCGACCCAGGGCAGCAAGTCAGCGAACGACGGCGCAACGCCATAGAGCGCATCGTGGTCGGCCTGGGTGGCCGGCCGGCGCCGGCCCCGGCCGAACGCGCTGCCCGGCTCGGCGACACCCTGTGCCGCCAGCGCCGTTACGTGCCGTGCCCAGGCATCATCGGCCGCATCCATGGCATCAGCAGGCGATGCGTCGGGCTTGCGTGACCACGGCAGCGACCAGGCCATCAGTAGTCCTCCACGCGCTCGCCCGGCATCGCGTACTGCACGCGCTGGTAGAGCGGGAACACCGTGCTGTAGCCGGGCACCGGCACCGGGTCGGTGCCCGCCAGGTGCGGGAACACGTACATCACCAGGTCGGGGTTCGGCAGGCGGTGGAACTGGCGGTAGATCTCGTTCTGCGCGGTGCGGGTGTAGCGCGCCTGCACGCCGGGCACCGCCTGCACATCGGCCTCGGTCAGCGGCCGGCGCAGGCCCTGGCGCGCATCGAGCAGTTGCCGCGCAGCTTGGCCCCCGCCCGCGCTGCCGCCGGTCTCCTGATGCCAGATGTCGAGCATGGTGCTGTCGCCGTGCGGCAGCAGCTTCTCCTTGCTGGTGGCGCAGCCGCCGAGCAGGGTGGCCGCCAGCAGCAAGGCGGCCGCGTCAATCCAGATCCGAGGCATGGGCTTCTCCGGTGCGGTGGTGGACCCGACGCCCCTTGGCGTCGTAGTCGATGTCGAGCGGCTGCTCCAGATGCACGGCCACTTTGGCGCCGGGCTGCACGTAGACCGCCGCGAAGGCCTGGCCGTAGAGCTTGTTGACCCAATCGGCCATGTCGCGCACGCCGCCCGCGAGGATGCGGCCCATCGCTTCGTTGCCGCTGATGCCGACGGTGCCCAGCGAGCCGTTGCTGTTGGCGACCACGGCCACGCTGCCGTTGTCGGACTTGATGAGCGAAGCGGCGCCCGCGCCGGCCGCGGTGATGAGCGCCTGGCTGCCCAGGTACTGCTGGGCGTTGCTGCGCCGCTCGCCGCTGACGCAGGGAATGCCGTAGGGGTCGCTGATCCAGCCCAGACCGCCCTGGATGCTGGCGCCGTTGTGACCCGAGTTGCCGCCGCTGCTGCCGCCCTTGCCACTGTCCTCCGGCACCGTACGGATGGTGCCGTCCTGGAACACGAACGTGACCGAGCGGATTTGCCCGCGCACGCACGAGAGCGTCCAGTCGCCCGAGGCCGTGCCGCTGACCACGGCGCCGGCCACGTCGGGGATGTCGATGCCGTTGGCCGTGAGGTTGTCCGGGCCGATCAGCACCTTGAACGGATAGGGATCGTTGACGGTTCCGTCGATCGGCACGCGCCCGATCAGCGCCGTCATGGCAATCGACCCCATGAGCGTCGAGTTCGACGGCACGGTGTAGACAGCCTTCGTGGATGCGCCCACCGCGCGGCTGCCGACGTCGGCGACGGATTCCGCTACGGCCGACAGGCCTTTCTGGGCCGGCCCGAAGCTCAGGGGAAAGCTCGGCTCCTTGCTGCTGTTCTTGGCGTCGACCTTGGCATCGTCGGGCTCGACCCACTGCGTGCCACTGGTGCTGCGGTTCAAGCGCTTGCTGTCACCCTCTTCCAGCCCCAGCCCGACGGGCAGGTCGGACGGGCCACCCTTGCCGGAAAGGCCGTCCAGTTGCCGCTGCAGATCCTGCAGCAGCCCCTGGGTCTGCTGCCTGTCGCTGGCCACCTGATTGCGCTCCTGCTCCAGGCGGCTGCGCTCGCCTTCCGGCGCGCTCTGGATGCGTTGGTCGATCGCGCTTTCCCGCGCGCGCAGGCGCTCGTTCTCGGCCTTGTGCTGCTTGTTGTCGCCCAGCGCGCTCTGCAGCTCGGTGCGCAACTGCTTCACCTGGGCCACCAGCGTGGCGACGGTATCGCGCGGCGTGTCGCCAGCGATGCCCAGGACTTTCATCTCCTCGGGCGTGAGCGTACTGGCCGCGCCCTTGGGAGCGGGCTGGCCGCCGGGCGCGCCGGAGAACAGCTTGATGCCGACGAACACCAGCAGCAGCGCCATCGGGATCAGCAGCCACTTGAGCAACGGATTACTTTTCATCGCGCGCTTCTCCGGTCGAGCCGGCCGCGGCGGCCGGCGGCAGGTTCACGCTGGCGTCGATCGGGCTCAGCGCCGGCAGCAGCGACTCGGCCAGGCCGTGGCCGCGCGTGACCAGGTAGAGCACCGTGGTGTCGGACGCGGTGCCGGCCGGCCCCAGGTTCGGATGCTGGAAGGTCGCCGCCACGAAGTTCCCCTGCAGGGCGCGCGGGTTGAGGTCGAGCCAGCGCGCCGAGGTATTGGTGAGTCGCACGGCCGTCACCCACTGGTCTTCCAGGCGCCACGCGGCCAGTGCCCGCGCGTGCACCGGCAACGTCGGCAGCAAGGTGTCCAGCGCGAGGCCGCGGCGCGGGTTTACGCGCCCGATGCCGGCGACCGGCTCGACGGTGCGCAGCGGCGCGTACAGTTTCTGTGCGGCATGGCGCGTCAGCACGACCGGTACCGGCGTTTCGCGCCGGGGAACGGATTTGCCCGCGGGCGCATCGGCCTGCTCGTCCGCGCCGCTTGCTGCACCGCCGCCGTAGCGCTTGGCGGGGGCTTCCGCATCCACGATGCGCACCGGCTCCAGCGGCGCCTGGCCGTCCTTCGCCGGCTCGGCGGCGATGTCGAGCAGGATCAGCGCGCCGGATTCCACGTCCTGCAGTTGCAGCCGCGTGGGCGGAATCGGCTCGCTCGCCCGCAGGTAGATCGCGCCGCCCGCACTCTGCACGCGCAGGTGATCGCCAACGCTGGCCGGCACGCCGACGCGCACATTGCGGTCGATGAAGACCACGCGCTCCTGGCCGACCACCAGCGGCACCGGCAGGGGCAGCCGCTCCCAGCGCAGGATTTCCACGGCTTGGCTGGCCGGCACGAAACCGAGGATCAGCAGGACGCCGGCCAGGGCCGACAAGGCAACGGACTTCATGGAGAGTCTCCCTGCAGGTGGCCGGAGGCGTTGGCGGGCGCGCCGGCCTGGGTCGGCGTCGGCGGCGGTTCGATGCGCTGTGGTGCGCCGGCGTAGCAGTCCTGCGCCAGGCCGAAGGGGTTGCGCTCGGGGTCGATGTCCAGCCGGACGACCTTGATGGGGTAGCGCACCAGGGCGCGCTTGACTTGCTCGGAGCCGTAGTACTCGTCCGCGCTCACGTCGAGCATGACGATCCAATCGCGGTCGGAGACCATCTTGACGCGCGAGGCCGGATCATCGCCGTAGCCGCGGCCGGGAATCTCGTAGATGCCGCGCACGCGCTGACGCAGCTCGCCACTGGCGCGCCGGTACTCGTAGTCCTGTTGCAGGAAGGCCCGGCAGCTCGGCGTCAGGTAGGCCGACAGCGCGCGTAGGTTGCGCGGATAGTCTTCCTCGCCGTTCGTGGGCCAGCGCTGCACCTGCTGCCAGATGTAGAACGAGAAGGCATACACGCTCTCGGGCGGCACGTCCCACCACTTGCGCGTGCTGCCCGAGCGCAAGTCCGGCGGCACATGGATGGTGAGACTCTTCGGCGCACTCCACCAGCCGAAGCCGAGCAGCAGCGCTACCACGAACAACGCGCCGGCCCCCAGGCGCAGCGTCTTCACGTGCGCCTGCAGGTGCGCAACCTCGTTCTTGAAACGGCTCATGGCGCACCTCGATCGGCGTTGCGCCGGGTCGCGTCCAGTAGCCCGAGCGGGTGATGAGGCGCTGCCCGCCCAGGAGTGCCGCCAGCGCCGGATACCGCAGGGCCAGCCGCCACTGGAGCTGCCGGTACAGCCAGGTGTCGGGCCGGCCGCGCTTCTGCGCGCGCAGGAAGCCGCCGCCGACGAAGACGCCCAGCGCGATACCGGCGACGATCAGCGTCGGCACCATGGCGATGCTGTGCGTGAGCCAGGCCAGCGGCAGGCCGAGCGCTAACCCGGCGGCGGCCGACAGGCCGGCGCAGATCCACAACTCGTCGGCGGTCAGCCCGCGCACGACCACCGGCTGGCGGTTCAGCCGGTGCGGCAGGAAGGTCACCAGCGTGTCGCGCGGGGTCTCCGAGGGGACGGCCATCGCTTGTCGCCCTCACAGCACGCCGGTGGCCTTGGTGAGCAGCCAGATGCCGACCACCAGCAGGATCGCGCCCACGGCGACCGTCAGGCCGAACTGGCCCCAGGTGGCGCGGCCGGTGTGGATCTCCGAGTAGCGGGTGTAGGCGTGATAGCAGACACCGACGAACATCGAGGCGACCACCAGCAGCGCGATCAGCAGCACGATGTCGTAGCCGTAGTTCTGCAAGGTCTGCAGGATGCCGCTGCCCTGGCCGCGCGATGGGTCTTCCATGGTCGGCAGGCCCTGCGCGAAGGCCGACAGCGGCAGGCCCGCGAGCGCCAGCGGCAGCAGCGGAGCGGCGATGCGGGACGGAATGCGATGGGGTGTCGGTGGCGTATTCATTGCGTATGGCCTTTCGTGACGATCAGGAGAGGAGGAAGAAGGTCAGCACCAGGTACATCGCCACGAAGCGCACGACGACGGCGAGGAACTGACGTTCAGTGATGCGGTGCTCGGCCCAGCCGACGTAGGCGGTGCGCATGGCCCACACGCCCCACAGCAGCAACACGGCGAACACGAAGCCCAGCACCACGGCAGCGACGGCCGAAGGCGCAAAGCCGCCGTTGGCCTGGAAGGCGGCGACCTGATCGGCAGAGGGCGTCATGGCGACGGCTCCTCGTCGTCGGCGCGGTCGCGGCGGACGTAATCGCCGGCCAGAGAGACGGGATCGCGCGGCTGGGCGCGCTGGGGCACGAGGTAGTCCTGCAGGCCGGCGCGAACGCGCTTCAGGTCTGCGCGCAGTCGGGCGTAGTCGAAGTGGTAGCGGGCGCGTTCCTGCGGAGCGGTATGGGCGGCGTGCTCGGCGAGGCGGTCGATCAGGTCGAGCTGGCGGGCGAGCGCGGCGAGCTGCTCGCGCTCCATGGCGAGGCTGTCGGCGGCGTCGGCAGGTTGCATGACCGAAAGCAACACGGCCAACAGCACGGCCAGCGAAGGCCATGCGGATGTGCGGCGGTTGGTCTGTCCCATCGTGCCATTCCCAAGTGAAGCGAATGGCCTTGATGCTGTGTCCCTTGCTCGGCTCGCGCCGCAATCAAACGGAACCGGTGGTCAACCGTATTTCAGATGTGATGCTTGCCTGTTAAGCCAATCCTTTGACTACCAGTCGTTCCAAAGCTGCACCGCCGCCTCGATGAACGCATCACAGGCTGCCTGTCGCCAGCACGTGTGGTAACCATCTCGCAGCAGGTAATACTGCTCGTTGGCACACACGAGGTCGGTTTTCGAGGCCTCCTGCCGATACCAATTCAAGGTGTTGACCACGCAGTCCTGATAGCTAGTGGTGAGCTTCTCGTTCGGCACGTTGTACAGCAAGCCTTCGATGTAGTACGAAGGTGCGATACCGGCCCTAATCAGGCCGTCTTCGACCATCCGGCTGCGCATGTTCTTGAACACCCGGGCCATAGGTTTGAGCCACTGCGAAGAGGCCTGATGCTTCGCCGTCAGGTTCGCCGAGTGCTGCTTTGGGTAGTTCGCGATTCGCTCGCCGGCAGCGTTGAAAAAGCAGATGCCTTCGACGTACTCAGAGTCGCTCGCTGACCGGAACTTGAAGTAGCGCCGAAATTGCGTCGCAACAATCACGTCCGACTTGCGCCGTGAGCCGCTCGCGTCAATGGCAATCGCCTTGTCGCCGGCTTTCACGGCCAAACCGTATTGCCCCTCAAGCACCGACAGTACGTCCCGCTTGAAGTCGGCATGTGTGTAGGTCGCGTCGCTGAATGCCTGCTTGTAGGCCGACTTTTCGTCATCGGACAGCGATTCGAGATCGCTGTGAAAGCAGTCGTCGAGCCGGATGACGATGTCCACGTCGCTCTCGGCATAGATGTTCGTGTCGTTACCGTACGAGCCTTGAAGGAACACTTTGAAGTTCCTGCCAGCATACGGCGTGGTGCTGCCCTCCAGGACGCTCTTGATCGTGTTGTAAGTGCTGCTCGACTGGGTAATCGATCCCTGGTGGGACCACGTTTCGAGCTGCGATTCTGGAATTGGCATCTTCGTCCCCCGGCTATATCAAATACTCGCGAAGCTGCTTCTCCCGCGACGCGAACGACTCCCGTCCTCGCTGAAACAAGACACCCAGCTTCTTGAGGTCGTGCTCCAGCAGATCGGTCGCCATTTCAGGCGTGACGTAGGAGTCGTTGATCCGAATGGTCGGTACGTCATGGAACAGAATCTGCCGCAGCTGGTCCATCGACTGCGTGTTGATCTCCAGGGTCTTCTGCAGCAACTGGACGCTGACGAGATATTTTTTTGCCAGCCACATCAACAGGCTCGGCTTCGGGTCGGGGTACATGCCCACGCCAACGCTCACAAGCCGGATGTCCTTGCGATCTCTCTGAAGCGCCTGGACCGCATCGGCGATTGCGTACAGCGTCGGGTTGTTTGCGCAGTACCCGCCGTCGATCAGCTCAATGTCCTCACCCATTGCGGTTCTGACGATTGTTCGCTCGAAGAACGGGTAGGCCGAGCACGACGCCTTGACAGCGTCTGCGATGCTTACGCCAAAGCCCGGGACGAACGTGCCGACACGTCCATGCGCTTGGGCAACGCTGCCCTTGAAGATCATCGGGCGCTCGGTCAGCCACTTGGCTGTGACGATCCCTACACCTGTCTTCACGTCATTGAACGTTGCATTGCCGAAGACTTCGCGCGCCAGATTTTTCAATGCCTGCGACCTGGCCGGAGCGGTCTTCTGTGACATCACGGTAGGTACGTGCTTGCGGTAAAGCTGCAGGATGGAATCAACGTCGTGACCGAGCGCAATCAGTGACGCGATGATCGCGCCTGTGCTGGTCCCAAAAACCAGATCGAATTTCTGGTGCAGTGGGCACCCGACCATAGCCTCGATTTCCTTGAGTACCCCCAGCGTGTAAAAGCCCTTGGCGCCGCCGCCGTCTAGCGTAAGGACGCGCAGCAAGGCAGGTGATGTCGAGTCATCTTTCGATTCCACCATTTTCAACGCCCTCCCCAAAGATGATGAACACATGCAATGCCGGCGATCATCAGCTCAATCCCGAGACTGAGATCGTGTCGCGCCAGCGTCTCTGGCTTGAGGTGAAGCTCCGCGAAATCTTGCATGGTGCCCGTGCCGATCCTTTTATCGCTGCGCCGCTTGTAGTTATCACAATACGACGCACACACAAATCAAAATAGAGTCATGGACAGATTCTAGGGCAGACCATATACTTTCTGCAATAACCCGTACAAGCATTCGCTAACCCGAACGAGCCAGCCAGGATGTCGAACGAACAGCTTGCAGATCTAACCCAGCCACAACGCGACCGGCTCGCGTTCGTGGAGTTGCGCGTGCGCTTCATCGGGGAGATACGTCGTCAGGACTTGGTCACGCGGTTTGGCATCCAGTCCGCCGCCGCATCCAGGGATCTGGCGCTGTACAAGGAGTTGGCCCCGGGCAACATCGACTACGACCCCAAGGGCAAGTCCTACGTCTTGGGGCCGGACTTCCGGCCCGTATTCGACTTTCCCCCAGAGCGGGTGCTGTCGTGGCTGACCCAGGGCTTTGGCGATGGTGAGCCGATGCGGCTCAAGGCGTGGGTAGCCAGCGAGAGCCCGTCACGGCTCACGCATCCGGATCTGGATGTGCTGGCGAGCGTGACCCGGGCGATCCACCAAGAGTGTCCGCTCGGCATCGAGTACCACTCCATCTCCAGTGGCCGCACTGAGCGGGAGATCGTCCCGTTCGCGCTGATCGACAACGGCCTCCGTTGGCACGTTCGCGCCTTCGACCGCAAATCCCAAGAGTTCCGGGATTTCGTCATCACCCGGATCAAGCGCCCGGTGGTGCTCAAGGGGCAGCCAGTGGCGCCCCACGAGATGAGCGATCAGGACATTCAGTGGACCCGGATCGTCGAGCTGGAGCTGGTGCCGCACCCGGATCAACCCCGGCCAGAGATCACAGAGATGGACTACAGCATGCAGGGTGGCGTGCTGCGGATGAAGCTGCGGGCAGCCACCGCCGGTTACATCCTTCGCCAATGGAGTGTGGACTGCACGCCCGACCACAGCTTGCGCGGGCACGAGTATCGGTTATGGCTGAAGGACCACCTGGCCATCTACGGCGTGCGAAATGCCGTACTGGCGCCGGGCTACCGCTCCCCTGATCAACAACGGCTTGAAGCCGAGTCGGACTGAGGGGATGAGCATGCTCGCAAAACTCGAACGACTCATCGGCGAAATCGGCGACCTCAACAGCAAGTTGATCCTGAATCATCCCGGAAATGAACTGACCCCCAAGAGTTGGACGGTTAAATTTTAATGGGAGACTGCCCGTAGCCGATATTCCATTGGACTCATTC
>JAUZQE010000036.1 GCA_030733815.1 Yanghanlia caeni
ATGTTCGGCGACCGGTTCACGCAGGCTCGGGGATAAAGTTGTTCAACCGCCTCGCCCACAAAAAGACGGATACTCCCGTGCCCGAAATTACACATACGGGACCGAAGTCCTACAAGGCGGCCACGAGCATTACCATATGTGTTGTTTCCCTTTGCAGTTCCCTTGATATTTCAAGCAAGCTAGTGAATTTCATCAATGGCTGTCAGTGCCCTCTCAACCGTTTTCGCACTGCCCAAGGAAAACACTTTTCGGATATCCAAAAAACTCGCTCGTCTTCGTTGTCGTCTGATCTCATGCGAAAAATCATAGATCTTAGCGAGGGAGAAAAAGAGTTTGCTTCGCTGATACAGCTACGCCATGACGTCATCCATAGCACTGCTGTGATTGAGATGGAAAAAATTTACGCTGGATATAGAACGAGGGAAGTGAACGAATTGCCTCTCCATTATTCGTATATGCCTTGGCGTGATTGCTCTGAAACCGGTCAACCACTCCGCTACCTTGGTCGTGACTATTTCATCGCTGGCGGCGTAGACATCGAATGGCAACTACTGAGCTGGATAAAAGCAGTGATCAAGTACCACCTGGCCATAGGAGCGATACTCCATCAGTTCCTGGTATCTGGAACGATTGATGACACAGGTGTTCAGCTTTTAAATTAGCGGGAGCTACCCATTAAGCACTTCCTCCGGTCATAGTCTATATGACGTGTTTTACAGATCCTAAGTGGTGGCAATTTTCATTTTCTGCTGTTAGCAGTTGAGAATGCTGCTAGATTAAATCAGTGCGATCAAAACTTACTGTCTGGAAATTGCGGCTTGGTATTCGGCTTCCGTGATGCGGCGGGCCTTCAGGTTGTCAGAGACGATTTCATCGTCAGCCTCTTTGTAGGCAATGTGTTTACTGTCGCCGACGACCAGGATATTGTCTGCGCCGTTGAGTGTGGCAGGCACGGTATTGGACCGGTATCCAACTTTTCCGAAGTTGTTCCATGCGGTTTCTGTGAACAGGAACGTATCCTTGTTCCGTTCAATGTGGACCAGGGTGGGCGGATACCGACCGTTATCCGAGAACCAATGTCCGATGAATTTCTCGCCTTTCGGCTCAGTCTTGCATCCCGCCAGGATGCTCAGCACGGCAGTGGCTCCGGCAGCGGCGATGAAATGTCTTCGATTCATTAGGTGCGTTCCTACGGTGGTCGGTTTTCGATAAGCCCCTGGCTGCGTTTGTACGCTGCCCAGGCGTCGGCCACGCTGCAAGCGTGCCTGGCAGTTGTAAGCCAGCAAACACGTTCGATAGGTTTCAGATTGTTCCAGCATGCCATCCCGGCTATCTCATCGGCAGTGGGGTGGCGTTGGAGGTCTGGAAGGTTTACAGGCACAGGTCCGGTCCCTCCTGTTCATGCTGTGGTGACAGCCTTAGCGTACGATCGAAGCGTGCGCCGATGAGGTCGGCCACCCGCTGATAATCCTCCGGGGTGGGGCGCTGCCCATTCACTTCATGGACGTGCAGGCTGTAATACTTTTGCACACCTTGCTCAAAGTAGGCACGATCCTGGCGCGGGGAGGTGGAGGAGAACCAGATGTCAGGACTTATGCGTGGGTCGCTGCATGACGGTTCGGATACGCCGAAATCCTGGCTGTGTCGTTCGAGGTCGTCAGCGTCCACCGTCACCCGGTCAAGCTCGATGTCACGGGTATTGGTTTCACCAGCCTCCAGGTCTTCATGCGTCCAGTGTTCGCTATAGACCGAGATCAGGCAAGTGTCTTCTGGGCGGTCGGCGTCCGGGTCGTGCAGGCCCAGCCGCGTATAGAAATCCTGATCTTTCGTTGCCTGCAGATCATCACGAGCCTGTGTCTGGCGTCGATCTTCATCCAGCGCCTGCTGCTTCTCACGCTCGTTGGCATTGTGTTTCATGGGTTATTCCTATGAAGAGGCCGGGACAATACGGCCTTGGCGAACCGCATCCAGGTACAACGGCAACCAGTGCGCTGGGTCAGGCCCGGCCTGGGCGACTGCCTGTTCTGCAATCTCTGCCATATCGGGGCTGCCGGAGAACACCAGCAGTTCGTCTTCGCAGTCGGAGAGGTCCAGCTGGGCTACCGTGACGCTGGAGCCTTGCTTGACGAGAAACTTCCGGCTGGCTTCGCCCAGCGTTTTCAGTAAGTCGAACTCGGCGGGGGTGAGGCCGAATCCTTCTATGTAATCGTGGGCTTTGGCCCTGGGGTTGGGCAGCAGAATCAGTGTGGCGGTCTGCTGAACCAGTGAAGGGCCGACCGGGTTTTCGGTGATGGCGCCTGGTTCCTGGGTGGCAAAGGCCAGCACACCGTTTTTCTTGCGGATGGTGCGGCTGGCGTCCTGCATGTCATCCTGGAAATGCTTGTCTCTCAACGGATGCTGGCATTCGTCGTATAGGTTGATGATGCGCCGGCCATCATGCAAGGCGTCGATGCGGTGCTTCAAATACATGGTGGCCGCCCCGCGTACCGCGTCATCGTCCAGCAGTTCGGTGAGGTCAAAGCCGAAGATGGCCGGTTGGCCGTCTTCGCTTGCCAGGCTCAGTTGATCTGCCGGGTTGTCGAACACCCAGCCGTATTCACCGCCCCGGCACCAGGGTGCCAGGCGCGCATGAATGGTGCTGGTGCTGTCATCCTCGCTGTAGGGGTTCGGTAGCAGGGTGTTCAGGGTGGACAGCGTGCGGGCTTCGCGGTCGATCAGCGTGGTCAGTTGCTGCACGGCCTGGGTGATGTCGGCATGTTGCCGGGTGGTGACCGCCTCGCCCCGGCGTTCAGCCAGGAAAACAACCAGCCGGACCATGAAGGCCACGTTTCCTTTCGTGGGGTGCATCTGAAATGGGTTCCAGCCGGTCGTTTCGCCCAGGCGGATGTTGAAGTACCTGCCCCCCAGGGCCATGATGAGTACCTGCATGCCCTGGTCTTTATCCCACACCACACACGTTGCGCCAAACTTCTGCGCCTGAGTGAGCAGCATGCCCTGCAGCACGGTTTTGCCGGTGCCGGTCATGCCGATAATCATGGTGTTGCCTGGGCGTCGCTTGCCGGTTTCGTCCAGGTCTTCCACTGAAGCATGGAAGTTGAAGAAGAACGGACTGCCGGTCTGTGTCTTGAGCATGGTGACGGCTGGCCCCCAGGGGTTGCCAGCGGGCTTGCCCGTCAGCTGGTTATGCAGACTGGAGAAACACAGGAAGTTAAGCGAGGTGACCGGCACCGGGCGTGGGCGCCAGTGCCAGTTGCCGGGCAGTTGCGCCCAGAAGCCGGCTTCCAGGGCTTTTTCCAATGGCCTGAAGCCAATGGCTTCTTCAGCCAGGGCGGTGGCGGTATGCGCCAGTGCCTGGCGCACGCCTTCCGCCGTGTCGCCATAAATGAGCAGGGTGGCGTGGTGGTCGCCCAGGCCAAGGCGGCCGGAAGTGAGGTCATCCATGGCCTGTGTCAGTTGGCCCACCTGGCTGCCGGCGTCGTCGCCGGAATCCACCAGCAGCTTCTGATGGCGCTTCACCAGTTTCTTTGCGGCGGCCCCTGTGTGGCTGCCCCAGGACTGGGTCAGCACAAACTCATGCGGCAGGCCCAGCAGCCGGTCCAAGTGGCCGGGTTTACTGGCTTCCGGGTAATCGCGCAGTTCCATCATGCCGAAGATGCGCGAGTCGGCCACGGTACGCAGTTCCCCAAGCTCCCCATGTTTGCCGAAGATGGGCCGGGCATAGGGCAGGGTGTCGCGCAGCCGTTCCCGCGAAACTGGCACAGGCCGTTGTCGTCCCGAAAGCAGAAAGCCCAGGAACTCAGCAGTTTCACTGAAGGCAAAGCCATTGCGGTCCACAATCCCCAGCGTTTGGGGGTCGTAGCGGTACAGGCCCGCCTTGAGCGTGCGCAGAGTGTCGTTCAGGCGGGCGATGGATTCCGCCTGCCAGTGCGCGATGCGTTGGCTGTCGGCTTTTTCCAGACTGGCGAAGGTGCCGAGAATGGGATCTTCGACCGGGTGAACCAGCACCGACAGGTACAGGTCATTCATCATCAGGCCGCTTGCGTCGAAGGTGGCGCGATAGGCCGCGTCGAATTGGGAGGCAAAGGGTTGGCTGAAGGTGCTTTGCGGGTATTCGGTGACACGGCGGCGGATGATGTGGGAATAGAAGCCGACCGACCCCATGGGCAGGCCGCGCAGCACGTTATGCAGGGCTTCGATCCATTCCTTTAGTTCCTCCTGTGCGTAGGCGTCAGGGGCACGCCCTGCCACCTTGATGACGGCCAGGTACTCGTGGTTGTCGCAGGCGATGATCTGATCCGTGACATGGTGGGAATAGGGCAGATAGCGCGAAACCCGCCGTTCATCGACGGCAAGAGTGGCGGCAGCAGTCATGGTGCGTCCTTTATCGAATGAGTGCGCGCCAGGGGCGGCGTCGGTGGTAGCCGTGCAGGGCGTAGCTGGAACCCTTCCAGAAGCGCTGATTACGGTTGCGTTTTCGGGTCTTGAACTCAAGCCAGAGCACGTCCAGGGCTTTGTCGTCGTCGCGGGTGAGGATGGCCAGGGTAGGCATGACCACGAACAAGAGTCCCCACCAGGCCAGGCCCGCCGACATGGCGATCATCGCGACAACGGCGAAGGCACCCAATAACAGCCGTGTGGGAATCCCCATGAACGTGGCCTTGCGGCCCAGCCCCTTGAAGACGGGGTAGCTGTGGTCATTCATGGCTTACTTCCAGAGCAGCACAACCAGTTCAGCGGCTGATCCAGCCAGCAGCACACCAATACCCCAGCGGATGGCGTCATCCTTGCGCATGACCTCTGCGGAATACAGCACAAAAATGATGATGCCGATGATGATGGCGGCAATCGGCAGAATGACATCCAGGTTGTCGCGCAGGGTCTGCAAGGTGGTCTGCGCCCTGGAAAGCCCGCCGATAGATTGGGCCGATGCAGCCTGATTGATGCCGAACAGCAGCAGGGCTGTCATCCATTTGTTGAGACTGTGCAGGCGCTGCGTAGCGTTTCTGATGCGGTTCAGTAGTGACATGGAAAGACTCCTACCCTGGACGCCGGGCGGCGCAGGGGGACGGTGATAAGGGAAATAGGTGACCTGCCCGGTGGGCCGTGGTCAGGCGTCGGAATGCTGGCCGGGTTGAGGGTCGGGCGTCTGAGCAAAACCGTCATTCGCCGGGTTGGAGGTGAAACCGTCGGGTGTGCCGGGAGGCGCTTCAGGCTGCGGTTTCTGCTTGGGGTTCTCTGGTGGCTGGGCCGGTGTGCCAGCCGCTGCTGGGGATGTTGTGTCGTCGGCCAGCGGCACCAGGGCAGGAACCTTGATACCTGCCTGAGTCAGTACCTTCCCCACATAGCCGTTGGTAAAGCCCCGCCTGAAATTGCCGGTGTTGTAGCAGGACAGCGCGGCGCGCAGCGCCTGTTGCGGGTCTTTGTGCGTGGGTAAGGCTCGGGTATAGCACTCAGCCAACACGGTCTGGGCTGCCGTCAGATTGCGGCAGGGGTCAAACACGGTCGTGGCATCCAGCTTCAGCCATGCCCAGTTGCGCACATTGATCTGGCCCAGCCCGGCATCGAAGTCGATGCCCTGGTCAATCAGCCTCTGCGCAGCTGCCGTGGCTTCCTCCAGGCTGCGGGGTTGACGCTTCAGTTGGTGGCCCTTGCGGTTGACGCCGATGGCGTACTGCTGCGCTCTGGATTCATGCTTGACCACGGCATGCAGTGTGACCGGATGAATATCAGGTGCGCAGGCAAGAGCCAGGGCGGCGAGTTCTGCAAGCATGGCGGCGTCCTCAGTTGTCGCTGCGCTGCCTGGGATCGGTCAGAGAGAAGTTCCAACCGCTGCCCCACTGCCCCGTGTGCTCAGCCTCCCACCTGGCCTGTGCCGCCTTGTAATCCTCAGCCTTGATCCAGTAGCCGCCCATGGCCGGCCTGCCCACATACCGGACAGACAGTTCATAGGTCCAGGCGTGATCGTTGTAGACCACACAATAAGCGGGCAGCTGAGTGAGCGTGACCGTGCGAAGGGGATGCACTTCGTAGACGGGTTCGTCGCTGTCGCCGCCATAGCGGTAGCCGCGTTTACGCCATTTGTAGGCAGTACCGGCGTAGTTGCTATTCAGGAAGCCTGCATCACATTTGCCTGCCCCTCGGGCAATGGCGTCGATGCGCTGCGCCATGCCATTTTCACCGGAAGCCGGACACTCTGACAGGAAAGCCCGTCTGGCCGCTACCGTCGCAGACCAGTCCAGGCCGCGCTTGTTGTACTTCTTTATGTCGAAATAATGATTCAGCGACGGGCTGCATTCGCCAGGGCGCAGGCTGGATGACAGGCATAGCGTCGCTTCGCAGGCCAGGCGGGGAATGCCTGTCAGCAGCTCAATGGTGCCGTTCGCGTGGGCAACAGGAGCCAGGACGCAGGCAAGCGCCAGCGCCCCAGCCCTCAGGGCGGGAAGGGTGTGCATGGGGAGTCTCCGGGAGTAGGGTGGAGCGTGCGGCCAGTTGGCCTGGGGTATCAGCGCTGCTGCAGCGTCTGTTGTGCGATGGCGAGATGTTCAGGCTTGGCCATGGCCCGCAGCAGGTGGGCGCTTTCAATAGCAGCCAGGCGGGTATCGCGCAGGTGGCCCAAATCAGCCACGATCTGGCGCAGCAGCGTCAGTTCTTCCTGCAGCGTGTCGTCGGCGGAAAGGCGACGCCTAATGTAGTTAGAAAGGGATAGCCCGGACAGGGCGGCGGCTTCGCCTAGGCGCGCAGCATGGGACGGGGTCACCCGAATGCGGATGACCTCGGAAAGAGGTTCGTTCATGAAAACTCCTGTGTATGAGTACAGGCTTAACGTGCGATAGGGCGGAAGTATCCCTTGATGCAATCCAGGTTGCGGATGGCTATCTGGATGTGCGTGCGTCGATGGAACCCGGCACCAGGGTAAAGCTCAACATCTTCCCTGAATGGCGCCCTGACGGAGTCGTAGGGTGGCAGACCTTTGCCTTCCCGGTATGTGTGGACGGCAGTGATGACCTGACAATCTAGCTCCCGCCTGAGTTTGTCAGGCCCGCCTTTGTTGGCAGGCAACGGTATACCCAGTTCGTTATAGCTTTCTGTCAGAATGGCGTAGGCTTCCGCTACCTCTTCAAGACCCGACCGAGTGGTCAGATCAAGGCATAATTTCAGGTCAAGAACTGCGCCGACCGCGTCCGGTGTCTTGATCTTGGATTTTGCATTGCCCGTGCTAGCCCACTCGTATGCTCGCTGAGGATCATTTTCCCAGAAATAGATACCGTGACCCAGCCATTCGTACTTGCCGGCACTCGGTTTCAGGTGCTTTGAAGGGTCAGCGACCAGTGTGCTAACAGTTTCCTGCTCTGTTCCGTGGAAGCCAAGAATAAACGACGGCTGCGTCTGATACAAAAGCCACGAATTAGCCACGGATCAAATTCTTTCGCTTGCCTTCTGGTGTGAGGACGCCCAGCTCAACGAGAAACTTACGAGCGGCTTCAGGGGAGGCAGCGACCTTCTTACGGTACGCGCGCATATCTTTGAGCAAGGCTTCGCCTTCCAATATCTTGGTATGGCCGACAGCTGGCTCGGAGCGGCGTCGTATACGATTGATGGTGCTGGATGTAGTGTTGCTCATGTTCACCCCCGTCAAGTTCAGATTGGCGTTTGTGTCCTCGTATTTTAGCATCGCTGCCTCTCCGGAATAGCATTCGTGTCCCATTGGCCATAGGGAGCACGGATTTTGATTGAATAGCGGTAGTTGTCGTAGGTACTCATGCTCTGAGCCGAAACGCTGATCTGGGCTTTTCGCGTATGAACTGCAGGACTTTGCTGTCCGGCTGGGGCAGCTTGCCGGCTTCCAGTTCATCCAGAAAGTTGGCCCATTGCTGGACCATGGTTTTCCGCTGAGCGATGAATTCTGCGCGGTCGTAGCTGCTGCCGAGTTCTTCATCGGATGTATGCGCCAAGTGGCGCTCGATGACATCCGGGTCCCAGCCCAGATGTTCTCGAATCATGGTGCGAGCTGTGGCGCGGAAACCATGACCAGTGATCTGTTCCTTGGTGTCGTAACCCATGGTACGCAGGGCGACGTTGATGGTGTTTTCGCTGATATACCTACTGGTTTCCGAGCGGCGTGACATGCTGCGGAAGACTGGGCCGGTTGGACCAGTGAGCGAATGCAGTTCCTCAAGAATCTCCAATGCTTGGCGCGGCAGGGGGACAATGTGTGCCGGTGTGCGGCTATCGCGTTTCTGCCATTCGCGCATTTTCATCTTCTCAGGTGGGCAGCGCCAGAGTTCAACCTCTAAATTGATGTCTTCCCAATCTGCAAAGCGGATTTGACCAGGCCGCTGAAACAGCATGGGTGCTAACCGCAGCGCGCAGCAAGTGATGAAGTTGCCGTGGTAGTTGCGGATATCACGCATGAGTTGGCCGAGCTGCGCTGGATCAGTGATGGCCGCGTAATGTCGGCCACGGGGCGAAGGCAGCCCGCCCGTGTACCTGTTGACGAAGTTCTTTGCCGGTTCCAATGTGCCAAGGTCCACGGCGTACTGATAGATGTGCTGGATGACCTCACGTATCCGTTGCGCAGTTTCAAGGTTGCCGCGCTCTTTAGGGCGGTGCAGGCATGACACAATTTCCGTAGGCAGAATGGTGTCGATGGGCTTGTCTCCCACCCAAGGAAACACATGAAGTTCCAGGTGCCGGATGATCCTGTGCGAGTACGCATCAGACCAATGCCTATCTTTGGTAGCGCTCTTGTGCCACGCACGGGCCATGAGTTCAAAAGTCTGAAGGCGGGCTGTCCGGGCCAGTTCTTCCTCGCGGCCACGAACGTCCTTGGGATCCTGACCGTTGGCACGTAGGCAGTTTGCCTCGTTTGCCTTGATCCGAGCCTGGGCCAGCGTGACGCCCGGATATGGCCCCATGCCGAGCTTCACAGGCTTGCCGTGTCTCATGTACCGATAGATCCATGCCTTGCCTGTCGCTCGAACGCGCAGGTAGAGGTTGTCGCCGTCGTTCAGCAGATATTCTTTTGGGCCGGGCTTGGCCGCTCTGATCTGAGTCTCGCTCAGTAAGCCCATGACTTGTACCCCCGGAGGCCGTTAATGACGAAACCATTGTGGGGTACAAACTGGGGTACAGACAAACTCGGGATGTAGCGACGCGCAGTGAGACGTCCTGGGCGGCGATTTGCGCCTAAGGCATTGATTTTTTTGAGATTTGGGAGGTTTTGAAGCGTGCTGGAACAGCAGAATGGTGGCCTGGGGCGGAATCGAACCACCGACACGCGGATTTTCAATCCGCTGCTCTACCAACTGAGCTACCAGGCCAACGAAAGAAGCAGAATCATACACCAAATTTTTGCGTTGTGCAGGCGCCCGGAAAAACACTTGATTCTGCCCCGTTTGCTGCGTAACGGCTGCAAAGCCGCTGCAAAGTGGCCTGCAACTTGCCCCAGCGCAAGGTGTGGCCACACCTCTATTAGGGATACCGATTATAATTCATAGCGTTACATGTCTTTGCGGCGTGCTGTCTCCTACATGTCTGTCGATGTCCTTACGTTTGGCCTGAATCACGTCTCCGCCCCGGTGTCGGTGCGCGAGCGCGTGTCGTTTCCTATCGACCTGGTCAAGCCGGCGCTCGACGGCCTGCGCAGCACGTTTGGGCGCTCCGTGCGAGAAGCCGCCATTCTTTCCACCTGTAACCGCACTGAACTCTACTGCGCGGCCGATCCGTCCGTCTCCATTCACATTCCCGAATGGCTAGCCGACTTCAACCGGCTCGAGCGCGGTTCGCTGCAGCCTCACCTGTATCAGTACCAAAGCAACGAAGCCGTGCGCCACGCATTTCGGGTGGCCAGCGGGCTCGATTCCATGGTGCTGGGCGAGCCCCAAATTCTGGGGCAAATGAAAGAAGCCGTGCGTGCGGCTGAAGCCGCCGGTTCGCTGGGTACGCTGCTGCATCAGCTCTTTCAGCGTACCTTCTCTGTGGCCAAAGAAGTGCGCAGTACCACCGCCATTGGCGCGCATTCCGTGTCCATGGCAGCGGCGGCCGTCAAGCTGGCCGAGCGCGTCTTCGGCGATCTGTCGCAGTGCAATACACTGTTCATCGGCGCCGGCGAAATGATCGAGCTCTGTGCCACGCACTTCGCCGCGGTGCAACCCCGCAGCATGGTGGTGGCCAACCGCACGGTCGAACGGGCGGAGCTTCTGGCGGGGCGCTTCAACGCGCGCACCATGAAGCTTTCCGACCTGCCCGATCGCATTGCCGAATTTGACGTCATCGTTTCCTGTACGGCCAGTTCCCTGCCCATTTTGGGGCTGGGCATGGTCGAGCGCGCCACGCGTTCGCGGCGTCATCGGCCGGTGGTCATGGTCGATCTTGCCGTACCGCGCGATATCGAACACGAAGTGGGCCGCCTGCCCGACGTCTACCTGTACACGGTCGACGACTTGGGCCGGCTGGTGCAAACAGCCACCGACGCTCGCAAGGCGGCGGTGGTGCAGGCCGAAGCCATCATCGAAACCCGTGTGCGCAACTTCATGCACTGGCTGCAAAGCCGCGAAGCGGTGCCCACCATCATCGAACTTCAGCGCACGGCCGAACAGATCAGGCAACACGAACTCGAAAAGGCGCGCCGCATGCTGGCGCGGGGCGAAGACCCGGCGCGGGCGCTCGAAATGCTGGCTCACGGCCTCACGCAAAAATACCTGCATGGCCCCATGGCTGCGCTGAACCAAAGCGAGCCCGAAGAGCGCGCGCAACTGCTGTCGTTGCTGCCGCGCCTCATGCCGGCCGAAAAGCGCCGTTAGCAACCGCTACCCTCCTACTTTATGAAAACATCCATGCGCAGCCGGCTGGAACAGCTGGCGCACCGCCTGATCGAGATCGACGCTCTGCTGGCCGAGCCCGAGATCGCCACCGATATGGACCGCTTTCGCAAGCTGTCGCGCGAGCGTTCCGAAATCGAACCGGTGGTCGAAGCCTTCAACGCATACCGGGCCGCCGAATCCGACATTCAGGCGGCGCAAGAAATGCTCGCCGACCCCGAAATGCGGGAAATGGCCGAGGAAGAGCTTGCAAGCGGTAAGGCACGGGTCGAACAGCTGGAAGGCGAGCTGCAGATTTTGCTGCTGCCGCGCGATCCCGACGACGACCGCAGCGTGTTCCTGGAAATTCGTGCGGGCACGGGGGGCGACGAAAGTGCCCTGTTTGCAGGCGATCTGCTGCGCATGTACACGCGCTTTGCCGAAAACCGGGGCTGGCGGGTCGAGATCATGTCTGCCAACGAGTCGGAACTGGGCGGCTACAAGGAAGTGATCGCCCGCCTGGAAGGCACGGGCGTCTACGGCGAGCTGAAGTTCGAGTCGGGCGCGCATCGCGTTCAGCGTGTGCCGGAAACCGAGGCACAGGGCCGCATTCACACATCGGCCTGCACGGTCGCGGTGTTGCCGGAGGCCGACGCCCAGTCCGACATCCAGATCAATCCGAACGATCTGCGCATCGATACCTTCCGTGCCAGCGGTGCGGGCGGCCAGCACGTGAACAAGACTGATTCCGCAGTTCGCATCACCCACCTTCCCACCGGCCTGGTGGTGGAATGTCAGGACGACCGCTCACAGCATCGCAACCGCGAGAAAGCCATGCAGGTGTTGGCCGCGCGCCTGAAAGACAAGCAGCAACAGGAAGCGCAGGCGAAGGAAGCCGCGCAGCGCAAGAGCCTGGTGGGCTCCGGTGACCGTTCCGAACGCATTCGCACCTACAACTTCCCGCAAGGGCGGGTCACCGATCACCGCATCAATCTCACCCTGTACAAGCTGGGTCAGATCATGGAAGGCGACCTCGACGAACTGATCGGCGCACTGCGTGCCGAGCATCAGGCCGAGCAGCTGGCTGCGCTGGGTCACGACTGACGCCGTGGCGACTCTGCGTTCGCTGCTGCATGAAAGCGCGCTGCCCCCGCTCGAAGCCCGCATGCTGTGGCAGCACGTGCTGGGCGTGTCGCGCGCGTGGCTCATCGCTCACGACGACCAGGTGATCGACCCCGAAAAGGTGCAGGTGTACCGTGCGCTTGAAGCGCGTCGTCTGGCAGGTGAACCCATGGCCTATATTCTGGGCGTTCGCGAGTTCATGGGCCACGAATTTCAGGTTACGCCCGACGTTCTCATACCCCGCCCTGAAACCGAACTTCTGGTGGAAATGGCGGTCGAACTGCTGTCGGGCTGCGCTGATGCCGACGTGCTGGATCTCGGCACGGGCTCGGGTGCCATCGCGGTGTCGATTGCACTGGCCTGCCCGCAGGCGCGGGTCGTGGCTACCGATGTCAGTGCCGGCGCGCTCGAGGTGGCGCGTTACAACGCTAGGGCGCTGGGTGCGGCTGTGGAGTTTCACCAGGGCAGCTGGTACGAAGCCCTGCCTGGGGGCAAGGTCTTTGACCTCATTGTGTCGAATCCACCGTATATTCCTATGGATGACCCCCATCTGGTACAAGGTGATCTGCGTTTCGAGCCCCCCGCGGCTCTGACCGACGGTCACGACGGGCTGGACGCCTACCGCGAAATCGTGGCCGGTGCGCCAGCCCGTCTCAAATCAGGCGCCAGCCTGTACGTCGAACATGGCTGGAACCAGGCGCAGGCCGTCTGCACCCTGCTGCGGCAGGCCGGTTTCCGATCGGTACACAGCTTGCCCGATTTGGCTGGCATACTACGCATTAGCGGCGGTCATCTCTAACCTTTTTTATCGGAAGTTTCATCCACCATGAGCGATGTTCAAGATTTCATTCGTGAAACCGTTACCACCCACCCGGTCGTCCTGTTCATGAAGGGCACCGCGCAGTTCCCACAGTGCGGCTTTTCCGGTCGCGCCGTGCAGGCACTGCGTGAAGCCGGCGCAACCAAGCTGGTTACCGTGAACGTGCTCGAAGACGAAGAAGTGCGCCAGGGTATCAAGGTGTACTCGAACTGGCCCACCATTCCCCAGCTCTACATCAAGGGCGAATTCATTGGCGGCTCCGACATCATTGGCGAAATGCTGCAAAGCGGCGAGCTGCAGGCGGCACTGAAAGAGGCCGAGGCCGCGTAGTGTCCAGCCCCAAGCGGCTCGTAGTGGGTGTTACCGGCGCTACGGGCGCCGTGTACGCCCAGCGCCTGTTGCAGGTTCTGCGCGAAACGGGCGGGGTTGAAACGCATCTGGTCGTGTCGCCCCCGGGCGTGCTCACCATCAAGCACGAACTGGGGCTGTCGCGCCAGGCGTTTCACGAACTGGCCGATCACGTTCACAGTTTTCGCGATATCGGTGCGTCGCTGGCCAGCGGCAGCTTCGCCACCGCGGGCATGGTCGTTGCGCCGTGCTCCGTGCGCACGCTGGCGGCCGTGGCCAACGGCTTGTCCGACAACCTCATTACGCGCGCGGCCGACGTCACCCTGAAGGAACGGCGCCGGCTGGTTCTCATGCTGCGCGAAACGCCGTTCACGCTGGCACACCTGCGCAACATGACGGCCGTCACCGAAATGGGCGGCGTCATTTTTCCGCCGCTGCCAGCGTTTTATCTGCAGCCGCAATCCATTGCCGAAATGGTCGATCACACCGTCGCGCGGGTGCTCGACCTCTTCGATATCACCGTGCCCACCGAGCGCTGGCAGGGCATGGCCTTCAATCCTCGGCTTTCAGCGGAATAACGCGAGGCCGGCGCACCTGGGGCGTGGCGCTGCCGGTGTCATCCGCTTCGTCGGGGCCGAAGCCCGGCAACGGGTTCGTGAAGTCTTCCGAATCGAAGGCAATGTCGCCGCCGGCGTTGGGCTTGCCATCGACCTGCAGATTCATGAAATCGAACAGGTCGCGGTCCATGAGATGGCTGGGCACGACCCGCGAAAGCGCGCCGAACACGCTCCATGAACGCCCCGGAAAGCGCTTGTCCCAGTCGGCGATCATGCGCGAGACTTCCTTGCGCTTCAAGTTTTCCTGCGACCCGCACAGGTTGCACGGAATAATGGGAAACTGCTTGAGCTCGGCGTAAGCGACCAGATCCTTTTCCTGCACGTACGCGAGCGGCCGAATCACGATGTTGCGCCCGTCGTCGGATTGCAGCTTCGGCGGCATGGCCTTCATGCGCCCGCCGTAGAACAGGTTCAGGAAGAACGTGCCCAGAATGTCGTCGCGGTGGTGACCCAGTGCGATCTTCGTGGCACCCAGTTCGCCCGCCACCCGGTACAGAATGCCGCGGCGCAGGCGCGAACACAGCGAACACATGGTTTTACCTTCTTCGAGCACGCGGGTCACGATCGAATAGGTATCTTGCGTTTCGATATGATATGGCACGCCCAGCGATTCCAGGTATTGCGGCAGCACGTGATCGGGAAAGCCGGGCTGCTTCTGATCGAGGTTCACGGCCACCAGGTCGAACTTGATCGGTGCGCGCTTCTGAAGGGTGAGCAGGATATCGAGCAGCGCGTAGGAATCCTTGCCGCCCGACAGGCACACCATTACCTTGTCGCCATCCTGGATCATGTCGAAATCGGTAATCGCGCGGGCCGTTTCGCGAATCAGCCGCTTGCTGAGCTTGTTGGCATTGATGCGTTCGCGCTGGGCGCGGCGGGGATCGTCGGTTTTCGAAGCGGGTTCTTCGAGAGTAGCGGTGGGGGCGGAGTCCATGGTTCGGTATGTAGGGTGATGCCGGGCGGGAAGGGAAGGGGCCCTTAGTTCGATGGTTCGTTTCGGCTGCGCTGCACTTCGATGCCTACCGCTGCGCAGTCGGAAAATGCCAACGGTTTGCTGACGCGGATTCGCATCGTCCGCACGTCGGGAAACTCGCGAAAGATGCGCTCGACGATTTGTTCGGTAAGCGTTTCAAGAAGGTGCACATGCCGCCGCGTGCATTCGTCGACGATGGCGGCACGCAGCTGGCGGTAGTCGAGCACCGTATGGATGTCGGTGTCGCACACCTGCTGCGCGACGTCGACGTCGAATTCGGCGTCGACATGTATGGGCTGCGTGGCGCGCAGTTCGTGTTCCAGAATGCCGATGCGGGCATCGAGGGCAAGCTGTTCAAAAATGATGCGTCGGGTGGCCATGGGTGGATGTCGGGTTCAGGGTTATATCGGTCAGGTATCCATCATGCTGAAATCGCGGTCCATGCCCACAAGATGCTGGCCGCCATCCACCACTAGGTCGATGCCCGTAATGCTGGGGCTGTGCAGCAGGAAGTGTACCGCCCGCGCGATGTCTGTTGGAGTGCTGGCCTGACCCAGCGGCGCCATGCGGTGCGTTTTCTGAAAGGCTTCGTCGGTTTGCAGGTGGCTGGGAAGGGTGAGCCCCGGCGACACCCCCACCACGCGCACGTGCGGTGCCAGCGCTTTGGCCAGCATGGTCGTGGCCGTTTTAAGTGCTGCCTTGCTCAGCGTGTACGACAGAAAATCAGGATTCGGATTGCTCAGCTTCTGATCGAGCAGGTTGACCACCACGGCCTGTTCCTTGGGCCGCGTCGTGCTCACGTGGCGATGCAGTTCCTGCGCCAGCACCAGCGGTGCGACCAGGTTCGGCAGCATGTGCTGCTGCAGGCTTGCGGTGCTGAACGATGTTGCCTCGTCATACTCGAACACGGCAGCGTTGTTGATCACGGCATCAACGCGGCCCAGCGCGTCCAGCGTATCGGTGAACAGGCGGCGCGTGTCGGATTCGTCGTTCAGGTCGGCCTGCACCAGGCAGTGCCGGCCGCCGAAGGTTTCAAGCAGGCGTAACGTGTGCTGGGCGTCGCTCGCCGAGCTGCGGTAGTGCACGGCGATGTTCCAGCCCGCTTCGGCCAAAGCGCAGGCGATCTGGCGGCCGATGCGGTGTGCCGCGCCGGTAATCAGCACAACGGGGCGCAGGCCGGGATCAGGCATGGCTGCGCCCTCCCGCTGCCACATCGCGCGTACGTTCCAGACGGCATTCCGTGGCGCCGGGTTCGCTCAGCGTTACGGTGAACTGGCGCAGTTCGTCGCGACGGAATACGTGCACGACCACGCGGTTGCCGGGCTGATGGCGCGACAGCAGGGTGGTGAGCGATTTCTCGTCGAGCACCCGCAGGCCATCGACCGCCACAATGACGTCGCCGGCCGATAGCCCGGCTTCGTGCGCCGCGCTCCCTTCGTACACCGTTGCAATCGTGCATTGGCCTGCCGTGCTGCGCAGGCGTACGTCGAGCCCGGTGTCGCCTGCAGGGGCCTGCCACGTCAGCGCGAGGCCTTGTGGCTCGAGCAGTTGCGCCAGTGGTACGTCTTCGCGCCCGTACGCATGGCGCGCCAGGAAGTCGGTTGCGTCAAAGCCCGTGGCCTCGTGAATGAGGGCGGGCATGGCGTCTTCCGGCACGCCCTCGGGGCGCCCGCGATAGAAGTCGCGCCCGTAGCGCTGCCACATCAGGCGCATCACGTCGTCGAGCGAACGCGCCTGCCCGGTGGCGTCGCGAATCGCCAGATCGAGCCCCAGCGCCACAAGCGAGCCCTTCGAGTAATAGCTCACCAGTGCGTTCGGGGAGTTTTCGTCCTGCTTGTAGAAGCGCGTCCAGGCGTCGAACGAGCTCTCGGCCACGCTTTGCTTGAGCCGCCCCGGGCCGCGATGCACCAGGCTGATGGTTTTACCCAGGCGGCGCAGGTAGGCGGGCTCGTCGATGACGCCGGCGCGCAGCAGGAAGAGGTCGTCGTAATACGAGGTGAAGCCTTCAAACACCCAAAGCAGCTGCGTGTGGTTCTCGCGCCCCAGATCGTAGGGTGCGAACGCGGCCGGCTTGATTCGCTTGACGTTCCATGTATGGAAATATTCGTGACTCACCAGCCCCAGAAAGTTTTCATAGCCTTCGCCGGCCGGCTCGCGGCCCCGCGCAGGCAGGTCGCTGCGGCTGCACATCAGGGCGGTCGATGAACGATGTTCCAGGCCGCCGTAGCCGTCGCCGGTCACCAGCGTCATGAAGACGTAGCGCTCGCTGCTGTCGAGAAAGGGGGCCGCGTGCGTTTCGGGTTCGAAGAACGCGATCTGCGCCTCGCAGATACGGCGGGTGTCTTCGGCAATGCGTTCCAGATCGATATTCGGAATGACGCCGGTGAAGACCATCTCGTGGGGCGCGCCGAAGGCCTCGAAGGTCACGACCTGCGGCGTACCCATTTCCACGGGATGGTCGATGAGGGCATCGTAATCGGGTGCGCGGTACATTCCGAAACCGTGGCGGGGTGCTTCCAGGGGGTGGCCCGATGCCTCGGGCAACGATGTGTGCACGCGCCAGTGGTTCTTGCCCGGCGGCGCCTGCAGCAGCACGTGGCAGGGCTCGGTTTCCTGGCCCACCACGGCCAGAAACACGCTTGTGCCGTTGAAGAAGGCATGGGTTTCGTCGACATGCGCGCTGCGCACCGACAGGTCCCACGCATAAATCACGTACTGCACCACCAGCGGCCCCGCGCATGGATCACACTGCCAGCTGTGATTGCCCGTCTTGGTGACGCGCACCGGTTCACCGTCGGAATGCGCCTCGATGGTTTCGACTTGTCGGGCAAAATCTCGAATAAGATAGCTGCCGGGAATCCACGCCGGAAGGGCAAGTGCCTGGCCCTGCGGATCGGGATCAGAGATGGTCAGCGTGACACGCAGCCGGTGACCGCCGAGATCGTGCGGAACCAGCGCATAGAGTATGGATTCGGTTTTCATTCCTGAATATTAACGTTTACGAAGGAGACGGCATGAATGCACCCATGGTTAAGACAGAAGTCCGGGGCCGCGTGGCACTGATCACGCTCGACCGGCCCAAGGCGCTCAACGCGCTGAACAATGCGCTCATCGACGAGCTGGGCGAGGCCCTGCGCAAGTTCGACAGCGACGAGAACATCGGCGCGATCGTGCTCACCGGCTCAGACAAGGCGTTTGCCGCCGGCGCCGACATCGGGGCCATGCAAGACTGGAACTATATCGACGTTTACAAGCAGGATTACCTGGGCGGCAACTGGGAAGCGCTCATGCGCACGCGCAAGCCCGTCATTGCTGCGGTGGCCGGTTACGCGCTGGGCGGTGGCTGCGAACTGGCCATGCAGTGCGACTTCATCATTGCCGCCGACAACGCGCGCTTCGGTCAGCCCGAGATCAAGCTGGGCGTCATTCCCGGCTTTGGCGGCACGCAGCGCCTGCCGCGCGCCATCGGCAAGGCCAAGGCCATGGACCTGATCCTTACCGGCCGCATGATGGACGCCGAAGAGGCCGAACGCGCCGGGCTCGTGGCGCGCGTGGTGCCTGTCGAGCGTCTGCTCGACGAGGCTCTGGAAGCCGCTGAAACCATTGCCTCGTACTCGCTGCCTTCGGTGCTCATGGCCAAGGAATGCGTCAATACCGCCTACGAAGGCGCCCTTGCCGAAACCCTGATGTTCGAGCGTCGCAACTTCCACGCCCTGTTCGCCACCGAGGATCAGAAGGAAGGCATGAAGGCCTTCGTCGAGAAGCGCAAGCCTAATTTCAAGCATCGATAATTCATATTTCAAGCATTTGGCGGGTGTCCACCCCGGGTGCCTGCCAACTGTTGGGAATACGGGCCTGCTTCGCTTGCTTGGCGTTCTTGAAAAACGCTATACTCTTTGAGTTTGCCGCGAATTCTTGCGACACCAAAAGACACAATCTTTGAAAGACACAATCTTTGGCCGGCGCAGGGGTTCAAATGCGGATTTGCAGTTTCACGCTTTGCACGGTATTGGGGCGCGGCCTTAATGAATGAGTTCACTCCCATCGTGCTGACCGACGAAGAGCGCGCTCGAATCGGTCGGCGCGCGAATCAGGGCCTTATAAGGGCACTGGTTGCGCAAGCAGGCATGGCGGTTTTCGCAATCGTGCTGTCGGGCCTGGTGGCAGGGGGTGACGCTGCATTGTCAGCGCTGGTTGGCGCAGCGGCGTATCTGGTTCCAAATACGCTCTTCGCCTTGCGGTTGCTAGCCGGGTCGTTCGGGCCCGTGAAGGCCGGTCCCATGGCGTTCTTCTGGGGCGAGGCGTTCAAGCTGGGAACCGCAATTCTCATTCTCGGGCTTGCGGCCTGGAAGGGAACCGGCTGGCTGGTGTGGCCGGCCCTTTTGTTGGGTCTGCTGTGTGTATTGAAAGGGTACGTGCTGCTGCTGGCGTTTCGCAAGCTGCCATAGCCGGCACTAATTGGTCTCGGGGAATTCTCCGGTTCGCGTTTACAGGATAAGGTTCAGATGGCTGTCGCTGCTGATATTTCGCCCCAGTCTTACTACATCCAGCATCACCTGGTTCACCTGAACAACATAGGTGAAAAACAATCGGCCGTTGCCAACTTCAGCGTCATCAACTACGACTCCCTGATCTGGTCGGTGCTCATGGGCGTTATCGTCCTGTTTTTCCTGTGGCGTGCCGCCTCGCGCGTCACCACGGGTGTGCCGGGCCGCTTCCAGGTCGCCGTCGAAATGCTCGTCGACATGGTCGAAGATCAGGCCAAGGGCATCGTGGCCAACGAGCAGAGCCGCCGCTTCGTTTCACCGCTGGCGCTCACCATTTTCCTGTGGATCATCCTCATGAATACGCTCGACCTGGTGCCGGTCGATCTCATGCCCTGGATTCTGAAGGTTACGGGCCTTGGCGCTGCGCCGGGCGATCCCGTCTACTACCACCGTATTCTGCCCACCGCCGACCTCAACATCACCATGGGCATGTCCCTGGGCGTGTTGCTGCTCATGCTGTACTACGGCATCAAAATCAAGAACCCCGGCGGTTTCGTCAAAGAGCTGTTCAGTGCGCCGTTCCACGGCCACGGCATCGGTGCAATCATTCTGGCACCTGCCAACCTGCTCATGAACCTCATCGAATATGCCGCGAAAACCGTTTCGCTCGGCATGCGGTTGTTCGGCAACATGTTTGCCGGCGAGCTTGTCTTCATGCTGATCGCCCTGCTGGGTGGTGCATGGACCGGATTTAATGGCATGAGCCTTGGTCTCGGCATCGGTCACATTCTGGCCGGCACGGTGTGGGCCATCTTCCACATCCTCATCGTGCTGCTGCAAGGTTTCATCTTCATGATGCTCACCCTTGTGTACATAGGGCAGGCACACGAAGGCCATTAAGGCAGTTCGGCCAAAGAGACTTTCCCCCCTCTGCGGTCGAACAGGCAGGCTTGCCACCTGCAAAGCAGTTTCTTTGACTATTTGAATCACACACGGTTATCAAAACCAAGGAGTTATCATGACTGACGTCGCTTTCGTTGCTCTGGCTGCCGGTCTCATCATCGGTCTGGGCGCCTTCGGCTGCTGCATTGGCATTGCCGTCATGGGCGGTAAGTACCTCGAGGCCTCGGCTCGCCAGCCCGAGCTCATGAACGCCCTGCAAACCAAGATGTTCCTGCTCGCAGGTCTGATCGACGCGGCCTTCCTGATCGGCGTCGGTATCGCCATGCTGTTCGCATTCGCCAACCCCTTCGTGGGGTAAGACGGCTGCCCGCCCTGTGTGGCGGGCATAGCGGCCGCGAGCGCACTTCGGTGTGTCTCGCGGCATGGAAACTAGCCGTCGGCGGGCCACCGCTCGGCGCTAAGGTATTAAAGGGAAAACGACCGTGAACTTAAACGCGACTCTCTTTTTCCAGATGATCGTGTTTTTCGTGCTGGCGTGGTTTACGATGAAGTTCATCTGGCCACCCCTCACGAAGGCGATGGACGACCGCCGCCAGAAGATCGCTGATGGTCTGGCTGCGGCGGAGAAAGGCAAGGCCGACCTGGCCCAGGCCCAGGCACGCATCAATCTGATCGAGGCCAACGCCAAGAGCGAAACGCATACTCGTATGGTGGAAGCCGAGAAGCAGGCCGCAGCCATCATCGATCAGGCGCGTCGGGAAGCCGAGGCTGAAAAGGCCCGCATTCTGGCCCAGGCCCAGCAAGATGCCCAGCAGGAAGTGCAGCGTGCGCGCGAAGCTCTGCGAGCCGACGTTGCGGCACTGGCCGTCAAGGGTGCTGAACAGATTCTGAAGCGTGAAGTCGACGCCAACGCTCATGCCGGGCTGCTCGATCAGCTCAAGGCGCAACTGTAATTTCAGGGTACGTCATGGCTGAACTTTCGACTATCGCCCGACCGTACGCCGAAGCGGTTTTCGCCTCGGCCCGCGACGACCAGGAAGCCCTGGCGTCCTGGTCGACACTGCTGTCCGAGCTTGCTCAACTGGTAAGCATCGACGAAGTGCGCGAAGCACTGACCGACCCGCGGCTGAATGCCGCAAAACGCATCGAGCTGTTCACGGGTCTGGTCAAATCCCCGTTGTCTGCCGCTGCACGCAATTTCATCGAGCTGCTGATCGACAACGACCGCATTCTGGTGTTGCCCCAGGTCAGCGAACAGTTCGAACTTCTCAAGAACGAACTCGAGGGCACCGCGCTGGCGCAGATCACCAGTGCATTCCCGCTCAGCGACGAACAAGTCCAGCAGCTCGTTGCCGGGCTCGAGAAAAAGTTCGGCCTCAAGCTCAAGCCGGTCGTCACCGTAGATTCCGAATTGATCGGCGGTGTGCGAGTGGTCGTGGGCGACCAGGTACTTGACACTTCGGTGCAGGCCCAATTGGCCCGCATGCGCGATACGCTGGCCGCCTGACGAACGCCAGATAACAGGATTCAGGAGTCTGAACATGCAACTTAACCCGTCTGAGATCAGCGAACTGCTCAAGGCCCGTATCGAAGGCCTGGGCGCGTCGACTGATATTCGCACACAAGGCACGGTCGTTTCTGTGACCGACGGTATTTGCCGCATCCACGGTCTGTCCGACGTGATGCAGGGCGAAATGCTCGAGTTTCCCAACAATGTCTTCGGCCTGGCGCTGAACCTCGAGCGCGACTCGGTCGGCGCCGTGGTGCTGGGTGACTACACCGGGGTTTCCGAAGGCGACCCGGTCAAGACCACCGGCCGCATTCTCGAAGTGCCGGTCGGCCCCGAACTGCGTGGCCGCGTCGTCGACGCCCTGGGCGCGCCCATCGACGGCAAGGGTCCCATCAATGCCAAGCTTACCGACGTGATCGAAAAGGTCGCACCGGGCGTAATCGCCCGTAAGTCGGTATCGCAGCCGCTGCAAACCGGTACCAAGGCCATCGACGCCATGGTGCCCATCGGCCGTGGTCAGCGCGAGCTCATCATTGGCGACCGCCAAACCGGTAAAACCGCCGTTGCGGTCGACACCATCATTGCCCAGAAGGGCCAGAACGTCACCTGCGTGTACGTCGCCATCGGGCAGAAGGCGTCCACCATCGCCAACGTGGTGCGCAAGCTCGAAGAGCACGGCGCCCTGGAATACACCATCGTCGTGGCTGCCGCTGCGTCCGAATCCGCGGCCATGCAGTACATTGCTGCGTACTCGGGCTGCACCATGGGCGAATACTTCCGCGACCGCGGCGAAGACGCCCTGATCATCTACGACGACCTCACCAAGCAGGCCTGGGCCTATCGTCAGGTTTCGCTGCTGCTGCGTCGCCCGCCCGGCCGCGAAGCCTACCCCGGCGACGTCTTCTACCTGCACTCGCGTCTGCTCGAGCGCTCGGCTCGCGTCAACGAAGAGTACGTCGAAAAGTTCACCAACGGCGAAATCAAGGGTCAAACCGGTTCGCTCACGGCGCTGCCTATCATCGAAACGCAGGCCGGTGACGTTTCCGCGTTCGTGCCCACCAACGTCATTTCCATTACCGACGGTCAGATCTTCCTGGAAACCGACCTGTTCAACGCCGGTATCCGTCCCGCCATCAACGCCGGTATCTCGGTGTCGCGCGTGGGGGGGGCCGCCCAGACCAAGGTCATCAAGAAGCTCTCCGGTGGTATTCGTACCGACCTGGCGCAGTACCGTGAACTTGCTGCGTTTGCGCAGTTTGCGTCCGACCTCGACGACGCCACCCGTCGTCAGCTCGAGCGCGGCAAGCGCGTGGTGGAACTGCTCAAGCAGCCCCAGTACCAGCCGTTTGCGGTGTGGGAACAGGCCGTTTCCCTGTACGCCGTGAACAACGGCTACCTCGACGATCTCGAGGTCGAGCAGATCCTGCCGTTCGAAAAGGCGCTCAAGGAATACCTCAAGTCCAAGCACGAAGCGCTGGTCAACCGGATTCAGGACACCAAGGAACTCTCCAAGGAAGACGAGGCCGAACTGGTTTCGGCGATCCAGGATTTCAAAAAGCACGGTGCTTTTTGATCCAGGCGGGCTGATGGTCGGGAAGCTATAAGGCTTCCCATCACATGCCTGGCAGTGCGGTTGCAAGCCTGCCTCAACGCCTTCTCAGGAAACAGAAATGGCCGGAATCAAGGAAATCAGAAACAAGATCAAGAGCGTGCAGAACACGCGCAAGATCACCAAAGCCATGGAGATGGTTGCGGCATCGAAGATGCGCAAGGCTCAAGACCGCATGCGTGCGGGCCGGCCTTACGCAACCAAGGTGCGCGAAATCGCAGCCAACCTCATGCAAGCGCACCCCGATTACAGGCACCCCTACATGATGGAACGCGACATCCGTTCCGTCGGTGTGGTTGTGGTCACCACCGACAAGGGTCTGTGCGGGGGCTTGAATACCAACATCATGCGTCTGGTGCTGGCCCGGTACAAGGAGTTCCAGGAGAAGGGGCTGGATGTCCAGTTCACCGCATTGGGCAGCAAGGGTGCCAGCACGCTTGGCCGCATCGACGCCAAGATCGTCTCGCAGGAAGTGCAGCTGGGCGACCAGCCCAACCTCGATCGTCTCATCGGCGCCATCAAGGTACAGCTCGACGATTTCGTCGACGGCAAAATCGACGCCGTGTACCTGGCGAGCAACCGTTTTGTGAACACCATGCGGCAGGAGCCCATTTTTGTGCGCCTGCTGCCTTTGCCCAGCGGCCTCACCGACCCCTTCCAGACAGAAGGCGAGGACGCGGCTGCAAACGGCAATGGCACTGCACCGTCGCAGTATGGCTGGGATTACATCTACGAGCCCGATGCCAAGGCGGTGATCGACGACCTGCTTCTGCGTTACGTGGAAGGCCTGGTGTACCAGGCGGTTGCCGAGAACATGGCGTCCGAGCAATCGGCGCGCATGGTGGCCATGAAGGCAGCGTCCGACAACGCGAAGAAGGTTATCGACGATCTGCAGCTGGTCTACAACAAAACCCGCCAGGCGGCCATTACCAAAGAGATTTCGGAAATCGTGGGGGGCGCTGCTGCAGTCTGACGCTGTGGCACCCCATAAGATATTTAGCAAGGACTAAACATGAGCAACGGTACCATCGTTCAGTGCATCGGCGCCGTGGTGGATATTCAGTTCCCCCGCGACAGCATTCCCAACATCTACGACGCGCTCAAGCTCGCCGATGACAGCTCCGCATTCGCTGAAAAAGACCTGACGTTCGAGGTTCAGCAGCAGCTGGGCGACGGCGTGGTGCGCACCATCGCCATGGGCTCTTCCGACGGCCTGCGCCGCGGCATGGCCGTGACCAACACCGGTGCACCCATCTCGGTGCCCGTGGGTGTGCCCACTCTGGGCCGCATCATGGACGTGCTCGGTCGCCCAATCGACGAGCGCGGCCCCATCGATGCCACCGAAACGCGTGCCATTCACCAAGACGCCCCCAAGTTCGACGAACTCTCTCCCTCGGTTGAACTGCTCGAAACCGGCATCAAGGTTATTGACCTGATCTGCCCGTTTGCCAAGGGCGGTAAGGTCGGTCTGTTCGGTGGTGCCGGTGTGGGCAAGACCGTGAATATGCTCGAGCTCATCAACAACATCGCCAAGGCGCACAGTGGTCTGTCGGTGTTCGCGGGCGTGGGTGAGCGTACTCGCGAGGGCAACGACTTCTATCACGAAATGGCCGAAGCCGGCGTGATTCAGCTCGACAAGCTCGAAGAATCCAAGGTGGCCATGGTGTTCGGTCAGATGAACGAGCCCCCCGGCAACCGTCTGCGTGTGGCGCTTTCCGGCCTGACCATGGCCGAAAAATTCCGCGACGAAGGCCGCGACATCCTGTTCTTCGTCGACAACATCTACCGCTACACGCTGGCCGGTACCGAAGTGTCGGCTCTGCTGGGCCGTATGCCTTCTGCGGTGGGTTATCAGCCCACGCTGGCGGAAGAAATGGGTAAGCTGCAAGAGCGCATTACATCTACGAAAACGGGTTCCATTACCTCGATTCAGGCTGTGTACGTTCCTGCCGACGACTTGACCGACCCGTCGCCCGCCACCACCTTCCTTCACCTCGACTCCACGGTCGTGTTGTCGCGTGACATCGCGGCGCTGGGTATTTACCCCGCCGTCGACCCGCTCGACTCCACCAGCCGTCAGCTCGACCCGCAGATCGTTGGCGAAGAACATTACCTGATCGCCCGCGGCGTTCAGCAAACGCTGCAGCGCTACAAAGAACTGCGCGACATTATCGCGATTCTGGGCATGGATGAACTTTCGCCCGAAGACAAGCAGGTTGTGGCCCGCGCACGCAAGATCCAGCGTTTCCTGTCGCAGCCCTTCCACGTTGCGGAAGTGTTCACGGGTTCGCCTGGCAAGTACGTGCCGCTGGCAGAAACGCTGCGCGGCTTCAAGATGATCGTGGACGGCGAGTGCGACGCCCTGCCGGAGCAGGCCTTCTACATGGTTGGCTCCATCGACGAAGCATTCGAAAAAGCCAAGACCATCCAATAAGGATCCAATATGGCCTACCTGCAAGTTGATGTCGTCAGTGCGGAAGAGCAGCTGTTTGGCGGCGAAGCCAAATTTGTTGCGCTGCCTGGCGAAGCCGGCGAGCTGGGCATCCTGCCCGGGCACACTCCGCTGATTTCGCGGATCCGCCCGGGTACGGTGAAGATCGTGCTGACCGACGACACCGAAGTGAACATCTTCGTGGCTGGCGGAATTCTCGAAGTTCAGCCCGGTGGTGTAACGGTGTTGTCCGACACCGCGATCCGTGCCGAAGATCTCGACGAGGCCAAGGCAATCGAAGCGCGCAAGCGTGCCGAAGAAGCGTTGGCCAACGCGAAAGACAAGGCAGACATCGCCGTGGTGGAAGCCGAACTTGCCATGCTGGCCGCCCAGGCGGCCGCAGCCCGCAAGTTCAAAACCACCCGGGGCGCCCGCCACTGAACCACCTTTGGCAGCATTGCGTTTGCGATGCCTGTCAGCAACACCCCCGCAATGCCTGTATATGGGCGTGCGGGGGTGTTGCCATTTCGGCACCTCAGTATGCTGGTTCGCAGTGGGGTTCACGTGTCTCGATTTTCGAGCGTATCTCCGTTTTCGAGCGGATAATTTGCGTGCAGCCGGGCTGACGAAGCGGCGCCCATGCTCATGCTCTGCTTCTTTTTGAGGGTGATTTGCACACCCCAAATTTTTCATGCTATAGTTCGCTTCCTTGCTTCACGAGACCTCCGGGTTAACCCTTAAGTCTCGCGCTTAAAGCCCGGTCTGCTGTTGCCGTATTGGCACGCTGAATCGAGAGAAGGCGGCGGCAAGGGCAGGTTGATTGTTCAACGTGCACGCGGGGCTTCTGAATCGTGGTATGATGCAGGGCTCAGCAAACGAGTGGTCGCAGTGGCGGGGGCGCAAACGGCTCCGGCAGGC
>JAUZQE010000037.1 GCA_030733815.1 Yanghanlia caeni
CCTTCCTGCTCATCCCCACGCTCTGACGCATCACTTCCTCTCGAATACTGGAGGGGAGGCGGTCATTTCATTCTCCTTTCTTTTTCAGATATGGGCCGGCGAATGGCCGGCTGATGGTCACTCCTTTTACCGATTGCAATTAGCATGCCTTGGGAAAACCCCTCTTGATTATGCGCGAACCGCGGTCGCTTTCGTTTTATACTTGCTGCTTTTGCCGCATAGTGCATCTGGCAGACATGGCCGGGGCGCAGCCTCGCGCCGGGTGCACAGTGGTCGAACCAAGAATGAACGGGTCGGTGCCGACCCGCAAAAAAAGGGGTATCTATGCCGTTGCGTGGCTTGCCGTTCAGGCGCAGGATCTCGGTGCTGTGCGCCGCGATTTCCATGGTGGTTCTGGCAGCATGTGACAACGAATCTCCTAAGCCTGACATGGCCGGCATGAAGGTGCCGGTCAGCGTGATCACGGTCCAGCCCACGCCGACGCAGGTGTATGCGCAGCTGCCTGGTCGCGTGGAAGCGATCAAGGATGCCCAGATTCGCGCGCGTGTCACGGGCATCGTCAAGGAAATCAATTTCGATCAGGGCAGCGAGGTCAAGGAAGGCCAGCTTCTGTTCACCATTGATCCGGCCCCCTATGAGGCCGAGCTGAATCGCGCCCGTGCCGAATTGCAGCGTGTTGAAGCCGACGCGAGTGCGGCGCGTGTGCAGGCCAAACGCTACGCCACGCTGGTCAAGTCAAACGCGATCAGCCGCCAGGAATACGATAACGCCCAGGCGGCCGCCCAGCAGGCCGAAGCCGCGATTGCTGCCGCCCGTGCGGCCGTGCAATCGGCCGAGATCAATCTGGGCTACACTCGCATCGATTCACCCATCGACGGGCGCATCGGCAAGTCGCTGGTGACCGAGGGCGCGCTCGTGAGTGCACAGAACGCCACCCAGCTGGCCACGGTGCAGCAGCTCAGTCGCGTCTATATCGACATCACGCGATCCACCACCCAACTGGCCATGCTGCGCAAGGCTCTGGAAGAAGGCATCCTCAAGCAGAACGACACCGAACACGTCGAAATCGAAGTTCTGCTCGAAGACGGCACCGTATACCCGCACAAGGGGCGCCTGCTGTTCTCGGGCGTGGCGGTCGACCCCTCCACGGCTCAGGTCACGCTGCGTGGCGAAATCGACAACCCCGACGAGATCCTGCTGCCGGGCATGTACGTTCGCGTGCGCCTGCAGCAGGGTGTTGATGAAGACGCAT
This sequence comes from Yanghanlia caeni, assembly GCA_030733815.1. Lineage (GTDB taxonomy): Bacteria > Pseudomonadota > Gammaproteobacteria > Burkholderiales > Burkholderiaceae_B > Yanghanlia > Yanghanlia caeni. The sequence goes on from JAUZQE010000037.1 coordinate 1,253, forward strand.
TGCTGGTGCCGGTGCAGGCGATACAGCGTACGCCCGACGGGTTGAACACGCTGATGGTCGTACGCGACGGGGTGGTGCATCCCGTTGCGGTGGCCGTCGGCCCCGAGATCGACGGCAAGTACCTGATCTACAAGGGGCTGTCGGCGGGAGACATGGTTATTGTCGAGGGTTTCCAGAAGATCCGCCCGGGCGCGCCCGTGCAGCCGATGCCCTGGAATCCGGGGGCGAAGCCTGGTGCTCCGGGTCAACCCGGTGCGCCGGGGCAGGGCGGCGGTGATGCGAAGCCGGCTGCCGACACTGAAACCCCGACCAAGGGTTGAGGAGCACGCATGCCGCTGTTTTTCATTGACCGCCCGATTTTCGCGTGGGTCGTTGCCCTGGGCATTACCCTGGCCGGCCTGCTTGCGATACCCAATATGCCCGTGGCGCAGTACCCCGATGTCGCGCCGCCCACCATCGAGATCCGGGCCACCTACCCGGGTGCCTCGGCCCTCGACGTGTCCACGTCGGTGGCGAGCGTTATCGAAAACGAGCTGAACGGCGCCAAGGGGCTGCTCTATTACGAGTCGGTCAGCGATTCCAACGGGCAGATGGAACTGAAGGTGACCTTCGAGCCGGGCACCGACCCCGACATGGCCCAGGTCGACGTGCAGAACCGCATTTCCAACATCACGTCGTCGCTGCCGGCTGCCGTCGTACAGCAGGGGCTGAAGGTGTCACAGGTGAATACCGGCTTCCTGCTGGTGGTCACCATGTCGTCCACCGACGGCTCTGTCAGTGCTCAGGAACTGGCCGATTACATTACCCGCAACCTGCAGAACCCCATTTCGCGGGTCGAGGGGGTGGGGCGCTTCCAGCTGTTCGAGTCCCCGCGTGCCATGCGCATTTGGGTCGACCCCGAAAAGCTGATCGGTTTCAACATGAGCATGGCCGAGGTCAATGCGGCCATTTCTGCCCAGAACCGGCTGGTGCCGGGTGGCATGCTGGGTTCGCCACCCAACCCCGGCACGCAACGGGTATCGGCGCCGATCGTGGTCAACGGCGAACTGGCAACCGTCGAGGAATTCAGCAACATCATCCTGCGCTCGAATCTCGACGGTTCCACCGTCAAGCTGTCTGACGTCGCGCGCATCGAGGTGGGTTCCGACAACTACATGTTCGGTGCGCGCCTGAACGGCAAGCCGACCGCCGCCTTTGCCATCTCGCTTACGCCGGAAGCCAACGCGTTGTCGACCGCCGAAGGCGTGAAGGCCCGCATGGCGGAGCTGGCAGAGCTGTTCCCGCAGAACATCACCTACGCCATTCCCTACGACACCTCGCCCTACGTCGAACTGTCGATCGAGCAGGTGCTGCATACCCTGTTCGAAGCGATGCTGCTGGTGTTCGTGGTGATGTACGTCTTCCTGCAGAACGTCCGTTACACCCTGATTCCGGCACTGGTCGTGCCGGTGGCCATGATGGGGGCCTTTGCCGTCATGCATGCCCTGGGCATGTCCGTGAACGTGCTCACCATGTTCGCCATGGTGCTGGCAATCGGCATTCTGGTCGACGACGCCATCGTGGTGGTCGAGAACGTCGAGCGCATCATGGTAGAGGAGGGTCTGCCGCCACGCGAAGCCACGCGCAAGGCCATGCCGCAGATCTCGGGGGCCATCGTGGGCATCACGCTGGTTCTGAGTGCAGTGTTCCTGCCGCTTGCCTTCATGAGCGGTTCGGTGGGCGTCATCTATCGCCAGTTCGCGGTGGCGATGGCCGTGTCGATCATGTTTTCGGGTTTTCTGGCCCTGTCGTTCACGCCGGCGCTCTGCGCAACCTTCCTCAAGCCCATTCCCAAGGGGCATCACGAGAGCAAACGCGGCTTCTTCGGCTGGTTCAACCGCACGTTCGACAAAATCACGGGCCGCTATGAAGGGTGGGTGGCACGCAGCCTCAAGCGTACGGGGCGCATGATGCTGCTTTTCGTCGTGCTGGTTGCCCTGCTGGGATGGATGTACTTTCGCCTGCCCACCGGCTTTCTTCCCGAAGAAGACCAGGGTTACGTGATTGCCAACATCGAGCTGCCCGCGGGCGCCACCGCCAATCGTACGGTGGAAGTGATCGAAAAGGTCGAGGCCTTCTTCAGCCAGCAGCCGCAGGTGGAAAACATCATTACGGTGCAGGGCTTCAGCTTCAACGGCAACGGGCTGAATTCCGCCATTGCCTTCGTACCGCTCAAGGATTTTTCAGAACGCAAGGGCTACGAGAATTCCGCGCAGGCGCTGTCGGCCAAGGCGGTTCAGAACCTGCTGTTCGGCATTCCCGACGCCATGGTGTTCTCGATCGTGCCGCCGGCCATTTCTTCGCTGGGCAACGCGTCGGGCTTCGACATGCGGCTGGAAGACCGGGCCGGCATGGGGCAGGACGCCCTCATGGCGGCCACGCAGGAACTGCTCATGAAGGCCAGCCAGAGTCCCGTGCTCGACGGCGTGCGTCTCACCGGCCTGTCCGGCGGCTCGCAACTTTCGATCCGCATCGACCGCGAGAAGGCAGCGGCGCTGGGCGTCGACTTCAGCGAGGCGGCCTCGCTCATTTCCACGGCGCTGGGTTCCTCGTTCGTGGGTAAGTTCACGAACCAGGGCTGGGTGCAGAACGTCTGGGTGCAGGCCGATCAGGACCACCGCATGTCCACCGAAGCGATTCTGCGTCTGAACGCCCGCAACAATCAGGGTGGCATGGTGCCGCTGTCGGCGTTCGTCACTATGGAGTGGGAGCCGGGTGCCACACAGGTGGTGCGCTACAACAGCTATGCGTCCACGCGTATCGGCGGGAATGCGGCTCCGGGTTATTCCACCGGTCAGGCGATGGCCGAAATGGAGCGTCTGGTGTCGGAACTGCCGTCGGGCTTCACCTACGAATGGACGGGCCTGTCGTATCAGGAAATCCAGGCCGGCAATCAGACTGCCATACTGCTGGGGCTCGCCGTGCTGGTGGTCTTCATGATTCTTTCCGCCCTGTACGAAAGCTGGGCCATTCCGCTTTCCGTCATGCTTGCCGTACCGCTGGGCATGCTGGGCGCGGTGGCGATGGTGACCGGGGTTGGCCTGGTGAACGACGTTTACTTTCAGGTGGGCATGGTGACGGTCATCGGCTTATCGGCCAAGAACGCGATCCTGATCGTGGAATTTGCGAAGGACGCCTATGCGGCAGGTGCGAACCTGCTCGATGCAACCGTCGAGGCGGCGCGTCTGCGTTTCCGCCCGATTCTGATGACGTCGTTCGCCTTCATTCTGGGGGTGGTGCCGCTCGCCCTGGCCACCGGCGCAGGCGCCGCGAGCCAGAATGCGGTAGGCTTTGGCGTGCTGGGTGGCATGCTGGCTGCCACACCTCTGGCCGTGATTTTCGTGCCGACGTTCTTCGTCGTTGTCCTGTCCATCTTCAAGACCCGCCCCCGACTGCTTGGGGCGCATGCCGCGCATCCCGTTCCTGCCACGGCAGCCGCCACTGCCGCGGGTCAGGCTGATACGCAGCAGCCCTCAGACAAGAATTCATCATGATCACTGCTGAATCCGTTCGCCTCAAGCTGTTTCCCGTGCTGGTGGCCGCCGCACTGGCCGGCTGCTCGCTGGCTCCCGAATACGAGCGGCCCGTGGCACCGGTACCCACGGCCTATCCGCAGGCCGCCGCCGTACCGGCCGGCGGGGCCGAAGCGGCGGGTGTGCGTTATGGCGCCGACCTCGGCTGGCAGGAATTCTTCACCGATCCGCGTCTGCGCGACCTGATCGGCCTGGCGCTCGACAACAACCGCGACATGCGCATTGCGGTGGCGCGCGTGGAAGAGGCCCGTGCCCAGTACGGCATCGCCGATTCCGACCGGCTGCCCACCTTTGGCGTGGGCGGCAACGCACAAATCACCCGCAACCCCGAAGACATGCGTCTGGGCGGCCCTGACAGCCCCAGTGTGTCGCGTACCTACATGGCCGGGGCGGCCATGACCACCTTCGAGCTGGACTTTTTCGGGCGGTTGCGCAACCTGAGCGAAGCGGCGCGCCAGCAATACCTGGCCACGGCGCAGGCACGGCGCACTGTGCACATCAATCTGGTATCGCAGGTGGCCGAGGCTTACTTCCGGCTGCGAACCGCGCAGCAGCTGCAGGAACTCATGGTCAAGACCTTGCAGTCGCGCGAGGCCACGCTGCGCCTCGTGCAGGCCCGTTACGACACGGGCGTGGCTTCGGCGCTCGACCTGCAGCAGGCGCGCGGCCAGGTCGAAACGATTCGGGCCGATCAGCAGTCGATGCGGCGCGTCGAGGCGCAGGCGCTCAATGCTCTGCAGCTGCTGGTGGGTGCACCGCTGCCCGACGATCTGCCCGAGCCCGCCGTATTCGGTCGCGATCAGGTGCTTGCCTCGATTCCCGTCGGTCTGCCGTCCGACTTGCTGGTGCGGCGCCCCGACATCATTGGTGCGGAGCACGCGCTGATCGGAGCCAATGCCAATATCGGCGCAGCCCGCGCCGCGTTCTTCCCCAACATTTCCATTACGGGGCTGCTGGGCTTTGCCAGCCCGCAGCTGGGCGGGCTGTTTTCCGGCGGCAATCGCTACTGGCAGTATCAGCCGCAGATCCAGGTGCCTATCTTCAACGGCGGGCTTGCCGGCGGGCTCGATCTGGCCGAAGCGCGTAAGGTTCGCGCCGTGGCGGAGTACGAGAAGGCGATCCAGACCGCATTTCGCGAGGTGGCCGATGCCCTTGCGGGTGAGGCCACCTATTCGCACCAGCTCGACGCCATGCGGGCGCTCGAAGCCACTGCACGCGAGGCGTTGCGGCTGGCGAATCTGCGCTACGAAACGGGAGTCGACAGCTTTTTGCAGGTGCAAAATGCCGAGGTGAATCTGTATTCGGTGCAGCAGGCGTTCCTGCAGGTGGGCATGGAGTCGCTGTTGAACCGGGTGGCCCTGTACAAGGCGCTGGGCGGCGGCTGGCTCAGGGAAACCGCCAGCGACGTGCCGCTCGAGCAGCCGGCCAAGGCGAACGGCTAGGGCGTCAGCTGACATTCATGGCAGGTCAGGGCGGCGATGCGCATCACGTCAATGCCTGATTTCCCGAAAAAGCCCATAATAGGGGTTTTAGGAGGCTTGCCATGATAGAGCTGGGCGTGAACATCGATCACGTCGCCACGCTGCGCCAGCAGCGCCATACGGTGTACCCCGATCCGGTCGAGGCCGCCCGGCGCGCCGAAGACGCCGGAGCCGACCTCATTACGCTGCATCTGCGCGAAGACCGGCGCCATATTCAAGACGCCGACGTCGAGGCGATCCGCCCGATACTGCGTACCCGCATGAATCTCGAATGCGCGATCACGCCGGCCATGCTCGAGATCGCATGCCGCATCCGGCCGCACGACGTCTGCCTGGTGCCCGAACGGCGTCAGGAGCTCACGACCGAAGGCGGGCTCGACGTCGTGACCCATTTCGATTCCGTTCGTGATGCCGTCTCACGCTTGCACGACGCCGGAATACGTGTTTCGCTTTTCATCGACGCCGAAGCCGCCCAGCTCGATGCGGCGCAGCGAGCCGGAGCAACGGTCGTGGAACTTCATACGGGCAAGTATGCGCAGGCCGATGCCGACCCTGGGGCGCGTGAAACGGAACTCGCACGCATACGAAAGGGCGTGGAATATGGCCTCACCCTGGGCCTGCGTGTCAACGCGGGCCATGGCCTGCATTACCGTAACGTGCAGGCCATTGCCGCCATCGACGGCATTGCCGAACTGAACATCGGTCATGCCATTGTGGCGCAGGCGGTTTTCGACGGCTGGGAAAAGGCCATTCGCGACATGAAAGCCGAAATGATCATCGCCCGTCAGGCTGCCGCCAGCGGCCGCCCGGCATAGTGCCGACCCGGTTGCGCAATGGGGCGCGGGGGTTACCAGGAAGGAACAATGTCAGAGCAATCAATCACGTATCTGTTGAATCGTCAGTCAATCAAGTTCGTCAGGGCTCCGGGGCCCGACGAACATCAGCTGAAACTCATACTGCAGGCGGCCATGTCGGCACCTGATCACGGCAGGCTGCGGCCCTGGCGCTTTGCACTGATCCGGCAAGATGTCATGCCGCAGTTCGTCGACAAGCTGTTCGCCACCGCGCAGGCGTCCGATTCACCCATACCCCCGCAGAAGGAAGAGAACGCCCGCCGCTGGCTGAAAGAAGTGCCGCTGCTCATCGCGCTGGCCTGCCATCGCGATCACGGCAACGTAAAGATACCCGAACACGAACGCATGCTGGCCGTCGGTGCGGCGGCCATGAACATGTTGAACGCTGCACACATGCTGGGGTTCGGCGCATTCTGGAGCACGGGCCTGGGCACCTATATCGACGAAGTGAACGAAATGCTGGGCTTCGATCCGCTCGATTACCGCTTCATGGGCTATCTGGCCGTGGGCACGCCCATCGACGAGGTCTTTCCCGTTACGCGGCCCGACTTTCGTCAGTTCGTGAAGGAATACCGGCCGTGAAGACGCTGCAGGTCGATGTTGCCGTCATTGGCGCCGGCACGGCGGGCATGACGGCGTGGCGCGCTGCCGCCCGGGAAGGCGCCCGCGTCGTGCTGATCGAAGACGGCCCCTACGGTACAACGTGTGCCCGCGTGGGCTGCATGCCCTCCAAACTGCTCATTGCCGCGGCCGACGCCGCGCAGGGTGCCCGCGATGCAGCATCGTTCGGTGTGCATGTGGGCGGCCTGCGTATCGATGGTCGCGAAGTCATGGAGCGGGTGCGGCGTGAGCGCGATCGCTTCGTCGGCTTCACGCTGCGCAGTATTGAAAGCATGCCCGAAGAAGACAAACTGCGTGGCCGTGCGCGCTTCGTTTCCGATACGGTGCTCGACGTGGGCGGGCACACGCGTGTCGAGGCACGCGCCATTGTCATCGCCACCGGCACGCGCCCCAACGTGCCGGCGCAGTACGAACCGCTGGGCGAACGGGCAATCGTGAATGACGACGTTTTTGAATGGCACGATCTGCCCGAAAGCGTGCTCGTCTTGGGCGCGGGCGTAATCGGGCTCGAGCTCGGCCAGGCGCTCAGCCGCCTGGGGGTGCGTACGCGCATCGTGCAACGCAGTGCGCATATCGGCGGCCTGCGCGACCCGCTGGTGTATCAGAGTGCGCTGGCTGCTTTTCGCAACGAGCTTGATCTGTGCCTGGATGCCGCGATTCTGGGCGTGCGGCGGGTGGGCTCCGAGGCCGAGGTGCGCTACCAGGTACCGGGTTGCGCCGAGGTCGTCGAGCGGTTCGAATACGTGCTGCTGGCAGCCGGCCGGGTGCCCAATCTCGAAGGCATGGGGCTCGAAAATACCTCGATCAAGCTCGATGAACGGGGCCGCCCGCTGTTCGATCCGGCAACGCTGCGCATCGGCGAGACACCCATCTTCATCGCGGGTGATGTCAACGGAATACTGCCGCTGCTGCACGAGGCCGCCGACGACGGCCGAATAGCGGGGCGCAATGCCGCCCGTTACCCTGATGTTCAGGCTGCCGAGCGTCGCGCAGCATTGTCCATCGTCTTTACCGATCCGCAGCTTGCGGCGGTGGGCCTGCGATTCAACGAACTGCCCCCCGACGCCGCGGTGGCCGAAGTCGACTTCGCCGATCAGGGGCGCTCACGCATCATGCTGAAGAACCGCGGCAAGCTGCGGGTGTATGCCGAACGCGATTCCGGTGTGTTCATCGGCGCCGAGATGGCCGGCCCGGCCATGGAGCACATCGCGCATCTGCTCGCCTGGGCGGTGCAGCAACGGCTCACGGTGCAGCAGATGCTCGCCATGCCGTTTTATCATCCCGTGATCGAAGAAGGCGTACGCACCGCGCTGCAGCGCCTGGCCGGTGAAATGGCTGAATAGTTGGCGACAGGCGTGTGGCAGCCTTGCAGCTCTGTGCAAGGCCCGCCTCCCGACCCGGTGCGCAGCGTGCGAGACGACTGCTGCGCTCAGCGCTTGCGGCGCGCTGCCAGCACAGCGTCGATGTCGGCGGCGCTGTGCCGCGTGCGCAGCTGCTCATGGGGCTCGCCGTTGGTGCTGTTCACGATCACGCCCCGTTCCACGGCCGGGCGGGCCGCAATCTCGTCGACCCAGCGGCGCACGTGTGTGTAGCGCTCGGCGTTCAGGAATTTGGCAGCCCCGTATACCGTATCGTTCATCAGCCCGCTGAACCAGGGCCACGCTGCCATGTCGGCAATGGTGTAGTCGTCGCCCGCCACATGGCGCACCTCGGCCAGGCGGCGATTCAGCACGTCGAGCAGCCGCTTGGTTTCCATTGTGTAGCGATTGATGGGGTATTCCTGCTTGAAGGGCGCATAGGCATAGAAATGCCCGAAGCCGCCGCCGATGAAGGGTGCCGAGCCTTGCAGCCAGAACAGCCAGTTCAGCGTTTCGGTGCGGGCAGCGCGTGCATCGGGCAGGAAGCGGCCGAACTTTTCAGCCAGATACAGCAGAATCGAGCCGGATTCGAACACCCGAACGGGCTGCGGCTCGCTGTAGTCGACCAGAGCCGGAATCTTCGAGTTCGGGTTGATGGCCACAAAGCCGCTTGAAAACTGCTCTTCCTTCATGATGCGAATCAGGTGCGCATCGTATTCGGCTTCGTGCACGCCTGCGGCGAGCAGTTCCTCGAGCATGATGGTGACTTTCTGGCCATTGGGCGTGGCCAGCGAGTAAAGCTGCAGCGGATGTGTACCGCGCGGCAGCTCGGCTTCGTAACGCGCACCGGCTTCGGGCCGGTTGATGCCGCCAAAGCGGCCGTCGATGCTTTCAGGCGCGACCCATACTTCAGGGGGCTGGTACTCGGTGTTCTGTGACATGAAGCCTCTCTGTCTGTGTACTGTTAAGACGCATCGGGCAGCAGTTCACGCACCGCTGCCGTGAGTTTCTCGACCGATTCACCGTCGGACGCCAGCATGCGCGCCTTGCCGCGGCTGTCGAAAATGTAGATGCCCCGGCTGTGCGCCACCTCGTAGTCGTTGGGGTTGTCGCCGCGCGGTTTCTCGATCTGATAGGCAACACGGTAGCGTCGTGCCACGCGTTCGATCTGTTTTTCGGTGCCCGTCAGGCCGATGGCGTAGCGGCTGTCGAAGGCGTTGACGTACGCCTGGAGGATCTCGGGCGTATCGCGATGCGGGTCGACGCTGATGAAAATGACCCGGACATGGCGAGCGGCTTCACCAAGGTTCTCCATAACGGCGGCAAGGGCGGCCATGGTGGTGGGGCAGATGTCCGGGCAACTGGCGTAACCGAAGAACATCATGACCACCTTGCCCTCGAAGTGTTTCTCGGTCAGCGTTTTCTCGCCGGCCGCCACCAGTTCAAATTTCAGGTCGGGAAGAAAGCCCCGGATGGGGTGAATCGTGGAGTCGGCGCCCGGAGCATGACGCTGATCATCAGCCGTGGTGGTGGCAGCCTGTCCCGGCAGCGTATCGGGGTCGATGTTTTGAGCCGGCACGGGTGCTGTGAAAAGCGCGGCGGCCACTGGCAGCGCCGCCAGCACCACGCGTCGGGCAGGACCGCGCAAGGTGTAACGGTTAATTGAATGGCGTGTCATGGTATGAACCTCCCAGCTGCGACGGGTGACCGGGCAACGCCAGTATGTGCATTGCCCGGATCGTGCGTTCAGTGAGCCGGTATCGTATCCTGCATGCCGCTGTGGCGTAGCAGGGCTTCAAGCGACGGCTCACGACCCCGGAACGCGCGGAAGGATTCTGCGGCAGGTCGTATGCCACCCACCGCCAGGATCTCGTCGAGGAAACGTCGGCCCGTGGCGGGATCGAGTGTGTCACGCGTGCCGTCGGGTGCCTGAGTCGCGGCTTCCTCGAAGGCCGCGTAAGCGTCGGCCGAAAGCACCTCGGCCCACTTGTAGCTGTAATAGCCGGCCCCGTAGCCGCCCGCAAACAGGTGCGAGAAGTTGTGGGGGAAGCGGTGCCAGGAGGGCGGGAAGATGACCGCCACCTCACGGCGTACCTCGTCGAGTGTAGCAAGCACTTCGCTGATGGGCTGCCCGGCATTGCGCCGGTGAATCAGCATGTCGAACAGGCCGAACTCGATCTGGCGCAGCATCTGCATGCCGCTCTGGAAATTGCGCGCTGCCAGCATCTTGTCGTAAAGACTGCGCGGCAGCGGTTCGCCGGTGTCGACATGGCGGGTCAGTGACTGGATGACCGACCATTCCCAGCAAAAGTTCTCCATGAACTGCGACGGCAGCTCGATCGCATCCCATTCCACACTGGCGAACGGCGACACCCCCGGGTCGTCCACGCGGGACAGCAGGGCGTGAAGCGCATGGCCGCTTTCGTGAAACAGCGTGATGACGTCGTCGTGCGTCAGCAGGCTGGGGCGCTCGCCCGAAGGACGAGAGAAGTTGCAGGTGAGGTAAACCACGGGCGTTTGCAGGCCGGCCGGCGTGCGGCGGCGGGAACGTTCGCTGTCGACCCAGGCACCGCTTTGTTTGCCCTGACGCGCATACAGGTCGAGATACAGCGTACCCAGCGATTCGCCGCTCGCATCGTGTACGTCGTATGCCCGGGCGTCTTCGTGCCATACCGGCACGTCGACCGGCCGCAACCGTACGTCGAACAGGCGACCCACCACGTCGAACAGGCCTTCGAGCACGCGGGGTTCGGTGAAATACTGACGAACCTCTTCCTCGGAATAGGCGTAGCGTGCCTCACGTAACCGCTCGGATGCAAAGGGGATATCCCACGGCTCGAGTGTGTCGATACCCAGCTCACGGGCGGCAAATTCCCGCAGTTCGGCCAGATCGCGCTCGCCGTAGGGCCGTGCCCGCGCGGCCAGTTCGCGCAGGAATTCGAGAACCTGAGCGGGCGAGTCGGCCATGCGGGTTTCCAGGCGCATGTCGGCAAAGCTGTCGAAGCCGAGCAGGCCGGCTTCTTCGGCGCGCAGCGTGAGCAGCTGCTCGATGAGCTGCGAATTGTCGTAGCGCGTATCGCCCTGGTCGGAGGCAATGGTGCCGTACCCCCGGTACAGCTGCTCGCGCACCCGGCGGTCGCGCGCATGCTGCATCACGGGCAGGTAGCAGGGCATCTTCAGGGTGAGTGTCCAGCCTTCTTTGCCGGCGGCTTGGGCCGTTGTGCGGGCCGTGTCGACGACGTCGGCGGGAATGCCTTCCAGTTGCGTCGGGTCGGTAATGTGCAGAGCCCAGGTGTCGACGGCGTCGAGCGCGTTTTCCGAGAACTTTTGCGAGGCCTGTGCGAGGGCATCGGAAATAACCGTGTAGCGCTCGCGGGCCTCGCCTTCGAGCTCGACGCCGCTCAGGCGGAAGTCGCGCAGCGCGAGATCGACGATGCGCTGGCGCGCTGGCGTGAGCGCCGCATACGGTGCCGGTTCACGCAGGCGTTTGTATTGCGCATACAGCCCGCGGTGCAGCCCGACCCAGGTCGAGTAGGCCGTGATGGCCGGCAGGCAGGCGTTGTAGGCGTTGCGGATTTCGGGTGTGTTGACGACGCCGTTCAAGTGGCCGGCGACCGACCATGCGCGCCAGAGCCGTTCGCTGGCGTCTTCCAGTGGCTCGATGATGGCCTCCCACGTGGCGGGCAGGCCCGGGTCGGCAGCCCGTTCGACCGCCGCCCGCGCCGCGTCGATGAGGGCGGGAATGGCGGATTCGATGTGTTCGGGGCGGATGGACGCGTAATCGAGCAGCGAGGAAACGGGGACCAGCAGGGGATTCTGAGACATTTGATGTGGCGGACTCTACTTATTGCGTTTGCAGCGCAGCGCCGGCGGCGCTGCGTTCAGCGGCTTCGATCGTATTGACCAGAAGCATGGCGATGGTCATGGGGCCCACACCACCGGGCACCGGCGTGATGGCGCCGGCAACCTGGCGGGCCGATTCGAAATCGACGTCGCCCACCAGTCGGCCGTCGGGCAGCCGGTTGATGCCCACGTCGATCACCACGGCACCCGGCTTGATCATGTCGCCCGTGACGATGCCCGGGCGGCCGGTGGCCACGACCAGCACGTCGGCACGACGGGTCTGCGCACCCAGATCGCGCGTTTTGGAGTTGCACAGCGTGACCGTGGCACCGGCGGCCAGCAGCAGCATGGCCATGGGTTTGCCCACGATATTGCTGGCGCCCACGATCACGGCTTCGGCGCCGCGCAGCGGTACGCCCTCGGATTCGAGCATGCGCATCACACCGTACGGGGTGCAGGGCCTGAACAGGGGCTTGCCCGTCATGAGCAGGCCGGCATTGCTGATATGAAAACCGTCGACGTCTTTGTGAGCCGCGATGGTTTCGATGACCTTCGCCGTATTCATGTGGCCCGGCAGCGGCAACTGGACCAGGATTCCGTGAATGGCGGAATCCTCGTTGAGCTGACGCACGACGTCGAGCAGTTCGGCTTCGGTGGTGTCTTCGCCCATGCGGATCACGCGCGAATGCAGGCCGGCTTTTTCACAGGCCGCGGCCTTGTTGCGCACGTAAACCTGAGAGGCGGGGTCTTCACCCACCAGGACGACGGCCAGACCCGGCTGGATACCCTGGGCGGCGAGCGCCTTGACGCGTTCGGCAACTTCGGCGCGTACCGAGTCGGACAGCGCCTTGCCATCGATGATGCGAGCGCTCATGCCGAGCCCTCTGAGCTAGTGAGCGCGATCTTCATGAGATCGGCCACGGTGGTGACTTCAAGTTTTTCCATGATGTTGGCCCGGTGGGCTTCTACGGTTTTGATACTGATGTTCAGATCACCGGCGATCTGCTTGTTCAGGCGGCCTGCGACGATGCGTTCCAGCACCTGCTGCTCGCGGGCCGTGAGGCGGCTGAGCACGGCCTGCTGGTCGCGTCGCGCGCGGGCCTGGTTGACGCGCTCTGCCGCGTCTTCGAGCATGCGGGCCACGATCTCGCGCAGATCGCTTTCGTTGAACGGTTTCTCGAGAAAGTCGACGGCACCCTTCTTCATGGTGGAGACGGCCATGGGCACGTCGCCGTGTCCGGTAATGAACACGATGGGAATGGGTGCCTGTCGTGCGATCAGTGCTTCCTGGAGTTCCAGCCCGCTCATGCCGGGCATTCGCACGTCGGCGATCAGGACGCCGACCTGATCGGGATCGTAGGCCTGGAGGAACTCTTCGGCACCGCTGAAGCTCTTGACGCGGTAGCCATTTGCTTCGAGCAGCCAGCGCAGGGAGTCACGTACCGCTTCGTCGTCATCGACAATGAAAATCGTGCTCGTTGCTTGGGTGTTGGTCATGCATTCTGCTCCTGGATGTCTTCTTGTGTTTCCGGGCTGCCCTGAGGCGCGCAGGGCAGGGTGAAGCGGAAGATGGTGCCGCCTTCCGGATTCTGGTCGGCCCACAGGCGTCCGTGGTGAGATTCTATGATGGTGCGGCAGATATTGAGCCCCATGCCCAGACCTTCGGACTTGGTGCTGTAGAACGGTTCGAAGAGGCGTTCGGGGTCGCGCAGGCCGTGACCGCGGTCGATGACGGCGATCTCGAGCATGCTGCCCTGCTGCGTGACGTTGACGTGCAGAATGTGGTAGCTGCTCTTTTCCATGGCTTCCACGCCGTTCTTCAGCAGGTTCAATAATACCTGTTCAATCAGAATGGGGTCGGCCAGCACGTCGGGAAGCGGGTCGGGAAGCTGTGGCTGGATCTCGATCTGGCGCTTGCGGGCGTCGATTTCGGCGAAGGCCACGGCATTGTCGAGAATCTGGCGCACCTTGACGCGCTGGCGCCGTGGTTCGCTGCGTTTCACGAACTCGCGGATGCGGCTGATGATCTTGCCGGCGCGTTCGGCCTGGCTGGCTGATTTTTCCAGAGCTTCGAGCAGGCGCTCGTGGTCGAAGTTACCCGACTTGAGCATGGCCACGGCCGCCATGTTGTAGTTGGCGATGGCGGTAAGCGGCTGGTTGAGCTCGTGCGCCAGCGACGAGGCCATTTCGCCCATGGTGGTGAGGCGGCTGGTAAGCTGGATTTTCTGCTGCTGAATCTGCGAGGCTTCTTCGTGCCGGCGCTGTTCGGTGATGTCGCGCGCCACCTGCAGGCGTACCCGGCGCCCGTCTGTCCAGGCCAGAATGCGGTGGTGCACCTCGAACCAGCGTTGCGCCGATTCCGAATAGATTTCAACCGTTTCGTCGGTGAAGCGCCCCAGCCGGCCGCCCAGCAGCTCGGCATGGCCGTTCGATTGCGCGCCAAAGAAGCGGCGATACGTGCGGTTGGCAAAGAGCAGTTCGAGGCCTTCGGTGGTGTCGGCCACCACCGAGATGGCGTCGTCCAGGCCTTCAAGCACCGTCATGAAGCGTTCGTGGGCGGCCGTGAGCGCTTCGCGAATGCGCTTGGGTTCGGTGATGTCGGTCATGGAGGTCATCCAGCCGATCTGTTCACCGTTGGGGTCGCGCAGCGGCGATACATACATGCGGGCCGTGAAGCGCGAGCCGTCGCGCCGCTGCGCCTCGACTTCGAGCCCGCTGCTGGGCGTGCGGCCCGAAAGCAGCAGGTCGAGCGTTTCGCGATGCTGGGCGTGCCGCCCGGGAATCCAGTAGGGGAAGGGCGCCGTGCGCCCGATGAGATCGGCCTCGTTCCAGCCGATCATTCTGCAAAAGGCCGGATTCACGTAGGCGATGCGCCCCTGCATGTCGAACACCCGCATGCCGGTGGACATGGAGTTTTCCATGGCGCGGCGAAAACCCGTTTCAGCGATGAGCGCGGCTTCGGCCCGCGTACGAAAGCGGGTGTACCGCCACAGTGCCAGCAGATTCAGCACAATGACGAACGACAGCGCCACGATGATCATCATCAGCCGCTGCTGACGCGTTTCCTGATCGATGGTGACGAACATCACGCTGTCGTGATGCAGGCGCTGCAGCCAGATGAACGCCCCCATGACGCACAGGTACAGGATGAGTACGATGACCGGGGTGAGCCAATAGAACCCCCGGCGCGGGTGATGCGCCTGGTCGTAGAAGGTGGTGGGGATCAGAGATTTCTTCGAGTGGCTGGCCATGGTCTGAAAAGCCGTAAGCGGGCGCGTTAGCAATTGTAGTCGCAGCACATGCATGGGGGCCAATTCCCCCGAAGCGTACCCGACCCCTGTCAATTATGACGTCGTTTATTTTGTATTATGAAATATGAAATCATAAACTGAAATATTGCTTGCCGGAGTGCGCCCTTGTTCATAGAATGAACCCATGGTGGCCACCGGGCCCACTGCTGGGCGCGCCGTGGCACGTAGTGCATTGTCCGCAAGCCTTCCGGACACCGATCATAGATTAGGAGACTCGCATGTCCTCTCTAGCACACGCCCAGTCGGCGACCGAAGTCGACGACGCCCACCTCGAAGAACAGGAATGGCTGGAGGCGCTCGAAGCGGTGCTTGACCGCGAAGGCCCGGAACGCGCGCATCATCTTCTCGAGCGGCTGATCGATCTGGCTCGCCGTTCGGGCGCCTACATTCCCTTTTCCGCCAATACGGCGTATGTAAACACGATTCCGCCGGGTCTGGAACCGCCTCACCCGGGCAACCTGGTGCTCGAAGAGCGCATCCGTTCGTACGTGCGCTGGAACGCCATGGCCATGGTGGTCAAGGCAAACAGCAAGCACCCGGCCGATGGCGGCGATCTGGGCGGCCATATTGCCTCGTTCGCCTCGCTGGCAACCATGATCGGTTGCGGCCAGAACCACTTCTGGCATGCGGAAACCGAAGACCACGGCGGCGACCTTGTCTATTTTCAGGGGCATTCGTCGCCCGGCATTTATGGTCGCGCCTATCTTGAAGGCCGCATTACCGAAGAGCAGCTCGACAACTTCCGCCAGGAAGTCGACGGCAAGGGGCTGCCGTCGTACCCGCACCCCAAGCTCATGCCGGAATTCTGGCAGTTCCCCACGGTCTCCATGGGCCTGGGCCCGCTCATGGCCATCTACCAGGCGCGCTTCCTCAAATACCTGCATGCCCGCGGCATTGCCGACACCAGCAAGCGCAAGGTGTGGGTATTCTGCGGCGACGGCGAAATGGACGAGCCGGAATCCCTGGGCGCCATCAGCCTGGCCGCACGCGAAAAGCTCGACAATCTGATTTTCGTCATCAACTGCAACCTGCAGCGGCTCGACGGGCCGGTGCGCGGCAACGGCAAAATCATCCAAGAACTTGAAGGTGACTTTCGCGGCAGCGGCTGGAATGTCATCAAGCTAATTTGGGGCGGCTACTGGGATCCGCTTCTGCAGCGCGACAAGGAAGGCATCCTGCGCCGCATCATGGAAGAATCGGTCGACGGCGAATACCAGGCCTACAAGGCGCACGACGGCGCCTACGTTCGCGAGCACTTCTTCGGCAAGCATCCGAAGCTGCTCGAAATGGTCAGCCGCATGAGCGACGAAGACGTCTGGCGCCTGAACCGTGGCGGCCACGATCCCTACAAGGTCTATGCCGCCTTCCACGCCGCCGCCAACCATACCGGCCAGCCTACCGTCATTCTTGCCAAAACCATCAAGGGTTACGGCATGGGTCACGTCGGCCAGGCCAAGAACCCCACGCACCAGCAAAAGAAGCTCGACATGGCTTCGGTGCGCGAGTTCCGCGACCGGTTCAACATTCCCATCCCCGACGACAAACTCGAAGAACTGCCGTATTTTCGTCCGGCCGACGATTCGCCCGAGATGAAATACCTGCACGAGCGTCGCAAGGCGCTGGGCGGGTACCTGCCCAAGCGTCGCCCCAAGGCCGACGAAACGCTGCCGGTACCGGGTCTCGAAATGTTCAAGCCCGTGCTCGAACCCACGGCCGAGGGGCGCGAGATCTCCACCACGCAGGCATTCGTGCGCATTCTCAATCAGATCCTGCGCGACAAGCAGCTGGGGCCGCGCGTCGTACCCATTCTGGCCGACGAATCGCGCACGTTCGGCATGGAAGGCCTGTTCCGTCAGATCGGCATTTATTCGCCCGAAGGGCAGAAGTACGTACCGGTCGACAAAGACCAGGTCATGTACTACCGCGAAACCGAAAACGGTCAGCTTCTGCAGGAAGGCATCAACGAGGCGGGTGCGTTCAGCTCCTGGATCGCGGCGGCCACGTCGTACTCCACGAACAACCGCATCATGATCCCGTTCTTCATCTATTACTCGATGTTCGGGTTCCAGCGGGTGGGCGACCTCGCCTGGGCTGCCGGCGACATGCAGGCACGCGGCTTCCTGCTGGGTGGTACGGCGGGCCGCACCACACTGAACGGTGAAGGGCTGCAGCACCAGGACGGCCATAGCCACATCATGTCGGGCCTGATTCCCAACTGCGTTTCGTACGACCCGACCTTCGCGCACGAGCTTGCCGTCATCATTCACGATGGCCTGCGTCGCATGGTGCAGAACCAGGAAAACGTTTATTACTACATTACGGTAATGAACGAGAACTACAGCCATCCCGGCTTGCGCGAAGGCGACGAGGAAGGCATCATCCGGGGCATGTATCGCCTGCAGGAAGGTGGCAAGGGCAAGAATCGCGTTCAGCTTCTGGGTTCGGGCACCATTCTGCGCGAAGTCATCGAGGCGGCCAAGCTGCTCGAGCAAGACTGGGGTGTTGCGGCCGACGTCTGGAGCGCGACCAGTTTCACCGAGCTGCGGCGCGAAGGGCTCGATTGCGAGCGTCACAACCTGCTGCATCCGCAGGAAGAGCAGAAGGTGCCTTACGTCGCCCGGCTGCTCGAACCCACCAGCGGCCCCATCGTGGCGTCCACCGACTACGTCAAGTCGTTCGCCGACCAGATTCGCCAATTCATTCCCAAGGGGCGTCAATACCGCGTATTGGGTACCGACGGTTACGGCCGTTCCGACTTCCGCTACAAGCTGCGTGAGCATTTCGAGGTCGACCGCCATTTCGTGGTGCTGGCTGCATTGCGCAGTCTGGCCGATGAAGGCAGCATCGAGATGTCGAAGGTGGCCGAAGCCATTGAAAAGTACGGCATCAATCCCAACAAAGCCAACCCGCATCACGCCTGAGGGGAGCCAACTCGATGAGCAAAACAATAGAAATCAAGGTGCCGGATATCGGCGATGTTTCGGAAGTCGACGTGATCGAGGTGCTGGTGGCGGAGGGAGACACCGTCACCAAGGAACAGAGCCTCATCACCGTGGAATCCGACAAGGCCTCCATGGAAATTCCGTCCAGCGCGGCGGGCGTCGTCAAATCCATGAAGGTCAAGGTGGGCGACAAGGTCAGTGAAGGCACGGTCATTCTCGAGCTTGCCGCCGACGGCGCTCAGGGCGGAAAGGAAGCCGCCAAGGCTGAAAAGACTGAATCCGCGCAACCCGAAGCGGCGGCGGGCCAGCCGGCGCCCGTGGCGGCGCAGGCCGATACGTCCGGCGCCGACGCAGCGTCTGCCAGCCCTGCTGCGGGCGGTGCAACGGAACAGGCCACGGTGGTCGTGCCCGATATTGGCGACGCCACCGACGTCGAGGTCATCGAGATCATGGTGGCGGTCGGCGATCGCATCGAACTCGAACAGAGCCTCATCACGGTTGAATCCGACAAGGCGTCCATGGAAGTGCCTTCGTCGCATGCCGGTGTGGTGAAAGACGTGCGCGTCAAACTGGGCGACAAGGTCAATCAGGGTGATGCCATCGTGGTGGTCGAAGTCGAAGCGGCACCGCAGCAGGCCCCGGCACCCGCTGCGGCGCACGTGGCGCCCAATGGGGAAGTGAAAGGCGCCGACGCGGCACCCGCACCACTGGCCGGCATGCATGAGCCCGATATCGCCCCCGAACCCCGAAATGTCGGAGAGACGCCGGCGGCGGAATCCACGGCACCGATCGTCAGTGGCGGGCCCAGTCAGCTGGCCTCTGCACCGCCCGAGCGCCATTCGCCCACGCACGCGTTTGCCAGCGCCGACGTGCCGCTGCGCACGTTGCCACACGCGTCGCCGTCTGTACGCAAGTTTGCCCGCGAGCTGGGTGTCGACCTCAGTAAGGTTACCGGTACGGGTGCCAAACAGCGCATTACCCCCGACGACGTTCGCAATTACGTCAAGCAGGTGCTCGCTCAAGGGGCTGGCGTTCCTGCTGCGGGTGGCGTACCGGTGGGTGGCGAAGGCGGCCTGAGCGTGTTGCCATGGCCCAAGATCGATTTCACCAAATTCGGCGAAATCGAAGCGCGTCCGCTGTCGCGCATCAAGAAGATTTCGGGTGCCAACCTGCACCGCAACTGGGTCATGATTCCCCACGTCACGAACAACGACGTGGCCGATATCACCAAACTGGAAGAGTTCCGCCAGGATCTGAACGAAGAGCAGGCGAAGGCCAAGTCGGGCGTCAAGGTCACCATGCTGGCCTTCCTCATCAAGGCTGTGGTGGCCGCGCTCAAGCAGTTCCCGGAATTCAATGCCTCGCTCGACGGCGACACGCTGGTGCTCAAGAAGTACTACCACATCGGTTTTGCAGCCGATACCCCGAACGGTCTGGTGGTACCGGTGATTCGCGATGCCGACCAGAAGGGCATCCTCGATATTGCCCGTGAAACGTCCGAACTCGCCCGCCTGGCGCGTGACGGCAAGCTGGCACCGGCCCAGATGCAGGGCGGCTGCTTCTCGATTTCGTCGCTGGGCGGCATTGGCGGCACCCACTTCACGCCCATCATCAACGCGCCGGAAGTCGCCATTCTGGGCGTGTCGCGCTCGACCATGCAGCCGGTGTGGAACGGCAAGAAATTCAAGGCACGCCTCATGTTGCCGCTGTCGCTGTCGTACGACCATCGGGTCATCGACGGCGCCGCCGCTGCGCGCTTCAACGTTTACCTGGCCCAGCTGCTGGCCGATTACCGACGCATTGTCCTGTAGGAGCCGCGCATGACTGTTCAAATCACCGTGCCGGACATCGGCGACTTTGCTGATGTCGAAGTCATCGAGGTGCTGGTCACCGAAGGCGACACGATCGAAGTCGAGCAGGGCATTGTCACGGTCGAATCCGACAAGGCCTCCATGGAACTGCCTGCCGACACGGCAGGCAAGGTCGTGAAAGTGCTGGTCAAGGTGGGCGACAAAATCAACAAGGGCGACCCGCTCGTCGAAATCGAGGCGAGCGGGGCGTCGGAATCTTCCGCAGCCCGGGGCGCACCCCGCGCGACGGTCGACACCGTTTCCGCAAGCGGGCAGACCGCAGCTGCGCCGGCGGACCAGGCTGCATCCGCAGTGGCGCCCGCTGCTCCTGCGGCGCAGGCCGGTGCCGGTGCTGCGCCGGGCACCTTTGCCGCACCCACGGCCTCCAGCTATTCCGGCAATGCCGACATCGAATGCGACGTGCTGGTGCTAGGTGCGGGCCCCGGCGGGTATTCTGCGGCCTTCCGCGCCGCCGACCTCGGGCTCGATGTGGTGCTGGTCGAACGCTACCCCACGCTGGGCGGCGTATGCCTGAACGTCGGGTGCATTCCTTCCAAAGCCCTGCTGCACAGCGTTGCCGTGCTCGAAGAGGCGCGCAGCCTTGCTGCACACGGCATTGCCTTTGGCGAGCCGCAAATCGACCTCGACAAGCTGCGTGCCTATAAAGACGGCGTGATCGGCAAGCTCACGGGCGGGTTGGCCGGCATGGCCAGGGCGCGCAAGGTCACGGTCGTTCAAGGCGCGGGGCGTTTCGTCGATCCTTTCCATCTGCAGGTGGAAGGCGAGGGCGGCACCAAGGTGGTCAAGTTCGGTTCAGCCATCATCGCCGCAGGCAGTGAAGCGGTGAAATTGCCATTCCTGCCGCAAGACGAGCGCATCGTCGATTCCACCGGTGCACTCAAGCTCAAGGCCATTCCCGAGCGCATGCTCATCATTGGGGGTGGCATCATCGGGCTGGAAATGGGTACCGTGTACTCCGCGCTGGGGGCCAGGCTCGATGTCGTCGAAATGCTGCCCGGGCTCATGCCCGGCGCCGACCGCGACCTGGTCAAGGTTTGGGAAAAGATGAATGCCCGCCGCTTCGACCGGGTCATGCTGGAAACCCGTACCGTTTCGGCCGAAGCCCGCGATGACGGCATCTGGGTGAAGTTCGAAGGCAAGAATGCGCCGGATGAACCGCAACGCTACGACCTGGTTCTGCAGGCTGTGGGTCGTCGCCCGAACGGCGCGGCCATCGGCGCGGATGCGGCGGGCGTGCAGGTCGATGAACGCGGCTTCATTGCCGTCGACAAACAGATGCGCACCAATGTGCCGCATATCCACGCAATTGGCGATATCGTCGGGCAACCCATGCTCGCGCACAAGGCGGTGCATGAAGGCCACGTGGCGGCGGAAGCCATTGCCGGTCACAAGAGCTTCTTCGATGCGCGGGTGATTCCTTCGGTGGCGTACACCGATCCGGAAATCGCCTGGGTCGGTCTTACGGAAGACGAGGCGCGCAAGCAGGGTGTCAAGTACGACAAGGGTGTCTTCCCCTGGGCAGCTTCGGGTCGGGCCATTGCCAACGGCCGCGACGAAGGCTTCACCAAGCTGCTGTTCGACGCCGATACCGGGCGCATATTGGGCGGCGGTATCGTGGGCACCCACGCGGGCGATCTCATCAGCGAGGTGGTGCTGGCTGTGGAGATGGGGGCCGATGCGGTGGATATCGGCAAGACCATTCACCCGCACCCCACGCTGGGCGAATCGGTGGGCATGGCCGCAGAAGTCGCCAAAGGAACCTGCACCGATCTGCCGCCGCAACGCAAGAAGTGAGTCGGCGCCGCGCATCAGGGCGCGCCGACGGGCAAAACGCCGCGAGTGTGACTGCCTCGCGGCGTTTTGTCGTGAAATGTTGCACATGCAGTATCATCGTGCCTCGAAGCCGCGCCCGAAAAGGGGTGCTACGCGATTCAAGGCATCATTCAATAGCAGGCTCATGAACTACGAGACACTCAAGGAGCGGCACCGCGAGGTGCGCGATCAGTATCCGCCCAATCTGAACCTTCGCGTACACCGCGCCCTGAGCTGGCTGCAGCGCGCCGACATGGCCGACGACCTTGACGGGCGCTTTATCTTTCTCTGGATCGCCTTCAACGCAGCGTATGCCTACGAGATCGATGTGAGCCATCGGCTGTCGGAACAGAGCACATTTCGGGGCTTTCTTGAGAAGCTCTGCGTGCTCGACAAGGATGGGCGTATCGATGCCCTGGTCTGGCAGGAATTTTCGGGAAGCATTCGGATTCTGCTCGACACCCCCTACGTGTTTCAGAGCTTCTGGGACTGGCAGTGCGGCCGCATCAGCAAAGAAGACTGGGAACAGCGCTTCGAACGGGGCAAGCAGAAAGCAAATCACGCCCTGGGCAGCGGCGATACGGCCGTACTGCTCGGACTCATCTTCAATCGTCTGTATACCTTGCGTAATCAGCTGGTGCACGGCGGCGCCACCTGGAACAGCGCTGTCAATCGCAAGCAGTTGCGTGACTGCACCGATCTGCTGGACAAGCTTGTGCCGTTGATGATTGCCTTGATGCTCGATAACCCGGACACCCTGTGGGGCGACGCCTGCTATCCGGTCGTCACAGAGGCTTGACGTCATGCGGGACGGCTTGCGGCAACCGGATGCCGGAACCACTGTCGGAACCAAGGTCGGGGTGTCAATCGACAACTTGCGCGAAGAGGCGTTGCGTCAGCTGACGCTTATGACACGGCTCTTGAACGCGGCACAGTCTCAAGGGCTGGTGGAAGCGCCTGCCGCGCAGGGGGCGAGCCGCGCGACCCTGGATACGGACTCGATCGCCGCGACCTTCGATATTCTGGCCCACGAGCGCAGCAAGCTCGACAACCTGGAAATGGTGCTGGCGGTCGTCGGCCCGATGAAGGCCGGTAAATCGACGACCATCAATGCGATCGTCGGTGCGGAGGTGCTACCCAACCGCAACCGTGCGATGACGGCGTTGCCGACGCTGATCAGGCACACGCCGGGGGCTACCCGGCCGCGCTTGTTGCTGGCAAAGACCGAGCCGCTGAACAAGCTGATTTCTACGTTGCGTCGGACGCTCAAATCCCGCGGCCCGGACGTATGGGATCGCCTTGCGACAGTACACGAAACCGACGTCGAGGTGCTGCGAAACAGGGTCCGGCGCAGTCTTCCGTTTGTCGGCCGATATGAGGGCGAGGAGGCGGTCTATGCCATCCTCAAGGAGCTGAATGATGCAGCGCGGCTGTGCGTGGAGCTGAACGTTCGCTTCCCGTTCCGGCAGTATGCGGGCATCGAGACGCTGCCCACGATTGAGGTCGAGTTCGCGCACCTGAGCAGTCTTCCGGCCACGCAGGGACGGCTCGCGCTGCTGGATACTCCTGGCCCGAACGAGGCGGGGCAACTTCACTTGGGCCGGATGCTGACCCGGTGCGCGGCAAGCCTCGGCCTTCAAGCCGGGGAAGGATAGCGGGGACGCCGTAGGCGTCCTTTGGGCGGTCAGTGTGGCGTCTGCTGCTGTTCGATGTACTG
>JAUZQE010000038.1 GCA_030733815.1 Yanghanlia caeni
AATGGGCTCTCAAGTCGGCTGAAAACCGATGTGCATGCTGATGGCGTTGCGTTGATGTACATTTTTTCAACGGCCTGCTAGTGTTTACACCTAGTCATGCTTTTAATGCATGGGTCAGATAGCCTATAGAGCCATGTATATGCAAGAAATTTCTTGAATCTATGTTGAAAAAATATGAAATTCCGAAAATTGCATGTCGAAAAGACATAAACTAGCTGACCGCAGCCATGTAAAGTTGGCTCACCTGCGCGTGTGTGGCGTGCAGCAGAAGAACAGCAACACATAAAGGGAAAGCGAGGAGACTCGATGAGCAAGCGACTGACGTTGCGCCACCTGGAGGCTTTTCGTGCCGTCATGGCGCGCAACTCCGTTACGGGTGCGGCCGAACTGCTGGGCGTGACGCAGCCGGTGGTGACCCGGCTGATTTCCGATTTCGAAGACCGGGTGGCGTTTCCGCTGTTCATCCGCAAGAAAGGGCGCCTGATTCCCACGGCCGAGGCACTGCTGCTCATCGACGACGTGCAGCAGGCCATGACGCTCGTCGAGCGCATCAGCTATGCCTCATCCAGCATCCGTGAGCTCAAGCAGGGCAAGTTGCTGGTGGCGGCCGCACCTGCCGTGGCGCTGTGCTGCCTGCCGCAGGCCATCGCAACATTCACCAAAGAAAACCCCGAGACGCTGATTTCGTTGCACATGGATGCCTCTCCTACCGTGCTCGACATGGTGCACGAAGGCCGCGCCGACCTGGGGGTGGCCATGCTGCCGGCCAGCGCCACCACGTCGGGCAACCGCGAACTGCTGCTTTCCGGGCGCATGGTGGCCGTGGTGCCGCGCGGCCACCGTCTGGCCGGTGAGCCGGTGCTGCGCCCGGCGGATTTCGACGGTGAAGACTTCATTTCCATGTCGCCCCTGATCGAGGCGCGCACGATCATCGATTCCATCTTCATGGCGCACAACGTACAGCGCCGCATACGCATCGAAACGCAAATCTCGCTGGCCGTGATTCGCCACATCGAAGCCGGGGCGGGCATCAGTCTGGTCGATCCGGTTACGGCGGCCGGTTACCGCAGCGACCTCGTCCGCTTCATTCCGTTTGAGCCCGCGGTGGTTAACGACTATACGCTCGTTACGTCGGCAAAGCGCAAACCGCCGCTCATCATGAAGCCGTTCATCGAGCACGTGCGCCAGCATATTTCCGAGATGGTTCCGCCTGCCTGGCGCATGACACCGTAGGCGGGGTTGGTTCGACGGCATGGGGCTTGCCCGCAGGGCCGGCTGGTGCCACATGTGGCCGGTCAACCCCCTTCACTAACGGAGGTCACCCCATGGCTGTCGTCATCGAACGCCGCTACTGCGATGCCATCCACCCCCTGCATGCCGTGCTGCTGGCCGGCGGCGTACCGCTGTACCTGGGCGTCGCCCTGTGTGATTGGGCCTACATGGCG
Organism: Yanghanlia caeni; assembly: GCA_030733815.1. Taxonomy (GTDB): domain Bacteria; phylum Pseudomonadota; class Gammaproteobacteria; order Burkholderiales; family Burkholderiaceae_B; genus Yanghanlia; species Yanghanlia caeni. The sequence continues at coordinate 1,446 of JAUZQE010000038.1, forward strand.
TCGTTCCACATTCAGTGGTCGAATTTTGCCTCGTGGCTGATCGTGGGCGGGCTGATACTCACCGCCGTGACGCTGGTGTTTGCACTCGTCGATCTGTTGCGGCCGCGGCGTCGGGGCCGGGGCATTGCGGCATATTTTGTGGTGCTGCTGGCCACGTGGGTGGTGGGATTCTTCAATGCGCTGCTGCATGCGCGTGATGCCTGGGCCGTGATGCCCGGGGGCATGATTCTTTCACTGGTCACGCTGCTGCTGTCGATCGCGGCGGTATGGCTCGCCTTTCCGACCAGCCGTATGGGAGACCCGGTATGAGAAGCGCGCATTTTGTTGGCATGGTTTCCGTTGCCGGCGTTCTGGCGGCGTGCGGGGCAGAACCGCAGACCCCGCAGTACGGCCCCAACCCCGAATTACCGGCCCCCAAGCGGGGCGTGCTGCCCAGTATGGTGATTGCCGAGCCCGCCCCGTGGGGCGACCGGGTGCCGACCGTTCCCGAGGGCTATGCCATTCGCGCGATCGCCACCGATCTCAAGATTCCGCGCCAGACACTGGTGCTGCCTAATGGCGATATCCTTGTGGCGGAAGGTCGTGGCGGCAATGCGCCCAGTCTCAAGCCCAAAGACGTGATTGCCGGCTACATCAAGGCCCGGGGCACCACGTCGGTGGCAAGCGGCAACCGGCTCACGCTGCTGCGCGATGCCGATGGCGACGGCGCATACGAACTGCAGACCGTATTTGCCGAAAACCTGAATGCACCTTACGGCCTGGCCTTGGTCGACGACACGCTCTACGTCGCCAATCAGGACGAACTGGTGAAGTTCACCTACCGCGAAGGCCAGACGCAGGCCGAGGGGCCGCCCGAACGCGTGACCGAGCTGCCTTCCGAAATCAACCATCACTGGACCAAGGCGCTCGCGGCGAGCGCCGACGGCCGCTTTCTGTACGTGGGCATCGGTTCGAACAGCAATATCACCGAGCGAGGCATGACGGCGGAGGTCGATCGCGCCGTGATCTGGGAAGTGGATGCACAGACGGGTGCGCGGCGCACCTATGCTACGGGTGTGCGCAACCCCACGGCACTTGCCGTTCACCCTGAATCCGGCGAGCTGTGGGCGGTGGTGAACGAACGCGATGAAATCGGCCCGGATCTGGTTCCCGATTACCTGACCGCCGTTCAGGATGGCGGGTTCTACGGCTGGCCGTACAGTTATTGGGGCAGTAACGTTGACGACCGCGTGCGCCCGCAAGACCCTGAAAAGGTGGCCTCTGCGATTACGCCCGATTATTCGTTGGGGGCGCATGTGGCGGCCCTGGGCGTGGATTTCTCGGTACCGGAAATGGGTGCACAGTTCGCCGACGGCGTCTTCGTGGGCGAACACGGCAGCTGGAACCGCGCCGATCCGGTAGGCTACAAGGTGGTCTTCGTGCCGTTCACGGGCGGCCGGCCCACGGGCGAGCCGATCGAGTTCGTGGGCGGCTTTCGCGATAATGATGGTACGACGCGCGGCCGGCCCGTGGGGGTAACGGTTGACCCGCGCGGCGCGCTGATCGTGGCGGATGATCTGGCGAACGTGGTGTGGCGGGTCACGCCGCAGCCATGAGCTTGATACTGGGTCTTCCTACTGAAGGATCTTCGTCAGGTCGTCGTTCGTGATACCGGTATCTGCCGTGACGACGTTTGCAGGGTGTTGAACACGGGTCAATCGATTCACCCGTGCTTCGGGTGCCGCGCCGCAGAACGCCTTACTGCCCGTATTCCACCACCAGCAGTGCCGTCACGACCGATTCCCCCGCATTGGCCAATGCGTGCTGCACGTCGACGGCGTAGCGTGCCGTTTCACCGCCCGTGACGATTTTTTCGGCCGCCGCCGACTGCACGCGCACCGACCCTGTGAAAACGGTCAGGTGCTCGCGCGCGCCGCGTTCGTGCGCCTCTGATGCGAGGACACCGCCCGGCTCGATGGAAAGCTGATACCACTCGAGCCGCCCCGCAAGTTCAATGGGGCCCAGTATGCGCAGTTCGCACTTCCCATCGGGGCTGCGTATCACCGGGGTGGCATGTTCGGCCACCACCGTAATGGCCGGAGTATCGGCCGCGGCTGGCGACGATGCCAGGATGTCGGTCAGTTCCACCCCCAGCGCATTTGCAAGCCGCCACAGTACGGCCACGGTGGGGTTGGCCTGATTACGTTCGATCTGCGAAAGCATTGATTTCGAAACGCCGGCGCGCCGTGACAGTTCATCGAGCGAAAGCTTGTGCGCCTGGCGCAGACTCTGCAGCGTGGCGCCGACTGCGGGCGGGCCTTCGGGTGCGGGGGGGAAAACAGGGGCTTGCATTGAGCGTATGTGTTCGATATATTGTGCATATGGTTCGATATAGTGAATTATTCTATTTATCGAACGATTCGATTCTACAGGACGCCCGCCATGCCAACAAGCCAAGATTTTTACGCCGCTGTGCGGCAGGAGCTGCAGTCAATCAAGGATGCCGGTCTGTACAAGTCGGAACGCATCATCGCTTCACCGCAGGGCGGCGAGATCCGGCTTCAGGACGGCAGCCGGCTCGTCAACCTGTGCGCCAACAACTACCTGGGTCTGTCATCGCACCCGCGGGTGCTTGAGGCAGCGCGCGAGGCGCTTGACGGGCGTGGCTTTGGCCTGAGCTCCGTGCGCTTCATCTGCGGCACGCAAGATTTGCATAAGGCGCTTGAACAGCGCCTTTCGCAGTTCCTGGGCACGGAAGACACCATACTGTATGGCTCCGCATTCGATGCGAACGGCGGCCTGTTCGAAACCCTGCTGGGTGAGCACGACGCGGTCATCAGCGACGCGCTGAACCACGCCTCGATCATCGACGGCATCCGGCTCAGCAAGGCGCAGCGCTACCGCTACCATCATGACGACATGGCCGATCTGCGCCGCCAGCTCGAGGCGGCCGATGCGGCCGGCGCGCGGTTCAAGCTGGTATTTACCGATGGCGTGTTCTCGATGGACGGCACGATTGCGCGGCTCGATGAAATCCGCGCGTTGTGCGATGAGTACGGTGCATTGCTGGGTATCGATGAATGTCACGCCACCGGATTCCTGGGCGCCCGCGGGCGCGGCACCCATGAATACCGGGGTGTGTTCGGCAAGATCGACATCATTACCGGCACGCTGGGCAAGGCGCTGGGGGGTGCATCCGGGGGCTTCACCAGCGCGCGGCGCGAAGTGGTGGAGCTGCTGCGGCAACGTTCGCGCCCCTATCTTTTCTCCAATAGCGTCGCGCCCACCATCATCGGTGCCACGATTGCGGTGCTCGACCTGCTGGAAGCCGACACCACCCTGCGCGACCGCCTGGAGCACAACGCACGTTACCTGCGCAACGGGCTGCAGTCGGCCGGCTTCGAATTGAAACCCGGCGACCATCCGATCATTCCCGTGATGGTGCACGAGGCCGAACCGGCGCAGCGTCTGTCGCAGCGCCTGCTTGAGCTGGGCGTGTACGTGGTGGGGTTCTTTTACCCCGTGGTGCCGCAGGGGCAGGCGCGCGTGCGTGTTCAGGTCAGCGCCGAACATACCCAGGAACAGCTCGACCGGGCTCTGGCCGCCTTTACCCAGGCCGGCCGGGAGCTGGGGCTGATCTGAACGGGCTTTCGTCATTCCACGCCCCACAAGGGCCTTTGCAAGGAAACAACCATGAACCGCAACGCCACCCCCACACCGCGTGTTCTGATCATTGGCGCGAACGGCCAGCTGGGTACCGAACTGGCTGCGGCACTTGCCGCGCGTTACGGCGCAGAACAGGTCGTCACGAGCGACCGTGTCGCTCAGGGGCGGCACCCGCAACTTAAGCACGAGGTGCTTGACGTCACCGACATGGCTGCCTTGGAAGCGGTTGTCGAGCGCCACGGCATCAACCAAATCTACCACCTTGCCGCCGCGCTTTCGGCGGCGGGCGAAAAGGCGCCGGGCTGGGCCTGGAACCTGAACATGGGCGGCTTGCTGAACGTGCTGGAACTGGCCCGCACTAAGCACATCGACAAAGTGTTCTGGCCCAGTTCGATCGCCGCCTTCGGGCCCACGACTCCGGCCGACCATACGGCCCAGCACACCATCATGGAACCCACGACCGTGTACGGTATTTCGAAGCTGGCGGGCGAAGGCTGGTGCCGCTGGTATTTCGAGAATCACGGCGTGGACGTGCGCAGCATTCGCTACCCGGGCCTCATCTCGTGGAAGACGCCGCCGGGCGGGGGCACCACCGATTACGCGGTCGACATCTTTCATTGCGCACTGCGTGGCGAACCCTACACCTGCTTTCTGGACGCCGACGAAGCCCTGCCCATGATGTACATGGACGACGCCGTGCGCGCCACGATCGAACTGATGGAGGCGCCCGCGCAGCGCATCACCGAGCGCGGCAGCTATAACCTTGCGGGCGTCAGCTTCACGCCGGCGCAGCTGGCCGCCGAACTACGCCGGCATCTGCCGCGCTTCGCGATCCGCTATGCGCCCGATTTTCGCCAGGGTATTGCGCGCGGCTGGCCGAACTCCATCGACGATTCGGCCGCCCGCGCAGACTGGGGCTGGAAACCGGCTTACGGGCTCGCCGAGCTCGTGGCGACCATGCTGCACAACCTGGCCCACGAGGTCGAGCACGCCATACCGCACGCAGCCTGATTCAATCAGGCATCAGCAGATTGCGGCTTGCGTCGACGGTGCTGCGAATCAGGTCCCACACGGCCTTCATGCGTGGCAGCGGGCGGTTTTCGGTTGGCATCGACATCCAGAAGCGCCGCACGAAGCGCACCTGGTCGGGCAGCACGCGCTGCAGCAGGGCGTCGCGCTCGGCCAGAAACGCGGGCAATACCGCCACGCCCGCTGCGGCGCGCGTCGCCTGGTATTGCGCCAGCAGGCTGGTGCTGCGCAGGGCAATGCGCTCCGGGCGGTGGTCTTCGTCGAGGTATTGCAGTTCCTTTGAAAACAGCAGGTCTTCCACGTAGCCGATGAAGCTGAGTTCGCGCAGATCGTTCAGGCTGCGCACGGGCGGGTGCTGCGCCAGATAATGCTTGGCCGCGTACAGATGCAGACTATAGTCGCACAGCCGGGTGGTCAGAACGGGCCCGCGCGCAGGCCGTTCCAGCGAGATCACGATATCGGCTTCCCGACGCGACAGATTCACCTGGCGCGGCAAGGCCAGCAGGTCGATCACCAGGCGCGGGTGCTGGCGCGCGAAGGTTGCGAGCGCCGGTGCCAGAATCACCGTGCTGAACGCCTCGGTCACGCCCACCCGCACCACCCCCGACAGTTCTTCCTCGGTGCTGGCCGGCGCGCTGAACTCCAGTTTGCGAAACGACTGCTCCATGTCTTCCACCTGCGGCAGCAGGCGCCGCCCGGCTTCCGTGAGCCGGTGCCCGCTCGCTTCACGCAGAAAGAGCTGGGCACCGATGCCGCGCTCCAGCGCCTGAATGCGCCGCGCCACCGTGGTGTGATCCACCCCCAGGCGGCGTGCTGCGGCCGTGAGCGTGCCGGCACGCGACAGTTCAAGAAAGTAGCGCAGGTTGTCCCAATCCATGGCCGCCGCCTGTGTATTTTTGCAAAACCATTGCGCGGAATTGGCTATTGATTATGCAGTTTTGCAAAGCTAGCATGAATCCATGCGAGCGTACACCCCGTGCGCCGAATTCATTCCTATAACGGAGACAGCCATGACCGCCAATCCCGACCTTGTTGCACAAGGCGAAAGCGCCGTGAACGCCCGCGGCGACGTGCCCACCGTCAAGCTGCTGATCGACGGCAAGTTCGTCGAGTCGCAAACCACCGAATGGCGCGACATCATCAACCCCGCCACCCAGGAAGTGCTGGCCCGCGTGCCCTTTGCCACCGCGCAGGAGGTCGATGCCGCCGTGGCCAGCGCCAAGGAAGCATTCAAGACATGGCGCAAGACGTCCATCGGAACCCGTGCCCGCATCTTCCTCAAGCTGCAACAGCTCATTCGCGAAAACATGAGCGAACTGGCACAGATTCTGACCCGCGAGCAGGGCAAGACCCTGCCGGATGCGGAAGGCGACGTCTTTCGCGGGCTGGAAGTGGTTGAACACGCGGCCAACATCGGCACGCTGCAAATGGGCGAAGTGGCCAATAACGTGGCCGGTGGCGTCGATACCTATACGATTCTGCAGCCGCTGGGCGTGTGCGCCGGCATCACACCGTTCAACTTCCCGGCCATGATTCCCCTGTGGATGTTCCCCATGGCCATCGCCACCGGCAACACCTTCGTTCTCAAGCCGTCTGAGCAAGACCCCATGGTCACCATGCGGCTGGTCGAGCTGGCGCTTGAAGCCGGTATTCCTGCGGGCGTGCTGAACGTGGTGCACGGCGGCGAAGATGTGGTGAATGCGATTTGCGACCATCGCGATATCAAGGCCATCAGCTTCGTCGGTTCCACCCGCGTGGGCACGCACGTGTACAACCGTGCCAGCCTGGCTGGCAAGCGCGTGCAGTGCATGATGGGTGCCAAGAACCACGCCATCATCATGCCCGACGCCAACAAGGAACAGACGCTCAATGCCCTGGTGGGCGCGGCCTTCGGCGCGGCGGGTCAGCGCTGCATGGCGCTGTCGGTGGCCGTGCTGGTGGGCGAGGCGCGCAACTGGATTCCCGAGCTGGTGGAAAAGGCGCGCGGGCTCAAGGTCAGCGCCGGTACCGAACCGGGTACCGACGTCGGCCCGCTGATCTCGAAGGCGGCGCTGCAGCGTGTTGAAGGCCTGATCGAGCGCGGCGTGCAGGAAGGGGCCACCCTGGAGCTTGACGGTCGCAATCCGCACGTGGCCGGCTACGAGCAGGGCAATTTCGTGGGCCCCACCATTTTCTCGGGCGTGAAGCAGGGCATGGCGATCTATGAACAGGAAATCTTCGGCCCGGTGCTGTGCGTGATGGACGCCGCCGACATCGACGAGGCCATCGAAATCATCAACGCCAACCCCAACGGCAATGGCACGGCCATCTTCACGCAGTCGGGCGCAGCGGCACACCGCTTCCGCGAGGAAATCGACGTCGGCCAGGTGGGTATCAACCTGCCGATCCCCGTACCCGTTCCCCTGTTCTCGTTCACTGGCTCGCGTGCGTCCAAGCTGGGTGATCTGGGCCCCTACGGCAAGCAGGTGGTGCTGTTCTACACTCAGACGAAGACGGTGACGGAGCGCTGGTTCGACGACAGCACGGTGGCGCATGCGCCCAACACCACCATCAGTCTCAAGTGAAGCTCAATAACAACCATACGGAGACAACACCATGAAGATTGCGTTCATCGGTCTGGGCAACATGGGTGCGCCCATGGCGCTGAACCTGCACAAGGCCGGTTTCAGCATCAGCGGCTATGACATTTCCAGTGCCAGCTGCGAAGCGCTGCGTGCGCAGGGTGTGCCCATTGCCGATTCTGCCGGGGCGGCTGCCACCGACGCCGATGTGGTGATCAGCATGCTGCCCGCGAGCCAGCACGTCGAACAGCTGTACCTGGGCGAGACCGGGCTGCTGCAGGTGATGAAGCAGGGCGCGCTGCTGATCGACTGCAGCACCATCGCCGCGGAGACCTCGCGCAAGCTGGCGCAGGCGGCCGAGGCGCGGGGCATCAGCGCGATCGATGCGCCGGTTTCGGGTGGCACGGGGGGCGCCATTGCCGGCACGCTCACGTTCATCGTGGGCGGCAAGGCGGCCGATCTCGAACGTGCCCGGCCACTGCTCGAGAAGATGGGCGCCAACATTTTCCACGCCGGAGATGCCGGCGCGGGTCAGACGGCCAAGATCTGCAATAACATGCTGCTGGGCATCCTCATGATCGGTACCTCCGAGGCCATTGCCCTGGGCGTGGCCAACGGGCTTGATCCGAAGGTGCTGTCCGAGATCATGCGCCGCAGTTCTGGCGGCAACTGGGCGCTGGAAAAATACAACCCGCTGCCGGGCGTCATGGAAAACGTGCCGGCCTCGAAGAATTATGCCGGCGGGTTTGGCGTGGATCTCATGCTGAAAGACCTGGGCCTTGCCCAGGAAAACGTGCGTGCCGTGAAGGCGGTGACGCCACTTGGGGCGCTGGCTCATGCGCTGTATTCGGCACATAGCCAGGCGGGTAACGGCGCGCTGGACTTCTCGAGCATCATCCGCCTGATGCAGCGGCCCGAGAACACCTGATGCTCCTCGGCACGCCCGGTGGCAGTCACGCCGGGCGGGTGGCGGCAACACCTGCAAACGCAACGCGGGCGCTGTGGCCATGAACGGCTGCAGCGCCCGCGTTCCAATTTTTCGGGCGGCCTCAGACGCAGAATCTTCAGGCGGCCTGAGGCAGCGAATCTTTACGCGGCCTGAGGCGGGAAGTCGGCCTCGCGCAGCGCCGCTTCGATCTGCTCGCGGCTGGCGGTGGTGATCACTTCCACCTTTCGCGAGGGTGGGTCGGCCTTGACCTGTGCCTGGGGATCGACGTTCTGAATGGCGCGGGTGACGCCGCGCACACAGCCGCCGCAGGTCATGTTTTCGATATGGAATTGCATGTGAGCTTCTCCTGACTGGAAACGATGAAAGCGTAAGGGTTCCAACGGTGGGAAGGTCAAGGGGCGACGGGAATCAGCCGCCCGAGACGCGCGAGCGCCGCCGTGACGATGACTGCGAACGCCAGCCGTGCCCACAGAATGGCGGTGAGGTCGGCCCCCATCAGCAGAATCAGCAGGGTGTCTTCGATCACGCTGTGGCACAGCCCCAGAAAGGCCATGGTCAGGAAGATATCGCGCGCCGACATCTTGCCGGTGCGTGCTTCGCGGATCAGCAGCCCCGCACCGATGCTGATGCCCAGGGTGAAACCGATGATGGTGACATTGGTGGCTTCACGGCCGATGCCGATGACGCGCAGCAGGGGCGCGAGGGCGGCATGCATCAGCCGCTCGATACCCACCGCCTTGAGCAGGCGCAGCAGCGCCATGAGCCCGAGAATGATCAGGAAGATCATACCCAGCGCGCGTAGCTGCGTGAGCGCCCATGCGGCAAGCGAGGGATCGTGCACTTCGGGCCGCCACAGCATGGTGGCCGGTTCCTGAAGCGTGCCCGTGGCGCTATACCACAGGTTCAGCAATGCGCCCAGGCTCAGTGCACCCCCCAGGCGGATGAGCAGGGTGGCGGGCCATGAGACGCCCGTTGCTTTGGCCACCGCGCCTTCGACGGGCAGCGAGTGGGCCACCAGAATCATGGTGCCCAGTACGCTTACCTGCGCGATGCTCAGCTGCATGTCCATGTCGGCAAATACCGCCAGCCCTGTGTAAATGCTGGTGAGCATGGCCGCCGCCCATACGATGCCCGTTTCGGCCGGAAGGCCGACCAGGTGCATGACCGGGGCCAGCACACCCGCCAGCATATGCGTACCCCCGGCCATGTCGAGCGCCTTCACGACAATGAGCGCCGGGATCATGAGCCGGATGAGGATCAGATACGAGGAAAAGGCGTCGCGAAGAAGGCGCCCGACGGGCGCGGCCACTACGGCAAGCCGGGACATGAACTCTGCTGGAAAAGGGGGTGGAAGGCGGCGCGGCGGGCTGCTGCCCGCCTCAGGCCGCATTATAGCTGCGATCCCCGAAGATCGCGGAGCCGATGCGCACCTCGGTGGAACCCTCGGCTACCGCCAGCTCATAGTCGCCGCTCATGCCCATTGACAGACGCTCGAGGCTGACGCCGGGGATACCCCGTTCGCGCATGGCGTCGCGCAGTTCGCGCAGGCGCCGGAAGCAGGCGCGCACGGCCTGTGGGTCGGCATCGTTTACCGCCATGGTCATGAGCCCCTGCACCTTGAGCCGCGGCGTTTCTGTGGCCAAAAAGCGCAGGAAGTCTTCAAGTTCTTCCGGATCCAGACCGAACTTGCTGGGCTCGGGCGAGGTCTTGACCTGCACCAGGGCGTCGAGGCTGCGGCCTTCGAGCTCGAGACGGCGCTGCAGGGCCAGCGCAAGTTCCCGCCGGTCGAGCGACTGGATTTCGCTGGCGTGGCGGGCGATTTCCTTGGCCTTGTTGGTCTGCAGGTGGCCGATCATCACCCACTGGGCGGGGGTGTCGGCCAGCGACGCGGCCCGTGCGCGAATGTCTTGCGCCTTGTTCTCGCCGAATCGGGTCATGCCCGCGGCGATGGCTTCGCGTACTGCGGCGTCGTCAAAGGTTTTGCTGACCGGCAGCAGCGTGACGCTGCCGGGTGTGCGGCCGGCTTCAATGGCCAGTGTGTCGAGGCGTTGCCGGATCGCAGCGATGCGCCCGGCTATGGTGGAAGGTGCTGCCATGTCAGGTATTCAGGGCTTCTCGGACGCCGGCAAGCAGTTCGTAGGAACGCAGCCGGGCCTGGTGATCGAACGTATTGCAGGTAATGATGAGCTCATCGGCGCCCGTGCGGGCAATGAATTCGCGCATGACATGTGTGACCGTTTGCGGCGCGCCGATGGCGGCGCACGACAACACGCTGTCGAGCAGGGCGCGCTCGTGGGGCGCCAGCGTGTCGGTGTAGCCGTGCACCGGGGGCGGCAGGCGTATGGGCCGGCCGTTGCGCAGGCTCACGAACGACTGTTGCCACGAACTTGCCAGAAGGTGAGCTTCGGCGTCGGTGTCGGCGGCGAAGACGTTGTAGCCCAGCATGACGTATGGCTTGTCGAGATGGGCCGAGGGCTGGAAATTGGCACGGTACACCTCGATCGCCTGCATCATCATCTGCGGCGCGAAGTGCGACGCGAAGGAATAGGGCAGCCCGAGATAGGCCGCCAGCTGGGCGCCGAACAGGCTCGAGCCCAGTATCCAGAATTGCGGCGAAAGCCCCTTGCCGGGTACGGCGGTGACGGGCAGGCGGGAATTCTCGGAAAAATATTCCATGAGCTCGACCACGTCGCGCGGGAAGGCGTCGGGGTCGGTGTCGAGATTGCGGCGCAGCGCGCGCGCCGTGACCTGGTCGGAGCCGGGCGCGCGGCCCAGACCCAGATCGATGCGGCCGGGGTAGAGCGATTCGAGCGTGCCGAACTGTTCGGCAATGACGAGCGGGGAATGGTTGGGCAGCATGATGCCACCGGCCCCCACGCGCATGGTCGAGGTGCCGCCGGCGATATGGCCGATGAGCACGGCGGTGGCGGCACTGGCGATTCCCGGCATGCCGTGGTGTTCGGCCAGCCAGTAACGGTGATAGCCCAGCGCCTCGGCATGACGGGCCAGTTCGAGACTGTTGCGAAACGAGGCCGCCGCGTCACTGCCTTCGGTGATGGGCGCCAGATCGAGTACGGAAAGTATGGTCATCCCGAAATAGTACAACGTGTGCCGTTGCGTGCCCGCGTGCGTTTCAGATGCGGCCCTGATGCATGCGCCCGACCCGGGCACCCACCACCATTTCGGTAATCCAGTTCACCAGTATCGACGTGTAGGCCTGTTGTGAGGCCTTGTCGGTCAGCCCGTGATCGGCGCCGTCGATCACCCGGTGGGTGAGCGAATGCGCGTGCTGGAATGCCGCCCGGTAGCTCATGATCGTCGAGCGCGGCACCAGGTGGTCGTTTTCCGATTCGACGAGCAGCACGTCGCCGCGAAACTGCAGGCAGGCCGCAAGAGCCCGGTTCTGTACCGCCGGCACCAGGGTGCTGCGGTAGCGCGCCAGATCCTCACGGTCGAGTTTGCGTTTGGGCGTTTCCCATTGTTCATCGCGGTAGAGCGAGGGCACGCGCAATGACAGCCAGCGCACCGGCCGCAGTGTGGTCAGTATGGTGGAAAGATATGCACCGTAGCTGGTGCCCACCACGGCGATGGCCTGAGTGTCGATGGCGGGGTGGCGGTGCAGGCAGTCGTAGGCCGCGATCAGGTCGCGCAGGTTCTCTTCGCGTGTCACGGTCTGCTGGCGGGGGGAGTTCTTGATGTGTCCGCGCAGGTCGAAGGTCAGGCAGACACAGCCCAGGCCGGCAATGCCGCGTGCGCGGTCCAGGTCGCGTTCCTGACTGCCACCCCAGCCGTGAACGAATAGCACCCCCGGCACCTTGCTGCGGGGCGCCAGAAACGTGCCCGCCATGACTTCGTCTTCAATGGTGATCTCAATCGTATGCGTGCTTGTGGTCATATGCGTGCACCATGACGTACTTGCAGATCCGGCCCAGTTCCGGGTCGACGCCCGCATACGTCAGAAGCGCGTCGGGCGGTGCCGGTTCCGAATCGTTGAATATTTCACGCGTTTCGGCCCAGATGCGGGTGCATGCCGGATCGGCGGCGAACACTTCGGCGGCCGCGATTTCCGCGCGACTTGCGCCGCCGATGCGCCACGACTGTTCCAGTACGCCGATCAGCGTCTCGCCGTCCGGGCCGGTGCCGGCGGCAATGTCGTAGTTGCGCCGCGACGCGAAGAAGCCCGGGTAACAGGCGTCGGCCGCGCGGTCATAACGCTGTGCGTGTCGCACCGCAAGGCGGCGCGCCGGCCCCAGGGGCAGGGCATCGAGCGCCCCGTATCCGCCTCGTGCGAACAGCAGCTGCGAGCCGCCGTAGACGGGCTCGCCGTGCCGGTCGGAGGTCAGGCGCTGTGTGCCGATGTAGCTCGCCGTGAGCCCCGGAAGGCGCAGTTGCCCCACACTGTAGGTGGTGACATCTTGAAGATGCAGTTCCAGCACGATGCCGAACTGGGCGAGCGACTCCGTGTCAAGCTGCGCCAGTTCGGCTTCCAGCGCGTCGGCATCGGCAAGAAGCGTCTGCCCGCGGCCACCGGTGGCCTTGACGGGTTTGAGCCGCAACGCATGGCGCCCCAATCCCAGTTGTTGCGCGGCGATGCGCAGGTCGCCCACGGAAAAGGCCGTGCGGCCCGGCAGCGTGGCGCCCCTGACGTGCTCGACGAAGGCGTCGGACCAGCCGGCAGGCCGCTGTGCGTGGGGCCCGACCAAGCCATGCGTGATGGCCTTGGTGGGCATGAACGGGTGATCGGCGTAGCCGCCGAAGAGATCGAGTTCGTTGCGAATGCCCAGCGCCTCGCGTGTGGCGGGTGTCAGCACGGTATCGGTGGGCACGAAATACCAGTGCCCGCTTGCATGGCGGCTGCTGTCGTAAACCCCGTCGAAGGGCCGCCCCAACAGGTTCGCAATGCGCCGGGCAATATCGTGATGAATGCGGTCTTCATGCTCGGGCACGTGACGGCGTGAGGGGTACAGAACGACGGCATCGTGGCGGGATGTCAGTGTGGCGCTCATGGCTGCACCCGGTTTGCGTGGCGACGCGTTGCGACCGGCGTCACCGTGTGGCGATTGCGCAGGGCGCCGTGCCCCGCTCTCGAAAACGCGCTCGGCCCGTGAGGGGCGGAGCGCGTCGAACTGCACGTGCAGTGCCGGATCAGCGCTGCGTGCGGACCTCGGGCAGCGCCTTGAGCTGCTCTTTGGTGTAGCCGGAAAGCAGTACACGATCGTCGCGGCGCTCGAAGCGGTCGAACGGGACGGCGACTTCCTTCTCGCCCATACCCAGGAATCCGCCTGCACCTACAAGCAGGTACATGGTACGACCGTCGGACGAAATGATCACGTCCTTGATGTCGCCCACTTTCTCATCGTTCTCATTGAAGACGCTCTTGCCGATGATGTCGTCCTTGGCGCTCCAGCCGGTAATCGCTTCCGTGGAGGCGGCGGAGTCGCTTTGCCCGGCGGTGCCCGGTATGGTCGCCGTACCGGAGGCGCCCGGCGTCGGGTTGGTCTGCATGGACGCGCCATCGGCTGCGCGGTTGTTGCCCGTGTCGGGCGTTGTGGTGGTTTGTGCGTACGCGGTGCCCAGAACGAGCGGCAGGCTGACGGTGAAAGCGGTTGCAAGGGTTTTGATGTTCATGACTACCTCCTGTTGAAAGTCAACGGCACCGAAGCAAGCCCTGTGCCGCCGAAAGGTCGGGCGCCCGGTTACAAGCGGGTACGCCGGTTGCTGAGGGTCGTTCGCAACGAAACGCGTCTTCAACGCCAACAGGAGCTAGTCATGAAAAAGGGAAAACGAATCGCAACCGGAGCGGTCACGCTGGTCTTGCTGGCCGGTCTGACTGCATGTGAAGGCATGTCGCGCCAGGGCCGCAACACGGCCATCGGTGCGGGTGCAGGCGCCGTGGGCGGCGCGGTGCTTACGGGTGGCAGCACGGCCGGCACGCTGGGTGGCGCAGCCATCGGCGGCATCGTCGGGCACGAAGCCAGCAAATAGCGCGCAACGGTTCACCATAACGACCACAGGGCGCGTGCGCTGGAACCGCAGTTCGTCGTGCAAGCCCTTTAACCAAGAAAGGAGTGCCAATGCTCTATACGATTGCCGTCATCCTCGTCATACTCTGGCTGCTGGGGCTCGTCTCGTCTTACACCATCGGCGGGTTTATCCATATTCTGCTCGTGGTGGCGATCATCATTCTGCTGGTTCGCATCATTAGCGGACGCGCACCTTAGACAGGCACGGCACCGCCTGCCTGCCGACGACCGGCCGCCTCATCGGGCGGCCGGTATCCTTTTGTCCCTGCGCGATTCGTTCCTCCGCAATTACAGCAAACTGCGCTATTGACGCTGCCCCGCGCGCCCAATAAGCTGCCAGGGGCAGACGTAACGGCTGCCAACAATTTCATGCATGGAGGAACGACATGAGTGCAACGAACACAACACGCCGCCTGCGGCATCTGGTGGCAGGGCTTGCCGCTGCAGTATCCCTGTTTGCGGCGCCGGCCGCCTCTGCGGCCTATCCGGAAAAGCCCATCCGCCTCATCGTCGGGTTCTCGGCAGGGGGCACCACCGATGTCGTGGCCCGGGTGCTGGGTAAGGAAGTGGGTGAAGCGCTCGGCCAGCCGGTGGTCGTCGAAAACCGCCCCGGCGCCGGCAGCAACATCGCGGCCGAAGCGGTGGCGCGTGCCGAGCCCGATGGCTACACGTTACTGATGGTCGCCGTCACCAGTGCCATCAACCACACGCTGTACAAGAATCTCAGTTTCAATCTGGTCGACGACTTCACGCCCATCGCGCTGGCGGTGCAGGTGCCCAACGTGCTGGTCGTGCACCCCGACGTCAAGGCCAATTCGGTGGCCGAGCTGGTTGACCTGCTCAAGGCGAATCCAGGCAAGTACAACTTTGCCTCCTCGGGCAGCGGCACGTCCATACACATGGCGGGCGAACTCTTCAAGCTGCGCGCCGGTGTCGACGTGGCCCATATTCCGTACAAGGGCAGCGCCAACGCGGTCACCGATCTCATAGGCGGGCAGGTCGAATACATGTTCGACAACATGCCGTCGGCCTGGCCGCACGTCGAATCGGGCAAGCTGCGCGCACTGGCGGTCACCACCGCAGCGCGTTCCGAAACGGCGCCCGACCTGCCCACCATGCAGGAATCAGGTTTCCCGGATTTCGACGTGTCGTCGTGGTTCGGCGTCATTGGCCCGAAGGGCATGCCCGAAGATGTCGTGAACACGCTGAACAAGGCCATACGCGACGCCCTGGCCAAGCCTGAAGTGCGTGAACGCCTGCGTGGCCTGGGTGCCGTGCCGGCCGACACCAGCCCGCAGGAATTCGGGCAGTTCATCAAGACCGAAGTCGAGACCTGGGGGCCGGTGGTCGAGGCGTCGGGCGCCCGCGTCGACTGATGCTGAGCGCGTGGCGGGGCCTGCCGGCACGGTGCAGTGCCGGTATCCCGCCGGTTCAGGTCTCGCCCGATCCGGGCGAGACGCCCCGCGGCGGGCACTGCGCGTAAGCCAGCTTGCCCGCCTTGATCATGGCCGTGCAGACGCCGCGCAGCATGTCGACCTCGTCGTTGCTGAGTGCGCTGCGTGCGAACAGGTGCCGCATACGCGGCACCAGTTTTTTGGGGTGGTCCGGGTCAAGGAATTTCACCCAGATCAGGGCTTCCTGCCAGTGTTCCATCAACTGTTGCACGCGCTCGCTGCTGGCCGGCTGCGTGCCCGGGTCGGGCTTGCCGGCGGTGTCGGGCAGCTGCGTGCCGCCTTGTGCCTCGAGCAGGGCGTAGCGCAGTTCCCAGGCCGCCAGCTGCAGTGCCTGTGACACGTTCAGCGAGCTGTACGCTTCGTTGGCGGGAATGTGGCAGACACGCTGGCACAGGCCGATTTCGTCGTTGGTGAGGCCCGAGCGCTCGGTACCCAGCACCACGGCCACCCGCGCGTCGGCCACGTGTGCAAGGTGCTGCTGCGCAAGCTGTGCGGCCACGCGGATATCGCAGGCCGGCGGGCCCAGATAGCGTGGCCGTGCCGTCAGGGCAAAGGCAAGGGTCACCGGTGCCAGGGCGTCGCCGAGCGTGGGCACGACGATCGCCTGTTCCAGCACGTCGGTCGCCCCGCTGGCAAGCGCGATGGCGTCGGGGTGGCGCAGCATGTCGTGCTTTTTGGGCGCAACCAGGCACAGCTCGTGAAACCCCATGGTCTTCATGGCGCGTGCGGCCGCTCCCACGTTGCCGGGATGCGAGGGTTGAACCATAATGAAGCGCACATGCCGGAATGGCTGCACCTGATCAGACCGTGGCAGGGAAGTCATCTAAAATACGCAGTTTGCGCTCTGGAAAAAACGGATCTCTATGCACCCGATGCTCAATACCGCCATCAAGGCGGCTCGCCGCGCCGGCTCGATCATCAATCGGGCCAGCCTCGACCTTGAACGCCTGCAGGTAGCACGCAAAGGGCCCAAAGATTATGTCACGGAAGTGGACCACGCCGCTGAAGAAGCCATTATCGAAACCCTGCGTACCGCGTACCCCACCCACGCCTTCCTGGGCGAAGAATCGGGCAAGGTAGCCGGCTCCGACGACGCAGCCGGCGAAGCCCCCGAATATCAGTGGATCATCGATCCCATCGACGGCACCACCAACTTCATTCATGGTCTGCCCCTGTATGCCATTTCTATTGCGCTGCAGCATCGCGGCCAGGTCACGCAGGCCGTGGTCTACGACCCGTCGCGCAATGAACTGTTCACGGCAAGCCGTGGCAGCGGCGCCTTCCTGAACGACCGGCGCATTCGCGTCAGCGGCCAGGTGCGCTACCACGACGCGCTGCTTGCCGCTCACCTCAGCACGGCCAAAATGAACGGCAGCTCGCCGTTTGCCGGCATGTTCGCCGACTGCACGGCGGTGCGCCGGCTGGGTTCGACGGTGCTCGATCTGGCCTACGTGGCCGCGGGCCGCCTCGACGGTTTCTGCGGCGTGGGTCTCAAACCCTGGGATCTCGCGGCCGGCGGCTTGCTGGTGCTCGAGGCCGGCGGCCTGATCGCCGACTTCGAAGGCGAACAGCAATGGATGCAGACCGGGGGTGTCATTGCCGCCACCCCCAAGCTGTTCCCGCAGATGCTTTCCTACCTGAAATAAGACCGGGCGGCACGCTGCCCCACAGCCCATGAGCGAACCCTACTGCCCCGGAGCCCGCTGATGCTGGAATGGATCGCCGATCCATCGGCATGGGCGGGCCTGTTCACGCTCGTACTGCTCGAGATTGTCCTGGGCATCGACAATCTCATCTTCATTGCGATTCTGGTCGACAAGCTTCCGCCGCATCAGCGCGATCGTGCGCGCGTGGTGGGCCTGTCGCTGGCGCTGATCATGCGCCTGGCGCTGCTGTCGCTTATTTCATGGCTGGTGGCGCTTACCGACGTGTGGTTTTCCATCGGGACGCTGTCGTTTTCCAAGCGCGACATCATCCTCATTGTGGGCGGGCTGTTCCTGCTTCTGAAAGGTACGGTCGAGCTGCACGAGCGCGTGGAAGGCAAAGCGGCCCATGCATCCGGGTCACGGCTGCACGCCGGCTTCGGTGTCATCGTGCTGCAGATCGTGGTGCTCGATGCCGTGTTCTCGCTCGACGCGGTGATCACGGCAGTGGGCATGGTCGACCATCTGTCGATCATGATGGTGGCGGTCACCATTGCGATTCTGCTGATGCTGGTGGCATCCAAGCCGCTGACCCGGTTCGTCAGTGCGCACCCCACGGTCGTCATTCTGTGCCTGGGCTTTCTGCTCACCATCGGCTTTACGCTCATGGTAGAGGGCTTCGGCATCGTCGTGCCCAAGGGGTATCTGTACGCCGCGATCACGTTTTCGGTGATGATCGAAACGCTCAACCAGCTGGCGCGCCGCAACATGCAACGGCGGGCCGCCAGCCGGCCGCTGCGTGAACGCACGGCCGAAGGCGTGTTGCGCATGCTGGGCATGGGCCCGGCCGGTGCTGCGGCAGAAGCCGGCGAGGCCGACACGGCGCCCGCCCAGGTGTTTGAAGACGAAGAACGCTACATGGTAAGCGGGGTGCTCACGCTGGCCGACCGCTCGATTCACTCGGTCATGACCCCGCGAACGGAAGTGTCGTGGCTGAACATCGACGATCCGGCCGACGTGCTGCGCGAACGCGTGCTCGCGTCACCGCACAGCTTCTTTCCCGTGTGCCGGGGTTCGCTCGACGACGTGGTGGGCATCGGTCGCGCCAAGCAGATCGTTGCCGATCTGATCGAACACGGTGCAATTCGCGTCTCGCGCCTGCGTGATCCGGTGATCGTGCACGAGTCCATCGGCATGTTGCGGCTCATGGAAACGCTCAAGCGTTCGCGTGGCCAGCTGGTGCTGGTCACCGACGAGTTCGGGGCGATTGAAGGGCTGGTGACGCCCATGGATGTATTCGAGGCGATTGCCGGCGAGTTCCCCGACGAAGACGAAGCGCCCGATATCGAAGAGCTTGAAGAAGGGCGCTGGCGCGTCGATGGCGGTGCCGACCTGCTGCACTTGGAGCTGTTGCTGAATACCGATGGCCTGGCCAACGATGACGACGACTACTCCACCGTGGCCGGCTTCATGCTCGAGCGCTTCGGCCATCTGCCCGAGGCCGGCGACCAATGCGAACATGCCGACGGCGAGGTACTGTATGTGTTCACGGTGGAACGCATGCAAGGGCGGCGCATTGCAACGGTTCTGATCGAACGCAAGCCGGCTGCCGATACCGAAACCCAGGAAACGAAAAACGAATGACCGAATCCGCTTGGTTCATGCTCAAGGCCCTGTTTCTGGGGCTGATAGAGGGTTTCACGGAATTCATACCCGTATCCAGCACGGCGCATCTGCTGCTCATCGGTTCCTGGATCGACTTTTCCTCGAGTGACGACAAGGTGTTCGAGGTGGTGATCCAGTTCGGCTCGATTCTGGCAGTGATGTGGATCTTCCGCGAACGCCTGCTGCATCTGTTTCGGGGTGCGCTCACACGCGATCCGGTCGAGCTTGCGTTCATGCGCAATCTCATCATCGCGTTCCTGCCGGCCGCCGTCATCGGTGCGCTCGCCATCAAGTACATCAAGATGCTGTTTCACAGCCCGGCCGTGTTCGTGTTCACGCTGGTGGTGGGCGGGCTGATCATGCTTTGGGTAGAGCGCAAGCCGCAATATGCGAAGTTCGGCGCCGCCCAGCCCGGTGTGGTGGGCGAGACCGAGACCACGCGGCGCGCCACCGCCCACGCGCTGGAAGAGATCACCTGGAAGCAGGCGCTGGTGGTGGGCTTTGCGCAATGCCTGGCCATGGTTCCGGGCACGTCGCGTTCGGGCGCCACCATCATCAGCGGCATGCTGGCGGGCATCGACCGGCGCACGGCAACCGAGTTCTCGTTCTTTCTGGCCATGCCCACCATGCTGGCCGCAACCGTCTACGACCTGTGGCGCAACGCCTCGGTGCTCAGCAGCAGCGAATTCTCTGCAATCGCCGTGGGCTTCGTGGCGGCGTTCGTCAGTGCGCTGGTGGTGGTGCGTGCGGTGCTGCGGTTCGTGGCGCGCCATACCTACAGGCCGTTTGCCTGGTATCGGATCGGCCTGGGTATCGTGGTGGCGGTGTGGCTGGCGTGGCCGTGACGGCCGCGCGTTTCACCGCCTTCGGGGCGTGCGTCGTTGCATGATTCAGGCTGTATACCGCAGCGGCCTCCCGTATAATTCCGGCCTGAATCGTTCATACAGGAAGGGCTTCAAACATGGCCGACGAATGTTGCGGGCATAAGCTTAGAGACATCTCTCATTTCAAGGCGGCGATCCGGAATTTCCGCACGGAATACTACGAGCGCCACCCCGAGCTGATGAAACGGCTGATCTCCGAAGGGCAGGCGCCTGCCACGCTCATCATTGCGTGCTGCGATTCGCGTGTCGAAACGGGCCTGCTCATGCAGGCTCAGCCGGGCGAACTGTTCACGGTGCGCAACGTGGCCAATCTGGTGCCGCCGTATGAACCCGACGAAGAGCTGCACGGCACGTCGGCGGCCATCGAGTATGCAGTGCGCGATCTCAAGGTCGATCACATCATCGTACTAGGTCACGCGCAGTGTGGCGGCATTCGTGCCATGATCACCAAGGCCATGGGCAAACAGATCGACCGCGATTTCATCGGTCCGTGGGTGAGCCTGGCGCATCGGGCCACCGAGCTGTACGTGAACAGCCCCAACGGTTATCGCGAGCCGGTCTCGCTCGATCTGCTCGACAAGAACCCCAGCCTTGTCGAGCGCGCCGCCATCACGGGCTCGCTGCACAATCTGCTGACCTATCCCTGGATCAAGTCGAAGGTCGATGCGGGCACGCTGGCGCTGCACGGCTGGTGGTTCGATATCGAATCGGGCGACCTGTGGACCGCGCAATACCCCAATCTCTGGCTGATGCCGGTACTCGACGAGTGATCGCGCCAGTGCCCTCTTGCACGCACTACGCCCAGCGTTGACCATGCGCCGACCTGACAACGCGGCATTCTGGATCAACGACCGTCTTCCGATTCCTACCGCCATCGGGCTGTCGATCGAGCAGCTGGCCTTTCTGGGCGCGCTGCTCGTCGTACCCAATCTGTTTGCGCACAGCGACATCGTTGCGCTGGGCACCACCTCGTTCCTCGACATCGCCAGCACCACACTCATGATGTGTGCGCTGAGCGTGCTGCTGCAGGTCACCGGCCGCTGGGGGCTGGGTGCGGGCTATTACTACCCCTTGCAGTCCACGCCCACCGTATTCGCGATCATGATGGTGGCAAGCAGCCAGGGTGGGCTGGCGCTGGCTTACGGCATGATTTTCATCAGCGGGCTTACGCAGGTGCTGCTGAGCGGTGTGCTGATGCGCATGCGCAATATCTTCACCGTCGAGGTTGCGGGGCTGGCCGTGATGCTCACAGGCATCACCACGGGCAAGATGGGCCTGGAGGCGCTGTTCGGCATGCCCTCGCGCCCCTTCGAAATGACGGCGCTCATCGTTGCGCTGATTACGCTGGGCGTGCTGGTGTTCTGCAATATCTGGGTCAAGGCCCGCTTTCAGGCATTCACGACGCTCGCCGGGCTGGTGGCGGGCACGCTGATCGCCGCCTGGTTCGGCATGATTCCGGCCGACGTGCTGGAAGACATTGCCGAAACACCGTGGCTGCGCCTGCCCGAGGCCACGCGTATCGGCCGGCAATTCGACCCCGAGCTGATCGGGCTGTATGCGCTGATGGGCCTGTCGATGGTGCTGATGTCGCTGGGCACGCAAACGGTGGCGCAACGCGCACTGGATGCCGACTGGCACATTCCCGACCTGCGCGCCTATGCACGCGGCGTGCGCGCGGAAGGGGTCGTGCACATGCTGGGGTCTTTCCTGGGGGCCATGCCGCAGAGCGCCAGTGGCGGGGCAGTGGGTCTGGCTACCAGCGCCGGCTGCACCAGCCGCTACCTTGGGTATTGGGTGGCGGGCGCGCTCGTTTTCATGGCGCTGTGTTCCAAGCTGATCGTGCTGTGGTTCGTGGTACCGGCACCGGTGATTGCCGCGCTCATGTTGTACCTGGGTGCACTGCTCATTGCCACCGGCCTGCGCCTGATTGCCTCGCGCATGCTCGACAACCGGCGCTCCATGGCGATTGGCCTGGGCCTGATGGTGGGGGTTGCCAACCAGTACATCGTGACCGGGCTTGCAGAGTCGATGCCGGGGCTGTCGGGGTTCATGCGCGTGGCGGGTGGCCTGAACGGCGTGCTGGTGGCCCTGCTGCTGACGCTCGTGTTCCGTATTGGTGCCACCGCGCGTACGCGGCGCAGCTTCGTCATCGAGGCCACCACGCCCGATGATCTGAGCCGGTTCATGGAAGATCAGGGCCGGCTGTGGGGCGCCCGGCGCGATTCGGTGCTGCGCGTGCGCCAGGTGGTGTGGGAAGCCTTTGATCTGCTGGCTCATAGCGGCCACATCGTCTCGACGCCGCCGCGCCTCGAAGTGCATACGCGCTTTGACGATTACGCGCTGCGTGTGCGCTTCGTTTATGAAGGCCAGCCCTTGCCAAGCGCGGGTAGTGCTCCGCCGTCCTCCGACGACATGCTCGACGATCCGGAAGCCGCTGCCCGGCTGTCCAGCTACCTGATCGGGCGCCTCGCGCGGCGCGTGCAGATTTCCGAGCGCGACGGGCGCAGTTACCTGGATCTTTACTTCGACGCCTGACCCGGTGCGCGGCAAGCCTCGGCCTTCAGGCCGGGGAAGGATAGCGGGGACGCCGTAGGCGTCCTTTGGGCGGTCAGTGTGGCGTCTGCTGCTG
>JAUZQE010000039.1 GCA_030733815.1 Yanghanlia caeni
CGAAGCGACTCATTCCGGCTCGATGCCGGGGTGGGCGCAGTAGGAATCCACCGACTTTAGGCGGGGGAGGATGTCAACGTGCCCGCTGCACCGGATAGTGCAGAGCCGTATATGCAGGCGTGGTGCCGCAGCTCAGGCCGTTGCGGTGCTGAGCGCGATGCGTTCCAGGGCCGCCCGTAATACGGGCGGCAGGTCGACGGGCCGGCGCGTGTCGCGGTCGACATAAACGTGTACGAAGTGGCCCGCCGCACGCGTGTGCGTGTCGCCCTTCTTGAAGATGCCGATCTCGTAGCGCACGCTCGAGCGCCCGATGCGGGCGACCCGCAGCCCCACCTCGAGTTCATCGGGAAACGCCACCGAGGCGAAGTACTGACATCCGGTTTCCACCACCAGGCCGATGACCGTGCTGCGCTCGATGTCGAGTGCGCCTTCACTGATGAGGTAGGCGTTTACGGCCGTGTCGAAGTACGAGTAATAGGTGACGTTGTTGACGTGACCATACACGTCGTTGTCCATCCAGCGCGTATGCAGCGGTGTGAAGTGCAGGTAACTACTGCGTTCCTGGGCTTGCGGGCGTGTCATTTCAGCAGGGTGTCGAGGTAGCGGTTGAACAGGGTGTCGGGGTCTTGTTTGAAGAGCCGGATGCGGCCGGTGTTGGCCAGCATGAGCGTGCCGACGATGTGCGCAAAGATGCCGGTGGTTTCGAGTACGGCTTGATCGGGGGCAAGGCCGGTTTCTTCGAGCGTGCGCCGGATCGGTTCCAGTGCGGCCATGAGCTGGCTGTTCAACCGCCGGTTGTGCTCGGACGTCAGGCCGCGCGGCCGTGCGCCATTGAACAGGTAGAAGCCCAGGTCGAGGTCTTTGGGGTGATCGCGGTAGTAGGCATAGAAGGCATAGGCTACGGCGCGTAGCCGCGCCGCTGGCGGGCTGTCTGCCGCCATGGCGTGCTCGGCGCTGTTCACGGCCTTTTGCAGGCGTTGCAGCGATTCGTCGAGCAGGGCGCCATAAATGTCTTCCAGGTTCGCGAAATAGGTGTAGATCGCGCCGGGCGTGTAGCCGGCCCGCTTGGCGATCTCGCGCAGGCTGGCGCCGTCGAGCCCCAGTTCCAGGAACGCCGAGCGCGCGGCGTCGAGTATGAGGTTGCGGCGCGCTTCGCTGAGCGCGGTTTCGCGCAGGGCGCGGTTACGTGCCAGTTCCGCTGCTGTGGGCGCAGCGGCGGTCTCTTTTTCACTTGACGATGTCATGCGGCGCATTATACGCTGGTAATCACTATGAACACTGTTCAATTCTTCAAACAGCATTAGGAGTACCTCATGAATCATGTTGCCTCGCCGGAGACCGTAACGGCCGCCGAAGCCGTTTCTGCTGCGCCGTATGACACTTCCGGTCTGATGGACGGCCAGGCGTACCGCGAATCGTTGCGGCTGTATAAGCCCCGGGTCTACATCGATGGGCAGCGGGTCGAGTCGGTGGCAGACGAACCCATGCTGCGCCCGGGCGTGAACGCGCTGGCCGTCAGTTACGACTTCGCACACGATGCGGCCAAGGCACCCCTGATGCTCGCCCGCCAAACGGGGCGCGAGAAGGCGGTGAACCGCATGCTGTACGTGAACGAATCGGCGGGCGATCTGCTGAACAAGCTCGAGGCGGTGCGGCTGCTATGTCAGGAAACCGGCTGCGCCCAGCGCTATCTGACTCACGATGCCTTGAACGGCATTGCCCAGGCCGTGGCGCGCATGGACGACGCGCGGGGCACCACCGAAAATCGCGACCGCTTCAATGCCTACCTGCAATCGGTGCAAGACGCCGACCTCTCGGTGGGCATCGCCATGACCGACGCGAAGGGCGACCGCAGCAAGCGCCCCGGCGACCAGCGCAACCCCGACGTGTATGTACACATCGTCGAGCGCAATGCCGGGGGAATCGTCATTTCGGGCACCAAGGCGATTGTTACCGGTGCGCCCTACATGCACGAGCTGCTGGTCATGCCGTCGCGCAACATGCACGAGGCCGATGCACACTTTGCCGTCTGTTGTGCGGTGCCCATCGATGCACCGGGCATCACGATCATTTCGCGGCCTGCGGGCCGACCGGGCGAACCGGAGCATGGCGCGCCGCTGTTCTCACGCAAGTATGGCCAGTCCGTGGCGGTCGTGGTGTTCGACAAGGTGTTCGTTCCCTGGGAACGCGTGTTTCTTGCGGGCGACTGGGAGTATTCGTCGGACATCACGTACAACTATGCCACGCACCACCGCCACAGCTGCATTGCGGCGCGCGCCGGTTTCGGCGATCTGCTGATCGGTGCCGGTGCGCTGATGTGCGAAGCCAACGGCCTCGATCCCGACAAAAAGGCCACCTTGCGCGATCCGATGGTGGAACTGATCAAGATCACCGAAGGCTTCTATGCCTGCGGTGTGGCGGCCAGCGTGTATGGCGTGCGTGATCCGTATTCCAACACCTTCATGCCCGAGCCCGTGTTCTCGAACATCGGCAAGCTGCTGCTGGCCACGCAGATCTACGACATGCACCGGCTGGCGCATGAGGTGTCCGGTGGGCTCATTGTGGCGCTGCCGGGGCCCGACGAAGACCACAACCCGGCCACGGCCGCCACGCTGGCGGAAGTGCTGCAGGCGAATCCTGATATCCCGTACGACAAACGTGCTGAAGTCGCCCGCTTCCTGGAAGACCTCACGGCTTCGTATCAGGGGGGCTGGTATTCGCTGATCAGCCTGCATGGCGGCGGTTCGCCTGCGGCAATGAAGCAGGAAATCTGGCGTCAGTACCCCGTGGGCAACAAGGTCGAGCTGGTCGAGCGCCTGCTCGATCGCGGCGTGCTGGCTGCCGATCCGAACCGCAGCATCACACGTAACCGGCAACCCGGCCGTTGCTGTGACACCGGTTGCACGGTGCCGGGGCAGGCCGTGATGGTGCCGCTGCCCGAATCACGGCGCAAGCGTCAAGAGGGATAAGAGCAAAATACGGGGCGGCCCGCCGTAACGCCGGCGGGCGTCATGGCCGCTCTAGCCGCGTGCCAGTGTCGCGCGGCTTGCTGCGCGCTCTGCGATGCGCGCGAGCGTAAGGGATTCTTTCTTGATGGTGTTGGCGTAACCGGGCGCGTTGCCGGAATACTTGCGCAGGGCGCGATCGAGGTCGCCGTCGGCCAGTTCGAGGTATTCCTCGAGCACGTCCGCGCCCACGCGGATGTTCACTTCCGGGTCGAACAGCGATTCGGACGGACGCAGCTTGTCGCCGTGCCAGCGGCGGACCACCTGCATCAGCCCCTGGGCGCCATAGCGGCTCTGCACCTTGGCCCGGAAGCTGCTTTCCTTCTGAATGATGGCGATCAGCAGTTCGGGTTTCAGCCAGTCGCGGCGATAGGCTTCGGCCCAGGCCAGATCGACGTACTTGCGTACCGTGGACTCCTGTTTCTTGAGTTTTGCCGCCAGATACTTCGCCTGCGCCTGTTTCTTGATCTCGTCGGCGGCGCTTTCGAGGGTGAGCGGATCGGGCACGGACGTAGCCGATTCGAGCCCGGATGAAGGCGCTTCGCTTTCGCGTGCCTGGGTGAGGTCTTCCACGCCATGCAGTTTCAGGCGGATGCCGGTACCGGCGTCAGGCTGATGCAGCGCGACCTCGGCAAGTGGCGCCTGTGCCGTGGCCTTATCGGCATGCGCACCAAGGGGTGCCAGCAGCGTGCATGCGATACCGCACGCGAGCCATGCCCGGCGTGATCTGGAAAGCAGTGATACGGATGAGAATGAGGGGTTGGGTTCGAGACGTTGCGTCGCTGTCATGTGAATGAGCGGCGGCGCCCAAGGCGCCATTGGATCAACGGAATATCATAACATGTTGATTTTACAGGCTCAGAAACCCCGACGCTTGGCGTTCAGTCGGCGTTCCAGCTGGCCGATGTAGCTTTGAATGAGCATCATCGACGCGTTCGACAGATTGACGAACTTGCAGCCGAGTTCGACGATTTTTTTCTTGTTGGGCAGTTCGATGGTGTGTACGCGCAGCACGTCGAGGTCGACTGTTACCTCGCCCACTTCGGGCAGGGTCAGGCGCGCGTCGCGAAACTGCATGCCGGGCTCGTGAGGCAGCAGGTTGTCGTTGTCGAGCAGGGCCACTCCCCCAGCGCTGATGTCTTTCAGCTTGATGACCGCGCGCATTGCCCCGCCTTGTGGGCTGGTGATTGGAATTGTGCACGAGGCAGGCTCGTTCAGGGGGATTTCCACCCGGTAGAACTCGCGGCGCTGCACACGACGCACAGACTCGGGCAGCGGAAACGAAATGGCGGGCAACCCGTCGTGCGTACAGGCCTGCAGATTGTGGGCGGCGAAACTGACGCTGATGCGATCGAGCTGGGTTTCGAACATCACCGTTTCCGCGCGCAGCAGGCGCTGGTTCAGTTCGTTGTCGGGCGAGCAGTCGACAATTACGCGGCCGTTTGCCTGATCGAATGCCAGAACGGTGGTCATGATCGACTGGTCGGAGTTCCCCTTCACATACATGCGAACGAGCGCCGCATGCCGTTGCATCGAGCGCAGGATCGAACGGATCTCTAGGGGAGCGGTGAGGACGAAGGGGTCGTCGTCGTGCTTGGAGTTGCTGGGCATGTAGCGGCTGCTGAATCTGAAATAGCGCTAAGGATAGAACATGCCCAGTGCCCCGTCCACCTTCGGCCTGCTCGCGCAGTGGCGCTGCAGGCCGGGGGGGAACGGGGTGCGAATCGGGCGCGCGGGCCGGTATCAGCGACTGGCTTCGAGCGCCTGAGCGAGGTCGTCGATGATGTCGTCGATGTGTTCGATGCCGATCGACAGGCGGATCATGTCTTCGGTCACGCCGGCCGATGCGAGTTCCTCTTCATTCAGCTGACGGTGCGTGGTGGTGGCAGGGTGGCTGGCAAGCGTTTTTGCGTCGCCGATGTTCACCAGGCGCAGAATGAGCTTGAGCGCGTCGATGAAGCGTGCCCCGGCTTCGCGCCCGCCCTTGATGCCGAACGAAAGAATGCTGGCCGGCTTGCCACCGAAGTACTTCTGCGCAAGCGCGTGTTCAGGATGATCGGGCAGGCCCGCGTACTGCACCCACGACACCTGGTCGTGCCCGGCCAGATACTCGGCCACCTTCAGGGCGTTCTCGGTGTGGCGTTCCATGCGCAGCGCAAGCGTTTCGATGCCCTGCAGAATCAGGAAGGCGTTGAAGGGCGACAGTGCCGAACCGGTATTGCGCAGCGGCACCACGCGGCAGCGGCCAATGAAGGCGGCGGGGCCGAACGCTTCGGTGTACACCACGCCGTGGTACGACGGATCGGGCTCGTTGAGCATGGGAAAGCGCTGCTTGTGCTCGGCCCAGGGGAACTTGCCGGAGTCGACAATGGCGCCGGCAATGTGTGCTCGGCCCAGGGGAACTTGCCGGAGTCGACAATGGCGCCGGCAATGGTGGTGCCGTGGCCACCCATATACTTGGTGAGCGCATGCACCACGATGTCGGCACCGTGCTCGATGGGGCGGCACAGGGCGGGCGAAGCCACCGTGTTGTCGACAATGAGCGGCACGCCATGACGGTGCGCCGCTTCGGCCAGTGCGGCAATGTCGACCACCGAACCGGAGGGGTTGCCGATGGTTTCGCAGAACACGGCTTTGGTGTTTTCGTCGATCAGCGCTTCGAGGGCGGCAATATCGTCGTGCGAAGCAAACTTGACCGTAATGCCCTGACGCGGGAAGGTGTGTGCAAACAGGTTGTAGGTGCCGCCATATAGCTTGCTGACCGACACGATGTTGTCGCCGGCCTGCGCAATCGTTTGAATCGCGTACGTGATTGCCGCCATGCCCGAGGCAACCGCCAGAGCCGCCACGCCGCCTTCCAGTGCCGCCACCCGTTCTTCCAATACCGCGTTGGTGGGATTCATGATACGGGTATAGATATTGCCCGGCACCTTGAGATCGAACAGATCGGCCCCATGCTGAGTGCTGTCGAAGGCGTACGATGTAGTCTGGTAGATGGGAACGGCCACGGCCTTCGTGGTGGGGTCGGGCTGATAGCCGGCATGGATGGCAAGCGTTTCAAATTTCATGGTCGGTCTTGTCTGATAGTTGAATTCAGCCTGCAAGGGTACACGGTTCCGTGGTCTTGCGGCCGCCCTGGCAACGACAGTTGTGCGGTTAGCTTATAACTAAAGGAATTAAAGCCCACAATACACGGTGTAGTATTGCGGGTTATTTGCGTGCATACACAGCGGGGCTTTCCCCGGTTATCTGAGGCGTGAATGAAAGTCTGGTTGAAGCGGATACTGATCGGTCTCGTCTGCGCCTTTCTGGTGGCGCTGGTGGGCATTGCGATCTTTCTTCTGACGTTCGATCCCAATGCCTACAAGAACAAGCTGCAAGAGATTGTCTACGCCCGCTATGAACGCACGCTGACCATCGACGGCGACATCGAGCTGTCGCTCTTTCCTCGCATCGGGCTGTCGGTGCAGCAGGTCTCGCTGTCCGATCGCGGTAGTTCCGACCTGTTCGCGTCGGTGGAAAGCGCCAGGCTCGCCGTGGCGATCTGGCCGCTCATGTTCAACCGGCTGGTGGTCGACCACGTGGCGGTGTCGGGCTTCCGGGCCTGGCTGGTGCGCGACTCCGACGGGAATTACAACTTCCGCGACTTGCTGAGCGCGCGCAAGACCGCCGCACTGCCGGCGCCCGATCTGGCGTCGCCGCTCACGGCACTGGCGGGAACGGTCGGGGCGGCGCAGGCCGTGGTATCTGCCGCAGCGGGCAAACCCGCCTCCGCCGCCGATCTCGATACCGCCGGGCAGGCCGAACTGCCGCAGCCCCTGGGTTTCGAGGCCGCAGGCAGGGCCGCGCCGCAGCAGGGTGCCACCGATCTGCACATCGACAT
The DNA here is from genome assembly GCA_030733815.1 of Yanghanlia caeni. GTDB lineage: Bacteria > Pseudomonadota > Gammaproteobacteria > Burkholderiales > Burkholderiaceae_B > Yanghanlia > Yanghanlia caeni. The sequence continues at coordinate 6,889 of JAUZQE010000039.1, forward strand.
CGCGGGCCTTACACTACGCAACGGCCAGCTGCACCTGCACGACAAGAAAAACGGCTACGTGGGGCACATTACCAACCTCGAGCTCAACACCGGGCGCATGACGGCCGATCAGCCCTTCGACCTGGCATTTCGTGGCCGGCTGTTGGGCAGCTTTCCCACTGCTGACGCACGTTTCGAGGGTCAGGCGCTCGTCAAGTTCAATACCGACCAGAAGACCTATTCGGCACAGAGGGTCAATGTGCAGGTGAACGGCCTGTTGGGCGAGCTGCAGGCGAAGTCGGTCGGGCTGCGGGGCAATCTCGCCTACAGCGAGTACTCGCAGATGTTCAGCGCCGCCGGTCTCGACTTTGCGGTGCAGGGCGAGGTGTTGGGGCCGCAACCGGTGAAGAACCTCGAAGCGACGCTCGCGGTGCCCCAGCTCAAGCTCGATCGCAGCCAGGCCGAGCTGCATGTGGAAAAGCTCAGTTTGCGAGTTAGGGGCCTGCGTCCCGATGACACCTTCCAGATGGGGCTCGATGCGCCGAGTCTTCTGGTCTCGCCCGATTCGGCCGGCGGCGAACCGCTCACGGCCACCTTGCAGCTGGAAGACAAGCAGGAACGTGTGGCGCTCGTGCTGGGCATGAGCGGCCTGGGCGGCAACGCCAGCGCACTCACCCTCAAGGAACTGAAGCTCGACGGGCGCATCCAGAGCGGTGAGCAGAGGGTGCAGGTGAACATGACCTCGCCGGCCTCGTGGAAGGTGTTTGAGGAGCGCGGAGCACTTTCGGCCATGCGCGGCGACGTGCGCATCGAGCACCCGGCGCTGCCGGGGGGGACATTCGAGTTTCCGTTCATCGGCAGCGTTTCGGCCGACTTGCAAAAGGGCGATATTCGCAGCGACCTCGACGCAGTGCTCAGCGGCAGCAAGCTGGGCCTGAGCCTAGGGGTTCAGGGGCTCGACCGCCCGCAGGTCAGCTTCGCGCTGCAGGCCGATCAGCTGGATTTCAACACGCTGTTTCCTGCCGCGTCGAGCGTGGTGGCGCCGGATTCGCCGGCCGCCGAAGCCGGCAAGAAGGCGGAGAAGCCCGCAGAGCCCGCGCCGGCTGCTGAGGCCCGGCCGGCCGACGAAGCACCGGCACCCGCCCGCGTATTCGATCTTTCTTTTCTTGAAAGCGTTGACCTGAGTGGCAAGGTCGAGGTGGGCCAGCTGAAGGTCCAGGCACTCGAAGCCGAAGCGTTCAAGGCCACCGTGCGCGCGGTTGAAGGCAAGCTGTCGATCACTGACGTACAGGCTCAGCTGTACGACGGGCTTCTTGCCGGGCAGCTCTCGGCTACGGCCGCCAACGACATGGCACTGGACATGAGCCTGTCCGATATCGCCATGGAGCCCTTCGTGCAGGCACTGTCGGGCAAGAACGTCGTCTCGGGCGTGGGTACGCTGCGCGCCCATCTCAAGAGCCGCGGCATGACCCTGCCGGCGCTTACCGCAGCGCTCGACGGCGCACTGCAATTGCGCGTGCGCGATGGCGCCGTGCGCGGCATCGACGTGGCGCAGACGCTGCGCCAGGTGCAGGATCTGGTGCGCAGTGTCACCACGGGCGACATGAACAACGCGCCGCTGGCATTCAACGTCGGCGCTCAAACCGCGTTCTCGGCGCTCGACGCCGACCTGGGCATCACCAAGGGTCAGGCAACCGTGCAGAAACTCAATCTGGCGTCTCCGGCCGTGCGCGCCACGCAGGGCAAGCCGGCCAATATCGATCTGGTGAACCGCCAGCTCGATGTGATGGTGAATCTGCGCGTCAGCGGCAGCGCCACGGCGGCGCGCGACCTTCGCGAGATGCGCGGCGTCACGGTGCCGCTGCGCGTCAGCGGCCCGTTTGCGCAACCGTCATACCAGGTGCAGTGGAACGAGATTGCCGGCGCGGCCGTACGCGAAGCCGTCAAGAGCGGGCTGCTCGAGCTGCTGGGCAATCAGCTCGACAGCGCGCTGCCCGAAGTGGCGCCACCGGTGTCGCCTTCCGCCCAGCCGGCTCCGGGCCCGGCGCCTGCGGCACCGAAGGATCCTGTGCGATCATTGGGCGAAGCATTGAAAGGTTTGCTTGGGCAATGACGATGAGTGACGAAGCAATGTATTTCCCCGTGCGCGGCCTGCCTGGTGTGCGTGATTCCGTTGCGGCCGCGTATGACGGGCGCTGGCGGGTGCTCGATTCCAATGGGCGCGAGCTGGCGGCCCACGAACCCGCTCTGGGCGACGTGACGCTTTCGCTGCGGTTCGGGTACCTGGTGTTGCGCGCGCCGGGAATGTTGAGGCTCGATATTCCGCTGGACGTGCTGGAAGACGATGCGTCGGTGATCGAGACCGTGCAGCTCGAAGGCGAGGTGCGTCAGGCGGTGGATGAAGGGGCCTGGGCGGCTGCGTGGCTGAGCGAAGTGGCGGGCCGGCCGTTGCGGCTGGTGAAGCTGCTCGATGCAGATATCGACACGCCTGCCGGGCGCTGAAGGCTTGAACTGAAAGACTGACGGTGTGGCCGCAGACTGGGGCGTAGCCAGAACACGCCGCCCGATCGCTTACGAGACGGCAAGCCGGCGAAACTTGGCTTCAAGCGTTTCGCGGTCTTCGGTGTGATCGGGGTCGACCTCGATGCATTCAACCGGGCAGAACACCTGGCATTGGGGCTCGTCGAAATGGCCCACGCATTCGGTGCAGCGGTCGGGGTCGATGATGTAGTGCTCCGGCCCCATTGAAATGGCGGTGTTCGGGCACTGCGGCTCGCAGACGTCGCAATTGATGCATTCGTCGGTGATACGCAAGGCCATGGTGCAAGACTCTCTGAAAATCTTCCGGCCGGCGGCCGGTTCACCTGACCATTGTAGCGCCCGTTGCCACGTTGGCCGGCTTAACCCTTATTGGCCTGGGCCTGTTCCAGCTGCGCCTGTTCGCGCACGGCCCGCGCCTTGGTCTGCAGCCAGCGTTCGACCGAGGGGAAGACGAACTTGCTGACGTCGCCGCCCAGAATGGCGATTTCGCGCACGATGGTGCCCGAAATGAACTGGTACTGGTCGGACGGCGTCATGAACAGCGTTTCGACTTCCGGCAGCAGGTGGCGGTTCATGCCTGCCATCTGAAACTCGTATTCGAAGTCGGAAACCGCCCGCAGACCCCGAACGATGACGCGGCCGTCCTGTTCGCGCACGAAATCCTTGAGCAGCCCGCCGAAGCTCTTCACCTCGACGTTGGGGTAGTGGCTGAGCACCTCGCGCGCGATCTCGACGCGCTCTTCCACGGTGAAGAAGGGCCGCTTGTTGGGGCTGTGCGCCACGCCTACGACGACATGATCGAACAACCCTGCTGCGCGACGCACCAGGTCTTCATGGCCGCGCGTGAGAGGATCGAAAGTACCTGGATAGACAGCAGTTATCATGCGCTCTTGACGGTTGCGAGCGACGGCGGCAATGCGCCATGCACTCAGGCGTTCTACGGGTTTAACGGAATTGTGTGATTATTGACGGTTTTTTGCGTCGCAGCAAATCGTAGTAGCTGAAAGTGCACATGGCCCGCGCGGGCGCTGCGCAGAACTTCGAACTGTGCGGGAGCTTCGATGGCGTGTTCGGCTTCAATATACAGCAGACCCTGCGGGGAAAGCACCCCTGGAAGTTTCGGCCACAGGGCCGTGAACCAGTCTTTCCCGAAGGGCGGATCAAGCAGCACGAGGTCGAACCGTGCGTCGCCCAGCCGCTCGAGCACCATTGCCGCGTTTCCGGCGTGCACGCGCACGTGCAGGGCGCCCAGCTTGTTGCGCAGGGCACGTATCGAAGCGAGCGCCTGAGGGTTGGATTCCACCATTTGCACGTGGGCGGCGCCGCGCGAGGCGGCTTCGAAGCCCAGAGCCCCCGTGCCGGCGAACAGGTCGAGCACCCGTTTGTTGGAGTAGTCGCCCCCCCAGAAGTGACTGACCCAGTTGTAGAGCGTTTCGCGCACGCGGTCGGGGGTGGGGCGCAGGCCCGCTGCGTCGATTACGGGAATGGGAGTGCGGCGGTATTCACCGCCTACAATACGAATCGTGTGCTTCTTCATGCGCCGCTCATCGCGTCGTCCACCTGATTGACCCCATAGTGTAGAACCGAAAGCGTATGTTCAGTTTTTTCAGAAAGCGATCCAAGGCGAAGGCCGAACCGGCCGGGAAGCCGCAGGCCGGGCAACCCGAAGCGGCGCCCGAGGCCGAAGCCGCCGTTGTCGAATCCGACGCAGCCAGCCAGTCTGCGACCGCTACTGCCGGGCAGGCGCCGCAGGCACCGGTGGAAGCGGCCGAGGCGCCCGTGACGCCTGAGGCACCCGCGGCACAGGTCCGCGCAGTACCCGCCGTGCAGTCGTCGCCCGTTCCGGCTGGAGAGGCTGCGCCTGCAGACATGACGGCTGCAGACACAACAGTTGCAGATACACCGTCCGCTGACACGCCGGCTGCTGATACGCCAGCCGGGCAGGCCGCCCGCGCCGAGCAGGCGCCACAGCGCCCCGAGCTCGCGGAGCAGTCGCCAGAGCCCCCCGAGCCGGCGCAGCAGTCGCCACAGCCCCCCGCGCCGGCGGCCGATGTGCCGGCCGTTTCGGCTGCTGCGGCGCCGCCGCGCAAGTCGTGGCTGGCACGGCTCAAGCAGGGGCTGGCGCGCACCGGCCAGAATCTGGGCGGGCTGTTCGTGGGTGTGAAGGTCGACGAAGACCTTTTCGAAGAGCTCGAAACGGCATTGATCATGGCCGATGCCGGCATCGAGTCCACCGAGAAGCTTCTGACGGCGCTGCGTGCACGCGTCAGGAAAGAGCGGCTTGCCGACGCGCAGCAGGTCAAGGCGGCGCTGCGCGAGATTCTTACCGAACACCTCGAGCCGCTCGAAAAGACGTTCCCGCTGGGCTCGGCCACGCCACTGGTCGTCATGATTGCGGGCGTCAATGGCGCAGGCAAGACCACCTCCATCGGCAAGCTGGCTCACGCCTTTCAGGCCCAGGGAGCAAGCGTTCTGCTGGCCGCCGCCGACACGTTCCGTGCTGCGGCCCGCGAGCAGCTCATGGAATGGGGTTCACGCAATAACGTCACCGTCATCGCCCAGGAAGGCGGTGATCCGGCGGCGGTCGCCTTCGATGCCGTGAACGCGGGCCGTGCACGCCAGTCCGGTGTAGTCATGGTCGATACGGCCGGACGGCTGCCCACCCAGCTGCACCTCATGGAAGAGCTCAAGAAAATCAAGCGCGTCATCGGTAAGGCCGACGGCTCGGCGCCGCACGAAGTGCTGCTGGTTGTCGATGGCAATACCGGCCAGAACGCCATCTCGCAGATCAAGGCCTTCGATGCTGCAATCGGTCTGACCGGCCTGGTGGTGACCAAGCTCGACGGCACGGCCAAGGGGGGCACGCTGGCGGCGCTTGCTGCGGGCAGTCAGGGTGTGCGCCCCATACCGGTGTACTGGATCGGGGTCGGCGAGGGCATGCACGATCTGCAGACTTTCGTGGCAAGCGAGTTCGCCGCGGCGTTGCTGGGCGACTGATCGGCGCGCGCCGGGTGCGGTGCGTGCGGCGCCTGCCGGGGTCGCGCCCGCAGCCCGCCATGGCGTGTGGCGCCCGGTTGCCGCAACAGGCTACGGCGCGCTGCATGCGGGTCGGGGTTGCCCGCGGCTCAGCTTTTGCGTTTTCCCCGCTTGGCCGGCTTCGCGTCGGTGAACCTGAAATTGCCGGCTGCCGCCAGTGCGTGCAACGCGACATGGGCCGCCCTGGCTTCGTGTTCCTGCGTGGCGGCCAGCCAGCCCAGGGCGAACATGGCGCAGGGGTGGCGCGCACCGTCGCCGCGATAGTACTCGGCGGCCACGTACAGGTCATTCAGGTGCCCGAGCGACTTCTGCGCCGAAACCAGCGCATCGCGCAAGGGTGCCAGCCGGCCGGCATCCAGCAGGCCCTGAGTGAATTCCATGGCATAGCGCAGACGCTTGACGCGCTTGCGCAACCGGTGTCGGGTGTCCCAGTCGGCTTCCAGAAAGCCCGGGCTTTGCCTGCGGATGGCGTTCAACCAGGCATTCAGCCGTTTGCTGAGCAGGGGCGCGGCGGGCGTGTCATCGTCGGCCTGCAGGGCATCACCGAACAACACCAGGTGTTCGAGCAGGTCGAGCAGTACTCCCTGGAACTCGGGCGCGCCAACATACTGGCTGCGGGCCGCCGCTTCGGTGCCGGGCGGCGGCAAGTCGGCCTGTTCGGTATCGGGCGGCATGCCGGCCTGCATCAGGCGCGGCAGCACCTCGGTCTGGATCACGTCGAGATCGCGGGCCTGCCCCAGAGCGCGAAAGTGGCGCGTGAGATCGGCCTGCAGTGCGTGCGGCGGGTTCACGGCATCACCATACAGCTTCCAGCACGTGCGTAGCCGGCGGATGCCCACACGAATCTGGTGCACGTAGTCGATGCGGTGACTGCGCCCGGGTTTCATGCCGTCGACGCCGGCCAGGAAGCTGCTGTTGCGCAGAATCTGGCTCATGCATTCGTTTGCGCAGGCAAGGTACGCAGCTCGGATGCCGATGCCATGTGGAAGAGTCGGCGGGTTGGACCTGACCGGGGCGGCAAGCCGCTCGACCTGGCCCACGTCGGGGTGGCGTGCGCGCAGGTTGCGGGTGTTGAGCGCGGTGGCATCGGGCTCCCAGGCGGTATCCAGCCCCTTGCGGCTCGCCAGTTCCGCCAGTGCGTCGCCACGGGCCGCCTTGCTGCGCAGTTCGAGCACCAGGCGGTGGCGCATCAGCCATTCGCGCGACAGCGCGAAGAGGTCGGACGTAGCGCCATCGATGCCTTCGAGCTCGAGTTCATGAATCGGCAACACGATGCCGCCGGCGATGATTGCACCTTCGTCGTAGGCGAGCTCGGCGCTGCCCGATTCGGTGGGCACCACCTTCTTCATGCGAACGACCTGTGTCACGTAGCGGCAGCGCAGCTGATCGGCCACCGTTTCGATCAGTGGCCCGATGTGGGTCGCCGCATACACCGACAGATCGAGCGTGGGGCCCGGCCGGGGGTGATTCCATTCCACCCGCGAGAGTTCGTCGGGGCCGGGTGTCTTGATTGTCTGCACCCATGCCTCGCCTTCGCGTCGCACCCGCAGGGCGATGCCGGCGCGCGCCAGGGTCTGTTCGCGCGTGTCGTAATAGCGGGCATGCAGCTCGATGGGCTGCGCCCCGAGCTTGCGCAGATGGGCCTTCAGAGCGGCCCGCTGACGGGCCGGCACGTGAAATTTCAACTCGCGTTCGAGCATGGTTGCATTACAGCAGCGAGCGGCGGCTGCGGGTGATGATGATTTCAGCCAGGATCACGACGGCGAAGATCAGCACCAGTATCAGTGCCACACGATCCCACTGGAACAGATCCATGGCGCTGTTCAGTGCCATGCCGATGCCACCGGCGCCAACCAGCCCCAGCACGGCCGATTCACGCACGTTGATGTCCCAGCGCAGCAGCACGATCGACCAGAAGGCCGGGCGGATCTGCGGCCAGTAGCCGTACTGGATGATTGAGGCGGTGCTGGCCCCCGTGGCCGTGAGTGCCTCGATGGGGCCGGGCTGCGCTTCTTCGATCGCCTCACCCAGCAGCTTGCCCACGAAGCCGATGGAACGAAAGGCAATGGCCATGGTGCCGGCGACGGCCCCGGGGCCGAAGATCGCAATGAACAGCAGCGCCCACACCAGCGAGTTGATCGAGCGGCTGGAAACCAGAATGAAGCGCGCGAGCAGGTTCAGGCCGCGGTTGCGCGTCAGGTTGGTGGCGGCCAGCAGGCCGACGGGCACGGCCAGTACGATGGCCAGCATGGTGCCCAGGGTCGCCATGTGCAGCGTTTCCAGCAAAGCGCTGCTGACGGTGCCGCGGAAGCTGCCCCAGTCGATGGGCCACATGCGGTTCAGCAGGTCGCCCATCTGCTGGGGCGCGTCGTACAGGAACTCGGGAATGACGTCGATCGTGCGGGCCGACTGCACGATTGCCGCGATGAACAGCAGGTACAGCGCGAAACGCAGCAGGCGCTGGCCGGCGGTGTAGCGCTGCCAATGACGGGGGTAGGAAGGCAGGGTGGAGGCGTTCATGCGTCGTCTCCCGTGGGACCCCGCTCGCGGCGGCCGGGCCGCCCGCGCAGCAGCTCACCCAGTGATACGTTGTCGAGCAGAATCGCCCGCACCATGCGCGCCAGCACTTCGCCCAGCATGATGATGGCGATGATGGTGATGAGAATCGTGCACACGAAGTCGTAGTCGAAACGCTGGAAGGCCGAGAACAGCGTGCCGCCAATACCTCCCGCTCCGACGATGCCCACCATGGTGGAATTGCGCAAGTTCGAGTCGAGCTGGTAGGTGGCAAAGCCCACGAAGCGGGCAAAGACCTGGGGCATGACCGCAAAGATGATGACGTTCGCAAACGAGGCGCCGCTCGCGCGTACGGCCTCCACCTGCTTGAGCGAGATTTCTTCGATGGCTTCGGTGAACAGTTTGCCGATGAAGCCAATCGAGGCCACGGTAAGGGCAAGCACCCCCGCCAGGGCGCCGAAGCCGACCGCCTTCACGAAAATGATGGCCACGATGACCGGATGCAGCGCGCGGCACAGCGCGACGATGGCGCGCGAGGGCCAGGTGGCCCAGGCCGGCATCAGGTTGCGCGCACCCAGCAGACTGATCGGCAGCGAAAGCAGAATGCCGAGCGTGGAGGCCAGCACCGCGATTTCCAGACTTTCGGCGATACCCTTCCACAGCACGTCGAGCCGTTCGATGGAAGGCGGAAAGAGACGGCTCAGGAACCGTGCACCCAGTTCCATGCCTGCCTCGAACCGGCTCCACGAAAACCCGAGCTGCGAGGCGGCATACACCGCGTAGATCAGCCCGACGATCCACAGGGCACGGGCTTGCCACGAAAGCGCGAAGGGCCGGGCCTGTGCAGCGTCGCCCGCCTTCATTCCAGCCATGATTCGCCTCCGTAGATCTGCTTGAGGACGTCGTGCGAGAGGCCGCTTGCGTCACCGTCGTACACCACGTGACCGCCCGACATACCCACGATGCGCGTCGCGTAGCGCCGTGCCAGTTCGACGTCGTGGATGTTCACGATGACGGGAATGCGCTGTGCACGCCCCTGTTCGAGCAGCAGCTCCATGATTTCGACCGAGGTCTTGGGGTCGAGCGACGAGGTGGGTTCGTCGGCCAGCAGAATCTGCGGGCGCTGCATCAGGGCGCGGGCGATGCCCACGCGCTGGCGCTGCCCGCCCGAGAGTGCGTCGGCGCGCTGATTGGCAAAGCCGGCAAGCCCCACGGTTTCCAGAAGCGAATACGCATACTGAATATCGGCCGGGTCGAAGCGCCGCCGCCAGGCGTTGAAGGCCGAGGTGTAGCCCAGGCGCCCGGTGAGCAGGTTTTCCATGACGGTGAGACGCTCGACCAGGTTGTATTCCTGAAACACCATGCCGATGCGCCGCCGGGCGCGGCGCAACGCCGCGCCCCGGATGGTGGCCAGATCGACGGTGTCGGCCTCGTGCTTGAGCAGGATGCGCCCGCGTGTCGGCTCGATGAGCCGGTTCACGCAGCGCAGCAGTGTGCTCTTGCCCGTACCCGAGGGGCCGATGACGGCCGTCAGGCCGTCGCCCGCGATCTCGAGGGTGATGCCCTTGAGGACGGGCTGGCCGGCCTTGTACTCCTTGATGAGGTCAATGATGTGGAGGGAGGCTCCCATGCCGGATCAGTTTCCTTTCTTCTGTGCCTTGTCGTAGGCGGAACGGGTGAAGCTCTCGCCACCGGCTTCGGCGACCTCACGCACAATGGCCCATTCGTTCTTGTACGTGATCGGGTAGAAACGGTCGGCACCGTCGAAGGCTTCCTGCATCTCCGGCGTGAAGCGGTAGTCGTAGAAGCACTTGAGCATCTGATCGCGGAACTTCGGTTCCAGATCGTGAGCATAGGCAAACGACGAGGTGGGGAACTTCTGGCTCTGATAGATGATGCGGAAGTCGTCGGCGTTGATCTGCCCGCGCTCGGCCATGCGGTAGAAGACGTCGGAGGCCACGGCTGCGGCGTCGTAGTCGCCCGAGTTCACGCCCATGACCGACTGGTCGTGCTTGCCGGAATACAGGAATTCGTAATCCTTGCCGGGGGTCAGGCCCTCGGCCGGGAACAGTGCGATGGGCGCCATGTTGCCCGAGTTCGACGAAGGCGAGGTGTGCGCCACTTTCTTGCCCTTGAGGTCGGTCATCTTCTGGAACGGGCTGTCTTTGCGCACGATGAGGATCAGGTGGTAGCCCTGATAGCCGTTGGCGTCACCCTTCACGGCAAACGGCACGGCGCCCGCCAGGTTCACGGCAAAGTTCGTGGGCCCGGTCGAGAAGCCGCCAACGTGCAGCCGGCCGGAGCGCATGGCTTCGATTTCGGCCGCATTGCTCTGCACCTGGTAGAACACCACCTTGCGGTCGACGCATTCTGACAGGTACTTGGTGAAGGGCGAGAAGATATCGGCGTAGACGGCCGGGTCTTCCACCGGTGTGTAGGTGAACACCAGCGTGGAGGGATCGCGCAGCTTGGAAGGATCGGTGGGGGTATCGGCCACCAGGTCGCCGTCGGCGTCGCAGTACATGGTGTCGAGGTCGCCGCGGTTCGGGCAGTTGTCTTGTGCCTGGGCGCCGTGGGCGATGAACAGGCCTGCAACCAGGCCGGCGTAAGCAAGAGCGCGTGAAGTTTTCATGATTCGGGTCTCCTGTCAGGTGTTCTTACGAGGGTGTCGTGAAGCATCATATATGAAGCGTGAAACAATGAATACACGAACGGCTGTCCGGGGCATGATGGCTCACTCGCCCCGACGATAGCCCAGCTGCTGCGAAATGCGTGCGGCACAGGCGCGCAGGGGCTGCGCGATGCGGCCGTCGGGGTCGGCATCGAACAGGCTTGCCGGGCCCAGGCAGGTGAGCGCCATGGCCAGGCGCCCGGAATGATCGAACACCGGCACCGACAGCGCGTCGATGCCGGGCAACGGGTTGCCCAGGGCGCGTGCAATACCGGCCGTGCGAACTTCGTGTGCGATGCGCGCGATCTCTTCCTGCGTGCGCACCGGCGGGTCGATGCTGGCCAGCACGTTTTCGTCGTCGTGTTCGCGATCGATGTAATGCTGTGCGACGCCCGGCTCGAGCCACGCCACGAAGACGCGGCCCGTGGCCGTGTGCAGCATCGACATGACCGTGCCGCTGCGCATGTTCACGTGTACCGGGTAGCGGGCTTCGCGAATGTGAACCATGGTGGGCCCGTGTGAGCCCAGCACGGCAATGCCCAGGGTGTGGCCCACCTCGTCGGCCAGGGCGTCGACGAAGGGCAGGGCGGTGCGCACCGGATGACTGCGCTGCAGCCCCACCAGGCCCATCTGAAGGGCAAAGGGGCCCAGTTCGTAACGCCCCGTGGCGGCATCTTGCTGCACCAGGCCCACGCGGATGAAGCTTACGAGGTAAGGATGCGCCTTGGCCGAAGTCATGCCGGCGCGTGCGGACAGGTCGCGCAGCGTGAGCGGCTGAGCGGCCTCGACAAGGGCGGCAAGCAGCGGGAAGCCGGTTTCCACCGATTGAATGCCCCGCTGGCTGTCGGTCGTACCCGCCGTTCTGGCTTTACTGCTTTGCATGGCCGCGATCGTAACGCCTTTGTGCAGGGGCTGGCGAGTCGCCTGGGGGCCGATACGGGTAATCCTGAGGGGGGAGGGTTAAAATGGGCGCAACTTTTGTGAAGGCAACCCATGAGCACGCAGATTGAATCCGAAACCGATGCCCTGGCCGGCACCGGTATTTCTCCCGTATCCGAGATCGTGGCCGAGCTGCGCGCCGGCCGCATGGTCATTCTGGTCGACGAAGAAGACCGCGAGAACGAGGGTGACCTCGTAATGGCGGCCGAATTCGTCACCCCCGACGCCATCAATTTCATGGTGACCCATGCGCGCGGGCTGGTGTGCCTCACCCTTACCGAAGAACGGTGCCGCCAGCTCGATCTGCCGCTCATGTCCAGCCGCAACGGTACGCGGTACGGCACCAATTTCACCATGTCGATCGAAGCGGCCGAGGGTGTGGAAACCGGCATTTCGGCGGCCGACCGCGCCCACACCATTCGTGTGGCCGTGGCGCGCGACGCCAAGCCGTCAGACCTGGTGCAACCGGGTCACATCTTTCCGCTGCAGGCGGTGCGCGGCGGGGTGCTCGTGCGCGCTGGCCATACCGAAGCCGGCTGCGACCTCACGGCCATGGCCGGGCTCACGCCGGCAGCCGTCATCTGCGAAATTCTGAATCCCGACGGCACCATGGCCCGTCTGCCCGATCTGCTGGTGTTCGCCCGCAAGCACAACCTGAAGATCGGCACCATTGCCGATCTCATCCAGTATCGCAGCGAGCACGAGTCCATGGTCGAGCGCCTGGCGTCGCGCCGCGTGAAAACCCCTTGGGGCGAGTTCGACGCGGTGGCGTACCGCGATCTGTCGTCGGGTGCGGCGCATCTTGCGCTGGTGCACGGCCGCGTCGAGCGCGATGTCGAAACGCTGGTGCGCGTACACGAACCCACGCACGTGCTCGATGTGCTGTTTGAAGGCGAGGGCACGCACAGCTGGGGCGTGGGCGACGCGCTGCGCGTCATTGCCGCGGCCCCGTCGGGCGTACTCATTCTGCTGAACTGCCAGGGCTCGCCCGAACACGTTTTTGCACACTTCGAATCATGGAAGGCGACAGACGACGCCACCGACACCCCGGCCGATCGCGAAAGCCGCTACGGCCTGCGCACGTATGGCATTGGCGCGCAGATCATGCGCGACCTGGGTGTCGGCAAGGCGCGGCTGCTGGCCCGCCCGCGCAAGATGCCCAGCATGGCGGGTTTTGCGCTTACCATTACGGGTTACATTAGCGAACCTCCTCAAAACCCTTAACAGGAAGCCGGATATGAACCCCTACACTCTGTCGCCTGACCTGAACGGCGAAGGCCTGCATATCGGTATCGTGCGTGCGCGCTTCAACGAGGAGATCGGCCAGGCCGAACTTGCCGCCTGCCTCGATGAACTCGCAAAGCTGGGCGTCGACGAGCGCGACGTCATGGTCGTTACGGTGCCCGGTGCGCTGGAACTTGGCGTGGCCCTTGCACAAATGGCCGAGACCTTCGAATTCGATGCGCTGATCGCCTTGGGCGCCGTAATTCGCGGTGAAACCTATCACTTCGAAGTGGTCAGCAACGAAAGCGCTTCGGCCATCAGCCGCGTTGCGCTGGAAACCGGCATTCCGGTGGCCAACGGCGTGCTCACCACCGAAGACGAAGAACAGGCCCAGGCCCGTGCCGAAGAAAAAGGCCGTGATTGTGCCCGGGCAGCCGTCGAGATGGCCAACCTCGTTGCCGCGTTGGAGCCCGAATCCGACGATGACGACGATGATGACGACGACGATGACGATGACGATTACGACGACGAGGACGACGATCTTGACGACTAACAGGTCACGGGGCGCCGCAGGCGGCGCCCCGCGCAGTACCGCCCGCAGTGCGCGCCGCCGTGCGCGCGAATTTGCCTTGCAGGGGGTGTATGCCTGGCTGCTGCGCGGCGATCAGGGCGCGCAAGACGCCGGCGAAATCGATGCACACATACGCGACAGCGAAGGCTTCGCCGAGGCCGATGCCCAGTGGTACAAAACCCTGCTGCACGGTGTGATGCGCGACGCACCCGCCCTGCGTGAAGGCTTTCTGCCGTATATCGACCGCACGCTTGAAGAGCTCTCGCCCATCGAGCACGGCATTCTGCTCATTGGAAGCTACGAACTCACGAACCACATCGAGGTTCCGTACAAGGTCGTCATCAACGAAGCCGTTGAACTGGCCAAATCGTTTGGTGGTACCGACGGCTTCAAGTTTGTGAACGGCGTGCTCGACAAACTGGCTTCCGATCTGCGGCCGCTCGAAGTGCAGGCCGCCAGCCGCCGGTAGCGTGTTGCGGGCGGCCATGGCCAGTGAATTCGACCTGATCGCCCGCCATTTCAAATGGCCGGCACCGGCCGGCGTACTGGGTGTGGGCGACGACTGCGCCCTGCTGCTGCCCGTGGCGAGCGACCGCCGGCTCGCCGTCACCACCGATCTGCTTATCGAAGGCCGCCACTTCCTGCCCGATGCCGACCCCGAGGCACTGGGGCACAAGGCGCTGGCGGTGAATGTTTCCGATCTCGCCGCCATGGGGGCCACTCCCATCGGGTGCGTATTGGGCCTTTCGGTGCCGCGCGCCGATCATGCCTGGCTCGAACGGTTCGCGCGGGGCTTTCGCACGCTGGCCGACGCAGTGGGCTGCCCCCTGGTGGGGGGCGACACCACCCGCAGCCTGCAGGGCACGGTCATCAGTGTCACGGCCATGGGGGAAGTGCCGGCCGGGGCTGCGCTCACACGCGCGGCAGCGCGCCCTGGCGACGACATCTGGATTACGGGGACGCTGGGGGCGGCACACATGGCGCTGGAGGTACTGCAGGGCCGCGAACGCGCCACGCCCGACGTACTTGCCGCCCTGCGCCCGTTTCTTGACCGGCCTGAACCGCCGGTGGCCTTCGGTGCGCACCTGATCGGCATCGCACATGCGGCCATCGATATTTCCGATGGTCTGCAGCAGGATCTGGGCCACGTGCTGCGCGCCAGCGGGTGCGGGGCCGAAATCGATTACGCCTCCTTGCCCGTGCACCCCGCGCTGGAAGGCTTTGCGGCGGCCAGCGTGCAGCGGGCGGTGCTCAACGGCGGCGACGTGTACCAGCTGTGCTTCACCGCTTCCGCTGCCATGCGGCAGCGAATTACAGAGCTGGCTGGGCGCCATGGCGTACGGGTGTCACGCGTGGGCACGATCACGCAGGAAGGCGGCCTGCGCGTCACCGCATGCCCCGTGCCCCTGAGCCCCGACGACCCCGCCGGCTTCGATCATTTTGGCTGACATGCGCAATCATTCTGATCCGGGTACATCCATTTCCATCCGGCCGTCAGCAAGCTGGGTATTCAGCAACCTCTGGCGTATTCTGGCGTTTGGCTTCGGCAGCGGCCTGCTTCGGCCGGCTCCGGGTACCTGGGGCACGCTGCTTGGCTGGGCGCTGTGGGCGGCCGTGCTGCAGGGCCGTTCCGACACCGTGATTCTGGCGGTGCTGGTGCTGGCCTTCATGCTGGGTTGCGTGGCCTGCGAGCGTGCCGGGCGCGCGCTGGGTGCGCCCGACCATGGCGGCATGGTGTGGGATGAGATCGTGGCCTTCTGGCTGGTGCTGTGGCTGGCCCCGCAAACGCTGGCTGCGCAAGCGGTGGCCTTTGTACTGTTCCGGCTGTTCGACATCGCCAAGCCGCAGCCCGTGCGCTACTTCGATTCACGGCTCAAGGGCGGTTTCGGTGTCATGTTCGACGATCTGATCGCGGCCGTGTACACGCTGCTGGTCATGGCCGTGCTGGTCACCTTGGGAGCCTTCGCATGACGTCAACCGATACTCAGCAGTTGTCCCGTTCATTGGGCGAACGCCTGCTCGATCGCGGCTGGATGCTTTCCTGCGCAGAATCGTGCACGGGCGGCCTGCTCGCCGCCGCCATCACCGACATACCGGGTTCCAGCCAGTGGTTCGACCGCGGCCTGGTCACCTACAGCAATGCGGCCAAGCGCGAGCTGCTGGGCGTGCATGCCGAAACGCTCGAGCGCTTCGGTGCCGTAAGCGAGGAAACTGCCATGGAAATGGCCGCCGGCGTGCTTGCCGCTGCATCGGGCAGCGACTTCGCCGTATCGACCACCGGCATCGCGGGGCCCGACGGCGGCACGCCGGGCAAGCCGGTGGGCATGGTGTGCTTTGGTTTTGCCACCCGCACCGCCCAGGGGGTGGTGACGCGTGCCGAAACGCGCGTGTTCGCCGGCGACCGTCAGGCGGTGCGCGCGGCGGCGGTGAACTTTGCCCTGAGTACCGCGCTGCAGTTCACGCCTGCAGACTGAAGTGCTGCCGTTCCGCAATACCTACGCAAAACTAGTCATTTCTGACTGAATCTGCTGCTTGCTTCCTGCTTCACCGAGGCCGGTTTCACCGCGCTGTTGCGAGTGCGGCCAGCGCCTTCCTCTCCACAGGCTGACACGGTGGAACTCACCGCCATGTTCTTCAGATTGGTTGC
>JAUZQE010000004.1 GCA_030733815.1 Yanghanlia caeni
CGAAGCGACTCATTCCGGCTCGATGCCGGGGTGGGCGCAGTAGGAATCCACCGACTTTAGGCGGGGGAGGATGTCAAGCGATCTGGGATCAACTGTTCCCGGCGGAGCAGACACGGATCGTGAAGTTGCTGGTCGAGAAGGTGATCGTGTCGCCCAACGACCTTGAGGTGAGACTGCGCGCCAATGGCATCGAACGGCTGGTTCTGGAACTGCGCCCCGAGCCGGTCGAGCAACAAGAGGAGGCGCTGGCATGAGCGACATCCGCATCCAGAAGACCGGTGAGCCGGACATCCTGCAGACCAGCGACGGCAGGCTGACCCTGTCCGTGCCGATACAGATCAAGCGCCGCAGTGGCCGCAAGTTGGTCACTCTCCCGAACGGTGAAACCGCCCCGGTCAGGCCGTGGGACGTGGCGCCGACCTCCATCCAACTGGCGCTGGCCAGGGGCCACCGCTGGCTGGCGATGCTGGAGTCAGGAGAGGCGAAGTCCTTGAAGGAGATCGCCACGCGGGAAGGAATCGACAACAGCTACGTTAGCCGGATGGTCAACCTGACCACGCTGGCACCCGACATCGTGGCGGCCATCCTGGACGACGCATTGCCGAACCACGTCACGCTGTTTGATCTGGCGGTCGATCCGCCAGCGCTGTGGGATGAGCAGCGGGAGCGAGCCGGGCTCTGAGGCGGTAACACCACCTCAGCTCAACATGCCCTTGAGATCCTTGAGCATCAGGAACAGATGGTACGGATCAGTCGGGCTGGGCTCGAATTCCCACGATTCGTACCACTGCCGCGCCGCGTCGTCTTTGGCATGCACCAGCAGGCAACGAATGCCGGCGATGTCGGCGGCCTGTGCGGTACGCAGCAAGGCGTCCTTGAGCAAGGCCTGGCCCAGACCTTTACGCTGATGCTCCTTGTCCACCGCGAGCCGCGCCAGGATCATGACCGGTATAGGGTGACGCGCAAGACCCTTCATTACTCTTGATGGGGCAGCCCCCGGATCAACGCTGCCGACCGCCAGGCTGTAGAAGCCGACCACCACGTCACCCTGGCAGCAGACATAGGTCTGCGCGCTGTTGGCCTTCTGGTTGACGAGCGCGTAGCGCTGCAGGAACTGGTTCAGCGCGGCCTGGCCGCAATCGAACGCATCGACCTGATCCGTTGCAGCCAGCTTGCGAACGGGGGAGTAAGCACTGCTCAATCCAGAACCCCGGGTTCACGCAGCAACTTCTTCAGACGCGGCTTGCTTTGCACCGGGCGGTCCAGCGCCTCCTGGAAGGCCTGCCACTGCGTCTCGTCGAGCACGAACTGGCGACGATCCGCCAAAGTCTGCGCGGCCGCCGTCACGCCCGCGTCGAGCAGGAACTCACTGACGTTCTTGTGGCAGGCGCGTGCGGCTTCCTGCAGCAGTTGCTTGACTGGCGTGCTTGCACGAACGTCGATACGTTCGGTCTTGGAAAGATTCAGGGTGCTCATGGTGCCCCTCCGGACTGATCTTAGATGCCCTTATTGTAGTTGTCCGGACGGTGTCCTGACAAGGTGTTTTCTTCGCCACCCAATGCTGCGATCCAACCGCTTGATTCGTCCGCGCGTAACTTGTTGATCTATATGGAGCTAGTTTGTGGCCTTTGCGGACTTCGGGCCAGTTCCTGGGAGCGAGGTCGGAGCGAGGAATGGCCAGGAGAGAGCGAAATGTGGCTCGGGTCGGCCAATTCAGCCGGCTGGCGAAGTCCGCAGGCGTTTGCAGGAACCCTCAACAACACGCGGGAACCGGCGCGATCAGGCAAGAAAAAACCCCAACCGAGAGAGGTTGGGGTTTGAATATTGGTGGAGCCGGGGGGAATTGAACCCCCGTCCGCGAGCCCTCCGCAGGCAGTTCTACATGTGTAGTCGATACATTTTGCGTTTTAACCGCGGCGCATGCCTATCGACAGGCCCTGCCTTGGCGAGTCACTATGTTTTAGGAAGCTGCCTTGTGACCCGACAGATTCCGATTCTTTGTAGATGACGCTGCTGTGGGTTACCCCACCTGACCCAAAGACAAATCAGTGCAGCGGCTCACCGCTTAAGCGGCCAGAGCGAAACGCTCGTCGTTGGCGTTTATGGTTTTCCAGTGGATTTACGAGCTTACTGGTGCTCGACATGCCCTACGCTGTTTCGTGACCCACGTCGAAGCCAGATCGGCCCCATGTGAAATCATGCTAATTATATGACATTCAACGTTTTTTTAATAGCCCCATGCCATGCTAAAATTTCGCGCCGGCCCCCAAGAGGCCGCCTGCCACAGGCAGAAAGCAGCCCGACTCCAGTCGGGCAGGGTGGAGACTTTCCTTGTCATGTGCGGGTGTGTGCCCGTTAACCTGGAGTACCCATGCCCGACGCAGCCCGGCAGAACCCCCTGATCCGTTTCGTCAATTCCGGAAGCCTGGTTTCCCAGATCGTGGCCGGCCTGATTATCGGTACGGTACTGGGTTTGACCTGGCCCGAAGTCGGAAGTTCCGTGGGGCTGCTTGGCGATCTTTTCGTGGGCGCGCTCAAGGCCGTGGCACCTGTGCTGGTGCTGGTTCTGGTTGCGGCTTCCATCGCCAACAAGAAAAGCACAGAAACCACGCACATCCGCCCAATTCTGGTGCTGTACCTGGTGGGCACCTTTGCCGCAGCCCTGGTGGCAGTGGCGGCCAGCTTCGTGTGGCCCAGCACGATTCAGCTGCGCGACGTCAGCGATACCCTGAATCCGCCCGAGTCGGTGGTTGAAGTACTTAAAACGCTGGTGATGAGTGCCGTGGACAACCCCATTGCCGCCCTCATGAACGCCAACTATATCGGCATTCTGGTTTGGGCCGTTGCGCTCGGGCTGGCGCTGCGCTCGGCGCATGGTGCCACCAAGAACGTCGTCGGCGATCTGTCGCTCGCAATCTCGTATATCGTGCAGTGGGTGATTCGTCTGGCCCCGCTGGGCATCATGGGTCTGGTGGCGGCCATTGTTGCAGACAGCGGGCTTGATGCACTGGTGGGGTATGCACGTCTGCTGGCGGTACTGCTCGGCTGCATGCTGTTCATGGCGTTGGTCGTGAACCCACTCATCGTGTTCATCAAGCTGCGCCACAACCCGTATCCGCTGGTATTTGCCTGCCTGCGCGAAAGTGCGGTCACGGCATTCTTCACCCGTAGTTCCGCAGCGAACATCCCCGTGAACATGCGCCTGGCCAAACGCCTGGGCCTGCACGAAGAAACGTACTCCATTTCGATTCCCCTGGGTGCCACCATCAATATGGGCGGTGCGGCGGTGACGATCACGGTTCTGACGCTTGCGGCAGTCAATACACTGGGCATTCAGGTAGACCTGTTCACCGCGCTGCTGCTGAGCGTCGTGGCTTCGCTCAGCGCATGCGGAGCGGCCGGCGTAGCGGGCGGGTCACTTCTGCTCATTCCTCTGGCCTGTAGCCTGTTTGGCATTTCGAACGACATTGCCATGCAGGTGGTGGGCGTGGGCTTCGTCATTGGCGTATTGCAAGACTCCACCGAAACGGCACTGAACTCGTCGACCGACGTGCTGTTTACGGCCGCCGGCTCGTATCAGGCGGGCGACCCGCCCATTCGTCTTCAGAACAGCGTCGAATAAAGGCGGGCGGGCGCCCGCCACGTTGAACCGCACAATGTGCTTGCTGCCGCTGCCACTGCGGCAGGCCGGGGTTGCGCGGATTAGCGGCCCCGCGCCCAGTGTTGAATCAGGTTGAACAGGTGATCGGGGCGCTCGGCAATGGCGTTGGCTTCCCATGAGCTGAGTGCGGTGTCTTCGCCGCAGTAGCCGTAGGCAGCCACTACGGTGGCCATGCCGGCGGCCCGCCCGGCGATGATGTCGCGCTGGTCGTCGCCAATATAGATAGCGTCTTGTGGGGCAAAGCCGGTGCGCTCGGCCGCGTACAGCAGCGGGGCAGGGTGGGGCTTGGGGTGCGGCGTGGTGTCGCCGCCCACCGTAATGGCGCAGTGCCGGTACAGGCCCAGGTGCACCACCAGCGGCATCGCCAGATACTCGGCCTTGTTGGTGACGATGCCCCACGCGTAACCGCTGTGTTGCAGTTCAGTGAGCAGTTCGCGTATGCCCGGAAAGAGGGTGGTGCGCTCGGTCATGCCCTGTTCATACTCGGTAAGGAACTCGTCGCGCGCCGTTTCGTATTCGGGGTGCTCGGGCGTTAAGTCGAGACTGGCTTTCAGCAGGCCGCGTGCGCCGTGCGAGGCATAATTGCGGTAGATGTCGAGGGGCAATTCAGGCAGGCCGCGCCGCGTACGCAATACGTTGGCGGCTGCGCCCAGGTCGGGGGCCGTGTCGGCCAGTGTGCCGTCGAAATCGAACAACACAAGCTTGTTCATTGCGCCGGTTCCTCTTTGCGGGTGGCGAGCAGGTAATTCACCGAAGTGTCGCCCGAAAGTGAATAGATCTGTGTGACGGGGTTGTATTCCATGCCGGCGAAGGCTTGCGCGGAAAGCCCTGCGCGGCGAACCGCAGCGGCGAGTTCGCTGGGTTTGATGAAATTTTCGTAATTGTGCGTGCCGCGCGGCAGCAAACGCAGAATGAACTCGGCGCCCACAATCGCGAACAAAAATGATTTGGGGTTGCGGTTGATGGTGGAAAAGAACACCCAGCCGCCCGGCTTCACGAGTGTGGCGCAGGCCTGAACGATGGAACCGGGGTCGGGCACGTGTTCCAGCATTTCCATGCAGGTGACCACGTCGAATTCGCCGGGGTGCTTGCGCGCCATGTCTTCGGCACTGATCAGCTGGTAATCGACTTTCACGCCGGATTCCAGCCCGTGCAGGCGCGCAACCTTGAGCGATTTTTCGGCCAGATCGATGCCTGTGACTTCGGCGCCTTCGGCGGCCATGCTTTCCGACAGTATGCCGCCGCCACACCCCACGTCGAGCACCTTTTTGCCGGCAAGCGAACCCGTGTGCTGCCGGATCCAGCCCAGACGCAGCGGATTGATGGCGTGCAGCGGTTTGAATTCGCTTTCCGGGTCCCACCACCGTGAAGCCAGGGCGCTGAACTTGTCGAGTTCGGCTTGATCGGCATTTTGAGGGGTGTCGGGTTTTTGCTCGGTGACGTTCATGGGGAAGCCTGTAACGTTCGGAAGACCCGAGCCGGTACGTGCCGGTGCGAGCCTGCCTGCAAATGAATAAGGGCCCCGCAATGCGGAGCCCCTATTGTAGTCGTGAAAGCTGCGGGCGGCCGCAGCTCGCAATTACTTGCGGGTACCGACGATCTCGATTTCCACACGACGGTTTTGTGCACGGCCTTCGCGGGTGGCGTTGGACGCGACGGGGCTGGTTTCGCCCTTGCCTTCGGTGTAGATGCGATCGGCAGGGATGCCCTTGCCGACGAGGTAGTTCTTGACCGAGTTGGCACGACGCTCGGACAGACCCTGGTTGTATTGCTCGCTACCGATCGAGTCGGTGTGGCCGACGGCGATCAGGGTTTCAAGGTTCAGGGTTTCAACCTGAGCGGCAACCTGGTCGAGAACCTGGCGGCCTTCGGGCTTGAGCGTGTCTTTGTCGAAGTCGAAGAAGGTATCGGCGTTCAGAACAACCTTGGTGGCGGTGGGAGCCACGACCGGAGCTTGGGCAACAGGAACGCCGTCGCAGCCGGCGATGCCAGTGGCGGGTGTCCAGAAAGCGTTGCGCCAGCAGAGTTCGTTGGTGCCGTTCATCCAGACGTCGCCAAACGGGTTTTGCCAGTTGTCGACTGTTTGTGCGGAGACTGCACCGGTAGCGGTTGCGGCCGCGAAAGCGAGTGCCAATGCGATTTTGGAGGGTTTGTTCATGTTTCTCCTCGTTTGAGCTAAATGCTGGTAAGTGACCGCAGCGAACCCCCGCCGCATATCAGAAAACGGAGCCAGTATAGCAACGCGATGATCGAGTCAAAGAATTGCGCTGGGTTTCATGCGTGTTAGGCCGAATCTTACGGCATTTCGCCGGCCTTGTTTCAGACTTGCCCGGTCAACGGCCTGATATGGGCCGATTTATCCGGCTTGATCACGGTACTTGTTGGTTTTGGGCAACAACCCCAAGGGCGCACAAAGTCGCGCCAATTCGTCGTCATGCCTGGGCACATTCACCTGCAAGCTGTAAGGGAATTGGTCTGCAATGATAGAATCTACTATTCGCCCGCATCAGGCCGTTTTCACGTTTTTCAGAAAGAGACTCAGCATCCATGGACTCATTTGCCAAGGAGACGCTCCCGATATCGCTTGAAGAGGAAATGCGGCGCAGCTACCTCGATTACGCCATGAGCGTGATCGTGGGCCGCGCGCTTCCCGATGTCAGAGACGGTCTCAAGCCCGTGCACCGGCGCGTGCTTTTTGCCATGCACGAACTGAACAACGACTGGAACCGGCCATACAAGAAATCGGCACGTATCGTCGGTGATGTCATCGGTAAGTATCACCCGCATGGCGACTTGGCGGTATACGACACCATTGTGCGCATGGCGCAAGATTTTTCGCTGCGCTACATGCTGGTCGACGGCCAGGGCAACTTCGGCTCCATCGACGGCGACAGCGCGGCGGCCATGCGGTACACCGAAGTGCGTCTGGCCAAGATCGCGCACGAACTGCTGGCCGATATCGACCAGGAAACGGTCGATTTCGGGCCCAACTACGACGGCAGCGAACAGGAGCCGCTGCTGCTGCCTTCGCGCCTGCCCAACCTGCTGGTGAACGGCAGCTCGGGTATTGCGGTGGGCATGGCCACCAATATTCCGCCCCACAACCTGGCCGAGGTGGTCGACGGCTGCCTGTATGTACTGCGTAACCCGGAATGCAGCGTCGATGATCTCATGGAGATCATCCCGGCGCCCGATTTCCCTACCGGCGGCATTATTTACGGCATGTCGGGGGTGCGTGAAGGCTACCGCACCGGGCGCGGGCGCGTGGTCATGCGCGCCAAAACGCACTTTGAAGACATCGACCGCGGCAACCGTCAGGCCATCGTGGTCGACGCGCTGCCGTATCAGGTCAACAAGAAGTCGTTGCAGGAAAAAATCGCCGAACTCGTCAACGAGAAACGCATCGAGGGCATTTCCGATATTCGCGACGAGTCCGACAAAGACGGCATGCGGCTCGTGATCGAGCTCAAGCGCGGCGAAGTGCCCGAGGTCGTGCTCAACAACCTTTTCAAGAACACGCAGCTTCAAGACACCTTCGGCATCAATCTGGTGGCGCTGGTCGACGGCCAGCCGCGTCTGCTCAATCTCAAGCAGATGGTCGACTACTTCCTGTCGCACCGGCGCGAAGTGGTCACCCGTCGTACCGTGTTCCAGCTGCGCAAGGCGCGCGAACGGGGTCACGTGCTGGAAGGTCTGGCGGTGGCGCTCGCGAATATCGACGAGTTCATCGCCATCATCAAGGCGGCGCCCACGCCGCCCGTGGCACGCCAGGAACTCATGGCGCGTCGCTGGGACTCTTCGCTGGTGCGCGAAATGCTGCGCCGCGCCGACGAGGGCGATACCGTAGGGGGCAGCGCGGCCTACCGCCCCGAATCATTGCCGGCCGGGTTCGGCCTTCAGGAAGACGGCCTGTACCGTCTGAGCGAGGTACAGGCGCAGGAAATCCTGAACATGCGCCTGCAGCGGCTCACCGGCCTGGAACAAGACAAGATCGTGGGCGAGTACCGCGATATCATGGCGACCATCGCCGACCTGCTCGATATCCTTGCCCGGCCCGAACGCATCACGCAGATCATCGTCGACGAACTCCTGGCGCTCAAGGCCGAATATTCCGATGGCGCAAAAGATACGCGTCGCTCGGAAATCGAACACAACGCCTTCGAGATCGATACCGAAGACCTGATCACGCCCATGGACATGGTCGTGACGCTCTCGCACACCGGCTACATCAAGAGTCAGCCGCTTTCCGAATACCGGGCCCAGCGCCGCGGCGGGCGGGGCAAGCAGGCCACCGCCATGAAGGAAGACGACTGGATCGACCAGCTCTTCATTGCCAATACGCACGATTACCTGCTGTGCTTCTCCGACCGTGGCCGGGTGTACTGGCTGAAGGTGTGGGAAGTGCCCCAGGGCTCGCGCAACTCGCGCGGCCGGCCCATCGTCAACATGTTCCCGCTTGCCGACGACGAGAAAATCACCGTTGTGCTCAACGTGAAGGAATTCACTGACGACAAATACATTTTCATGGCCACTGCCGCCGGCGTGGTCAAGAAGACACCCTTGTCCGATTTTTCCAATCCGCGCAAGGCGGGCATTATTGCCGTGGCGCTCGACGAGGGCGATTTCCTCATCGGCGCCGAGCTCACCGACGGTTCGCACGACGTCATGCTGTTTTCCGACGCCGGCAAGGCGGTGCGCTTCGACGAAAACGACGTGCGGCCCATGGGGCGCCCGGCCCGCGGTGTGCGGGGCATGAATCTGGAAGAAGGCCAGTCGGTCATTGCGCTGCTGGTGGCCGGCGACGAAACGCAAACAGTGCTTACCGCCACCGAAAACGGCTACGGCAAGCGCACGTCCATTACGGAATACACCCGCCACGGCCGGGGCACCAAGGGCATGATTGCCATCCAGACCACGCCGCGCAACGGCAAGGTGGTCGGTGCCGTGCTGGTCGAGCCGGAAGACGAGATCATGCTCATTACCACCGGTGGTGTGCTGGTGCGTACCCGGGTGTCTGAAATTCGTGAAATGGGTCGTGCCACCCAGGGCGTCACACTCATCAATGTGGATGACGGCAGCACGCTTTCGGGCGTGCGCCGTGTGGTGGAAAGCGATATCGACGACGAACCCGAAGCGATTCAGGTGGTGTCGGAATCGTCAGGCGCGGCGGCAGACGGCGTGAATGCCCAACCGGATGCCGAATCGTCGGGCGTGGATGAAGGCTCGTCGGACGGGCAGGGCGGCGCGACAGAACGGGGCGACGAATAATGAGTACCTTGAGTTCGGCCTCCGGCCGCGGCAACGTGGCTGCGCGAACTGACGGTTTGCCCACAGGCGAGGCACAGGCGATGGCACGCCCCTGGAATTTCTCGGCGGGCCCGTCGGCGCTTCCGCTGGAAGTACTTGAGCAGGCGGCGCGCGAAATGACCAACTGGCACGGCAGCGGCATGTCGGTCATGGAAATGAGCCATCGCGGCAAACACTTCACGCAGATCCGCGACGAGGCCGTGGCCGACCTGCGCGAACTGCTGTCAGTACCCGAAAATTTTCACATTTTGTTCATGCAGGGCGGTGCCACGGCTGAAAATGCCATCGTGCCCATGAACCTCATTGGCCGCAACGGGGCCGGCAAGGCCGATTACGTGCTGTCGGGCTCGTGGTCGAACAAATCGTACAAGGAAGCGCAGCGCTATGGTGACATCGCCGTGGCGGCCTCCAGCGGCGCTGCCGCAGAGATCGACGGCGCGCAGTACGGGCCCTGGACCTGGTTTCCGGCTCCGGAAACCTGGCGCGTCAGGTCCGATGCGGCGTATCTGCACCTGTGCGGCAACGAAACGATCGGCGGGGTGGAATTCACCGACTGGCCCGACATGGCCGGGCTCGGCGCCCCCGACGTGCCTCTGGTGGTCGATGCTTCGTCGCACTTCCTGTCGCGGCCTATCGATTTCACACGGGTGGGTATGGTGTACGCCGGCGCGCAGAAGAATGCCGGCCCGGCCGGGGTAACCGTGGTGATCGTGCGCGACGATCTCATCGGTCATGCGTTGCCGATCTGCCCGTCGGCGTTCGACTATGCCAACGTGGCCGCGGCGGGTTCCATGTTCAACACGCCTCCCACGTATGCCATTTATATTGCGGGGCTGGTGTTCAAATGGCTCAAGCGCCAGGGGGGCGTGGCGGCCATCGAAGCGCAGAATATTCGCAAGGCAGAGGCACTTTACAGTTTCCTCGATGCCTCGAATTTTTATATAACAGCGGTTCATGGGCCGGTACGCTCGCGCATGAATGTGCCGTTCTTCCTGAAAGACGACGCCCTGAACGCGGAATTTCTTGCCCAGGCAGAAGCGCGCGGGCTGATGCAACTCAAGGGGCACAAGAGCGTAGGCGGAATGCGGGCCTCTCTTTACAATGCCGTGCCTTTTGAAGGCGTTCAGGCACTGATCTCCTTCATGCAGGAATTCGAACGACAATATGGATAACACCCTGTTGGCTCGCTTGCAGCCCTTGCGCCAGCGCATCGACGACATAGATGACCAGATCCTCCAGCTTCTGAACGAGCGGGCCCGGGCCGCACAGGCCATTGGCGACATCAAGAAGGAATTCGATGTCGACGGCCCCGTGCTCAAGCCGGAACGCGAAGCAGACATCATCCGTTCCCTGCAGGCGCGCAACCATGGGCCGTTCACGGCCGAAGCCATCGATGCGGTGTGGACCCAGATCATCTCCACCTGTCGCGGGCTCGAAAGCGTGCTCACCGTCGCTTACCTGGGCCCGCAGGGTTCGTTTTCCGAACAAGCCGCTTTCGAGCACTTCGGTCATGCCATAGAGCCCGTGCGCTGCGATTCATTCGACGAAGTGTTCCGGGCCGTCGAGGCCGGGCAGGCCGACGTGGGCGTGGTGCCGGTGGAAAACTCCACTGAAGGCGCGGTGAACCGTACGCTCGACCTGCTGCTGAATTCGCCGCTCAAGATCATTGGCGAGCGCTCGATCAAGATTCATCACAACCTGCTTACGAAGTCGGGCACCATGGATGGCGTGACCCGCATCGTGGCGCACCCCCAAGCGCTTGCGCAGTGTCGCGACTGGCTCACACGGCATTACCCGAACATCAAGCTCGATGCCGCCGCAAGTAACAGCGAGGCGGCGCGCATGGCGGCAAACGACCCCACCGTGGCGGCGATTGCAGGCGATCATGCCGCCCATGCGTGGGAATTGCAGGCGGTGGCTTCCGGCATACAAGACGACCCGCAGAACCGCACGCGCTTTCTTGCCGTGGGCAAGATCGAAACGCTGCCCACGGGCGATGACCAGACCAGCATCATCCTGGCCGTGCCCAACCGCGCGGGTGCCGTTTACACCATGCTGGCACCGCTGGCCGGCAACGGCGTGTCGATGACCCGCTTCGAGTCGCGCCCGGCACGTACCGGCCAGTGGGAATACTATTTCTATGTCGACATGCTGGGCCACCGCAACGACCCGAAGGTGGCCAAGGCGTTGGGCGAGCTCAAGAAGGAGGTCGCGTTCTTCAAGGAGCTGGGCTCCTACCCGCGTCAGTAAGGCCGCGCCATGGGTGACCATCTGCCGGTCGAGGCCGCCGCGACCCCGCCCGTGCTCGCCGTCGTCGGGGTGGGCCTCATCGGCGGCTCGTTCGCCGCGGCGCTGCGTGGCGCCGGCGCCGTGAGCCGCGTGCTGGGAGTAGGGCGCAATCGCAAGTCGCTGCAGGAAGCCCGCGAACTGGGTCTGATCGACGCGCAAGCCAGCCTGCAGGAGGCCGCCGAACAGGCCGACATCATTCTTCTTGCCGTGCCGGTGGGTGCTACGCGCCAGGTGCTGGAAGCCCTGCGGCCGCACCTGCGATCCGACACGCTCATCACCGACGCCGGCAGCACAAAGGCCGACGTGGTTGCGGCCGCACGCGCCGCCCTCGGCGAGCGCATCGGCCAGTTCGTTCCGGGGCATCCCATTGCCGGGGCCGAGCAGACCGGCCCCTCGGCCGCCATGCCGCATCTGTACAAAGGCCGTACCATCATCCTTACACCGCTCGACGAGAACGACGCCCGGGCGCGCCGTCGCATCACGCAGCTGTGGGAGGCCTGCGGGGCACGCGTCGTGCTCATGGACCCGGAACAGCACGACGTCGTGCTGGCCTCGGTCAGCCACCTGCCGCATTTCCTTTCGTCGGTGTATATGTGGCAGGTGGCCAGTGCCGAAAACTCCGATCTTCGGCTCGAACTCGCCGGCAGCGGGTTTCGCGACTTCACCCGCATTGCGGCCGGATCGCCCGAAATGTGGCGTGATATCTTTCTGGCAAACCGCGAGGCCATGCTTTCCGAACTGGCCGAAGTGCGTGCGTCGCTCGACCGGGCCGAGGCCGCCCTGCGCGAGGGCGACGCTGACAAGCTACACGATTTTCTCGAAAAGGCAGCCCTGGCACGACGCTTCTGGGGCAGCCGGAGCAGATTGCAATGACTACACCTTCCATGCCCGATCGGCTGGTATTGCCGCCCGCCGGCAGCGCACGGGGCAGTGTGACGCTGCCGGGTTCCAAGAGCATCTCCAACCGTGTGCTGCTGCTGTCGGCGCTGGCTCAGGGGCAGACCGAACTGCGTGGTCTGCTCGATTCCGACGACACGCGTGTCATGCTCGATTCGCTGCAGCGCCTGGGGGTGCCAATCGAACACGACGCCGGCGGTGTGCTGCGGGTGAGCGGCGCGCCGCGCTTCCCGACCGAGGCCGCCGAACTGTTTCTTGGCAATGCCGGCACGGCAATACGGCCGCTTACGGCTGCCCTGGCCGTGCTGGGCGGCCATTACACGCTGTCGGGCGTGCCGCGTATGCACGAACGGCCCATCGGCGACCTGGTCGACGCGTTGCGGGGGCTGGGCGCAGACATCGATTATCTGGGTACACCGGGTTACCCGCCGCTGCGCATCGGCCGGGGCAGCCCCGACGCCCGCCGCCCGGTGCGGGTGAAGGGCACCGTGTCCAGCCAGTTTCTCACCGCAGTGCTCATGGCCGCACCGCTGCTGGCCGGGCCGAGCGGCGAACCCGTGATCGTTGAAGTACAAGGCGAACTCATCTCGAAGCCGTACATCGAGATCACGTTGAACCTGATGCGCCGCTTTGGCGTCGAGGTCGCGCGCGAGGGCTGGCAGCGCTTCACCATCGCCGGTGGCCAGGCATACCGCTCGCCCGGCGCATACCACATCGAAGGCGACGCTTCGTCGGCGTCGTACTTCATGGCGCTGGGCGCCATTGGCGGCGGGCCGGTGCGTATCGCGGGTGCAGGGGCACAAAGCATTCAGGGCGACATGGCCTTCGCCGATGTGGTGCGCGACATGGGCGCACAGGTATCGCTGCAGAACGACTCGGTCGAGGTACGCGGCGTGCGCGTTGCCCGGGGCGAGCGGCTGAGGGCCTTTGATCGCGACTTCAATCTGATCCCCGATGCGGCCATGACCGCCGCGGCCCTGGCTCTGTATGCCGACGGCCCGTGCATGCTGCGCGGCATCGGCAGCTGGCGGGTGAAGGAAACCGACCGTATCGCCGCCATGCATGCCGAACTGGCCAAGCTGGGTGCGCGGGTGGAGTCGGGCCCGGACTGGCTCGAGGTGCATCCGCTCGAGACCGGGCAATGGCGCAGCGCCGAAATTGCCACCTATGATGACCATCGAATGGCCATGTGTTTTTCGCTGGCAGTCTTTGGCGGCGTGCCGGTCACCATTCTCGAGCCCGGCTGCGTCGCAAAAACCTTCCCCGAATATTTCAGCGTTTATCAGAACCTGGTGCACCCATGAGCACGAACACTCCCGCCCCAGTCATCACCATCGACGGCCCCACTGCTTCCGGCAAGGGCACCATCGCCAGTCTGGTGGCCGATCGGCTGGGCTGGGCGGTGCTCGACAGCGGCGCCCTCTACCGCCTGACGGCGCTCAGCGTGTTGCGCAGCGGGGTAAACGCCGACGACGTCGACGCCGTGGCGCAGCTGGCCCGTACGCTCAACGTCACGTTCGACGGTGAGCGCATACTGCTCGACGGAGAAGACGTGGCGCAGGCCATTCGCAAGGAAGACGTGGGCAATCTGGCTTCGCGCATTGCCGCGTACCAGCCGGTACGCGAGGCGCTGCTGCAGCGTCAGCGCGATTTCCGGCAGGCGCCCGGCCTGGTGGCTGATGGGCGCGACATGGGGACGGTGGTCTTTCCCGATGCGCCGCTCAAGATTTTTCTGGTTGCCAACGTGCGCGCCAGGGCCGAAAGGCGCTATAAACAGTTGATGGAAAAGGGCTTTTCCGTTAAACTAACCGACCTTTTGGAAGATATGCAGGCGCGCGATGCGCGCGATGCGGGGCGGGCCAATGCGCCCCTTGTTGCCGCAGCCGATGCCGTAACCATTGATTCGTCTGGCCTTAGCATCGACCAGACGGTGTCGCGGGTGCTTGCGCTCTGGTCTGAAAGGCAGCCCTGAACCGTTGCAGGGCCGTGTTGTTTTTTATATTTTTGAAGGCGCTCCCGGCGGGTGTTGCGTAAAGTACGCAGGCTGCGTGCGGGGGCGGTGTCATTAACTCCACTGGGGAAACCTGGTGTGTTTTTACCGGCCAATTCCGGCCACTGGATCACTAATGTCCACACTCAACATGGAAGCCGCGCTGGGCGGCGAAAGCTTCGCCGATCTCTTCAACGAAAGCATCAAGAACCAGGATATGAAGGCTGGTGAGGTGATTTCGGCTGAAGTCGTGCGCATCGATCACAACTTCGTTGTGGTCAACGCGGGTCTCAAGTCCGAGGCCCTGATTCCTATCGAAGAATTCCTCAACGACCAGGGCGAACTCGAAGTCGAGGCCGGTGACTTCGTCTCCGTGGCGATCGATTCCCTCGAAAACGGCTATGGCGACACGATCCTGTCGCGTGACCGCGCCAAGCGCCTGTCGGCATGGCTGCAGCTCGAGCAGGCCCTCGAATCGGGCGAACTGGTCCAGGGCACCATCACCGGCAAGGTGAAGGGCGGCCTCACGGTCATGACCAACGCCATCCGCGCGTTCCTGCCGGGTTCGCTGGTCGATCTGCGTCCGGTGAAAGACACCACCCCCTACGAGGGCAAGACGCTCGAGTTCAAGGTCATCAAGCTCGACCGCAAGCGCAACAACGTGGTGCTGTCGCGCCGTGCAGTGCTGGAAGCCAGCATGGGCGAAGAGCGCCAGAAGCTGCTCGAGACGCTGCACGAAGGTGCCATCGTCAAGGGTATCGTCAAGAACATCACCGACTACGGTGCGTTCATCGACCTGGGCGGCATCGACGGCCTTCTGCACATCACCGACATGGCCTGGCGCCGTGTGCGTCACCCCTCCGAGGTGCTGCAGGTGGGTCAGGAAGTCGAAGCCAAGGTGCTCAAGTTCGACCAGGAAAAGAGCCGCGTGTCGCTGGGCGTCAAGCAGCTGGGCGAAGATCCCTGGATCGGTCTGGGCCGCCGCTATCCGCAAGGTACGCGTCTGTTCGGCAAGGTCACGAACCTCACCGACTACGGTGCGTTCGTTGAAGTCGAAGACGGCATCGAAGGTCTGGTGCACGTTTCCGAAATGGACTGGACCAACAAGAACGTCGACCCGCGCAAGGTTGTCACCCTGG
This sequence comes from Yanghanlia caeni, assembly GCA_030733815.1. Taxonomy (GTDB): domain Bacteria; phylum Pseudomonadota; class Gammaproteobacteria; order Burkholderiales; family Burkholderiaceae_B; genus Yanghanlia; species Yanghanlia caeni. The sequence continues at coordinate 15,284 of JAUZQE010000004.1, forward strand.
GCGAAGAAGTCGAAGTCATGGTTCTGGAAATCGACGAAGACCGCCGTCGCATCTCGCTGGGCATGAAGCAGTGCCGCCCCAACCCGTGGGAAGAGTTCTCGATCAACTTCAAGCGCGGCGACAAGGTTCGCGGTGCCATCAAGTCGATCACCGATTTCGGCGTGTTCGTTGGTCTGCCCGGCGGCATCGACGGCCTGGTGCACTTGTCCGACCTTTCCTGGAGCGAATCCGGCGAAGAGGCCGTGCGCAACTACAAGAAGGGCGACGAGATCGACGCCGTGGTTCTGGCCATCGACACCGAGAAAGAGCGCATTTCGCTGGGCGTCAAGCAGCTGGAAGGCGACCCCTTCAACAACTACGTTGCCACCTACGACAAGGGTGCGGTCGTTCAGGGCGTCATCAAGTCGGTCGAGCCCAAGGGCGCCGTGGTGACCCTGTCGGTCGACGTCGAAGGCTACCTGCGTGCTTCCGAAATGGCCGCCGGCCGTGTCGAAGACGCCACCACAATGTTCCAGCCGGGCGACGAGATCGAAGCCATGATCCTCAACATCGATCGCAAGTCGCGTTCGATCCAGCTGTCGATCAAGGCGCGCGAAAACGCAGAAACGGCCAGCACCATCCAGCGTATGTCCGAAGCCAGCGCATCGTCGGGTACCACCAATCTTGGTGCGCTGCTCAAGGCCAAGCTGGATCAGGCCCGCGACGACGGTTGATGGCGTGACCAAGTCTGAGTTGATTGCGATACTCGCCGGCCGCTACCCGCAGCTGGCGGTTCGTGATACGGATATCGCGGTCAAGACCATGCTCGAAGCGATGACCCAGGCCCTGGCCTCGGGTCAGCGCATCGAGATCCGTGGTTTTGGCAGTTTTTCGTTGTCCGCACGCTCACCGCGCATCGGTCGCAATCCCAAGTCGGGCGAGAAGGTCATGGTGCCTGGCAAACAGGTGCCGCACTTCAAGGCCGGCAAAGAATTGCGCGAGCGCGTCGATTCCGCCGCGCGCGAGAAACCGGGTGATGCCGGATCCGATCCGGCTCCCGGCCGCCGCGTGATGTCTTCCACGGCAGACTGATCGCGGCGGGCACACGGCCTGGCAGGCCCCCGTTCCCGAATCTTCCGGTGCTTTCCGGCAGATTCGGAAGCGGGGGCCTTTCCTTTCATGGCCCGGTGCATTTCCTCGTACAATTGAGCCGTTCGTTGCATCCCTGGAGTCTCGCATGCGGTATCTGGTCTGGATCCTGCGGCTGATCATCTTTGTCGTGGTGCTGCTGTTCGCGCTCAAGAACACGCAGCCGGTCGACGTCAGTTTCTTTGCCGATCATGTCATTGCCGGCGTGCCGCTCATCGTCGTCATGTTGGCGACCTTCGTTCTGGGGGCGCTGCTTGGCCTGCTCATTACCGCGCCGGCCGTCATGCGCCGCCGCCGCGAGGCCGCGAAGCTGCGTCGCGAACTGGCCCGCCTGGAAGAAAAACACCGTCGGCCGCCCGCTGCGCAAGAGCCCGCAAGCGCGCCTGAAACCGTCGCGCCGCTCGCACCGCTGTAACGCTTTTCGCTGCCAGAGGGATACTCGTGGATTTTCAAACGTGGTGGCTCATATTCGTGCCCTTGCTGTTCGCGCTGGGGTGGATTGCGGCCCGGGTCGATTTCCGGCAGATGCTGTCGGAAACCCGTTCGCTGCCCAATTCCTATTTCAAGGGCCTCAACTTTCTTCTCAATGAAGAACCCGACCGGGCGATCGATGCGTTCGTCGAAGTGGCGAAGCTCGATCCGGAAACTACCGAGCTGCATTTCGCGCTGGGCAGCCTGTTCAGGCGGCGCGGCGAAATGGAACGCGCCATTCGCGTGCACCAGAGCCTGCTGTCGCGTTCCGACCTTCCGCAGGCCGACCGCGAGGCGGCACAGCACGAACTGGCCCAAGACTTTCTCAAGGCCGGCATGCTCGATCGGGCCGAACAGGCTTACGAGGCGGTGCTCGACACCCGTTTTGCCGTGCCGGCCGTGCGCGCGCTCATACGCATCTATGAATCCGAGCACGACTGGCCGCGCGCCATCGATGCGGTGAAGCGCTTGCGCGCGCTGGTCGATGAGCCCGTGCCTCAACTGGTGCACTACCATTGCGAAATGGCGCTGACGGCGCTTAGCGCCAAGCCGGCCGATCTGGCCGCAGCCGAGGCTGCGCTCGACGCCGCCGACAACGCGGCACGTGAGCTTCGCAAAGACAACGGCAGCGCCGCCTCGGAAGTACGCATTGCCATTCTGCGCGCGCGTCTGGCGGCGGCGCAGGGCAATTCCGAGGGCGAGCGCAAATATCTGGTGTCGGTGCTCAACATCGCGCCGCAATACGGCTCGCTGGTGGCGGCAGACGTGCTGGAATCGCATCGGCGCCTGGGCCAGGCCGATGAAGGCCTCGAGCTGCTGCGCGACCATTACGCGCGCCACCCGTCCCTCGACGTATTCAACGTAATCTTCCGTGAAATCCGGGGCACTCAGGGTCACCGGCCTGCCTGGGCATTCGCACGCGAAGCGCTGCGGGCACATCCGTCGATGCTGGGGCTTGACCGCCTGCTGGAAGTGGAACTTGCCATGGGCGAGAAGCGCCCGCTGGAGTATTCCGAACTGGCAGGCCACGACGCGAACGGCGAGCCGGGCGCTGCGGCACCGTCTGCAGTGCTCGAAATCGCAGCCGGTGCCGACTTCAGCCTGCTGCGTTCAATCATTCACCGTCACACCCAGCGGCTCGACCGCTATGCATGCCGCGTGTGCGGCTTCGAGGCGCGCAACTTCTATTGGCAATGCCCGGGGTGCAACGGCTGGGAAACCTATCAACCCCGACGTCTGGAAGAAATCCGATAATGGCTTTTCCTGTGGAGCGCGTGCGCGACACGAAGATTCTCGTGATCGGCGATATCATGCTCGACCGTTACTGGTTCGGCGAGGTCGAGCGCATTTCACCCGAGGCGCCGGTGCCCGTTGTACGTGTGGCGCGCCGTGAAGACCGCCTGGGTGGCGCCGCGAATGTGGCGCGCAACATCGTCGCGCTGGGGGCTCAGGCCGTGCTCATGGGCCTGGTCGGGGCCGACGAGGCCGGTGAGCGTGTCGTGGCGCTGGCGGGGCAGGAGGGCATCGATGCGCGCATGGTGGTCACTCCCTCCATTCACACCACGCTCAAGATGCGTGTGCTGGGCCGGCAGCAGCAGCTACTGCGGGTCGACTTCGAGGAACTGCCCGAGAACGGCTGCCTGGATGCGCTGATGGGTGCGGCCGAAGCGGCGCTGGCTGATGCCGATATTGTGGTGCTTTCCGATTACGCCAAAGGGTGCCTTGCACGCGTGCAGGAGGTCATTGCCCTGTGTCGCAGCGCCGGCGTGCCGGTGCTGGTCGATCCCAAAGGGCACGATTACGCCCGTTATCGTGGCGCAACCATCATTACGCCCAACCGGCTCGAGATGTCGCAGGCGGTGGGGGCGTGGAAGGACGAAGACGATCTCGAACGCCGTGCGCAGGCCCTGCGAGCCGAACTCGAGCTCGAAGCGCTGCTCATCACGCGGTCCGAGCAGGGCATGACTCTTTTTACCGACCAGGGGCGCCATCATATCGATGCGCAGGCGCACGAGGTCTTCGACGTATCGGGCGCGGGCGACACCGTGCTGGCCACGCTTGCCGTATCGCGCGGTGCAGGCCTCGACTGGCAAACCTCGGTGGCATGGGCCAACCGGGCCGGCGGCATCGTGGTAGGCAAGCTTGGCACTTCCGTGGTTACAGCAGGAGAACTCTCATGATCGTGGTGACGGGCGGAGCCGGTTTTATCGGCAGCAATCTGGTGCGGGGCCTGAACCGCCGCGGCTATACCAATATTCTTGTGGTCGACGATCTCACCGAAGGCGACAAATTCCGCAACCTGGTGGGCTGCGAGATCGCCGATTACCAGCATAAAGACGACTTTCGCCTGCGTGTGAAACAGGGCGACTTCGGCGTGGTCGAGGCCGTGCTGCATCAGGGGGCGTGTTCCGACACCACCGAACGCAACGGGCATTACATGCTCGACAACAACTATCAGGTCACGCTCGAACTCTTCGAGCTGTGCCAGGCTCGACGCATTCCGTTCATTTATGCGTCGTCGGCGGCCGTGTATGGTGCGGGGCCGGTGTATGTCGAAGACCCGGCCAACGAGCGCCCGCTGAATGTGTACGGGTACTCAAAATACCTGTTCGACCAGGTGCTGCGCCGTCGCATGCGTGAGCTGGCCGCGCCGGTGGTGGGGCTGCGCTACTTCAACGTATACGGCCCCCAGGAACAGCACAAAGGCCGTATGGCCTCGGTCGCTTTTCACAACTACAACGAATTCATGCAGGGCGGTCACGTGCGCCTGTTCGGCGGCTGGGACGGCTATGGCGACGGCGGGCAGATGCGCGACTTCATTCACGTCGACGACGTGGTGAACGTGAACCTGCACTTCATCGATCACGCGGAAGTCTCCGGCATCTTCAATTGCGGCACCGGGCGCGCGCAGCCGTTCAACGACGTTGCCTCCAGCGTGGTCAACAGCATTCGGCGCGCGCGTGGCGAGGCCGAACTGTCGCTCGACGAGCTGGTTGCGCAGGGCCTGCTGCGCTATATCCCGTTCCCGGACGACCTCAAGGGCCGTTATCAGAGCCACACGCAGGCCGACCTGACCCAGCTTCGCGCGGCCGGCTACGAGCAGCCCTTCCGCGACGTGCAGGCCGGCGTGGCGCAGTACGTTCAGCAGCTGTTGGCCCAACAGTAGCTTCCCCACGGTAGCTTCAACAATGGATTCCGGCCGTCACAGGGTCTGGGCGGCGGCGCGCCACTGAATCACCATGAGGGCTGGGCTCCGTGACGCCGGCATCCCGTCGGCGAGCGGGCCGTTTCAGGAGGCCGTCATGAATCCATTCACACATTCCACCGTGGCCACGCCGCGGCCGCTTGAAGGCCGCGGCCGATCTTTCGGTTCGCGGTCGTCGCCCACGCATGCCGGGTCACGGGCCATCACGACGGATGCCGCCGCATCACCCGCAGGCACCCCATCGTCTTCGTCAGGCGGGCGTCCGGCCCGTTCGGCCCCACCGTCGGGGCGCACGGTGCGTCGGGCACGCCTGGCATGGGGCGCCGCCATGGTCGCCGCTGCGCTGTTTGCGCCGGGCGTGGCCGCTGCGCTCGACGTGAATGCCGCCACCACTCAGCAGCTTCAGGAAATCAAGGGCATCGGCCCCAAGATGGCACAGGTCATCGTCGAAGAGCGCGAACGTGGCGGGCGGTTCGAGTCGCTTGCCGATCTGTCTGAACGCGTCAAGGGCATCGGCCCGAAAAAGGCGGCGGCCATGCAGTCCTCGGGGTTGTCGGTCGGGCCTGCCGCGCCGAAGCCGCCTGCATCCAAGGGGGGTGCGCAACGCCGCTGAGCGTGTGCGGGTTAGATGCGAATAGGGCTTCGGCCGGTGTATGATTTTGCGCATGACTACCTACCACACCATCGAAGACATCATCGGCTCCACGCCTCTGGTGCGTCTGCAGCGGCTGCCGGGCGAAGCGGGCGCTGCGCGCGGCAATGTCATTCTTGCCAAGCTCGAAGGCAACAATCCGGCCGGCTCCGTCAAAGACCGGCCCGCCTTCGCCATGATCCGCGAAGCGGAAGCCCGTGGCGAGATCCAGCCCGGCGACACGCTCATCGAGGCCACCAGCGGCAACACCGGTATTGCGCTGGCCATGGCGGCTGCCGTGCGCGGCTACAAGATGATCCTCATCATGCCCGACAACCTGTCGGTGGAACGCCGTGCATCGATGACCGCCTATGGCGCACAGCTCATTCTCACGCCGGCCGATCAGGGCGGCATGGAATACGCTCGCGATCTGGCGGCGCGCATGCAGGCCGAGGGCAAGGGCAAGGTGCTCGACCAGTTCGGCAATTCCGACAACCCCCTGGCGCATCTGCAGGGCACCGGCCCCGAAATCTGGGAACAGACCAACGGCCGCGTTACCCATTTCGTCAGCGCCATGGGCACTACGGGCACCATCATGGGCGTCAGTCAGTACCTCAAGTCGCGCAATCCGGCCATTCAGGTGGTGGGTGCACAGCCGGCCGAAGGTTCGCAGATTCCCGGTATCCGCAAGTGGCCCGAAGAATATCTGCCGCGCATCTACGATCCCCAGCGCGTCGATGCCTTTGAATCGATCAGCCAGTCAGAAGCCGAAGAGATGGCGCGCCGGCTGGCCGCCGAGGAAGGCATCTTCGGCGGCATTTCGTCGGCCGGGGCATTGGTGGCGGCGCTGCGTGTGGCGCAGCGCGTTGAAAACGCCACCATCGTGTTCATCGTGTGCGACCGGGGCGACCGCTACCTTTCAACGGGTGTCTTCAACTGAGCCGTCGTGGGCCCATTGAGGCCCACGCGGCGTTCCAGTTCCTGTGCCAGGTCGGCCACCGAACTGGCATAGAAGTAACTGCGGTTGTAGTGGGTGAGCGCAAAGAAGTTGGGCGTGCCCACACGGAATTCCACGGTATTGCGGGGCTCATCAACCAGATTCACCATGCCGAGCGGGTGCTGTTGCCAGGCACCGGCAGCGTGCGCCGGCTGCGCGCGCGCCCCTGCAGCTTCCAGTTGCGCCCACGTCAGCGTGGGTTCCAGACCCCCCGTGACGAATGACGCGGGGTTGTTCGGCAGCGTTACGGGCGCAAATACCGGCAGGCCGGGCACCCAGCCATGCAGCCTGAGAAACCGGGCGACCGATTCAATGGCGTCGGCCGTGCTGCCATGCAGGTCGATCGCCCCGTCGCGGTCGCCGTCGGCGGCGTAGCGCATGAGGCTGCCCGGCATGAACTGGGGCAGGCCCATGGCACCCGCGAACGAGCCCGTGGCCGCCCGTGCATTCAGCTGCCCCAGGAAATCGAGCTGGATGAGATCGGCCAGCTGATTGCGAAAAAGATGGCTGCGCTCCGGCCGGCTGGCATCGGGGTAACGGAAGCCCAGTGTTGCCAGCGTATCGAGCACGCGGAAGTCGCCCGTGTAGCGCCCATATACCGTTTCCACGCCAATGATGGCCACGATGATCGAGGCGGGTACGCCGTGGGCCTGCTGGGTGCGGGCCAGCTGGGCTGCGTTTTCCTGCCAGAACTGTTGCCCCGTGCGAATGCGCACCGGTTCGACGTATCGGTTGCGGTAGGTGACCCAGCTGCGGCGAATGCGGGTGGAGGACGGTGCCATCAGCTTGGCGGCCGAGGCGTTGTACCGGGCATCGAGCAACAGGCTGCGTACGTGCTGCAGCGGCACGCCGCGCAGGCGCGCCACTTCTTCTGCATAGGCCTCGATATCGGGTTCGAGTACGCCCTCGGTTCGTTGGAACGGGCGGCTCGATACTTCTGAGCGCCCGGCATTGATCGGCGTATCGGGAAGCGGCTGAGGCTGCACGGCTGCAGCCGGTGCGAGGGGCGGTGTACCGGGCTGCGCACCGGTGCGTGCCGCGGTGGCATCACCCGGTTCGACGCCCGCAGGCCCGCCCGCGCAGGCGGTGGTCAGAAGGGTGAGCAAAGCGGCTTGCAAAATGCGTGTTCGTCTGAACATAATCGACCTTTATGGAGACCCTATACATTACCAGCCCGGCGTGTCATCGGCACGAAATGGGCAGCTGGCATCCCGAATGCCCGGAGCGGCTTGACGCCGTGAACGATCAGTTGCTTTCCAGTGGCGTTCTGCCGCTGCTCGACTCGTTTCCCAGCCCGCGTCCAGCCACCGAGGCGGAGGTATTGCGGGTGCATGCCGAATCGCATCTGGCCCATCTCAAGGCGTTGTCTCCTGCCTCGGGCTATGCGGCCATCGACGGCGACACGCTCATGAATCCGCATACCCTTGCTGCGGCGTTCGAGGCGGCTGGCGCCGGCATCGCTGCCGTGGATTCAATCATGCGAGGCGAAGCCAATTCCGCCTTCTGTAACGTGCGCCCGCCCGGGCATCATGCCGAATCGGCCCGTGCCATGGGCTTCTGTTTCTTCAATAACGTGGCGGTGGCGGCGGCGCACGCGCTCGAGCATCATGGGCTCGAGCGGGTGGCGATCGTAGACTTCGACGTGCATCACGGCAACGGCACCGAAGACATTTTCTTCGACGACCCGCGCGTCATGATGTGCAGCTTTTACCAGCATCCGTTCTATCCCAACCTGCGTCGCGAGGGCAGCCGCGACCACATGGTCAACATTCCCGTCGATGCCTACACCACCGGCTTCGATCTGCGCCAGGTGGTCAGCGACATCTGGGTGCCGCGCCTGTACCATTTCGCACCGCAAATGCTGTTCATATCGGCGGGCTTCGATGCGCATCGCGAAGACGAAATGGGTCAGCTGGGCATGGTGGAAGGCGATTACGCCTGGATCACCGACCAGCTGGTGGCGCTGGCCGAACGCACGGCCCAGGGGCGCATCGTCAGCATGCTCGAAGGGGGCTACAACCTCTCGGCGCTGGGCCGCAGCGCGGTGGCGCACATTCGTTCGCTTTCAAAGTTGTAGAATAAAAGTCTTTGTGTGTATATGAGGCAGGATCGAGTAGGGCAGCCGCCTTCGTCATCAAGGCGTCGATGCGTTACTGGCGATGCCGAGTTTCTGGTTTTGTGAAATCCGTGGAGGATGCTCGATGAAGGTGTTAGTGCCTGTCAAGCGCGTCGTTGACTACAACGTCAAGGTTCGCGTCAAGTCAGACCAAACTGGCGTAGATATCGCCAACGTGAAGATGTCCATGAACCCCTTCGACGAAATCGCCGTCGAAGAGGCGACGCGGCTGAAAGAAAAGGGTGTGGCGACCGAAATCGTCGCCGTGTCGTGTGGCGTGGCGCAGTCGCAAGAAACCTTGCGCACGGCCATGGCCATCGGCGCCGATCGCGGCATCCTGGTTCAAACCGACGCCGAGCTGCAGCCGCTGGCCGTGGCCAAGCTGCTCAAGGCACTGGTTGACAAGGAACAGCCCCAGCTCGTAATTCTTGGCAAGCAGGCGATCGACGACGACGCCAATCAAACCGGCCAGATGCTCGCTGCGCTGCTCGACTGGCCGCAAGCCACGTTCGCCAGCAAGGTCGAAGTAAACGGCGACAAGGTTCAGGTCACCCGTGAAGTCGACGGTGGCCTTGAAACCGTGGCGCTCACGCTGCCTGCCATCATTACCACCGATCTTCGCCTGAACGAGCCGCGTTACGTCACGCTGCCCAACATCATGAAGGCCAAGAAAAAGCAGCTCGACACCGTCAGCCCCGAAGATCTGGGTGTCGACGTCGCACCGCGCCTCAAGACGCTGAAGGTTACCGAGCCGCCCGCACGCAAGGCCGGCATCATGGTGCCCGACGTTGCAACGCTGGTCGACAAACTGAAGAACGAAGCAAAGGTGGTTTGATCATGACGAATCTGGTTATTGCGGAACACGACAACGTTCAGCTCAAGGCGGCCACGCTCAGCGCCGTGGCCGCGGCAGCCGCCATCGGTGGCGACACGCACGTTCTGGTGGCCGGCAGCGGTGCTCAGGCCGTGGCCGAGCAGGCATCCAAGATCGCGGGCGTCTCCAAGGTGATTCTGGCCGACGGCGCCTCGCTGGAATACGACCTGGCCGAGAATGTCGCGGCGCAGGTGCTCGAAATCGCGGGCAACTACAGCCACATCCTGTTCCCCGCAACGGCTTCCGGCAAGAACATCGCACCGCGCGTGGCGGCCAAGCTCGACGTCGCCCAGATTTCCGACATCATCGCCGTCGAATCGGCCGACACCTTCCAGCGTCCCATCTATGCGGGCAACGCCATTGCAACGGTGCAGTCGTCCGACAGCGTGAAGGTCATCACCGTACGTACCACGGCGTTCGACGCCGCAGCCGCGCAAGGCGGCAGTGCCGCGATCGAAACGGTGGCGGCCGTTGCCGATTCCGGCAAGTCCTCGTTCGTGGGCCGTGAATTCGCCAAGAGCGACCGCCCCGAACTGGCCGGTGCTTCGGTCGTGGTGTCGGGCGGTCGCGGCCTGGGCAGCGCCGAGAACTTCAAAATTCTCGACGCACTGGCCGACAAGCTGGGCGCGGCGCTGGGTGCCTCGCGTGCCGCCGTCGATGCGGGCTATGCCCCCAACGATTGGCAGGTGGGTCAAACCGGCAAGATCGTTGCGCCCCAGCTGTACATTGCGGTGGGCATTTCGGGTGCCATTCAGCACCTGGCCGGTATGAAAGACTCCAAGGTCATCGTGGCCATCAACAAAGACGCCGAAGCCCCCATTTTCGGCGTGGCCGACTACGGTCTTGCGGCCGACCTGTTCCAGGCTGTTCCGGAACTCACCAACGCGCTGTAATCCGCGCGGCTCTGCTGGCGCCGGTGCGCTTTGCGCGCCCCGGTTGCATCAAGGGCCTGTCACGCCCCGTTCAGCCTTCTGAACGGGGCGTTTCTTTGCGCTGACGCAGTACGCCGGTAACGATCCCGATGTATGATTGGCCTGGTGCCCACTTGGGCGTACACATTCTGAAAAACTCACACCTGGCGCCGAGGGTTTCGGCGTTGAAGAATTGCGGAGACAACATGACGTACCAAGCCCCTGTCGAAGACATCCGTTTCGTGTTCAAGGAACTGGCCGACCTGGATGGCATTCTTTCCCTGCCGGCGCATTCCGGTCTCGATGAAGAAACCGTCGATGCCGTTCTGAACGAGAACGCACGCTTCGTGCAGGAAGTGGTGGCTCCCCTGAATCGTACCGGTGACCTGCAGCCCGCCAAATGGGAAGACGGCGAGGTGCGCGTCTCGCCCGGTTTCCGTGAAGCCTTTCTTGAATTCGCCCAGGGCGGGTGGCAAGGTCTGCAGCACGACCCTGAATGGGGCGGGCAGGGCCTTCCCCGGCTGCTGAGCGCGGCAACGTCCGAAACGCTGAACTCGGCCAACCTTTCCTTTGCGCTGTGCCCGCTGCTGACCGATGGCGTGATCGAGGCGCTTTCCATCGCCGGTTCGCCCGAACAGCGCGAACGCTTCCTGCCGGCCCTGCTCGAAGGCCGCTGGACGGGCACCATGAACCTCACCGAGCCGCAGGCCGGCTCCGACCTCGCCCAGATTGCCACGCGCGCGCTGCCCCAGGAAGACGGTACATACCGCCTGCACGGGCAGAAAATTTTCATCACCTACGGCGAACACGACATGGCCGAGAACATCGTGCATCTCGTGCTCGCACGCACGCCCGACGCGCCCAAGGGTGTGAAGGGCATTTCGCTGTTCATCGTGCCCAAGTTCCTGGTGAACGAAGACGGTTCGCTCGGCGCCCGCAACGACGTATGGTGTGCATCCATCGAGCACAAGCTGGGCATTCATGGCAGCCCCACCACGGTGCTTTTCTATGGCTCGGGCAAGGGCGACGTGGGCGAGGGTGCCGTGGGCTACCTGGTGGGCGAAGAAAACCGCGGTCTCGAATACATGTTCATCATGATGAACGCGGCGCGTTATGCCGTGGGTGTTCAGGGTGTGGCAGTCAGCGAGCGTGCCCTGCAGCAGGCCGTGGCGTATGCCGCCGAACGCGTGCAGGGTCAGGCCCTGGAAGGGTCGGCGGGCCCGGTCACCATCGATCGTCACCCCGACGTGCAGCGCATGCTGCTCACCATGCGTGCAATCACCGAAGGCATTCGCGCCACCGCGTTGTGTGCGGCAGGCGTGGCTGATCGGGCGCATGCCGCGGCCGACGAACACGAGCGTGCCCGCAGCAAGGCCCTGTACGACTACCTGGTGCCCATCGTCAAGGGCTTTTCCACCGAAGCGTCCATCGAGGTCACATCGCTGGGCGTACAGGTGCACGGCGGCATGGGTTTCATCGAAGAAACCGGCGCGGCACAGTATTATCGCGACGCCCGTATTCTGCCGATCTACGAAGGCACGACCGCCATTCAGGCCAACGATTTCGTGGGCCGCAAGATTCTGCGCGACGGCGGCACCGTGGCGCTGGGCGTGGTCGAGCAGATGCGGGCCACCGTCAAGGGTCTTGAAGACGCCGCCGCAGCCGGTGGTGACGACGCCGCGGCGCTTACGTTGATCGCCACCCGGCTCCAGTCGGCCGCAGCTGCCTACGAGGCCGCCCTGCGTCATGTGCTCGAGAACGCGCGCCAAGATATTCGCGGTGTCTACATGGGCAGCGTTCCGCTGCTCATGCTGGCGGGTACCGTGCACGCGGGGTGGCAGCTGGCGCGTGCCGCACAGGCCTGCCACAGGCATCAGCAGGCCGGTACGGCAACGCCGTTCCATCAGCGCAAGCTGGCTACCGCCGTGTTCTATGCGGCCCATGTGCTGTGTCGCGCACAGGGCTTGTCAGACGCCGTTCAGGCGGGTGGCCTGGCAGCTGATTATGCCAACCGAGCCATATAAAATATATGCATATAATCATTCATTATTTTGAATGAATGGAATAAGGGCGCAGAATAGTACGTGGTTCTAATCAACTTTCAAGGGAATCACATGACTACTCTGCGCCTGGGAGACACGGCTCCCGATTTCGAACAGGATTCCACCGAGGGTCGCATTCGTTTCCACGAATACCTTGGCGACAGCTGGGGTGTACTGTTCTCGCACCCGGCCGACTTCACGCCGGTGTGCACCACCGAGCTGGGCTACACGGCCATCGTTTCGGGCGAGTTCGCCAAGCGCAACGTCAAGGTCATTGCGGTTTCGGTCGACGACAACGACTCGCACAAGAAATGGGTGCAAGACATCAACGACACCCAGAACACCCAGGTGAATTTCCCGATTCTGGCCGATCCCGACCGCAAGGTGGCGACGCTCTACGACATGATTCACCCCAACGCCAGTACCACCGCCACGGTGCGCTCGGTGTTCGTGATCGACCCGGCCAAGAAGATCCGCATGATCCTCACGTACCCGGCCAGCACGGGGCGCAACTTCAACGAGATTCTTCGGGTGATCGATTCGCTGCAGCTCACCGACAACTACAGCGTTGCCACACCGGTGAACTGGGAACATGGCGACGACGTCATCATCGTCCCCAGCCTGCAAGACGAAGAAGTCATCAAGCAGAAGTTCCCCAAGGGCTACAAGGCTGTACGCCCCTATCTGCGCATTACGCCCCAGCCCGATCTCTGATGCGCTGCGTAACGGCGTAACGGCGTAACGGCCTGACGGTAGTGGTGTAACGCGCGTATGGGTGTAATTTGCACGCCCCGCCCCCAGCGGGGCGTTGCATATATGACGCAAGCGCAGCGCAACTTGGGAACACCCGATTGCATTCAATACTGTTTTTTCATACAGTATCGAACACTGTATGGATAAACAGGGTGCTTACATGATCCCCGCACATGCCGAATCCCCGTTCAAGTGGCCGTTTCCTCCAAAACCTAAAGCGCCTGGCGCGGCGGTACGGCGCAGGTCTGCCGCCCGCCGTGCACGGCCCCGGCAGCAGGCGCGCAGTGGCGTGCTCACGCGCAGGGCCATGCTGGCCGATATCGCACTGGTCATCTTCTGGGGGGCCAGTATTCCCGGGCTCATGTGGCTGGGTGCCGCAGGCGGCTTTTAACTTCCGCTTCCCGGCAAAAGCTGCTAAAATCCCGGGCTTATCTCATCCTCTGCCTTGGGAAAACATTTCACCTTTACACCCACTGCAAGATGACTGGAGCCCAACCGTGAATCTCATCGAAATCCTTGAACAGGAAGAAATCCAGCGCCTTACCGGCGGCAACCCTCCGCCCGAGTTCGGCCCCGGCGACACCGTCGTGGTCAACGTGAACGTGGTGGAAGGCACACGCAAGCGTGTACAGGCGTACGAAGGCGTCGTCATTGCACGTCGCAACCGCGGCCTGAACTCGTCGTTCATCGTGCGCAAGATCTCCTCTGGCGAAGCCGTCGAACGTACGTTTCAGCTGTATTCGCCGCAAATCGCCAGCATCGAAGTCAAGCGCCGTGGCGATGTGCGCCGTGCTAAACTGTACTACCTGCGCAGCCGTTCTGGTAAGTCTGCCCGCATCAAGGAAAAGCTGGTTCGTTCCAGCAAAAAGACTGCCGCTTAAGCGCGAGCCGGTCTCTCATACAAAGGCACCCCAGAGCGGGTGCCTTTGTTTTTGCCGAGTATGAAGCGCCTTCCACCTGTAGAGTTTCCCCGGCATACGTCCGGGTTCGACCCGACCGCACAACCGGTCATTGCAAGCCCTCAGCTGCCGCAGCTCGCGCCCGGCACTCTGGGGTTACCCTTCATCCGGCGCGCGTTCAGCACCCGTTTCACATGGCAGGTCGAGCCTGTCTTCACGAATCTGTTTGATCTCGACACGACGGGTCGTGCCGATATTCGTCAGGCGGCCGTCTTCATTCCGCTGGTTGAACGGCCCGACGGTGTGCACGTCATGTTCACGCGCCGAGCGGCACATCTGTATAACCACGCGGGCCAGATCTGTTTTCCCGGGGGCCGCATTGAAGACACGGATCCCGACTTCGTACAGGCAGCGCTGCGTGAAACCTGGGAAGAGGTGGGTGTCGAGCCCCGATTCATTGAACTGATCGGCACGCAACCCAGCTTCCTTACGTCGACCCGCTACACCATGAAGCCCGTGATCGGGGCGCTGCGCCCCGGTTACACGCTTGTGCCTGATCGCAGCGAAGTGGAAGAGATCTTTGAAGTACCGATCGCCACGCTACTGAACCCGCAGCTGCACCGTCTGCATGAAATTCGACCCACCGAGGGCTTGCCGCGGCATTTCTTTTCGGTAAGCTGGGGTAATTACTTCATCTGGGGCGCGACCGCCGCCTTGATCCGCAACATGTATCACTACCTGGCGGCGGCCGAGGTATCCGGCCTGATCGACCTGCACACTCCCTGATCGACCTGCCTGATCGACCTGTACATTCACTGAGCCACCGGCCTCAGTAGAGCGTACGCGCCTCCAGTTCCTCGATCAGACGCGTATACAGGGCGTGGCGTTCGGCCGTGATCTTGCCGTGCTCGAGCGCTTGTTGCACCCCGCAGCCCGGTTCGTGGCGGTGGCTGCAGTTGTAAAAGCGGCAATGCTCGATGAACGCCTTGAACTCCGGGAACCCGCGAAGAATGTCGTCGCGCTCGAGGTGATTCAAACCGAAGGCCTGAAAGCCCGGTGAGTCGATCAGTTCGCCGCCTTGCGGAAGGTGGTACAGGCGCGTGTACGTGGTGGTGTGGCGGCCGGCGCTCAGCGCCTGCGAGTGTTCCTGCGTGGCGGCGTTGGCATCGGGCACCAGGGCATTCAGAATGGTGGATTTGCCCATGGCGCTTTGCCCCAGAAGCAGGGTGCAGCGGCCTTTCAGCAAAGGCAGCAAGGTACGCTGCGTGGCCTCGGCGTCGGTCGCGTTGGTTTCAACGACCGGCACGCCCAGCTCGCGCAATACCGTCAGCCGCTCGCGAGCTTCGGCAACCGAGGGCAGATCGGCCTTGTTCAGCACAATAATCGGTTCGATGCCGGCGCTCCATGCACCCACCAGCGCGCGCCCGGCCAGATCGTCGGAAAAGGGTGGTTCGGGTGCCACGACGATAAGCAGGCGGTCGACGTTTGCAGCAAACTGCTTGGTTCGCAGCTCGTCGGAGCGATACAGCAGATTCTTGCGCGGCAGAATGCGTTCGATACTGCCTTCCTCGCCCTGCAGCGATACCACCACGTGGTCGCCGACCGCAGCATCGCTGCGTTTGCCGCGGGGAAAACACTGACGCAGGCTGCCGTCGTCGAGTTCTACCATGTAGTGCCGCCCGTGCGACGACACGATGCGCCCCTGACGGCGGGCAGTATCGTGTGCAGCAGGGCGAGTGGGCTTAGTTGACGGCATGTTGCAGCTGGGCGATACGTTGCATGGCGGGAGGGTGGCTGTCGTAGAACGCGGAATGCACCGGATCGGGCGTGAGTGTGGCTGCGTTGTCATCGTAAAGCTTGACCAGCGCCGACACCAGCGCTTCGCCAGACGATTGCTCTGCCGCATAGCGGTCGGCCTGGAATTCGTCGCGGCGCGAGAACCAGGCCGCCAGCGGCGTGACCCAGAACGTGAACACGGGAACCACCAGGAAGAACAAAAGGAGCGCCAGGGCGTCGTTGGGTCGGCCGAACTGCGGTACCACCCCCAGGCCTTCGTAGAACCAGATCTGTTGCGACAGCCAGCCCAGCGCCATGAAGAACACCAGCGACAGCAGGAACGACAGTGCCATGCGCCGAATGATGTGCCGGTGGCGGAAATGGCCGAGCTCATGCGCGAGTACGGCCTCGATCTCGTCGGCATTCAGGCGCGACAGCAGCGTGTCGAAGAACACGATGCGCCGTGCGTTTCCGAAGCCGGTGAAATAGGCGTTGCCATGAGCCGAGCGGCGCGAGCCGTCCATTACGAACAGGCCTTTTACGGAAAATCCGCAGCGTTTGAGCAGTGCTTCGATGCGCTGCGCGATGGTGGGGTCTTCAAGCGGCTTGAAGGTGTTGAACAGGGGTGCGATCACGGTGGGAAACAGCCAGATCAGCAGAATGTTGAACAGCACCCAGGTACCCCACGCCCACCAGACCCAGGCGGGCCCGGTGTTGCCCATGATCCAGAGCACTGCGGCGGCCAGCGGTGTGCCGAAGGCGAGCGACAGCGCGAGGGTCTTGATGCAGTCGGCTGCGAACAGTCGCGGCGTCATGCGGTTGAAACCGAAGCGTTGCTCGAGCCTGAATTTGTTGTAGTACGCGAAGGGCAGACCGATGAGCCCCATGATGGCGAACACGGCACCGATCAGGGCCAGCTGGCGCAGCATGTCGTTTTCGAACAGGCGACCGAACCACAGATCGAGCACCTGCAGCCCGCCCAGCAGCGTGAAGCCGACCAGTACCGCGGCTTCGACCAGGCGCTCGACCATGCCCAGGCGCATCTTGGCCACCGTGTAGTCGGCGGCCCGCTGGTGGCTGCGCAGCCCGATGCGCGCCGCAAAGGCTTCGGGCACCTGATCGCGATGAAGACGGACGTGGCGGATCTGGCGGGAGGCGAGCCAGAAGCGCAGCAGCACGTCGGCGAGCAGGAAGGCAACGAACAGCAAAGTGAACATATCGGCAGCTTGTGCGAAAATCTCTTTTTCGATTAAGGGATTATATGGTGGGGAAAGAACAGCGCCTTGTCTGGATCGACATGGAAATGACCGGGCTCGACCCGGAAAAGGAACGCATTATCGAGCTGGCTGCGGTGGTCACCGAGCCCGATCTGACACTGGTGGCTGAAGGGCCCGTGCTGGTGGTGCACCAGCCCGACTCGCTGCTGGATGCCATGGACAAATGGAACCAGTCGACTCATGGTAAATCGGGCCTGATCGACAAGGTGAAGGCCTCGACCCTTACCGAGGCGCAGGCCGAAGAGCGCATGCTGGAATTTCTGGCGCAGCACGTGCCGGCCGGCAAGTCGCCCATGTGCGGCAACACCATCGGGCAGGACCGCCGCTTCATGGTGAAATACATGCCCCGGCTCGAGGCGTTTTTTCATTACCGCAATCTGGATGTCAGCACACTGAAGGAACTGGCCCTGCGCTGGAAGCCCGAGGTGTACCGCAGCTTTGTGAAGCAGGCGCGTCACGAGGCACTGGCCGACATTTACGAATCGATCGCCGAGCTCAAGCACTACCGCGAACACTTCTTGCGCGTGTAAACCACGCGCGAATGCGCAAACGACCATCTTACCTTTAAATACGATACATATTTTTGATTGACATCAAGAATATTGTATTAAATAATGGGTCCATACGCGGCGCCATGCATGCGCCGTTCGTGCAAGGAGACTCGTTATGTATGCCCAGATGGTCGAAACCGGAGTCAAGTCGGTGCGTAGTACCGAAGAACTCACCGGTCTCGAACGCACGTTCCAGGAACGCATCGACGCCGGTGTTCGCATCGAACCCAAAGACTGGATGCCCGAGGCCTACCGCAAGACTCTGGTGCGGCAGATTTCGCAGCATGCCCACTCCGAGGTAGTCGGCATGCTGCCCGAAGGCAACTGGATCACCCGCGCTCCGTCGCTCAAGCGCAAGGCCATATTGCTGGCCAAGGTGCAAGACGAAGCAGGACATGGCCTGTATCTGTACAGTGCGGCCGAAACGCTGGGCGTTTCGCGCGACGACCTGATCGACGCGCTGCACGCCGGCAAGGCCAAGTATTCCAGCATCTTCAACTACCCCACGCTCACGTGGGCCGATATCGGCATGATCGGCTGGCTGGTCGACGGCGCAGCCATCATCAATCAGATTCCGCTGTGCCGCTGTTCATACGGCCCCTATGCTCGTGCCATGGTGCGCGTCTGTAAGGAAGAGTCCTTTCATCAGCGCCAGGGCTACGATCTGCTCATTCAGCTGTGCCGCAACGGTACAGCCGAACAAAAGGCCATGGCACAAGAGGCGCTGAACCGCTGGTGGTGGCCGGCGCTCATGATGTTCGGCCCGCCCGATCACGATTCTCCCAACAGCGCGCAGTCGATGCAGTGGCGCATCAAGCTGTTCTCGAACGATGAGCTGCGTCAGAAGTTCGTCGATCAGACGGTGCCGCAGGCCGAATATCTGGGGCTCACCCTTCCCGATCCCGATCTCAAGTGGAACGAAGAACGCGGCCACTACGACTTCGGCGAGATCGACTGGCCTGAATTCTACGAAGTGCTCAAGGGCAACGGCCCGTGCAACCGCGAACGCATGCGCACCCGTGTCCAAGCCCACGAGAACGGCGCCTGGGTACGCGAGGCACTTGCCGCCCACGCCGAAAAACACGCCGCCCGCCAGGCCGCCTGACCCGCGCGCCCATTGAGCCTGCCTGCGCCGCTTGCGGCGCAGCTCCCGTTCACACCAAGGAATCCGTCATCATGAGCCGTTCTACCTGGCCCCTTTGGGAAGTTTTCATTCGCAGCCAGCACGGGCTCGCCCACAAGCACGTGGGCAGCCTGCGGGCGCCCGATGCCGAAATGGCCATCAACAACGCCCGCGACGTCTACACGCGTCGCAACGAAGGCGTCAGCATCTGGGTGGTGAAGGCCGCCGATATCGTGGCCAGCAGTCCTTCCGACAAGGAGCCGCTGTTCGATCCCGCCAACAGCAAGGTCTACCGGCATCCCACCTTCTTCCCGATGCCCGACGAGATCAAGCACATGTAAGGAAGGGAAATGGATCACGCATTGTTTCAGTACCTTCTGCGCATGGGCGACACCACACTCGTGTTGTCGCAGCGGCTGGCCGAATGGACCGGCCACGGCCCGGTACTCGAGGAAGAAATGGCGGTGGCCAACACCGCGCTCGATCTCCTGGGCCAGGCGCGCATGTGGTTGACGCTGGCGGGCGAGGTGGAAGGCGCCGGTCGTGACGAAGACGCGCTCGCCTACCTGCGCGACGCACCCGAATACCGCAACTATCTGCTCGTGGAGCGCCCCAACGGCCACTACGGCGACACGGTCGCACGCCAGTTCGTATTCGATATCTGGCATTACCTGTTGCTCGAGAAGCTGCAGGCCTCGACCGATGAGCGCGTGGCGGCCATCGCTGCCAAGGCGGTGAAGGAAGCGGCATATCACGCGCGCCGCTCGGGCGACCTGATGGTGCGCCTGGGCGACGGTACCGAATTCAGTCATCGGCGCATGCAGCAGGCGCTCGAAGATGTCTGGCGCCATACCGGCGAGCTGTTCGTCGACGACGATGTCACGCGTGAGCTGGCCGCCCGTGGCGTGGTTCCCCTTCACGAAAGCCTGCTTGCCCCCTGGCAGCAGCACGTCGGAGAACTGGCCGCCGAAGCCACACTCACGTTGCCGCCGTTCGAAGAGGCCATGCACCGCGCGCACCGCGGCGGCGTGCACGGTCGGCATACCGAGGCGCTGGGCTACCTGCTTGCCGAGATGCAGCATCTGCAGCGCACGTACCCCGGAGCGACCTGGTGATGGACAACGTGAAGCAGGGCGCCGCGCAGCCTGCGCGCGCTGCCGCCCGGCAGCCCGACCCCGAGCTCGTCATGCAGTGGCTGCATGCCGTACCCGACCCCGAGATCCCCGTGATTTCGGTGATCGATCTGGGCATCGTGCGCAACGTGCGTTTCGAGGGTGCCACCTGCGTCGTCACCATCACGCCCACGTATTCCGGTTGCCCCGCCATGCGCGAGATCACCGAAGACATTACGGGCGTGCTGAACGCACACGGCCTGGCCGATGTGCGTGTGGAAACCACGTTGTCGCCGGCATGGACCACCGACTGGATGAGTGAGCGCGGCCGCGAGGCGCTGCGCGCATACGGCATTGCGCCGCCCACCGAAAAAGCCATCGATGTGTCGGGCATTTCCCGGCGCAACGAGCCGCCCGTGCCGTGCCCGCAATGCGGGTCACCGCGCACCCGGCTGATCAGCCAGTTCGGCTCCACCGCCTGCAAGGCGCTTTACCGCTGCAACGCTTGCGGCGAACCCTTCGATCACTTCAAGACGCATTGAATGTCATGAGTCAGTTTCAAGCATTGAAAGTCGCTTCGGTGGCACGCAATACCCGTGATGCGGTCGTCGTCACGTTCGAGGTGCCGGAGGCGCTTGCCGAGACCTTTGCCTTCCGGCCCGGCCAGTACCTCACCCTGCGCACGCAGATCGACGGCCAGGAACTGCGCCGTTCGTACTCAATCTGCGCGGCCCCGCACGACGGGCTGCTGCGGGTGGCCATCAAGCGGCTGAACGACGGCGCGTTTTCGACCTGGGCCAATGCCCGGCTGCAGCCGGGCGACGTGGTCGACGTGATGCCGCCCGACGGGCATTTCACGGTTCCGTTTGCGCCCGATCAGGCGCGCAACTATGCCGCCTTTGCCGTGGGCAGTGGCATTACCCCCATTCTGTCGCTGGTGAAAACGGCGCTCGACACCGAGCCCGAGTCCACTTTCACGTTGTTCTACGGCAATCGTGCCTCCTCGGCGGTGCTGTTTCGTGAAGAGATCGAAGATCTCAAGAACCGCTACATGACCCGGTTTTCAATCGTGTACATCATGAGCCGCGAACACCAGGACATCGATCTGTTTAACGGTCGGCTCGATGGCGCCAAGGTCGAGCAGCTGCTCGAACACTGGATTGACGCCGCAACGATCGATTACGCTTTCGTATGCGGCCCGCAGGACATGACCGAATCCGTGATCGAGGCCTTGCAGGGCAGGGGGCTCGGTAAGGAACAGATCAAATTCGAATTGTTCGGTTCACCCAAGGGGCCGCGTGCGCTGCGCACGGGTCGCGAGGCCCGCACGGCGCCGGGCGAGCACTGTGAACTGACGATCGTGCTCGATGGCGTGACCCGAAACATCGTCATCGAAAAGAATAAGGACAGCCTGCTCGATTCTGCGCTGGCGCAGGGTGTCGAGCTGCCCTATTCGTGCAAGGGAGGCGTGTGTTCGACCTGCCGCTGCAAGGTCATCGAGGGCGAAGTCGACATGGATGCCAACTTCGCGCTCGAAGACTACGAGGTTGCGCGTGGCTTTGTGTTGAGCTGCCAGAGTTTTCCGGTCACAGACCGGGTCCTGATCGATTTCGATCAGGAAACATGAACAAGGAGACAGGAACGTGTCGGTGGATTTTTTCGAAAGCAATCGCGAGGTGCTGGAGCAGGCGCTGGCCGCTGCGGCCAGCCGGGCCTACTGGAGCCCGTTTCCCGAATCGCCCAGCCCCCGCGTGTATGGTGAGACCGCTGCGCAAGACGGCCAGAAGGCCTTCGAGGCGCTTTTGGGTCAGGCGTTCCCGCTGGATCTGCCCGGCGCTCAGGGCACGGTGGGCGGGGAACGCTCGCCTTTCGGATTCGATCTCGACATCCGCTATCCGAAAGTGCCCGCCGACGTTCTGGTGCAGCAGGCCGAACAGGCGCTGGAGTCGTGGCGCGAGGCCGGACCCAGGGCCTGGGTTGGCGTCAGTCTCGAGATCCTCAAGCGCCTGAACCAGCGTAGCTTCGAAATCGCGAACGCCGTGCAGCACACCACCGGGCAGGGTTTCATGATGGCATTTCAAGCGGGCGGCCCACATGCTCAAGACCGCGGCCTCGAGGCGGTGGCC
Organism: Yanghanlia caeni; assembly: GCA_030733815.1. GTDB lineage: Bacteria > Pseudomonadota > Gammaproteobacteria > Burkholderiales > Burkholderiaceae_B > Yanghanlia > Yanghanlia caeni. The sequence goes on from JAUZQE010000004.1 coordinate 37,276, forward strand.
TATGCCTGGCAGGAGATGGCGCGCATTCCCGAGCTGGCCGACTGGGAAAAGCCGCAGGGCAAGCATGACCCGCTGCGCATGCAGAAGCGCTTCACCATCGTGCCGCGTGGCGTGGCGCTGGTGATCGGCGTGTCCACGTTTCCCACCTGGAATGGTTACCCCGGGCTGTTCGCCAGCCTGGCGACCGGCAACCCCGTCATCGTCAAACCGCACCCGGGTGCGATTCTGCCGCTGGCCATCACCGTGCAGGTGGCCCGCCAGGTGCTTGCCGAGGGCGGCTTCGACCCCAACGTGGTGCAGCTGGCGGCACACGAGGCAACCGACGACACCGCGCGTGAACTCGCCATGAACCCTGCGGTGCGCATCATCGACTTCACCGGCAGCAGTGCCAACGGCAACTGGCTGGAAGCGCACGCCCGCCACGCGCAGGTCTACACCGAAAAGGCCGGCGTCAACCAGGTCATCATCGATTCGGTTGAAGACATCAAGGCCGTGGCGCGTAACCTGGCGTTTTCCTTTGCACTGTACTCGGGCCAGATGTGTACGGCCCCCCAGAATGTGTATGTTCCGCGCGACGGCATTACCACCGCCGATGGCCGCATGAGCTTCGACGAGGTGGCGCAGGCGCTCGCCCAAGCCGTGGAACGCATGGTCAGCGATCCGGCAAAGGCGGTCGAGCTTACGGGCGCGATCCAGAACGAAGCGACGGCCCAGCGCATCGACGCGGCGCGTGAGCTCGGCCTGCCGGTGTTGTGCGACAGCCGTGCGCTCGAGCATCCCCAACACCCCAAGGCGCGCGTGCGAACGCCCCTGGTGCTCAAGGCCGATGCGAGCGATGAACGCATTTTCCAGGAATGGTTCGGGCCCATCGTGTTTGTGGTGGCCACCGATTCCACCGAACACAGCATTCAGCTCGCGCGCGATACGGTCGTGCAGCATGGTGCGCTTACGCTGTCGGGCTACACCACCCGCGATGCGGTGGCCATCGACATGCGCAAGGCCGCTGAGCGTGCGGGGGTGTCGCTTTCCCTGAACTTGACGGGCGGCGTGTTCGTGAACCAGACGGCAGCCTTCAGCGATTTCCACGGCACCGGCGCCAACCCGGCTGCCAACGCTGCGTTGTCCGACAGTGCGTTCGTGGCAAACCGCTTCCGCGTGGTGCAAACCCGCTGGCATGTCTGAGGAGGTGCGCATGACTTACGAAAGCATTGAATTTCAGCAGGAAGGCGGTATTGCGCGCATCTGGCTGAACCGGCCCGACAAGCTGAACAGCTTTACGGCTGCCATGCACCGCGAACTGGCCAATGCCCTGACCCAGGTGGAACAGGGCGGGGCACGCGTGCTTGTCATTTCCGGTCGCGGACGCGGCTTTTGCGCTGGCCAGGACCTTTCCGAGCGCCAGCCCGGGGCTGACGGCGGTCGCGTCGATCTGGGCGAAACCGTTGAAACGTTCTATGCGCCGCTCATCCGGCGCCTGAACGCGCTGCCGCTGCCGGTCGTGGTGGGCGTCAACGGCGTTGCCGCGGGTGCCGGCGCCAACCTGGCCCTGGCGGGCGGCGATATCGTCGTGGCGGCCGAATCGGCCAGCTTCATCCAGCCGTTCTGCCGGCTCGGCCTCATACCCGATACGGGCGGCACCTATGCCCTGCCTCGGCTGGTGGGGCGGGCGCGTGCCCTGGGTCTGGCCCTGTTGGGCGACAAGCTCCCGGCCGCACAGGCCCAGCAGTGGGGCATGATCTGGGAATGCGTGCCCGACGCCGAACTCGAAGCACGGCTCGATGCCCTTGCCCGCCATTTTGCGCAGGCCCCCACCAAGGGGCTCGCCTTCACCAAGCGGGCCATTGGCGAAAGCCTGGGCAACACGCTCGACGCGCAGCTCGACCTCGAGCGCGACATGATGCGCGAGCTGGGTGCGAGCGACGATTACGCGGAAGGCGTTGCCGCCTTCATGGAAAAGCGTCAACCAGTATTCAAGGGGCAGTGATGAGCGCAGGCAATGCAGCACAGGTGGTAGAAACCCTGCCCGACGATCCGCAGGCGCTGGCCGAGCTGGCCGGGCAGGCCATGTATGAACGCGACACGGCGTCGCAGGCGCTGGGCGCCGCACTCGATGCCGTAGCTCCGGGCAGCGCCACCATGAGCATGACGGTGAAGCCCGAAATGCTGAACGGCCACAAGACGTGTCACGGAGGCTTCATCTTTGCGCTGGCCGACAGCGCGTTCGCCTTCGCGTGCAATTCGCGCAACCTGGTGACCGTTGCGTCGGGCTGCACCATCGATTACCTGGCGCCGGCCTTCGAAGGCGACCGGCTCACCGCCACGGCCGTGGAATATTCACTGGCCGGGCGCACGGGCATCTACGATGTTTACGTGACCAATCAGGACGGCAGGCAGATCGCGGTGTTCCGGGGGCGTTCGTACCGAATCAAGGGGAATGTGGTGGAAGGTGCGGGCGCATAGCCGACCCCGATCACCATAAGAATTACAGAGCAAGACAAGACAGGGCAGGAGACACATTATGTCGGACATGAAGCGGGGGCGCGACCCCATCGAACATGCAAGCGAAGACGAGCTGCGGGCGCTACAGCTCGAACGCCTCAAATGGACGCTGCGCCACGCCTATGAGAATGTGCCGCATTACCGCAAGAGCTTCGACGCTGCGGGCGTTCACCCCGACGATCTCAAAACGCTCGCCGATCTATCGAAGTTCCCGTTCACCACCAAGGGCGACCTGCGCGAGAACTACCCGTTCGGCATGTTTGCGGTGCCGCGCGAAAAGGTGGTGCGCATTCATGCATCGAGCGGCACCACGGGCAAACCCACCGTGGTGGGCTATACCCAGCGCGATATCGACAACTGGTCTGAGCTGGTGGCGCGCTCGATCTGGGCCGCCGGCGGCCGGCCGGGCGACATCGTGCACGTGGCGTACGGGTACGGGCTGTTCACTGGTGGCCTCGGCGCCCACTACGGCGCCGAGCGGCTGGGCTGCTCGGTGGTGCCGATGTCGGGCGGGCAGACCGAGAAACAGGTGCAGCTGATCCGCGATTTCGGCCCTCGCATCATCATGGTGACGCCGTCCTACTTCTGCAACATCATGGAAGAGATGCAGCGGCAGGGCATGAATCCGAAGGAATCCACGCTGCGGATCGGCATTTTCGGAGCGGAACCCTGGACGGGCCGCATGCGCGAGGATATCGAGGCGCACTCCGGCCTGGATGCCGTGGATATTTACGGCCTGTCGGAGGTGATGGGGCCCGGCGTGGCCATGGAGTGTGTCGAAGCGAAAGACGGCCCTGTAGTGTGGGAAGACCACTTCTACCCGGAGATCGTCAACCCCGACACGGGCGAACCGGTGGCGGAAGGCGAATCCGGCGAGCTGGTGTTCACCTCGCTCACCAAGGAAGCCATGCCGGTGATCCGCTACCGCACGCGCGACCTGACCTGCCTGCTGCCGCCCACGGCACGCAGCATGCGCCGAATCGGCAAGATCACCGGCCGCAGCGACGACATGCTCATCATTCGTGGCGTCAATCTCTTTCCGACCCAGGTCGAGGAACTGGTGCTCAAGATGCCCGAGCTGGCACCCCAGTATCAGCTGGTGGTCACGCGCGAAGGCAATCTCGATGCGCTGGAGGTGCTGACCGAGCTGCGTTCGGAATGCGGACACCTCAGCGAAGACGAGCGGGCGGCAATCGGCAAACGGCTGGGGCATTCGCTCAAGAATTACGTGGGCATCAGCGCGAGAATCACGATTCAGCCACCCGGCCAGGTTGAGCGCACGCTGACCGGCAAGGCGCGTCGGGTCATCGACAAGCGTCCGCGCTAGACGCATCGCGCTCACCACGGCGTGCACGGGTGTGCGGCGTGGCTGTCGCACGGCCCACGCTGTGGGCGCAGGCATCCACGCTGCACCGCGTCAACACGGTATGATGCGGTTTGGCTTGGTTCATGGGAGTGGCGTATGCCGGCGCAGGCAGGCGCGGCCCGCATCGCGGGCATCGGTATGGATATCGTGCGGCTCGAGCGCGTTCAGCGTGTATTCGATCGGCATCCGCAGCGCTTCGTGCAGCGGGTGCTGGGGCCCGGCGAGATTCAGACCTTTCAGCGGCGCTATGCACGCGATCCGCGCCGGGGCATCCGCTATCTGGCCACCCGCTTTGCCGCCAAGGAAGCCTTTTCCAAGGCCATCGGCCTGGGCATGCGCATGCCAATGGCCTGGTCGCGCATGCAGACCCTCAACGGCCCCGGCGGCCGGCCTTACGTCCAGCTTTCCGAACCGCTTGCCGGCTGGTATGCGCAGCGTTTCGGCGTGGCGCACGTTTCCGTAACCGACGAACATGACATCGTGGCCGCCTACGTGGTGGTCGAAGCGCTCGCTCAGCCCGCGGGCGCGCCATTGAACGCACCTCATTCATGATCACAACCCCGATCGAACTGCCACGCGGGCCCGTCATGGTCGACGTGGCCGGCCACCGCCTTACCGACCACGAGCGCGCGCGTCTGCGTCACCCGCTCGTCGGTGGCGTCATTCTGTTTGCGCGCAATTTTTCAGATCGCGCGCATCTCGAGGCGCTGTGCGACGAAATTCACGCCCTCCGCTCGGCCCCCCTGCTGATTGCGGTCGACCATGAAGGCGGGCGCGTGCAGCGCTTTCGCAGCGACGGGTTTACCGAACAGCCCGCCATGCGACGCCTGGGCGAGGTCTGGGACGCCGACCCACAGCGCGCACTGCAGGCGGCCACTGCGGTGGGCTACGTGCTGGCGGCCGAGCTGCGTGCCTGCGGGGTCGACCTGAGCTTTACGCCCGTGCTCGATCTGGATTACGGCGTCAGCCGCGTCATTGGCGATCGCGCCCTGCACCGCGACCCTGCGATCGTCACGCAGCTTGCCCGGGCGCTCATGCACGGTCTGGCGCTGGGCGGCATGGCGGCGTGCGGCAAGCATTTCCCCGGCCACGGTGCGGTCGAGGCCGATTCGCATCACGAGATTCCCGTGGATGAGCGCACGCTCGACGAGATTCTGTCGGCCGATGCCCGCCCGTACGAGTGGCTGGGCGATCTGGCTCTGCCGTCGGTCATGCCGGCGCATGTCATCTACCCGCAGGTCGATGCTGCCCCGGCCGGCTTTTCGCGAGTATGGGTACAGCACATACTTCGCGGGCGCCTGGGCTACGATGGTGTGGTGTTTTCCGATGATCTCACCATGGAAGGCGCAACCGTGGCGGGCGACATTCTGGCCCGTGCCCAAGCCGCGCTCACTGCGGGCTGCGACATGGTGCTGGTGTGCAACCGGCCCGATCTGGCCGACGAACTGCTGCAACGCCTGCAGTTCACGCCACCGCCCGAGTCGCTGGCCCGGCTCGCCCGCCTCATGCCACGCACGGTCGCGCCCGACTGGAACACTCTGCAGCATGACACGCAATACCAGCATGCCCGAAGAATTCGATCTGAAATCCTTTCTGGCTGAGCTTCCGAACCTGCCCGGGGTGTATCGGCATATCGATGCGCAGGGCGAGGTGCTTTACGTGGGAAAGGCGCGCGATCTCAAGCGCCGCGTCAGCTCGTATTTTCAGAAAACCGCGAACAGCCCGCGCATCGCTCACATGGTGGCGCGCGTGCAGCGGGTCGAGGTTACCGTCACGCGCAGCGAGGCGGAAGCCCTGCTGCTCGAGAACAACCTCATCAAGCGGCTCAAGCCCCGTTACAACATTCTCTTTCGCGACGACAAGTCATACCCGTACCTGCGCTTCAGCGCGCACGAATACGCCCGCATTGCGTACTACCGGGGTGCAACGAGCCGGCAGGGCCGCTTTTTTGGTCCGTACCCGAACAGCTGGGCGGTGCGCGAAACCATTCAGATTCTGCAGCGCGTGTTCCGCCTGCGTACCTGTGAAGACAGCGTTTTTGCCAATCGCTCGCGGCCCTGCCTGCTGCACCAGATCGGCCGCTGCTCGGCTCCGTGTGTGGGGCTGATTTCGGTGCAAGACTATCAGGCCGACGTGGAGCGCGCGATCCGCTTTCTCGACGGTCACGCCGATGATGTGCTGAAAGACATCGAGGCACGCATGTTTTCGGCCTCGGAGCGCCTGGATTTCGAGCAGGCGGCGATGCTGCGCGACCAGATGGGCGCGCTGTCGCGCGTATTGCAGCAGCAGTCGATGGAGCAGATCGGCAACGACGACGTGGACATCATCGGCGTGGTGGCCTCGGGCGGGCGCACCTGCGTGAACCTGGCGATGGTGCGCGGTGGCCGCCACCTGGGCGACAAGGCGTTTTTCCCGTCGCACACGGTCGACGACACGCCGGCCGACGTGCTGGCGGCCTTCGTGGCGCAGCATTATATCGATACGCGCATGCCGCCCGTGCTCGTGTGTTCGCACAAGCTGCCCGATCCGCAACTGCTTGCCCTGCTGGCGGAACAAACCGGGGTCAAGGCGCGTTACATCATCCGCCCGCAGGGTTTGCGCAAAACCTGGCTCGAGCAGGTCGTGAAGAACGCCGAGCTGGCGCTGGCGCGCTCCCTGAGCGAATCCGGCGCTCGCGAGGCGCGCACGCTGGCGCTGGCCACCACGCTCAATCTCGACACCGATGCGGCCTCGCTGGAAGCCGTGCGAATCGAATGCTTCGATATCAGTCATACCGCCGGTGAGGCTACCCAGGCCTCGTGTGTGGTGTATCAGAATCACGACATGCAGCCTTCAATGTACCGGCGCTACAACATCGCCGGCATCACGCCGGGCGATGACTACGCCGCCATGCGCCAGGTGTTGTCGCGGCGGTTCACACGGGTGGCCGACGGCGATGCGCCGCTGCCCGAGGTGGTGCTGATCGATGGTGGCAAGGGCCAGGTCGAGGTGGCGCGTCAGGTCTTCGTCGAGCTGGGGCTCGATACGCGGGTTCTGGTGGGGGTGGCCAAGGGGGAAGGGCGCAAGGTGGGGCTCGAGACGCTGCTGTTTGCCGACGGACGCGAGCCCCTTCAGCTGGGTGTGGAATCGCCGGCGCTCATGCTCATCGCCCAGATTCGCGACGAGGCGCACCGCTTTGCGATCACAGGCATGCGGGCGCGCCGCGCCAAGGCACGTACCGTGTCGCGGCTCGAGGAGATCGAAGGCATCGGCGCGCGCCGCCGTCAGCGCTTGCTGGCACGGTTTGGCGGTTTCTCGGGGGTGGTCGATGCCAGCATCGACGATCTGCGTTCGGTGGAAGGCATCTCCGATGAGCTGGCCGAACGCATCTATCACGCACTGCGCTGAGGGCGGGTGCCTTGGGTTAGTATTCCGACTATGCCATTCAATCTGCCTATCGCCCTCACGTGGCTTCGCATTGCGATGATCCCCCTGATCGTCGCGCTGTACTACGTGCCAACCAGCCTCATGCCCGAAGCCACGCGCGATGCGGTGGGCGCCGCCTTCTTCATCATTGCGGCACTTACCGACTGGTTCGACGGCTGGCTTGCACGGCGCTGGAACCAGACCTCGAGTTTTGGCGCCTTCCTCGATCCGGTGGCCGACAAGCTCATGGTGTGCGCGGCACTGCTCATTCTGCTGAACCTCGATCGCGTCGATGCCTTCATTGCGCTCATCATCATCGGTCGCGAAATCACCATTTCCGCCCTGCGTGAATGGATGGCCAAGATCGGAGCGAGCGGCAGCGTGGCGGTGCACTGGCTGGGCAAGTTCAAGACAGCCGCGCAAATGGTGGCCATTCCCTGCCTGCTGTTCGGTCAGCCGCTGTTCGGCGTGCCCACCGACCTGGTCGGGCAGGCGCTGATCGTGGTGGCCGCCGTTCTTACGGTGTGGTCGATGTGCTATTACCTCAAGCGAGCGTGGCCCGAAATTCGCACACGCTCTGAACGTTCTTAGGATTTTCGTGTCATGAGTGCCTCGGTTCAGGCGGCCGGCGTCGATAGCGCAATTGTGCGGCGCCGTGATTGGCTCATCATCGCGCTGGTGGGCGGCGCGCATGCATGTTCACATTTCTTTCAGCTCGTGCTGCCCACGCTGTACCTCTCGCTCGCACACGAATACGGCTACGACTTCGCGCAGCTGGGGTTGCTGGCGTCCATCTTTTTTCTGGTGTCGTCGATCGGGCAGGCGTCTTCGGGTTTCGTGGTCGATCGCATCGGGCCGGTGCCGGTGCTGCATTTCGGGCTCATCTGCTTTGCCCTGTCGGGGTTGCTCATTGCCGGGTCGACCGGCTACGCCATGCTGGTGCTGGCGGCGATCATCGGCGGGGTGGGCAATGCCGTGTTCCACCCGGTCGATTACTCCATACTGAATCACCGTGTCAGTGCCCGCCGGCTTGGCCATGGGTTCAGTACGCACGGGCTTACCGGCAACCTTGGCTGGGCGCTCGCCCCCGTGTACATGGCCGCCTTCATTCATTGGGCCGACTGGCGCACGGCTGCGGTGGCCGCCTCAGCGCTGGTCGGTGTGGTGTTGCTGCTCACCTGGCTGGGGCGCGACATGCTTTCGGGCCGTTCGGCCGCCGTGCAGGGCGGGGCGCTGATGCCCGACACGGCTGCCACCGATGCCCAACCGGGCGCTGCGGCGCAGGCGCACGCCGCACCCGCTGCCGGCGCTCGGGGCACGCCAACAGGCGACCTTTCGCGGCGCAGCGTGGGGGGAACCCTGCAGGCTCTGGCGGTGCAGCCGGCCCTGTGGGGGGCGTTCCTGTTCTTCGCATTCAGTTCCATTGCCCTGTCGGCCATCCAGAACTACACCATTCCGATGCTGGGCACCGTCTATGGCATCGACAAGGTGCTGGCGGGTTCGGCCCTGTCGGGGTATATGGTCGCCGGTGCGGCGGGCATGCTGGCGGGCGGGTTCATCGTATCCAGCACGCCACGCAGCGAGTTCATCGTCTTCGTTACGCTGGTGCTGGCCGCGCTGTGCTTTGCGCTGCTTGCCAGTGGCTGGGCCGGTTCGTACATGGCCCTGGTTTTCGTGGCCATGGCCGGGTTTTTTTCGGGTGTGGCCGGCCCATCGCGTGACATGCTCATACGGCGGGTCACCCCCAAAGGCGCCACCGGCACCGTTTACGGGCTGGTGTATTCCGGAATGGATGTGGGCGCGTCGCTGGCACCGGTCGGTTTCGGCCTGATGCTCGACCTCGGGCTCACCCGCGGCCCCTGGATGGGGGCGGGGCTCAGCTTCATTGCCGCAGCCCTGCTGGCCGTTGCTGTGGGGCGTTCTGCCGCAGCACGTACGGCGGCCAGCCCCGCGTGACCCCGCCCGCGCGGTTGCTGCGACGCCTTGCCGCGTGCGCCGCCTACTGCCGCACAGTGCGCAGGTCGTCGACCTGTACGGGGTGGCTGCTGCGCCAGGGATTGATATCGAGCCCCCCGCGGCGCGTATAGCGCGCCATTACAAACAGCGATTGCGGCGAAAGAACCTGCCACAGATCGCAATACATGCGTTCTACGCAATGTTCGTGGAATTCGGTATGGCGACGGAACGACACGACATATCTCAGCAGACTGGCGTGGTTGATACCCGGGCCCGTATAACGCACCTGCACGGAACCCCAGTCGGGTTGCCCGGTTACGGGGCAATTCGACTTGAGCAGATTACTCACCAGCGTTTCAGTCACCACCGCACTGCCTGAATCGCGCCGCAGCAAGGTGGCGTCAGGTTCGTAGCGGTCGATCTCGATGTCCAGGTCGTCCAGGCACAGGCCCGGCAGGGGGCGGCACACACTTTCCAGACGCGCCAGATCCGTTTCGAGGTGCACCTGAACCTCGGCACCGGCCGCACGGCTCAGGTCGGTGCGCAGTATGGCGGCCAGATCGTCGGCGCTCGCATAGCGCTCTTCATTGTGCGAGTTGAGGTACAGCTTGAACGACTTCGACTCGATGAGGCGGGGGCTGTCGGCGGGAATGGTGAAACGCGCCACGGCCACACGCGGCAGGCCGCGCGGATTCAGCCACGAGATCTCGTACCCGTTCCAGATGTCGGCACCATACCAGTGGGCGGGTCGTTGCAGGCTGCGACGGTTGGTTTCGCGTTCTATGGGAAAGAGCAGGGTGGGGTCGTACGAGCGGGGGTAATCGACATCGCGCCCCAGTGGAGCATTCGAAAGGGTGGTCATGTGTAAAACGAAGGTGGAACATCCTGCATTTTAATCCCCCGGATTCCAGGCTGTGAAACCCGCATTTCACATTACGGAAATTGTATTTTGCGGCGCGTCGAAGAACGTTTCATTTCCGGGAATGTCGTTTCTTAATGCGGAATACAACTTTCATTTCGTTGATTTATAAAGGAAAAATTCATTGTCTTATATAAGACAAAAGTGTTCTTTGCGTTGCAGCATACCCGTAGAATTTTCCCCATCCAGTCTTTCTTTTCATATGCATAAGGGGAACACCATGAGCACACGCGAAACCGAAGTCCGCAATCTGCAGCGCCGTTGGGCCGAGGATGCCCGCTGGCAGGGCATCAAGCGCGGCTATACCGCCGAAGACGTGATCCAGCTGCGCGGCTCGGTGGTGGTCGAACACACGCTGGCACGCCGTGGCGCCGAGAAACTGTGGGGCCTGCTGCACGAAGAGCCTTTTGTGAACGCTTTGGGCGCGCTCACCGGCAACCAGGCCATGCAGCAGGTCAAGGCGGGCCTCAAGGCTATTTATCTGTCGGGCTGGCAGGTGGCCGGCGACGCCAACCTGGCCGGTGAAATGTATCCCGATCAGTCGCTGTACCCCGCCAACTCGGTGCCGCAAGTCGTGCGCCGCATCAACAACGCGCTGGCGCGCTGCGACCAGATCCAGTGGAGTGAAGGCAAACAGCCGGGCGACCCCGACTACATCGATTACTTCGCGCCCATCGTGGCCGACGCCGAGGCGGGTTTCGGGGGTGTGCTCAACGCGTTCGAGCTCATGAAGGCGATGATCGAGGCCGGCGCTGCGGGCGTGCACTTCGAAGATCAGCTTGCATCGGTGAAGAAGTGTGGCCACATGGGCGGCAAGGTACTGGTGCCCACCCGCGAAGCCGTATCCAAGCTCGTGGCAGCGCGCCTGGCCGCCGACGTGCTCGACGTGCCCACCCTGCTGGTCGCCCGTACCGATGCCGATGCGGCCGACCTCGTCACCAGCGACATCGACGAGAACGATCGCCCCTTCATTACCGGCGAGCGTACGGTGGAAGGCTTCTTCCGCACCCGCGCCGGCATCGAGCAGGCGATTGCGCGCGGCCTGGCCTATGCGCCGTACGCCGACCTCGTATGGTGCGAAACGTCCACACCGAACCTCGAGTATGCGCGCCAGTTTGCCGAGGCGATTCACCGGCAGTTCCCCGGCAAGATGCTGGCCTACAACTGCTCGCCGTCGTTCAACTGGAAGAAGAACCTCGACGACGACACCATCGCGCGCTTCCAGCGGGAACTGGGTGCCATGGGTTACAAGTTCCAGTTCATCACGCTGGCCGGCTTCCATGCGCTGAACTACGGCATGTTCGAGCTTGCGCATGGTTACGCCCGTCGCCAGATGAGCGCCTTCGTCGAGCTGCAGCAGAAGGAATTCGCCGCCGCCGACCTCGGTTTCACCGCGGTGAAGCATCAGCGCGAGGTGGGTACCGGTTACTTCGACGCCGTGACACAGGTGATCGAAGGCGGCCAGTCCTCGACCACCGCGCTCACCGGCTCCACCGAGGAAGCCCAGTTCGAGGAATCCGCAGCGTAAGCCTGCAAGGCTGAATTCCCGACCCCTGCCGTGGGTTCGACGCGCCGCTCGCGGGGCGCGTGAACACGGGGCAGGGGCTTTTTCAATCTTCAAACAACAGTCGTGTTCCGCGGGCGGCGTTGCGGTGCAGCAATCATGTAAAGCGTTGATCTAGATCAAGCCTTGCCTGGGTGCGTGCAGGTATATTGCAGCGCATGAGCGCGCTGTCCATCTTCTCTCCCCCCGTGGCGTTATCCGCCGCGGACCGCCATCGGCGTCGCCATATGCTCGCACGTCTGGGGCTCGCGTGGCTTGCGATGATGCAGGTCATGATGTTTGCTTTCCCGGGCTATCTGCGCCACGAAGGCATGGCGCCCGACAATCTCCAGCTGCTCGACCAGGCCATCTTCCTGATGAACTGGATCAGCCTGCTCATTACCGTTCCCGTGGTGTTGTATTGTGCCCAGCCCGTGTGGGCGGGCGCGATCGATCGCCTCGTGCGTGGTCGCATCACCATGGACGTGCCCGTCGCCCTGGGCATCATCGTGGCGTTTGTGCCCAGCGCCTATGCAACGTGGGCGGGTCAGGGCGAAGTCTACTTCGATTCGGTCGGGATGTTCGTCGCCTTCCTGCTCACCGCCCGTTATCTGGAATTGTGTGCGCGCCAGGCGGTACAGTCTGCGGGTGCTAACCAGGCGGTTGAGGCCTTCCGTGTTGCGGCCGGCGCCCATGCCGATCGTCTGGCATTCTGGTTCGTCTCCATTCAGGTGCTGCTGGCCATCGTGGCCGGGGCAGTCTGGTGGCTGTACATCGATCCCGCCCATGCCGTGCCCGTTACGGTGGCCATGTTCGTCATGAGCTGCCCCTGTGCCATGGCCATGGCCGTTCCCTCCACCGTTTCCGCCGCGCACGCCACCCTCGCTGCGCGCGGTTCCGTTTCCGAATCCGAAGTTGCTGCTCTGGTGCAGGCGGCGCGCCGTGTCACGCGCCAGAATCTGTACGGGTCCATTGCGTGGCACCTGCTCATGACGCCGCTTGCGGCGATCGGGCTCGTGGCCCCCTGGGTCGCGGCGATCAGCATGCTGCTATCGTCGCTGGCCGTGGCGGCCAATGCATGGCGCATGTACCGGCGGCAGTGCCGTTCGGTCGACATCCCCGGCTGGCCGGCCGCGGCTGCCCGGGGTGGGGCATGACCGCCTCGTTGCTGCTGTTGCTGCCGATCGCACTGGCGTTCGTGGTGCTGATCGGCGGTCTGTTCTGGTGGGCAATTTTTGCCGGTCAGTTCGACGACACGCAGTCCGGGGGCGAGTCCATCCTTCTCGACGACGACACGCCGAAGTCATCCGAACCGTCTGACCACGACAAGCGCGACGGATAAGCGGGGCATAGAAGAATTGGGAAGATGCCGGTTTGCGCTGCAGGCCGCGCCGCCGTGTGGCGGGAAAGCATCAAGCCTAAAGGGGTAGATGAGGCATTGATTCAGATCAAGGCTGCCGGCCTGGTCATGCGGGATCATGCTCGCGATTTGTTTTTTTAATTAGAGGGGAAGCTCATGGGTACTTCCGATACGCTCGGAAAACAGCCAGAAGTCTTCAACTACGGTGTGGTACGGCAGTTTGCGATCATGACCGTAGTCTGGGGAATCGTAGGCATGGCTGTCGGCGTCTGGATCGCCGCACAACTGATCTGGCCTGAACTGAATTTCGACATTCCCTGGCTCAGCTACGGCCGTCTGCGGCCGCTGCACACCAATGCGGTCATCTTCGCATTCGGCGGCAGCGCGCTGTTTGCCACCTCGTACTACGTGGTGCAGCGTACCAGCCAGGCTCGACTGTTCAGCGACAAACTGGCCGCCTTCACTTTCTGGGGCTGGCAGGCCGTTATCGTGGCGGCGGTGATCACGCTGCCGCTGGGTATCACCAGCACCAAGGAATACGCCGAGCTGGAATGGCCCATCGATATTCTGATTGCGCTGGTATGGGTGGCCTACGCCATCGTGTTCTTCGGCACGATCGCCAAGCGTCGCGTCAAGCATATTTACGTGGCGAACTGGTTCTTCGGTTCGTACATCCTCACCATCGCGGTCCTGCACATCTTCAACAACCTTGAAATGCCGGTGTCGCTGTGGAAGTCGTATTCCATCTATGCCGGCGTGCAAGACGCCATGGTGCAGTGGTGGTACGGCCATAATGCGGTGGGCTTCTTCCTCACCACCAGCTTCCTGGGCATGATGTACTACTTCGTGCCGAAGCAGGCCGAGCGTCCCATCTTCTCGTACCGCCTGTCCATCGTTCACTTCTGGGCGCTGGCTTTCACGTACATGTGGGCGGGCCCCCACCACCTGCTGTACACCTCGCTGCCCGACTGGACCCAATCGCTGGGCATGGCGCTGTCGCTGATTCTGCTGGCTCCGTCGTGGGGTGGCATGATCAACGGCATCATGACCATGTCGGGTGCCTGGCACAAGCTGCGCACCGACCCGATCCTCAAGTTCCTGGTCGTGGCGTTGTCTTTCTACGGCATGTCCACGTTTGAAGGTTCCATGATGTCGATCCGTACGGTGAACGCGCTGTCGCACTACACCGACTGGACCGTCGGCCACGTTCACTCCGGTGCGCTGGGCTGGGTCGCCATGATTACCTTCGGCTCGCTCTATTACCTCATTCCGCGCCTGTTCGGCCGTACCACCATGTACAGCGTGAAGGCCATCGAGGTGCACTTCTGGATCGCCACCCTGGGCGTGGTGCTGTACATCGCCTCGATGTGGATTGCGGGTGTGATGCAAGGCCTGATGTGGCGCGCAACGGGCGCCGACGGCACGCTCACCTATTCCTTCGTGGAAGCGGTCAAGGCCACGTACCCGTTCTATGCCATTCGTCTGCTTGGCGGTCTCATGTTCCTGACCGGTGTCGTGATCATGTTCTGGAACACCATCATGACCGTTCGAGTCGGCGTCAAGGGCGTGAACCCCGAAGTGCCGCTGTACAGCCCCGACGCGCGTGACCCGGCCCTGCGTATGCCGGCTCCGGCCACCGCCTGAGGAGATTGAAAAAAATGGCGCAAGAAAAACCTAAACTTTTTTCCCACAAGACGATCGAGCTGAACGTCGGCTGGCTCATCGTGTGCAGCGTACTGGTGATCTCCTTTGCCGGTCTGGCACAGATCGTTCCGCTGTTCTTCCAGCACTCCACCACCGTGCCGGTCGAGGGCGTCGAGCCTTACGATTCGCTGCGGCTGGTGGGGCGAGACATTTACATCCGCGAAGGCTGTGTGGGCTGCCACTCGCAGCAGGTCCGCATGCTGAGCTCCGAAGTGCAGCGTTATGGCCCGTATTCGCTGGCAGGCGAGGGCGTGTACGAACACCCCTTCCTGTGGGGTTCCAAGCGTACCGGCCCCGACCTGGCGCGTGTGGGTCAACGTTATTCCGACGATTGGCACCGCGTGCACTTGCGTGATCCGCGCGCGGTTGTGAAGGAATCGAACATGCCCGCATACCCCTGGCTGCAGCACAACAGCGTGGAAAACGTCGACGTTCAGGCGAAGATGCGTGCGCTTCGTCGCATCGGTGTGCCCTATACCGATGAGCAGATCGACGCGGCGCCCGAAGCCCTCAAGGGCAAGACCGAAGAAGACGCCATCGTTGCGTATCTGCAGGGCCTGGGTGTGGCCGGTCGCGAAGCTGCGGCACGCGCTGTAATGGAAGGGGGTGTGCAATGATCGCCGTCATCAATGCTTTTGCCACCGTTCTGGCGATGATCACTTTCCTGGGCATCTGCTGGTGGGCATTTTCGCGGGGGCGTAGCGAAGCCAACCGCGAAGCCTCGATGCTGCCCTTCGCACTGCCCGACGAGCAAGTCACTGAAAAGAAGGATTAGGAGCTCCCATGAATGACTTCGTAAGTAGCTTCTGGAGCTACTGGATCGCAATACTTTCGATCGGCGGCGTCGTGTTCTGTCTCGTGCTGCTGTTCTCGCAGCGCGCATGGCTCAAGCGCGAAATCGAGCAGGTCGAAGACACGGGCCACGTGTGGGACGGCGACCTCACCGAGCTGAACAACCCGATTCCCCGCTGGTGGACAGTGATGTTCGTGGGCCTTTGCATCATCGGCCTGAGCATCTTCTGGCTGTACCCGGCGCTGGGCTTCGGCAACGGCTTTACCGGCTACAGCGCCGCACGCGAGGTGCGCGCCGATCAGCTGGCCCTGCAAGAGCGCATCAAGCCGATTTACGCGCGCTATCAGGAAATGCCGTTCGAGCAGGTCGCGCGCGACGAATCTGCCCGCGAAATCGGTCAGCGCCTGTTCCTGAACAACTGCGCGCAGTGCCACGGTTCCGATGCGCGTGGCGCCGCCAACTTCCCCAACCTTACCGACGGTGACTGGCTGTGGGGGGGCTCGCCCGAGCAGATCATCCACACGATCACCGAAGGGCGTCATGGCATGATGCCGCCCTGGGGTGCGCAGATCAAGCCGTCCGAGGCCTCCGATATTGCACAGTACGTGCGGTCGCTCTCGGGCCTGGCGCACGATGCGTTGCGCGTCGTTCCCGGCAAGCGTCACTTCGACACCTACTGTGTGGCCTGCCACGGCGCCGACGCCAAGGGCAATCCCGCCATGGGTGCCCCGAACCTGACCGACAACGTCTGGCTGTATGGCAGTTCGGAAGCTTCTATCGTCGAAACGATTCTGAATGGGCGCGAGAACATCATGCCCGCCCAGAAGAACATTCTGACGGAAGAGCAAATCCGCCTGCTGGCGGCGTGGGTCTGGGGTCTTTCCAACAATCCGGGCAGCAACGTGGCAGCCGCCAACTGAAATCTGAAGTTCGACACGACAAGGCAGTAATACATAATGAGTAGTCAGGAACCCACCGTACGACCCCGGAACGAAGACGCTGCGCCTGCCTGGCAGCCGCAGCCTATTGCGAGGCCGGGCGGTGGGTCCTCGCCTGTTGTGGAACGTGCGCTGGCCGACGTTCGCAGCAAGATTTATCCGCGTTCGGTTACCGGCTTCTTTGCACGATGGCGTGTCGCGCTGGTGGTATTCACCCAGCTGATTTATTACGGGCTGCCGTGGTTGCAATGGAACGGCCGTCAGGCCGTGCTGTTTGATCTCGGCGCCCGCAAGTTCTACATCTTTGGCATGGTGTTGTGGCCACAGGACATCATCTATCTGACTGTCCTGTTGGTGCTTTCGGCGTTCTCGCTATTTCTGTTCACGGCAATGGCGGGGCGGCTGTTCTGCGGCTATGCCTGCCCCCAAACGGTCTATACCGAAATTTTCATGTGGGTCGAGCGCAAGGTCGAAGGCGACCGGCTCGCCCGCATCCGTCTCGACGAATCACCCTGGAATGCGCGCAAGATCCGGCTCAAGGCCACCAAGCACGTGCTGTGGATCCTGATCGCGCTCTGGACTGGCTTCACCTTCATCGGCTATTTCGCGCCCATTCGTGAACTCTTCACGGGCGTGTTTGCCGGAACCCTGGGCTTCTGGCAGTGGTTCTGGATGTTCTTCTACGGTTTTGCCACCTGGGGCAACGCCGGCTTCATGCGCGAGCAGGTCTGCAAGTACATGTGCCCGTATGCGCGCTTCCAGAGCGTGATGGTCGACCAGGACACCTTCGTGGTGACGTACGACTACGTGCGTGGCGAGCCGCGTGGCGGTCGTTCGCGGCGCATCGACCACAAGGAAGCCGGCATGGGCGACTGTGTCGATTGCAGCCTTTGCGTGCAGGTCTGCCCCACGGGCATCGATATCCGCGAAGGCATGCAGTACATGTGTATTGGGTGCGGCGCCTGCGTCGACGCCTGTGACACGGTCATGGACAAAATGGATTACCCGCGAGGGCTGATCCGTTACACGTCGGGCAACGCCATCAAGGAAGGGCTCACGCAGCAGCAGGTGCGAAAGCGCATCTTCCGCCCGCGCACGATCGTTTACATGACCATCCTCAGCGTAATCCTCGTGGCCTTCCTGGTGTCGCTTGCTACGCGCACCACGTTGCGCGTCGACGTCATCCGCGACCGGGGTGTGCTGGGGCGCGAGGTTCCGGGCGGCATGATCGAAAACGTCTACCGTTTACAGATCATGAATACGTCTGAAGAAACCCTCAGCGTTGACCTTTCGGCTTCGGGGCTGCCTGAAATCACGCTCACCACCGCCGACGGCACCACCTCCACCGTCAAGATCGATCCGGCATCGAACCGTCTGGTGCCGATCGTGGTGCAGGTGCCGGTGGGGCAGACCGAACCGGGTCTGCACGATATCGAACTGCGTGCCCAAGCCGTGTCGGAAGGCGGACGTGAAACGGTGGTGGTCGAACACTCCAGCTTCTACGTTCCGAAGTAAAGCCGGGTTCAGGCTGTCGCGCGGTGCCCGGGTAGTATGATATGTTCAAACCTCAAACTGGCAGGTAACATGAAAAGCACAGATCAATCGAAGCCGTGGTACCGCGAGCCCTGGCCCTGGATCCTGATGGCGGGCCCGGCGCTGGCGATCGTGGGTTGTGGCATTACGATCTATCTGGCCGTAAGCAATTTTGGCGATCAGGAAATCCGTGACGGCGGCGTGAAGCGCGGGCTAGTCGTAACCAAGCCGCAGATCGAGGTCGAGCCGCGGCACTGATTGCAGGAGACGTGCTATGAAGTGGCGTTCATTGATGTGGATACTGTGGCCCTCGTTTCTGGCTGCAGCCATGATGACGTTCTTTGTGTTTGCGCTCATCGATCCGCTCGACATCGTGATCTTCGGGCACATTCAGGCGTCGCGCATGCAGGTTTACGCCGCAGGCTTCTTCTTCTTCTGGATCATGGCCGCCATTTCCAGTGCGCTTACGCTGAACATAGCGCCTCGGCCCAAGGAATACGACGAGTTCGGCGAACCCATCAACTAGTCTGGAATATGGGTGCAGCCGGTCAGGCGCAGTCGCTGCCAGCCAGGGTGCGCAGCGCCTGCATGTCGAGTATGTGCACTTCGCGCTGATGGATCTTGATCACGCCTTCGCGGGCAAAGCGTGAAAACAGGCGGCTCACCGTTTCAAGGGTCAAACCCAGGTAGTTGCCGATTTCCTCGCGGCTCATGCGCAACACAAATTCGTAGGGCGAATAACCCAGCGCCGACAGCCGGTGCGACAGGTTGAGCAGAAACGCGGCCAGCCGCTGTTCCGAGCGCAGCGCTCCCAACGACATCACCAGGAGGTGTGAGCGGTTGATTTCTTTGCTCATGAGCCGGCGCAGTTGCTGTTGCAGCACGGGCAGCTGCATGGCGAGCCGGTCCATTTCGTCAAGGCGAATCACACAGACTTCACTGTCTTCCAGTGCGATGGCATGCGACACATGGGTGTTGTCGACCAGACCGTCCATGCCGAGGATTTCGCCCGGAAGCAAAAAGCCGGTAATCTGAACCTGCCCTGATGCGTCTTCGAGTTGTGTTTTGATCGACCCGGAACGAATTCCGTAGACCGCCTCGGTTTTGTCGCCCCGATGAAACAGCGCCGTGCCCTTGGGAAGGCGAATCCGCTCTTTGATCAATTCATCCAGACGCGAAATATCGTTGCGCGCCATGCCCAGCGGAAGACAGATCTCGCTGAGCATACAGGTCGAGCAACGCGTGGAGTCGGGAGATACGGGAATTCGCTTTTGCATACTTCAGAAGGATGTCACTGCGGGGTGCTGCAGGACATTCACTGCAGTTTGATACTGATCAAGTATAAAGGATTACACCGTATCTGTCCTGATGGCGGAAATTTTTGTTTTGTGGTATATGGCGCCGGTTCGGCGATTTTCGCTGGAATTACGGGCCAGATCAGCTATTTTCCCAGTACGACGGCGACGAATAATGCTGCTTGAGCATGTCGAGAAAAAGTCGTAAGCGTTGCGGCAAGTGCTTACGCTCTGGCGTCAGCGCGAATATACCATTCGGCGGCGCCGCGAATTCCTCAAGTACTGGCACCAGCCGGCCTTGCGCGATGTCTTCGCGCACTTCCCACAGCGATCGCCACGCCAGGCCGATGCCGGCCAGAGTCCATTGATGCAGCACCGACCCGTCGCTGCACGCGAGGTTGCCCTTGACCCGTATCGCGCGCACCTGGCCGTTCTGACGCAGCAGCCAGCCCTTGGCCTGGTTGCCCTGTTGCCCGAATGACAGGCAATTGTGATTCAGCAGGTCGTCGGGCGAGCTGGGCCGACCGTGGCGCTGCAGGTACGATGGCGCTGCCACGATCACCCGCACATTGTCGGCGAGCCGTTGCCCTACGATGCGGGAATCCTCGAGCTCGCCGATGCGGATGGCGCAGTCATAGCCTTCTTCGATGAGGTCGACCAGCCGGTCGCTGAGATCGAGGCTGATGGTGACGTCGGGGTAGGCCTGGATGAACGAGGGCAGCAGAGGGGCGATGTGACGCCGCCCGAAACCGGCCGGTGCACTGACACGCAGATGGCCCGACGGGCGTACGCTGCCTTGTGAAATGCGCGATTCGACGTCGTTCAGATCGCGCAGAATGCGCTGCGCTTCTTCAAGAAAGGCGCTGCCCTCGGAAGTGAGCGACATGCGCCGGGTGGAGCGGACCAGCAACTTGATGCCCAGGCGCGCCTCCAGCGCATTGATGCGCCGGCCCATCATGGCGGGTGCGATGCCTTCCTGACGGGCGGCGGCCGACAGACTGCCGAGGGTGGCGACGGCCACGAAACTTTCGAGCTGCTTGAAACGGCTCATGGGCTCCTCGTAGCAATGTTACAGCGGCCGGTCAACAGTACCGGGGCAAGGCGGTCAGCCGGGCAGGATCAACGCCATGAGCTTGGCGCGTACGGCGGCGAGTTCTTCGGGAGTGGCGCGGCCCTGATGGCTGATCTTGATACCGGGCCAGCCCAGGCTCTTGACCTGGTCGGCCAGCACGGCCTGGCCATCGGCGGTGCTAAGGGGTACTTCGAACGGGTAGCCCCGTGGCTCGGCCGTGACGGCACAGCACACCATGAGGCCGGATTTCTTGTTGTAGACTGCCGGGCTGATGACCAGTGCGGCTTTGTAATCGGGGCCGCTGTGCCGGGGCGGCAGTTCGAAATGCACATGCACGATGTCGCCCGCTTCGGGCGTGTAACGCTTGCTCATGGAGTGGAAGCCCGCAAGGGTGCTACATTGACCCGAAATCGACTTCGGGGTGGGTGTTGGAGGGTTTGATACCGCCGACGAGCTGCGCAAGGGTGTATTCCTGCGTGCGCACGGGCGTAAGAATCAGGTTGCCCCGTTCCACCCGCATTTCGACCAGGTCGTCGATGCCGATTCTTAAACTTTTCAGCATGGACGACGGCAGGCGAACTGCCGCACTGTTGCCCCATTTTCTGATGACTCCGCGCATGCCGGCTCCTGTGACATTCATGCCGCCCACAGCTTAACAAGTTTCGACTCTGTGTCAACAGTGTCGGATCTGCCGGGTTGAGTGGTGTCGTTGCGCCGTTGGCCACCTTGAAATGGGCTGTGTCGCCCGCACCTTGTAAGCAATTGAAGAATTCACCCCAAGGGGCGACACACCATGAGATTCGACAAACTGACCACCCGTTTCCAGCAAGCCATCGGCGATGCACGCAGCCTGGCCCTGCGAAACGACAACCCGTATATCGAGGCCGCGCACCTGCTTGCGGCCCTGCTGGCCGATGAAAGTGGCACCAGCAGCCTGCTGGCTCGTGCAGGCGTGGCCGTCAATCGCGTGAACAGCGCGCTGAATCAGCTGATTGCCGGCTACCCCCAGGTGCAGGGCGCCGAGGCCAACCTGCAGGTCAGCCGCGAGCTGCAAGGCATTCTGGCGCGTACCGAAAAGGAAGCCATGCAGCGGGGCGATGATTACATTGCCAGCGAACTCTTCCTGCTTGCCCTGGCCGACGACAAGGGCGACACCGGTCGCATTCTGCGCGACGCCGGATTGCAGCGCCAGGCACTTGAGGCGGCCATTGACGCCGTGCGTGGCGGTGCGGCGGTCACCGACCCGTCTGACGAGCAGAATCGCCAGGCGCTCGAAAAGTACACCACCGATCTGACCGAGCGCGCGCGTCAGGGCAAGCTCGACCCGGTGATCGGGCGCGACGACGAGATCCGACGTGCCATACAGATTCTGCAGCGTCGCACCAAGAACAACCCCGTACTGATCGGCGAGCCCGGCGTCGGCAAGACCGCGATTGTCGAGGGCCTGGCGCAGCGTATCGTCAATAACGAGGTACCGGAAACCCTCAAGGGCCGCCGCGTGCTGTCACTGGACATGGCGGCATTGCTCGCCGGTGCAAAATACCGCGGTGAGTTCGAAGAGCGCCTGAAAGCCGTGCTCAAGGAACTTGCCCACGACGACGGCAACACGATCGTATTCATCGACGAACTGCACACCATGGTGGGCGCAGGCAAGGCCGAGGGCGCGATCGATGCGGGCAACATGCTCAAGCCGGCGCTTTCGCGCGGCGAACTGCACTGTATCGGCGCCACCACGCTCGACGAATACCGCAAGTACATCGAGAAAGACGCCGCACTCGAGCGACGCTTCCAGAAGGTGCTGGTGTCGGAACCCGACGTGGAATCCACCATTGCGATTCTGCGCGGTTTGCAGGAACGCTACGAGCTTCACCACGGCGTGGCCATTACCGACCCGGCCATCGTTGCGGCTGCCGAACTTTCGCACCGTTACATCACCGACCGCTTCCTGCCCGACAAGGCCATCGACCTGATCGACGAGGCCGCCGCGCGCATTCGCATGGAGATCGACTCCAAGCCGGAAGTGATGGACAAGCTCGACCGGCGCATCATTCAGCTCAAGATCGAGCGCGAGGCCGTGCGCCGTGATACCGACGAGGCGTCGCAGCGCCGACTGCAGGCTATTGAAGACGAACTGGTGAAGCTGCAGCGCGAATATAACGATTACGAGGAAATCTGGAAGGCCGAGAAAGCGGCCGTACAGGGCTCGCAGTCGATCAAGGAAGAGATCGAACGGCTGCGTGCGGAAATGGCGGAGCTGCAGCGCAAGGGGCAGTTCGACAAGCTTGCCGAACTCCAGTACGGGCGCCTGCCCGAGCTGGAGGGCCGCCTCAAGGCAGCGGAGGCAGGTAAGCAGGATACCCATGCCGACAAGCCGAAGCTGTTGCGCACCGAGGTGGGTGCCGAAGAGATCGCCGAAGTCGTCTCGCGTGCCACCGGCATTCCTGTGGCGAAAATGATGCAGGGCGAGCGCCAGAAGCTGCTCAATATGGAAGAACACCTGCACAAGCGCGTGGTGGGTCAGGACGAAGCCGTGACGCTGGTTGCTGACGCCATCCGTCGTTCCCGTGCCGGTTTGTCAGACCCGAATCGACCCTATGGCTCCTTCCTGTTCCTGGGCCCCACGGGGGTGGGCAAGACCGAGCTCACCAAGGCGCTGGCCAGCTTCCTGTTCGATTCGGAAGATCATATGATCCGTATCGACATGAGCGAGTTCATGGAGAAGCACTCGGTAGCGCGGCTCATCGGTGCGCCTCCGGGCTACGTGGGGTACGAAGAGGGCGGCTACCTGACCGAGGCAGTGCGCCGCAAGCCCTACAGCGTGGTGTTGCTCGACGAAGTCGAAAAGGCACACCCCGACGTGTTCAACGTGCTGCTGCAGGTGCTCGACGATGGCCGGCTCACCGATGGTCAGGGCCGTACAGTCGACTTCCGCAATACGGTCATCATCATGACCTCGAACCTCGGTTCGCAGCATATTCAGAGCATGGCGGGCCAGCCGTACGAGGTGGTGAAGGAAGTCATCTGGACGGAACTCAAGCAGAGCTTCCGCCCTGAGTTCCTGAATCGTATCGATGAAGTGGTGGTCTTCCACTCGCTGGATGCGAAGCACATCGAATCGATTGCACGCCTGCAGCTGCAACGCCTGGCCGACCGTCTGGCGCAACGCGAGATGCGCCTGGAAGTCACGGACGCTGCTGTGGCGCAACTGGCGAGGGCGGGGTTCGATCCGGTGTTCGGGGCGCGGCCGCTCAAGCGCGCGATCCAGCAGCATATCGAGAACCCGATTGCCAAGCTGGTGCTCGACGGCACATTTGGCGAGAAGGACGTGGTGCCGGTGGACTGGCAGGACGACAAGTTCGTGTTCGAGCGCACGCTGCAGTAAGGCGCACCCTGTCCTTGTGAAGAGGGCGGGGACCACGAAACCGAGGGAGCGACGACTTTCCTAGTCGTCGCTCCCTTTCTGTCTGGGTGTTTCAATCCACGCACCCGCGAGGGGTGCGACACACATCCCGCGAGTGCCAGTCGAAGATGGGGTAGTTTCGATCCACGCACCCGCGAGGGGTGCGACCTGTTCAGAGTTTCAAGCGCGCCGGGTCCGTCTGGTTTCGATCCACGCACCCGCGAGGGGTGCGACCTTCCATCGAAGTCTTGAAGTAATGGGCGATCTTGCGTTTCGATCCACGCACCCGCGAGGGGTGCGACGGCCGGTCAGCCAGCGAGGGAAATTCGGACGCCAGTTTCGATCCACGCACCCGCGAGGGGTGCGACCTGCGTCGGGGTACAGCGGCAGGTTTTCTAGGTAGTTTCGATCCACGCACCCGCGAGGGGTGCGACCATCGGGGGTCAAGGATTCATGCAGAGTTCTCCGGTGTTTCGATCCACGCACCCGCGAGGGGTGCGACGCCCGTAACGGGCAGACCATCATGGGAGTCGCGGTTTCGATCCACGCACCCGCGAGGGGTGCGACTCTCGCCCCGCTCGTATTGGGCGGCCAAGCGCTTGTTTCGATCCACGCACCCGCGAGGGGTGCGACAATACCGTTGAGCTTATCCAGCAGCGCGGAGGTGTTTCGATCCACGCACCCGCGAGGGGTGCGACCCGCGCCAGGCCGAGATCATCGACGCCGTGAACGTTTCGATCCACGCACCCGCGAGGGGTGCGACTCCGGCTGCGTGGGGTGTCGACCTACTACAACAAGGTTTCGATCCACGCACCCGCGAGGGGTGCGACTGCCCGCCGATGTGCGGGGATTTGGCAAACTCATGTTTCGATCCACGCACCCGCGAGGGGTGCGACTTTTCGGGCAGGATGTTCTCCATTTCCCGAGCACGTTTCGATCCACGCACCCGCGAGGGGTGCGACACAGGTCAGCGTCGAGATACGCCGGCAGGTTGTCGTTTCGATCCACGCACCCGCGAGGGGTGCGACCCGGCTCGAATTTCGCGTAGGTCGCGCCTTCGATGTTTCGATCCACGCACCCGCGAGGGGTGCGACGTCTTACACCCCGTTGATTGTGTCAAGTGCAGTTTGTTTCGATCCACGCACCCGCGAGGGGTGCGACTCGCGGTTTTCAGTTGCGCTTCGAGGGCCGATAGCGTTTCGATCCACGCACCCGCGAGGGGTGCGACCAACGGCGATGCGGGAGTTCGCGGCTGCGGTGCGTTTCGATCCACGCACCCGCGAGGGGTGCGACAGCTCGGCAAACGGCGTGTTTTCCAGTGTCGCAAGGTTTCGATCCACGCACCCGCGAGGGGTGCGACGCGCAGAGCCTGTACGCCCCGGTCGATAGCCGAGTTTCGATCCACGCACCCGCGAGGGGTGCGACACTGGTCACTTGGTAGAGCTGTCGAAGAACGCCGGGTTTCGATCCACGCACCCGCGAGGGGTGCGACGTGGACCGCATCTACGGTCGGGCAAGCGGAGGCAGTTTCGATCCACGCACCCGCGAGGGGTGCGACGTCAGCCAGCACCTTGTCTTTGAACCGATTTGCGTTTCGATCCACGCACCCGCGAGGGGTGCGACCCCTCGGGATGATTGCGCGGGCCTTGCCCACAAACGTTTCGATCCACGCACCCGCGAGGGGTGCGACGTACGCGATGGGTTTTAGTCGTGACAGCATCGCCGTTTCGATCCACGCACCCGCGAGGGGTGCGACTGCAGCCAGTCGAGGGGCTGCCCTTGCAGCGCATCGTTTCGATCCACGCACCCGCGAGGGGTGCGACGTGCTTCTCGATCTCAGGCAAGCGCTCGATCATGTTTCGATCCACGCACCCGCGAGGGGTGCGACTCTGCCTGGGGTGGAGTCGCACATTGGATCGCTAGTTTCGATCCACGCACCCGCGAGGGGTGCGACCGCCGCGCCGGCGACCGTCATTGCCTGCACCGAGTTTCGATCCACGCACCCGCGAGGGGTGCGACAGTACCAGCGACTCGAAATCGCGATCAAACGACGTTTCGATCCACGCACCCGCGAGGGGTGCGACACGCGAAGATCGCGCACCTGCTCATCGAGAAAGTCGTTTCGATCCACGCACCCGCGAGGGGTGCGACGCTGCTCGAACGGCATCGTTTCGATCGCCGCGAGGTTTCGATCCACGCACCCGCGAGGGGTGCGACGCGTAACCGCGATTTGTTGACGAGTATGAGCCAGTTTCGATCCACGCACCCGCGAGGGGTGCGACCGTGGGGTCCTGTACAGCAAGGCGGGGTTGTCACGTTTCGATCCACGCACCCGCGAGGGGTGCGACTTGGAGGCTCAATACAGCCTGCTGCGCGGCATGAGCGTTTCGATCCACGCACCCGCGAGGGGTGCGACAAGACCGCCAACCGGCTGCAGCTCGCTGTTAACCTGTTTCGATCCACGCACCCGCGAGGGGTGCGACCATCGCTCGGAGCTCCGGCTCGCAGCCCGCGTTGTTTCGATCCACGCACCCGCGAGGGGTGCGACGGTCGATCTTATCGGCTGCCGACACAGCGCCGTTTCGATCCACGCACCCGCGAGGGGTGCGACATTACATCCCGCCCGATAAGCGACACCAGATTATGAGTTTCGATCCACGCACCCGCGAGGGGTGCGACTAGCTCTGCCAGCCTGGAATGGCTCCGCATCCAGTGTTTCGATCCACGCACCCGCGAGGGGTGCGACTGCTGGGCAGTGACACGCGCCTGACCGATAGCCGGTTTCGATCCACGCACCCGCGAGGGGTGCGACCTGCCTCCACATCCAGCCCTTCGAACTGTCCCTTGTTTCGATCCACGCACCCGCGAGGGGTGCGACCCAACACGGCGTCGGGCCTGGGTACGGAGTGGCTGTTTCGATCCACGCACCCGCGAGGGGTGCGACAAATCAGGCGGGCCGGTGGCGACTGGGCGGGTGTTTCGATCCACGCACCCGCGAGGGGTGCGACTCCAGGGCGCGTGGGTCGCATTACCCCCCGAAATGTTTCGATCCACGCACCCGCGAGGGGTGCGACCACCGAAGAACGCGAGCGCCGACGCGCGAATGTAGTTTCGATCCACGCACCCGCGAGGGGTGCGACTCGGATTGCCCGAGAGGATTCGGTATTCGGATTTAAGTTTCGATCCACGCACCCGCGAGGGGTGCGACCGGGGCGGCCTGCAGCAGCTTGTCGCGCTCGTTTGTTTCGATCCACGCACCCGCGAGGGGTGCGACGCGCCGCTCTGGCTGCGCTCCAAGCGCAGATCGGGTTTCGATCCACGCACCCGCGAGGGGTGCGACCCTCGTCCCTCCGTCCGATGTCGGCGTAGATGACGTTTCGATCCACGCACCCGCGAGGGGTGCGACCATCGAGCGCTGCAATTGAGAGGCAGCTGACTGGTTTCGATCCACGCACCCGCGAGGGGTGCGACCGCTATCGCTCGACGCTTTGCGCCACGATCAACGCGTTTCGATCCACGCACCCGCGAGGGGTGCGACGCAAGCCAATCAGCAGCGTCTCACGCAGATTCGCGTTTCGATCCACGCACCCGCGAGGGGTGCGACCCGTGGCCGCGACCATGGCCGCGCAGGCGCAGTACGTTTCGATCCACGCACCCGCGAGGGGTGCGACATCAGCGCAACCAAGATTGTCGTGTCGGGGGTGGGTTTCGATCCACGCACCCGCGAGGGGTGCGACGTCAATCACCGACTGACGGTCTTTCAGTTCCTTCTCGTTTCGATCCACGCACCCGCGAGGGGTGCGACCCCGCGCACCATCGGGGCCGATGATCGCGTCACAAGGTTTCGATCCACGCACCCGCGAGGGGTGCGACCCGCGAATGGACCGCCTCGACAGTCTCGCAGGCAGTTTCGATCCACGCACCCGCGAGGGGTGCGACCTGATTGCGTACTCGTGGCGCTCTGCCTCCGAGTAGTTTCGATCCACGCACCCGCGAGGGGTGCGACCCGAGATACGCCAACGAGTCATTCAGTGCCTGCAGTTTCGATCCACGCACCCGCGAGGGGTGCGACACGAGGAAGAATTGCAATGAGCACTCACGACAAAATCGTTTCGATCCACGCACCCGCGAGGGGTGCGACCTATGGCAAGTACGAGGGGTTGAGCTACGCAGTGGGTTTCGATCCACGCACCCGCGAGGGGTGCGACCAGCGTACAGGGTGATGCGGAGGGCGGGTACAAGTTTCGATCCACGCACCCGCGAGGGGTGCGACGTGCGCTGTTCTCGGCGAGTCGTTGGCTCGCGGTCGTTTCGATCCACGCACCCGCGAGGGGTGCGACTATTCCGATGCTGGGCTCCCCTCTCCATACGGGTTTGGTTTCGATCCACGCACCCGCGAGGGGTGCGACCAAGCGCGAGCGCGAGTTTCATGAGGCGCAGCTCGTTTCGATCCACGCACCCGCGAGGGGTGCGACTGGTGGCCATCAGACAGTCGGGCAAGGCGGCGGGTTTCGATCCACGCACCCGCGAGGGGTGCGACTCAGCCTTTATAACCCATGGAAACGAAACGAGAATTTGCTCGTCTGGCGCGGATCGGAGGCACGTGTCGTGACCGTGGGCCGTCAAAGTGTGGCCGCGTTTAAAAACTTCCATTTATTCAATGGGTTGAGGTGCCGCGATCCTCTAGAGGGAAGGGGTGTTCGCTTGGGGTTCGCGCACTGACTAAGTGAGCCGTATTTGGGAAGCCGAGGCTAAAGAATGAGCGGAGCATTCAGATCGAGTACCGGTTTTGCACCAATGTGCTCGACTCTTGTTTGCCAGTTCCGACCAAGGTAGTAGAAACGCAAGCTGTCGACTTCCGGATCGGCAATTGCGCAGAGTTCAGCCTTTAAGCGAACCCATTGGGCGGCGTCCACTTCGATTTCAAAAACGGAATATTGGACACGCTGGCCAAAATCCAGGCATTTTCGGGCGAGGCGGCGCAAGCGCCAAGCAGCTCGTGAATCTTGGGTGCTTACATCGTAGCTGACCAATACCATCATGGAGGCATCTCACTTCCACAAAAATGGGGGATAACCATCTATGTCGCCGCGCAGGTGCCGTGCGAGCAGTAGAGCCTGCACGTAGGGCAGTAGACCCAATTGCACTTTCTCGCCGAGGAAGGGGTGCAGAATTTCGTCCTGTTTCCGTTCCTGATAGGCGGCGAGGACTGTTTTGCGCGCGTCATCTTCCAATACAACTCCGCCGTTTTCCAAGCTGCGAAAATCCTTGGTGGTAAGTTGGCGTCGATTGATGAGTGATACGGCCAGACGGTCTGCCAGCATGGGACGGAATCCTTCAAGGAGATCCAGGGCAAGGCTGGGGCGGCCGGGGCGATCGCGGTGGAGGAATCCCACCGCAGGATCCAGGCCCACAGTTTCCAAGGCGCCGCGGCAGTCGTGAGTGACCAAAGTGTAGAGAAATGACAGCAGCGCATTGACAGGATCCTTCGGTGGACGCCTGCTGCGCCCTTGAAAGCGCAGGTCCGGACATTCAACGCGGATGAGCTTATCGAACACATTGAAATACAGCCGAGCGGCATCGCCTTCAAGGCCGCGCAGCTCGTCAACCGATGTTGCGTGCCAGAGCCTGTCCGAAACCCGCAGTAAGCGGTTCGCGGCATCCGAAAGTGCTTGCTTGGCGTTCTCAGGAAGCGTTGCGCCATGGTCGCGCAGTGCTCGCGAAAGTACAGTGCGCTGATTATGAATCTTGCCTTGAAGCATGTGAACGACGATGTTCCTGCAGGCGACAGGATCGTCAGTACACGCGTATTGTCGTCGGCGAAGCAACACGTTTCCAGACACTGGCCCTTCCACCCTGGCCAGAAAACGGCCGTGTCGATTGAGAAAACATACGCAGATACCTTGTTCCGCGCAGAATCCCAGTAACGCGGGAGACACGAGGACACGACCGATGCATACTACACTTTCCAGTTTGTGGGCTGGCACGCGTCCCCTGGTTTGGCCGTCGACATCCATAACGATGTTGCCGCCGTCCTTATGAAGCCACGCCCCTTCGGTCGTGATGTACAGGGTGTTGAGCTGCCTTCGCATGGCTTATTGGACCAATTGGTTCTGTAGCCACGACCGCACGGACGTTGTGCGACCAAGCCACTGCGGTTGGCAAACGTCCAGCAGCGAACATGCACTGCAGCGTTTGCGGTCATACGTGGCCGGTGGAGTGCGTTGCGAATGCCATAGGGACTTCAATCCGTTGATGGCGGCTACGGTCAGGCTTCGGAGCTCGGCGTCCATGGCAACTGTTTTGCGGCGCCTCGTCCGACCGTAGAATAACGCGCCTTCATGTATAGGTTGGCTGAACATGGCCTCCAGGCAAATGGCTTGAGCGCATAACTGAACCTCGTCTGCTCTATGGGCCTTGGGTTTGCCGCGCTTGTACTCTACCGGGTACGGGCGCTCCCCTTCGTGCGAACGGTGGAATTCCACCACGTCTGCCACGCCGTGGATGCCTAACTGCGGATGTGAAATTTCCAGGGCTGTCACGTAGCGGATATTGCCGCGACGAGTGTGCGCTGGTTCGTCGACCCGTTCGTGCAGCAGACGGCCTTCTGCCGTGAAGAAGTTCTCAGACCACTGCTGTTCCAAATGGATCAGGGCGCACTGCCGCGGGCAATACAGGAAATGCTGAAGTGCTGAAATGGGCAACGATTCCGCATCCATGGCATGTGGCGTTGTCAGAAACCGTCGAAGACCTCCGGTTCCAGCCCGGGCAGGGCGGTTCGAAGTGCAGCTGCATCGAAGTTACCTTCCTCATCAAGCAATTCACGTAGCGAGTTATGCACCCTGGCGGACGAGTATTGCCCCGCCTTGCAGTTGTGGCGCCACCAGATCACTTTTGATACATGCATGCTGCCTTCCGGACGAGCCGACGAGGCGTCATTCTCGAAGAGACGCGGCAGTACGCTCTTGATGAGGTCTGCGTCTGCATCAGTGAATCCTGTGCGCTCTGCCAACTGCGGATTAATGCTTCCGTAAGTTTGGTACACGCCGTGGTCGACGCGGTGCTTCATACCCATGGTATCTGATCCGCGCTTGCTGCCGTCGCCTTCGCCGCTGGCGCTCTTGGTGATCTGGGTGCTGGTGACCTGTACAGGCTGCAAGCTGAAGGCGGATTGAATCGTGACCGGGCCGCGTACCGGAATTGACACGCCGCCCCCGTCGTTGCTTTTTCCGAAGGCGAATACTTGGCCAAAAGCGCGGACATCGAACCACGTGGCGCATGCCTGGCGCGCCGTTTCATCTTTATTCGCCGATTTGCCGAATGCAGCCTTCCCAAGAACGCTTTCCGCACGATTTCGTAGGCTCGTTTCGTTGTCCGTCTTGCGGTCGTCCGACTGCACAAAAATCGGCTGGCCTTCTTCCATGAGTCGATCGCGGAGCTTGCGCTTGAGGCAGACGTCGGTGACTTCTCCGATGCCGTCATAGTCAGTGCGTGGCCGGTTGCCGTTTAATGGGTCGCCGTTGGGATTAGCATGGCGCACGGTGAAAATAAGGGCGAAATCGATCTTGTTTTGTAGTGTCGTCATGGTGATGTCTCACGTTGCAGTCATTCGGACTTCCAGTTTGTCGGGGAGGCCTCGTCGGTGTTCTCAGTGGAATCCGTCTTTTCCTTCTTTTCTGTCTTCTCGAATAGTGCGCTGCGCTGGCAATGGAAGCCGAGCAGGAATTCACCAGTGAGTGGCGTATCGTTGAAGTCGTCGGGATCAAAGAGGTTGCACACTTCCTGAATCTCGTTTTGACGGCTACGCAGGAAGTCTGGCGCGAGTACCTGCAGCCTGCTGCGATACGGTGGCAGTTTCTGGCTGTCCAGATCAAGCCATGAAGACATGGGTTGACGGGCGAAGTGGGCCATCTGTCGCGCAGCGTTGGTTTCACGGCCTTCTTTGCTCAGATTCAGGGCCATTTGTTCCAGGTTGTCCGCAATGGCCAACAGACGGCCGAAGAGGTAATCCCGGCTGCGGCGGGTGCGGTCTAACGCCATGTCGTAACTCCTTTCTGGATGAGCGCCCTTGTACAGGGCGCAGGCAATGCCTAACGTTCTTTCCCATTCCCACCAATCCAGGCCAATACGGTTCGACGCGCGTTGACATGCGGCACGAACGAGATCGGGGGGAAAGGGGGTTCCATCGACGATGCAGGGGAGCAGTCTCGCTCGCGTAGCATTTTTGAGTTTTTCATTCAGTGAAACACCGTATGCGGCCTCGGCAATCTCGTTAGGTGTCGGCGGGCCGACGAATTCGAGGCGTGTCCCCTTGGAGATGCCGTGGCATTGCACCCAGGCGAATGCCAAGTGCCAGTTTTCGAGGCGCCGAAGAAATTCGGAACCTGGCAGGCGACGGTAGTAGGTGATGGCCATGCGCCCGGGCGTGGCGGCATCCAGGGCCATTACGATGACGTCCTCGGCGTCGTCAAAGCGGGCGCGATAACCCGCTATGGCCTGCTTTAAACGAAGGGCATAGGCGTGGCCTATGGTGGCTCCTGCCTGTGGAATCCGTGATTCTTCGTCTTCAGGAAAGGGATTGAAGATTAATTCCGTGGGATTGGGTGCTTCGATGGTGTGAGCGGCCCATGCGACGATGACTTGGTCACCGTTGCGAGACCCCTGGCATTCGATAAGCCAGCGCAAGGCATTGTGCGCCTTTTGTGTGGCTTCGAAGCTGACACCTGCCGCCTGTTCAGCTTCTGTGAACCGCCCGCGAAAAGTGAAGCCGCTGGTGTCATTGCTGGATATGAGCTTGGCTTTGTCGGCTGCGTGCCTAAGCTTCGCGGGATGCTGTTCCGCCAGGGACGTTTCCTGACCGGTAACCATGCAAAATCCCCGTCTGGATTGCAAGCTGGCGTAGTGATCGATCCATGAACTGATTAGGCTGTCATCTTCCCAGCAACCATGCTGGAGGCCGCCCGTGTCAACACGCCAGCGTACAACGGCGTCTTGTGGCTGCTGGCCCGGAGGCAATATCTTGAAAATTGAAGGAGAATCGTCTTTTTCGCCGCTCCATTCGGTTAGAAGATGCCCCTGGGAGTCGATCGGCAGGATCCTGGCGCCGACCAGGTCGGCCACCACCGTGCCGTTTTCCACGTACGCAAGAATCGCCTTAAGCTTGGGGTGAGTGTGCGTGGAATGTGTCCAGGTGGAGAGAAGATCGTGATAGCTTCGATGGGGCTCTGCAGGGTCGTTGGCGAATCCGGAAGTGACAACGCCGCCATGTTCAAGAAAATCTGCCGCCACATACTGCAGCTTGTCACATAGCGGGTGGGCAGCCGGCCTGCTGCCGGAACGGCCACCCGAACGTTCAGTGCATGGAATGAGCGTCGTGGCGTCCGCCCTCGTCAATACTTCGGCCCTTACGAAATTGCCGGATGCATCAAGAACGATCTCTACGTGTGCTTGTATCGTCGTGTGAGCGATAGGCATCAGCGGGGGCATTCCGTCTGCAACGGAACCGTATGCGCGTTGATAGACGTCGTGCAGGTCGGCCAGCCAGCTCATGAGGACACCTCGTTGGTTTCTGGTTCCTGAGTCACTGACTTGAGGTTGCTGCCGGGCTCGAACGACTTGGCCGTCATGGCACGTACAAACTTGCGTTCGGTGCATTCTTCAGGCCGCGGGAAATGCAGGTGTCCGGACTGCAATACCGGACGCCAGAAGCGGGCATGCAGCTCGGAAACCCCGGTTTCATCCGGGTAGTCGAAACCGTGAAACATGAGCCCAAACGCCAGCTCGCCGTCGTCATCGAGTTCGCCAGCGCCGCTGCCATATTCGCAGGGCTCGACATAGGCCTGGCATTCGCGGGTTCCCAGAAAAATATCCTGCCTGCCGCCGCGCTCGAGCATGCGCTTCGCCAGCGCGTAGTGTTTGCCGTCTATGCGGTCGGCCATCAGTTCTGGGCGATGCATGTTCCATTCGAAATGCGCCCGTACTTGATACTCGACATCGGCTAGGTATGTGTAATAGGCCAGCGTGTTGCCACCCCCGTACTCTTGCGGCTTAACGCCTTTGGTCTGGGTGCGGATGCGTTTCATCACACGTACACCGTCGATTACCCAGATCAGCGTGGGTTTCCAATAGATGGATTTGACTACGCCCTTGAGTGCTTCGTATGTGGGGATGTGATACGAGCATTTTTCTCCGCCAATACGGGTGAGCGGGTCAGTGAACAGGGCGTAGCGGCCCCACACGCGAAACTCGATTGTGTTCTTGCTCACCATGTCATGGTCTCCATGCGATTCACGAGGTCGTTCGACAAACCGAGGTTTCGGTCGTAGAACGCCTCGTCCAGGCAATATATGCCACTGCTTCCCAGCACTGAAACTGCACGTTTTGACATCAGCTGGTTCAATGTCGTGGGGTGCACATTTACCGTGAACTGCTGTGCACGTTGCAACAACTCGCGTGTGGTATCCAGGTCGCTGGGCCCTGAGTCCGCAGCATCGAACTGGCCGTGCAGATCTTCTATGAGAGCTTTACCTTTTTCGCTGTATGGAACGATCACCGCTTCGGTGAGTGTATCGATTGCCTTGAAGGCTCGTGCTGCCGACATGTGGGCATGAAGAAGGGGGTAGGGAGGCTGAGCCTTTTGCTGCCGCGAGTAGTTTTGCCGCGCGGTGTCTTGAGTGGAAAGAAGCTCCAGCAATGTGGCGCCATAAAACTTTTCCTTGCTCAAGGAGTAGCTCATTTCTTCCTTTCGTTGAAAGAAATAGTGCTCGTAATACTCCTGCATGGTGCGCCTGCCAAGAATGTTGTCGTCATAGCTCGCCGGGTCGCGCTTGTAGCGATCCAGAATAAGCTGGGCCTGTTCGCGCCCCTTTGCTATGTCGGGCAGCATGTCCAGATTTTCGTTTTCTGGATTGACGACATATACGTGGCCGGGTCGAGGGCCACCATGACGGTTGCAGCGTCCGGCCGCCTGGGCGATGGAGTCCAGGCCAGCGAGAAAGCGAATTACCACCCGAAAATCGACGTCGACGCCGGCTTCGATCAGTTGGGTACTGATGCAGAGAACGCGCCGGCGGGGGGTCTTCAATCGATCGATGACTTTTTTCAGGACGGCCTTGCGGTGTGCGGCGCACATATCGGTACTTAGGTGAAATACGTCATCGGTATCGATTTGCGAGCTTGCCAACTGATACAGCCGCCGAGCCGCCTTCTTGGTATTGACGATGACAAGGCAGCTGCCTTCTTCTTGCAGCGCCTTAATCGCCAAATCCGCTAGCTCGGCATCACTCCACCCACCTCCCTTGCGTTCGTCGTGGACCTCGACTCTTTTCATCGCTTTGAAGAGGGCGTCCGCATCGGGCATCAGCTCAGCGTCTGGTGCGAGCATCAGGGCGCCTTTTTCGGCACTCACTCGATGCAGGAGTGGCTGTGTCGCGGTGCACAGCACGGCGCTGCTGTTGCCTTCCTGCACGAGGAAATTGAGTGCCTGGTTGAACACGTGCAGACAGCGCAGGGGCACGGTCTGGATCTCGTCGAACACTAGTACCGAGTTGGCCAACTGGTGCATGCGCCGTACGCCGCGAGTGCCGGAGCCGAATAGTGCTTCCAGGAACTGAACCATGGTGGTGTAGACGATGGGGGCGTCCCAGTCGTCGCAGAGCAGCTTGTCTGCATAGGTTTGCTGTTCTGCGCCAAGATTGCTGTGATGCTCGAGAACGATTCGGCGAGCATTGCCCGGCGGCGTTGCGGTTTCCATCACCTTGCGGACCACTTGGGCATTCTGGTCGATGATGGACGTGTAGGGGATGATGTAGATAATGCGGTCTAGTCGGTGATGCGCGGCATGGTGCAAGGCGAATCTGAGGCTGGCGAGTGTCTTGCCACCCCCGGTGGGCACGCTCAGCGTGTAGATGCCGGTCGGACGGCGGGCTGCATTGCGGCAGGCGTCGGAAATTTCGTGTCGTCGAACATCGATGGCATGCCGCGTGGGCATGGAGACCAGGTGAGCCTCCAGTCGGTCGATCAATTCGTTCCAGTAATGATAGCGACCGCCTTGCCTGAAGCGGATTCCGGTCGGGTTGGTGAAATGGACCGTATCGATGCGGTCGCCCGCGATCAGGCAGCTGAACGTGAAGCGGATCGCCAATCCCAATTGCATGTGCGAAAACGGCGTTCCGGTCAGTTTCTGGGTTCGTGCCCGCTGGCGAATGCGATCAATGAGTTGAGTCACTTCCTCGAGCAGGCAAGGCGAGTCCAGAAGTCGGCGAATGCGATCCATCACATCAGGGTCCGCTCGCTGTTCTGCCTCGGCTACGTGAGTGGATGATTCTGGTTTCTCGATACGTTCCGTAAAGCGGTCATGGCCGTCGGGGGTAATACAGTCGATCAGGCCGGAATGATGCGATGCAACGCAAAGGGCCACCCATTGACCGACCAGCTGTGAAACGCCTCTGCGGGGTGCCAGCGTGCGCCATGCCACCTGTGCCCCGGCGGAAGAATGGTCGATATGGCCTTTCTTGCTGCGTGCATCGACATACTCGTCTGCGTCCGGGTCAAGGTAATTCACGGCGGAGAGCAGGTAGTTTTGGAAGGCGCTGCTGTACTTGCCGAGGTCGTGTAACAGGCCCATCAGTTCGCCGAGGTTCTGCAGCCCGATCTTGCGGGCGAAACGGCGCGTCAGTATGCCGGTGCCACGTAAGTGGCTGCGTAGCTCGTGCCAGCGCTGATCGAGTTCGCGGTAGTGCGCAACGGCGCATCGTCCGGGGTTCGGGCCAGTGGCAGCAGCTTCTCCGGGTGGGGAACTGATCAGCGAACGCGGGGCAGCTGGTTTGTACATGGCATTCGTCAGGACTGGAGTACCAAGTTCGGCTGAGCCTACCACATTATTAAACTTTTGTTACTTATTTTGAGGTGTTATGCCCCCTTATCGTTCAGCACTGATGGGGTCCCCAAAGCCCCCCCCAACCATATTGCCATTCGCGTATGCGCGAACGCGCGATTTGGGCCGTCACCAGTAATTTCGGCCGGGGTTGCCGCATTCAGTCGCCAATGACCATCTGCCACAGATCGCGCACAGCCGCACGTTCCACTTGCAGCTGGTCGCTCGGCACGCGGGCCTTCTCGGCACCTTGCAGGCGCAGGGCATGCTGGCGACGCCGCAGCACGCGGTAGGCGTCGGCTACCTGAGCCGCCAGGGCGGCGGGAATCAGGCCGGCGTCGGCGGCGATCCCGAGCAATGCAATATTGCCCAGGTTCTCGAGCAGCCTTGGGTGTTGGCGTGAGTGCAGCAGCACCAGGTACTGCGTAATGAACTCGATATCGACCATGCCACCGGCGTCATGCTTGATATCGAAGTCGCCGCTGTGATTCGGGTGGCCGCTGCGTATCTTGGCCCGCATTTCCCGTACGGCTGCGGCCAGCTCATTCGCCTCGCGATCACGCAGCAGGATTTCGCGGCGGATTTCCTCAAAGCGTTCGCCCAGCTCAGTATCACCCGCGCAGAAGCGGGCCCGAGTGAGGGCCTGATGTTCCCAGATCCAGGCGTGTTCGCGCTGGTATCGTGCGAAACCATCGAATGAGACGGCGATCAGGCCGGCGTCGCCATCGGGGCGCAGGCGCAGGTCGATTTCGTAAAGTCGCCCCGAAGAGGTCATGGTCGACAGCCACGACACCATGCGCCGTCCGAGCTTCACGTAGCGTTCGACGGCCGTATCGTCGGGGTCGTCGTACAGAAAAACCAGATCGAGGTCGGAGGCATAGCCGATCTCCTTGCCACCGAGCTTGCCGTAGGCGATGACGGCGAAACGTGGCGGCTCCGGCGGCTGCGCGCTGCCGCGGGGCTGCACCAGCGGCCAGGTGCGACGTATCGTTTCTTCCAGCAGCAGGTCGGCCAACGCCGATAGATGGTCGGCCAGCGCCTCGACGGAAAGACGGCCTTCCAGATCTTGCGCCAGCAGTTGAAAGCTCACCTGGTGCTGCACGTCGCGCATGAGGTTCATTTGCTTTTCTACGTCGGGCGAGCCGTCGGGCAGTACGCTGGCATCGAGCTCGCGCGCGAGCTGCACTGCGATCTGCTCCAGATCGGGTGCTTCCATCAGCGAGTGCCACTCGATCAGGCTGTCGAGCAGCACGGGGTAACGGTTCAGGTATTGTGCTGCCCAGGGGCTCGCGCTCACGATACGCGTTATGCGGGCGAGCGTTTCGGGGTATTCGGCCAGCAGTGCCAGGTAGGCACTGCGTTGGGCGATGTGTTCCACCAGTTCGCATAGGCGTATGGCGGTTGTCGCGGGGTTGTCGGTTTGCGTCGCTGCGTTCAGCAGTGCCGGCAGCAGACGATCGAGCCGTTTGCGGCTTACATTGGGAAGACTGCGAATGCGATGCCCCGCGAGCATGGCATCGATGCGCCGCCAGACCGTGTCGGCATCGTCGCCCAGGCGGGCGCGCACCTCGTCGCTCATGGGTTCGGCATCGTTGTCGGGTTGCGCGGTTTCGGGTGCGTGCGGCGCCGGTGTCGAGACCCCCGCAATGCGAAACGCGTCGTGGAATGCATCGGCCACATGATGCCGGTGGGTACGAAGAGCGTCTTCGAACTCACCCGGGGCCATGCCCATGGCGCGTGCCAGCGCGTGGCAGCGGTCGGCTTCGCGCGGCAGCAGATGGGTCTGTTCGTCTTCGCGGTACTGCAGCATGTGCTCAACGCGACGCAGAAACACATAGGCGGCCTCGAGCCGGTCGGCCACTTCGTCATCGATCACGCCCGAGGCCCGTTGGGCCCGCAGGGCGGCCAGCATGCCGGCCCGTTGTAGCGAGGGCAGGCGCCCGCCCCGAATCAGCTGGGTGAGCTGCACCACGAACTCGATCTCGCGAATGCCGCCGTCGCCCAGTTTGATGTTATGCGTGGCATCAACCCCGGTACGCGCCAGCGCGCGCCGCTGCCAGTCCTGGCGTATGCGTTCGCGCAGTTCGCGCAACGACGACAACGCGTCGAAATCAAAGTACTTGCGATATACGAAGGGCGTGCGCAGCGCCTCGAAGTGCTGCCAGTCGCCACTGGGCATACTGCCTTCGAATGCGCGCACACGCAGGTTGCGTGCCTTGATCCAGGCATATCGTTCCCATTCCCGGCCCTGAACCACCAGGTAATTTTCGAGGGCGGCCAGGCTCCAGGCAAGCGGCCCCGAATCACCGTCGGGTCGCAGACGCAAATCGGTGCGGAAGACCTGCCCGTCGGCGTCGATCTCTGAAAGAATCGGCATCATGCGCTGCGTGACGCGCGC
Source organism: Yanghanlia caeni (assembly GCA_030733815.1). Classification (GTDB taxonomy): domain Bacteria; phylum Pseudomonadota; class Gammaproteobacteria; order Burkholderiales; family Burkholderiaceae_B; genus Yanghanlia; species Yanghanlia caeni. Next base: position 76,331 of record JAUZQE010000004.1, read on the forward strand.
ATAGAACTCGAAGTGGCTGAGCGGCCGGCGCCCCTTGGTTTCACCCTCATCGCCGTACAGCATGATGAGATCGATGTCTGACGAAACGTTCAGTTCGCGCCCGCCCAGTTTGCCCATGCCCAGAATCAGCATTTCCTGGGGCACACCGGTTTCGGGGTCGAGCGGTGTGCCGTGTACTGCGGCCAGCTCGGTTGCCACGCTGCGGTAGGCCTGCGTGATGGCCAGATCGGCCAGCTGGGTCATGCCGCTGACCACTTCCTGCAGGGGAGCTGCCCCGGCAATGTCGCGCGCCATCAGGGTAAAGAACACACGCTCGCGCAGGCGCCGCAAAATCTGGCGCGCTTCGGCAGGTGTCAGTGCCTGTTCGGGCCGGCCACCCAGCTCGACGAACCACGTCAGCAGCCGCTGGCGATCAAGCGGGTGCTGAATGGCGCCGGCAAGCCATTGACCGAAAGCCGGATGCGCATCCACTTTCCGCTGTAAAACCCCGGACCATGCCAGGGCGGGCTCTAATATAATGGGCTGGGTCATATTCAAGGAAACCATCGGACGCGGCGGCGCGAGGTTCACAAGATACTGCAAACCACCCGTGCCGGCGAGCCTGTCAAAGACCAAACGTGCAGACTTTACACCGCCTGTCGAAATGGCTGGGTTTCCTGGCGCTTGCCGGTTATGTCGTGGTGGCGGTGGCGTTTGCCGCCCTGCGCTACTGGGTGGTGCCCAACATCGACCGCTGGCGCGAACCCCTGCAGCGCGAACTGTCGGCGCTGCTCGAAGATCCGGTCGAACTCGGCCAAGTGCGCGCCGACATGAGCTGGAGCGGTCTGCGCCTCAGGCTCGGCGATACCCGGGTGCGCGACGACCAGGGGCGGCTGCTGATTCGCATTCCTTCACTCGATCTCGTTCTGGCATGGCGCGATTTGCTGGGTGGCAACGCGCGATTGCTCAATCTGCGTGCCGAGGGGGTCGACGTCGCCCTGCAGCGCGACGCACAGAACAACGTGACGCTGCTGGGTTACGCCATCGAGGGCGACGATGAAGGTGACGACGACGATGCGGTCACCGACATTGAATCGGTGTACTGGCTGTCGCGGCAGGGTGACATACAGCTCACCAACGCCCGCATTCGCTGGATCGACGAGGCGCGCAACGCGCCGCCGCTGATCTTTGAAGACGTGACGCTGGCCATGGGCGCGCGCGATGACGATCTGGTGTTCACCATGACGGCACGCCCGCCGGCCGAACTGGGCCGCTCGTTCGCCATGCAGGGCCGTCTGCATATTCCGGAAGATGTGCGCCCGCAACGGGTGCAGGGCAAGCTTAGCGGGCGCTTTCATGTGCACGTGCAGGGCATGCGGCCTGCGAGCTGGCAGCCCTGGCTCGACGTGCACAGCGCGCTGCGTGAAGGTGAGGTCAGCTGGCGTGGCTGGCAGGAAATGGTCGACGGCAGCGCGGGGCACCATGTCTCGGAAATACGGGTGTCAGACGGGCGCTGGCACATGCAGGGTGCGGCGGAAGTTTCGGTGGAGACCCTGCGTTTGTTCGTACAGGGGCCCTGGCAATCCATACAGAATTTTTGGTCGGAAGAGGCCGCGCCCGCCACGCAGAGCGCCGATGCATCTCTGCGCGTGGCATTCGAGACACATGGCCTGCAGGTGGATGTTCCCGATGTGCTGACGGCGCCCCTGCGATTCGACGCCATTGCGTTGTCGGCAGGCCTCACGCATGCGCCGGATACGGGTTTGCGCGTGGGCGTTGATCGTCTGCAACTGCGCAACCCCGACATGGATCTCGACGTGCAGGGCTCATGGCAGCAAGAGGGGGCCGGTGATCTGGGGCTCGTTGACCTGCACGGGCGCTTCTTGCGGGCCGAGTTTTCGGCAATCGAGCGGTATTTGCCGCGGGTGGTCGATGACGATGCGCGCGCCTGGATGCGCAACGGGCTTCTGGCAGGGCGCCTGGTCGACGGGCCGGTGCGACTGGCTGGCGATCTGGCGTATTTTCCGTTCGGTGAACACCCCGACAAGGGCGATTTCGAAGTCGGTGGCGCGGTTGAAGGCGTCGTCATCGACTATGCACCGGCGGCGCTGGTGGGCGAACCCGGCTGGCCCCGCATCGAAAATCTGCATGGGCACGCCAGTCTTCATCGCGTGGAACTGCGGGTACGGGGCGACACCATGCAAATGCGGCCCGAGGGCAAGCCCGTCGATTTCACGGGGGTTGAGGCGCGCATCAACAATATCGAGGAAGATTCCGTGCTCGAGGTGTCCGGCACGGGCCGCGCACCGGCTGCAACGGTGCTCACGTTCCTGCGGGCGTCGCCTGTCGGCGCGTCGCTCGATAACGCGTTCGTTCAGGCCCAAGGCGAAGGCAACTGGCAGGTGCCGCTTTCCCTGCACATTCCCCTGACCGGCACACAGCCCATTCGCGTGGCGGGCGCACTCGAGGTGAAGGATGCTTCGCTCAGCTTGGCCGACACCTTGCCCACGCTATCGAACCTGAGCGGGCGCATCGAATTCACCGAATCACTCTTGAAGGCTCACGACCTGAAGGGCCGGCTGCTGGGCGACGTGGTCAGTATCTCCGGCGGGATCGGTAAGGGTGAAAAGGGTCTCGTCTTCGAAGGGCGGCTCACGTCTGAGGCGTTGGCTGATGTGTTGGGCGAACGATTCAAGCCCCTTCTTGACGGGGCCACACCGTATCGCTTCGCCATTCAGCGCTCGCCGGAAGGCGCGTATGACCTGCGGCTCGATGCTTCGCTCGAAGGACTGGCCATCGACGCCCCCGCGCCGCTGGGCAAGGGCGCTGCCGCCCGCCGCCCGTTGCAGGTGCGCTGGGTGGATCGCAGAAAAGGCGACGCGTCGCTCGACATTTCGCTCGCCGCGGGCATGCAGGCCCGCTTCCTGCACCGCGAAGGCGCAAAGGGGCCGTTTTTCCACTCTGGCGCCATCAATTTGAACGGCTCGGCCAAAACGGATCAACCGGGCCTGGCGATCGATGTCACCACACCTCATATCGATCTGGACGCGTGGCGTGAGTTCACCGATGGGTTCGGGCAAGCAGAGTCTGGCGCACCCGCGCTGCCGCCCTTGCGCAGTCTGCGCATGCAGGCGCAATCTGCAACCCTGCTGGGTACGCAGCTCGATGAGATGACGTTCACCGTGGGTCGCGCCGAAGGTGGACGCTGGCGGGTCGACGTCAGCTCGACGCAGACGGCCGGCACGCTGTTCTGGCGCGAGCGTGACGGCACGATTCAAGGCGATGTCGATGCCAAGTTCGAGCGGCTTGCCCTGGGTGCGGAGCACTCGAAGGAAGACGCTGCAGGCAGCAAGGCGGTGGCGCAGTCTCCGACGCTTGCCGAACTGCAGCGCGAAATCGATTTCCCCGCGATACGGCTGCAGGTCGACCGTCTGCGGCTTTATGGGCGTGATGTCGGCTCGCTGTCGGTGGTGGGCGTGAACGAGACCCATGGCCGCCACTGGACCCTGCAGGAGCTCAAACTGGCTTCGCCGCACGGGGTGCTGCATGGCAACGGTGCGTGGCGCCTGGAAGGCGAGCAGCGCGGACTGACGGTTCAGGCGCAGGCCGAATTCCACGATCTGGGTGCGTGGCTCGATATGGCGGGTTTCACCGATCTGATGGGCGATGGCAAAGGTCGGGTGAAGGGCCGCATCGAGTGGCGCGACGTTCCCTGGCAGTTTGATCGCGCACGCCTGAATGGCGAGTTGTCCGTCGACCTGGCCGATGGGCGCTTCATTACTCTGGGCTCGCGCTCGGCGCGGCTGCTGGAGCTGCTGTCACTGCAATCGGTGAAGCGGTTCGCCACGCTTGACTGGAAACCGGGTGGTCTGCTCAAGCAAGGGTTCCCGTTCGATAGCGTGCAGGGTCGCATCACGATGCACGACGGCATCCTTCATAGTGAGAACTACCGCGTCACGGGCCCGGTGGCGACGATCATGATTGCGGGAGACGTGGACCTGCCGCGCGAGATGCTCGACCTGTACGCGATCGTGATTCCAAATTTCGATGTCAGCGGAGCGGCGATCGCGGCAGGTCTGGCGGTGAATCCGGTCGTGGGTCTGGGAGCGTTTCTTACACAGTGGCTGCTCAAGGCGCCGCTGGGCAAGGCGATGGCGGTGGAATACCGGGTGAAGGGTGCGTTCGATGCACCTGAGGTCGACGAGATTTCGACGCGTGGTGGGGGAGAAGCCGGCTCGGCTACGCAGCCGTGAGTCGGTGAGGATGAGACAGCGCACCAAAGCGTTTGCGCGGGGAAAAGGGAACCCTGCCGGGCCCCTGTTTCCTTTACGGGCAGGGGTCAGTAGATGCCTTGCTGCAGCATCGCGTCGGCCACCTTGACGAAGCCGGCAATGTTGGCCCCATCGAGATAGTTCACGACCTTGCCCTTCGAGGCATGGCGCACGCAGTTTTCGTGAATGTCGCGCATGATCGCATGCAGCTTTGCGTCGACTTCTTCACGGGTCCAGCACAGGCGCTGTGCGTTCTGACTCATTTCGAGCCCCGACACCGCCACGCCGCCGGCATTGCTTGCCTTGCCCGGAGCATACAGCACTCCGGCTTCGATGAAGGCACGCGCCGCTTCGATGCGGGTGGGCATGTTGGCACCTTCGGCCACGCAGCGCACACCGTTCCTGATGAGCGTGAGCGCGTCTTCAAGATCGAGTTCGTTCTGGGTGGCGCACGGCAGGGCGACATCGACCGGAACGTGCCACGGGCGCTTGCCAGGCTCGTACTGCAGCTTGAGCTCTTTGGCGTAGTCTTCGACGCGGCCGCGATCGGTGTTCTTGATGCGGCACAGCACGGCCAGTTTTTCGGGGGTGAAGCCGGCGGGGTCGACCACACAGCCCTGGGAGTCGGAAACCGTGACCACGCGCGCGCCCATGTGCATGCACTTTTCAATGGCGTACTGTGCGACGTTGCCCGACCCGGAGACCGATACCTTCAGACCCTCGAGCGACTGCTGCGTATGCTTGAGCATCTCTTCGGCGAAATACACGGTGCCGTAACCCGTGGCCTCGGGGCGAATGAGGCTGCCGCCGAATGTGAGGCCCTTGCCCGTGAAGACGCTGCTGGCGGAATTCGACAGCTTCTTCATCATGCCGGTCATGTAGCCGACCTCACGCGCGCCCACGCCGATGTCGCCGGCCGGAACGTCGGTGTCGGGCCCCAGGTGGCGATACAGTTCGAACATCAGCGCCTGGCAGAAGCGCATGACTTCGGCGTCGGACTTGCCCTTGGGGTCGAAGTCGCAACCGCCCTTGCCACCGCCCATGGGCAGCGTGGTAAGGGCGTTTTTGAAGGTTTGCTCGAAAGCCAGGAATTTGAGGATGGAGAGATTGACTGAGGGGTGAAAGCGCATGCCGCCCTTGAATGGGCCGATGGCTGAACTGTGCTGGATGCGGAAGCCGCGATTGACGTGAACCTTGCCCTGATCATCGACCCATGTCACCCGAAACTGGATCACGCGTTCCGGTTCGACGAGCCGTTCAAGCAGGGCCTGTTCGGCATATTGTGGGTTGCGTTCAAGAAAAGGCCAGAGGCTGGACATCACCTCGTGTACGGCCTGCATGAATTCGGGTTGGTGGGGGTCGCGGGCCCGGACCCCCTCAAGAAATTGATCTAGTGTCGGAAGTCCCATTCTTCACTTCTTCATCATGTCGAAAAACTCGGCGTTGGTTTTGGTGGCCCGAATCTTGTCCAGGATGAATTCCATCGCTTCGACTTCGTCCATGTCGTGTATGAACTTCCGCAACACCCAAATTTTTTGTAAAAGTTCGGGCTTGATGAGCAACTCTTCCCGGCGAGTTCCGGACTTGTTCAGGTTGATGGCCGGATAGACGCGTTTTTCGGCCAGCCGGCGCTCCAGGTGCACCTCGCAGTTGCCGGTGCCCTTGAACTCTTCGTAGATGACTTCGTCCATGCGGCTGCCCGTTTCTACCAGGGCCGTACCGATGATGGTGAGCGAGCCGCCTTCTTCCAGATTGCGCGCAGCACCGAAGAAGCGTTTGGGCCGCTGCAGCGCGTTGGCATCGACACCACCCGTGAGTACCTTGCCCGAGGCCGGTACCACGGTGTTGTAGGCACGCGCGAGCCGGGTGATCGAGTCGAGCAGAATGACCACGTCTTTCTTGAGCTCGACCAGGCGCTTGGCCTTTTCGATGACCATTTCAGCCACCTGCACGTGCCGGGTGGCGGGTTCGTCGAAGGTCGAGGCCACGACTTCGCCGCGCACCGTGCGCTGCATTTCAGTCACTTCTTCGGGCCGCTCGTCGACCAGCAGCACGATCATGACGGCATCGGGGTAATTGGTGGTAATGGCGTGAGCAATGTGCTGCATCATTACCGTCTTGCCTGACTTGGGGCTTGCCACGATCAGTGCACGCTGCCCCTTGCCCATGGGGGCGAAAATGTCGAGAATGCGCCCCGTGATGTTTTCCTCGCTCTTTATGTCGCGCTCGAGCTTGAGCACGCGATCGGGATGCAACGGCGTCAGGTTCTCGAACATGATCCGGTGCTTGATCGCTTCCGGCTGCATGCCGTTGACCTTGTCGACCTTCACCAGAGCAAAATAGCGTTCGCCGTCTTTGGGCGTGCGCACTTCCCCTTCAATGGAGTCGCCGGTGTGCAGGTTGAAGCGGCGGATCTGCGACGGCGAGATGTAGATGTCATCGGTGCTCGCCAGATACGACGTTTCCGGCGAACGCAGGAAGCCGAAGCCGTCGGGCAATACTTCGAGCACGCCATCGCCAAAAATCTGTTCGCCCTGCTTGGCGCGCTTTTTCATGATGGCGAACATGAGCTCCTGCTTGCGCAGCCGGCTGGCGTTGTCAATTTCCAGACTGGCAGCCATTTCAAGCAGCTGCGATACGTGCAGTGCCTTTAATTCATTCAGGTGCATGGGTGGTGAAGAGAGAGGGGGTGTTGGATTGTGGTGGGTGGCAAGCCCGGAAAGGGCTCGCGCGATTCACGGTACCGGGTGTTCCGGCGGATATTCTTAGAGTGATTCGTCTAGAAATGCGGTGAGCTGCGACTTGGACATGGCGCCAACTTTGGTTGCAGCGGGCTTGCCGTCTTTGAACAGCATCAGCGTGGGAATACCGCGGATACCGAATTTGGCCGCCGTGTCGGGGTTTTCGTCGACATTGAGCTTCGCAATCATAACACGGCCCTGGTATTGCTTCGCGGCCTCGTCGAGCAACGGCGCGATCATTTTGCAGGGGCCACACCATTCAGCCCAGTAGTCGACCAGGACGGGAATTTCGGAGTTCAATACATCAGACTCGAACGAGGAGTCCGTCACATTTTTAATGGAATCGCTCATGGCTGGAGGAAAAAAAGAAAGATGAAATTCGTATCGGCCGCCATGCGGCGCCTGTTGTGGGCAGCGGTGCGAAAGCCGGCGCTGCCTGCGTTTTCTTGCAAGCATACCACTAGTGGGCGCCCGTGCAACGTGCGCAGGATCAACAGATGCGGGTGGATACGGCCATCGCGCCAATCTGACGCGTGCGCCGCGGTATCCGTAAAATACAGCCTTTGCTGACGCTCAATTACGGAACCAAATTGTCCATATCCCGCTACGATGAAGCTTCGATCCGGGTGCTCAAGGGCCTGGAGCCGGTCCGGCAGCGGCCCGGCATGTACACCCGCACCGACAACCCCCTGCACATCATTCAGGAAGTACTCGACAATGCTGCCGACGAGGCGTTGGCCGGTTTCGGGCGTTGCGTGAGTGTCACACTTCATGCCGACGGCAGCGTGACGGTGGAAGACGACGGTCGCGGCATACCGGTCGGCCTGCACGAGCAGGAGCAGGCACCCGTGGTCGAAATCGTCTTCACCCGCCTGCACGCGGGCGGCAAGTTCGACAAGAAGTCGGGCGGTGCCTATGCGTTTTCCGGTGGGCTGCATGGCGTGGGCGTGTCGGTCACCAATGCGCTTTCGCGCCGCATGGAAGTGCGCGTGACGCGCGACGGCAAGGTGCACGAGATCACCTTCGCGGGCGGGGAGGTCGAGCGCCCGCTTGCGGTAACGGGCAATGCGCCGCGCAAGGCCTCCGGTACACGCGTGCGCGTCTGGCCCGATCCGCAATATTTCGATTCCGCGGCGATTCCGCTTGCCGAGCTCACGCACAGCCTGCGCAGCAAGGCGGTGCTGCTCGCCGGCGTGCGCTTCGAGTTCCACAACGAGAAAACGGGCGAGACCCAGGCGTGGCAGTACGACGACGGCGTACGCAGTTATCTGGAGCAGGCGCTGGGCGACAGCGAGCGCATCGTGCCCGCGTTCGAGGGCAGCCATTACGCCGGTGCCGACGACGACACCTATTCGGAGGGCGAGGGCGCCCAGTGGGTGGTGATCTGGACGGCCGACGGCCCCACGGTGCGCGAATCGTACGTCAACCTGATCTCCACTCCCGGTGGCGGCACCCACGAGGCCGGTCTGCGCGACGGCCTGTTCACTGCGGTAAAGTCGTTCGCCGAGCTGCACGGCCTTGTTCCGAAGGGAGTCAAGCTTCTGCCGGAAGACGTGTTCGCCCGCGCAAGCTTCGTGCTCTCGGCCAAGGTGCTCGATCCGCAGTTTCAGGGCCAGATCAAGGAACGGCTGAACAGTCGCGACGCCGTACGGCTCGTGAGCGGCTACGTGAAAAATGCGCTCGAATTGTGGTTGCACGGGCACGTCGAATACGGCCGCAAGCTCGCCGAAAGTGCGATTCGCCAGGCGCAGGCGCGGCAACGCTCGGCGCAAAAGGTCGAAAAGCGCAAAAGTTCGGGTGTGGCCGTCTTGCCCGGCAAGCTCACCGACTGCGAGTCCAGCGACAGCAGTCGCACAGAGCTCTTTCTTGTCGAAGGCGATTCGGCCGGCGGTTCGGCCAAGATGGGGCGCGACAAGGAGTTCCAGGCCATTCTTCCCCTGCGCGGCAAGGTTCTGAATTCGTGGGAAGTCGAACGCGACCGGCTGTTTGCCAACAACGAAATCCATGACATTTCCGTGGCGATCGGGGTTGATCCGCATGGCCCCGACGACAATGTCGATTTGTCGGGGCTGCGCTATGGGCGCATCTGCATCCTTTCCGATGCAGACGTCGATGGCGCACATATCCAGGTGCTGCTGCTTACCTTGTTCTTCCGCCACTTCCCGCGGCTCATCGAGGCCGGTCACGTGTATGTGGCGCGTCCGCCGCTCTTTCGGGTCGACGTGCCCGCGGCCGGCAAGCGCCCCGCGCGCAAGCTGTATTGCCTCGATCAGGCCGAGCTCGATTCGGTGCTCGAGAAGCTGCGCAGCGAGGGAGTCCGCGATACCAGCTGGAGCATCAGCCGTTTCAAGGGTCTGGGCGAAATGAGTGCCGAGCAGTTGTGGGACACCACCATGAATCCCGATACCCGCCGTCTGCTGCCTGTAACTTACGGGCAGCCCGGGCCCGACGAGACGCAGAAGATGTTCCGCATGCTGATGGGCAAGGGCGAATCGGGGCAGCGCCGTCAGTGGCTCGAAGAAAAGGGCAATCTGGCCGACGTCGACGTCTGAGCACGACCGGAGAATTTGAATGGATACACCGCAGGCGGGTTTTGCCGCCGATGACGACAGCATTACGCTTGCCTGGTATGCGGAGCAGGCCTATCTCGATTACGCCGTTTCGGTGGTGCGCGGGCGCGCGCTGCCCGACGTTTCCGATGGTCAGAAGCCCGTACAGCGGCGCATTCTGTATGCCATGCACGCCATGGGGTTGGGGCCGGGCGCCAAGCCGGTGAAATCCGCCCGCGTGGTGGGCGACGTGCTGGGCAAATACCATCCGCACGGCGACCAGGCCGCCTACGATGCCATGGTGCGTATGGCACAAGACTTCGTGCTGCGCTACCCGCTCATCGACGGCCACGGTAACTTCGGTTCGCGCGACGGCGACAACGCGGCGGCCATGCGCTACACCGAAGCACGGCTGACGCCGTTCGCACAGGTGTTGCTCGACGAGCTCGATGAAGGCACGGTCGATTTCCTGCCCAATTACGACGGCAGCCAGAAGGAACCGGCACTGCTGCCGGCGCGCCTGCCGGTGGTGCTGCTGAATGGCGCTTCGGGCATTGCCGTGGGCATGGCCACCGAAATTCCCTCGCATAACCTGCGCGAAATCACCGCGGCGTGCGTCGCGCTCATTCGCAACCCGCGGCTGTCCGACGAAGAGCTGCACGCCATCGTGCCGGGCCCGGACTTCTCGGGCGGAGGGCAGATCATTTCGTCACACGAGGAGATCGCGGCCATCTATCAGGGCGGGCGCGGGTCGCTCAAGGCGCGCGCGCGCTGGCATTTCGAGGAACTGGCGCGCGGCCAGTGGCAAATGGTGGTCACCGAACTGCCGCCGGGCACCTCGGCGCAGCGGGTGCTGGAAGAGATCGAGGAGCGCACGAACCCCAAAGTGCGTACAGGCAAGAAATCGCTCTCCACCGAACAGCAGCAGACCAAGGCGCTCATGCTGAGCCTGCTTGATACCGTGCGCGATGAATCGGGCAAGGAGGCGGCCGTCAGGCTGGTGTTCGAGCCCAAGAGCAGCCGCATCAGCCGCGACGAGCTCGTTACCGTGCTGCTGGCGCAGACCAGCATGGAAACGAGTGTGCCGGTCAACCTCGTGTGCATCGGTCTCGATGGTCGCCCCGGCCAGACCAGCCTGCGCGGCATGCTGACCGAGTGGCTGTCGTTCCGTACCGACACGCTCACGCGGCGCACCCGGCATCGGCTCGACAAGGTCACCGACCGCATTCACGTGCTGGAAGGCCGCATGGTGGTCTACCTGAACGTCGATGAGGTGATCCAGACCATACGCGAGGCCGACGAACCGCGCGCTGCCCTGATGGAGCGGTTCAACCTTACCGAACGCCAGGCCGACGACATTCTGGAAATGCGTTTGCGTCAGCTGGCGCGCCTGGAAGGCATACGTATCGAGCAGGAACTCGAGCGCCAGCGCGACGAGCAGAAGAAGCTGCAGGAATTGCTCGACAGCCCGGCGGCCTTCAAGCGGCTCATGATCAAGGAGATCGAAGCCGATGCCAAGGCCTTTGGCGATGATCGGCGCACGCTTATCGAACCCGCGCAGCGGGCCGTGCTGGAAACCAAGGTGGTGGAAGAACCGGTGACCGTGATCGTGTCACAGAAGGGCTGGTTGCGTGCGCGGCAGGGGCACGGGCACGATGCCAGCCAGTTCTCGTTCAAGGCGGGCGACAGCCTGTACGACGCCATCGAATGCCTGACCACGCACGAACTGGTCGCGTTTTCGAATACCGGGCGTGCCTACACGGTGGCCGTGGCCAACCTGCCTTCTGCGCGCGGCGACGGCCAGCCGATCACGTCGATGATCGATATCGAGCCCGGTACACGCATCGTGCACGTGGTGGCGGGGCCCGCCGAAAACCGTTATGTGGTTGCGGCAAAGAGCGGGCACGGCTTCATCGTGAACCATGCCGATCTCACCACCCGTCAGCGGGCGGGCAAGCAGTTCTTCTCGATCGAGAAGGGTGACACGTGGATGAAGCCGCTGCTGCTGCACCCCGATGACACGCACCTGGCCATGCTTGCAAAAAACGGCCGGTTCCTGGTGGTGCCACTTGAGGAACTCAAGACCATGACGGGTGGCCGCGGAACGCAGCTCATGGGTCTCGACAAGGGCGACGCGCTGGCGCAATGGGTGGCCATCGGCCCGCAGGGGCTGGTGGCACGGGGCATCTACCGCAATCGCGAAACCGATGTCGAGCTCGATCTCGATGCGCTCTCCGACTTCGTCGGCAAGCGGGCGCGCAAGGGCAGGGCATTGGCGCTCAAGGTGCGCCAGCCCAGGCTGCTGCGGCGTTCGTCATAAAATGATCTTATCTGAACCTTTATATTTGACGGATCGACAAGCGATATGAGTTTCAAGGTCACTGTACTGCCCAGCCAGCATGAGTTCACCGTGAAGGATGGGCAGTCCGTGCTCGATGCGGCCCTGGAAGCGGGCATCGTCCTTCCCTACAGCTGCCGCAACGGGGCCTGCTCGACCTGCAAGGGGCGTGTGGCGTCCGGCGAGTTCCAGGCCGGCCCCGGGGCGGCCCAGATTCTCAGCGAAGAAGAGCGTGAACAGGGCTATACCCTGTTCTGCCAGGCGCGGCCGCTTTCCGACCTCACGATCGAGGCGCACGAAGTACGGATGGCCAGCGATATCCAGATCCGCAAGATGCCGTCGCGCGTCATGAGTATCGACAGGCTTGCCGACGACATCATGAAAATCACCTTGCAGTTGCCCACGTCGGAGCCCTTTCGCTACTACCCGGGCCAGTACCTCGATTTCATTCTGAAGGACGGCCGGCGCCGCAGCTATTCCATGGCGACCCCTCCGGTCGATACAAACCTGGTCGAGCTGCACATCCGTCATACACCGGGCGGTGCCTTTACCGATCACGTCTTCGGCACGGGCGCCACGCAGATGAAGGTGCGCGAGATTCTTCGGGTTGAGGCTCCACTGGGGTCCTTCTTCCTGCGTGAAAGCGACAAGCCCATCATCTTTTTGGCGAGCGGCACCGGCTTCGCACCCATCAAGGCCATCATCGAAGACATGATCGCCACCGGCAACAGCCGACCCGTCCACCTGTACTGGGGCGGGCGCCGGCCGGGCGATCTTTACATGGACAGCCTGGCGCGTGAGTGGGCCGCGTCACGGCCCGATTTCCATTACGTGCCCGTAGTGTCCGACGCCTTGCCGGAAGACGGCTGGGCCGGCCGCAGCGGCTACGTGCATCGGGCCGTGATGGAAGATTTCCCCGACCTCTCGGGCCATCAGGTGTATGCCTGCGGCGCGCCGGTCATGGTGGAAAGCGCAAGGCACGATTTCATCCACGCTTGCGGGCTGCCCGAAGAAGAGTTTCATGCCGATGCGTTCACCACGGCGGCCGACGCGGCCTGAGGCGTACTCCGGCGGTCAATACTGCCCACTGGCACGAGGCGGAGATCACTCATGAAGATTGCGGTTCTGGGCAGCGGCATCATCGGGGTGTCCACGGCATGGTGGCTCAACCAGATGGGGCACGAGGTGGTCGTCGTCGAGCGCCAGCCCCAGGCCGGGCTGGAAACCAGCCGTGCCAACGGCGGTCAGATTTCGGTTTCCTACGCCGAGCCCTGGGCCAGCCCCCAGGTGCTTCCCAAGCTCGTGAAATGGCTGTTGCGCGACAATGCGCCCCTGGCGTTTCGCCTGCAGTTCGATCCGCATCAGTGGAGCTGGGCCTTCATGTTTCTGCGCGAATGCATGCCTACGCGCGTGGCGCGCAACGTGGCGGCGCTGGTGGCCATGGCGCAGTACAGCCGGCGAACGCTGCAGGAAATGCGTCGTGAGCTGGGTATCGAGTACGACCAGCAGGAACGCGGCATTCTGAATTTTTATCGCAGCATGCACGAGTTCGAGGCCTCGCAGAAAATGGCCGGCATCATGCGCGATCATGGCGTCGAGCGTCGCGTCATTAGCGCCGACGAAGTGGTGGCGATCGAACCGGCTCTGGCACGAGTGCGTCACGCGATCGTGGGGGGCGACTACACCCCCGACGACGAATCGGGCGACGCGTTCCGCTTCACGCAGGAACTGGCACGTCTGGCGCAAGACGCCGGGGTGCAGTTCCGGTTCGGCTGGCAGCTGAGCCGGCTTGTCAGTGCCGGCGGCCGCGTTCATACCGCGGAGCTCATCGGCCCCGACGGCCAGTACGAACACATGCGTGCCGATGCCTATGTGGCCGCGCTGGGTTCGCATACGCCGGTCTTCGTGCGGCCGCTGGGGGTGCCCTGCCCCGTGTACCCGGCCAAGGGGTATTCCGCCACGTTTCCCATTCTGCAAGCCGACGCCGCGCCCTTCGTGAGCCTGACCGACAGTGAGCATAAAGTTGTGTACAGCCGGTTGGGCAACCGTCTGCGCATGGCCGGCACGGCCGAGCTGGGCAACCCCACCCGGGCGCTGAGTACGGCGCGCTGCGAACACATGGCGACCCTTGCGCGTGAATTGTTCCCAACCGCCCTTGATTTTGATAATGTACGTTATTGGTCCGGGCTGCGGCCCGCAACCCCGGCCAACGTTCCCCTCATCGGGCGAACGCGTATTCCCAACCTTTACCTCAATACAGGGCACGGTACGCTTGGATGGACAATGGGTGTCGGCTCGGGCAAGGCGCTCGCCGAGCTCATCTGTGGCAAGCGCCCCGAGCCTGAATTTCCATTTCTGGGTTGAACACACTATGAATCGAGCAGGGTTTGATCGCACCGCCAGGCCGGCGCGGGTTTTCGCGTGGGCGTCTGCCGTGGCTGCGCTTGCAGTTTCCTTCGGTGCCGCAGCGGCCACCGACATCCGGGTGTGGCACGCACTGCCTGCGCACAACGCCGAGGTTTTCAAGGGCCTGGTCAACGAGTTCAACCGTTCGCAGAGCGACGTTCGGGTGCAGCTCAAGGCGTTTGCTTCCGTGGCGGAAATCGAGCGGGCAATCAGCACCGCCAAGAAGCGCGACGACAAGCCGCATCTGGCTCAGCTCGAAGAAAACCGGGCTCCAGGGGGGGCGGGGCGTTCGTATGTTCAGCCGCTGCATGCCCTGCTTGCCACGCACCCCATCAAGAACGCAAAGTGGTTCCTGCAGGGCAAGAATGCTTTCGGGCATGACGCGAACGGCCGCATGCTTGCATTCCCCTACATGGCGGAAGTTCCCGTCATGTTCTACAACATCGACGCCTTCAAGAAGGCCAATCTCAAGGCGCAACCCGAGCGCTCCTGGGCCGGTCTGCAAGACCAGCTGGTCACGCTGGCCAACAACGGCTCGCGTACCTGCCCGGTCACCAGCGATCAGCCGGTATCCATCAACCTTGAGAACCTTGCAGCGGTCAACAACCAGCCCTATACCTCCGAAGGCAACGGGTTCAAGGGTAAGGGCACCCCGGCATTCATGTTCGACGTCATGTTCGTGCGCCACCTTTCGCTCATGATCAGCTGGGTGCGCTCGGAACTGATGGTCAAGCCCGAATTCAACGAGATGGCCACCAAACGTTTCGCCCAGGGCGAATGTGCGGTGCTGCTTTCCACCTCCGGAAATATCGGCGCGTTTCGTGACGCCTCGCGGCTGAATTTCGGGGTGGCAGGCCTGCCGTACTACCCCGAAGTCACGAAAGAGCCGGGTGCACCGTTCCTGTCGGGCTCGGCGTTGTGGGTCATTGCCGGTCAGTCCAAGGAAGCCGACAACGCCAGCGCCGCCTTTCTGTCGTTCCTGGCCCAGCCGCGCCAGGCATCGCGCTGGTTCCAGAACACCGGCTACCTGCCGCTCACGCATCAGGCGCTTGAAGACACCGGCTCATCGTATTTCCGCAATCTCGACCAGTGGTCGAAGCTGGTGGCAGCGTATTCCAGCCCGGGTGCGGCTTCGCGCGGCTTCCAGGTCAGAAACTACCCCGAGATCCGCGAGATGTTCCATCAGCAGATCATGCAGGCGCTTGCAGGCAATCAGCCGGCCATGACGGCATTGCGCACCGCGGGCAGCGAGGCCAGCAAGATCATGAAGAAGTAAGCCGGCCGTATCGTGCGGTTTGCGAGCCGGTGTCGTACCGGCTCGCGGGCAACCCGGAGTCCGCCGTGGCAGATGCCGCGGCTTTTTTTTTGCTGCGCCTGGCACAGTGCACTTGGCGGGCGGCGTGAGTCTCTTGCTCGCCCGACAAGGGCAAGAGTACGTGGGCAGGCGGACCATTGCGTCCGGCTGACCAATAAATCTGTGCGTAGATTTCGGTCTGGCGGGGTGCGTGCCGTGGCGGCAAGATGGCGGCGATGACCGGCTCAGCCGGGTTTCGCAACGCTCACGTCGGGGTCGCCGCGCAATGCATGCCACACGAGTTTCACTGCTGCTGACCGTACTCCTTGCCGGGTGCTCCGGGCCACAAGGGCCGTGGCCCGCTCAAGGCTGGCCATGGCCCGCCTTGAGCCATGCCGGGTATATGCCGGGCACCGGGAAGCGTGCCCCGGCGGCCGAAGGCGCTTACTCGGACTTCAGCTTCAACTGGCAGCTCACGGGCGATCCGCGCATCATGCCCGTGCAGGTTTTCGACGACGGAACGCGAATGTGGCTGCAGTTCCAGCCGGGCAGCGCCTGGCCTGCAGTATTCGAAGCCGTTTCCGGGGGGTGGCGCCCGCTTGCGTACGAACGCGATGGTCCCTATATGGTGCTGCAGGGCGTATACCCGAATCTTGCGCTGCGCGGTGGCCACTTGCACGGCGAGATTCGCAGGGTCGAGGAGCCGAACGCTCTTGCGCGGGGCGGGGTGTCGCCCACGGCGCCGGTTGCCGCTCCCGCTGCGGCGGCTGCATCCGACGCGCGCGCAGCTCATCCTTCTGTGGCAGACGCCAAGCCTGTGCCGGCACCGGGCACGCAGGTTGTGCCACAGGGGTACGCGCCCCCACTCGGGCAGCAGCGCCAGAAAACGGCATCTATCGAATCGCAGCCCGTCGATTCCATACCGGTCAAATCGATTGCTCCCGATGCGGCATTGCCCAAACCGGTGACGATTGATCGGGTGCCAACTGCTTATGCCGTCAGCCCGGCCGACCACACGATTCGCCAGGCGCTCGGGCGTTGGGCCGCACGGGCGGGCTGGACATTCTCGGCTGAACACTGGGCAGTAGACGTCGATATTCCGCTGGTGGGTTCGGCACGGTTCGATTCCGACTTCAAGGCGGCCGTGCGCGAGCTGCTGGCGGCCACCGAAATGGGCGAGCGCCCGGTGCAACCCTGCTTCTATTCGAATCAAGTGCTGCGCGTGGTTCCTTACGCGCAGCCATGCGATCGGCGCAAGGGCATGGGGGCGGCGTCATGATTCGCGCGCCATCCAAAGCATGCTTGCGGTGTGGCGCGCCTGTTGCTGCGGCGGTTTTGCTGACGGGCTGTGCGCTGGGCGAGCACATGCAGCAGATCGCACAGGCCGTGCATACTGCGAAAGATCGTATCGAGGCCGCACACAAGGGTTTCAGTGCCGAAGCCGAGGCCCAGCGGCGCATCCAGGCACAGGAAGTCGCCCGCCCGTGGCTCGCGGGCAAGGTGCAGCCGCTGGCGCGTGAGATAACGTTGCCCGAGGCGCTGCGGGCGCGCGTCAACACCACGCTGCTGTTCACGGGCGGGCCAGTTGCGCTGCCGGTGCTGGCGCAACGTATCACCCGTGCCACCGGTATAGCCGTGCATGTGCGGCCCGAGGCGCTGTTGCCTGCCGAGGCTTTTGTGTCACGGCTTCAAGTGTCGGGCGCCGCGCCGGCACATGCCGCAGCGAACACCGTGGCGCTCGATGGCGGCCCGGAGCCGCTTGCCCGCACGCTCGATCGTGTGGCGGCACGCTTGAGCGTAATGTGGCGCTATGCCGATGAACGCATCGAGTTCTATCGCACCGAAACGCGTGCATTCGACGTGCGCGCCCTGACCCTGCAGGCGGCTGCAGAGGCGTCTTTGGGCTTGAGCAGCACGGGGGCGCGTGAGGGCTTTTCCAGCACGTCCAGCACCGCGCTCACGCTTGCGCCGCACGACGCCCTTGCCACAGTGCGTGCACGGGTCGAACCATTTCTGTCGCGAGCGGGTGTTGTGGTGGCCGAACCCGGGGCCGGCGCCACGCTGGTGGTCACCGATACCCCTGATGCCCTGCGGCGTGTCGCTGCGTTCATCGAACGCGAGAATCGAGCCATGACGCGGCGGGTGCGAGTGCTGTTCGAGGAACTGACTGTCGCCGTGGAGGAGGGTGCGGAAGCCGGCATCGACTGGAGCGTGGTATTCGCCGGCGCGCGCTTGGCAGCCGCGGCAGGCATGGCCGGCGCGTCATCGGTCGATGCCGGGTTTCTGGGCATGGAAAGCGTAGACGGGCGTTTCACGGGTAGCGAGGTGGTGATCAAGGCGCTCGGCAGCGTGGGCCGCGTCGTGCGGCGCAACAGTCTTCCGATGCTCACGTTGAACCGGCGCCCGGTGACGCATGCCGTACGCACCACGTTCTCGTACATCGACAAGGTCGAAACCACCTCTCAGCGCAGCAATTACGACGCGACGCTGCCCACCGTGTCAGTGACGCAGCGTGAGGAGACCGTGGGCTCACTGATCACCGTGGTGCCCGACGCTCAGGAAGACGGCCAGATTCTTCTTTCTGTGGCGTATGACAACTCCGTGGCCCAGCCGCTCCGGTCCGTGACGTTCGGCGACAGCAGCAATCCTTTGCAGTTGCAGCAGATCACCATCGATGGCAATGGCACGGTGCAACAGGTTGCGCTGATGCCGGGGCAGCCGCTTGTGATTTCCGGATTCGATCGTAGCCGGCAGGAAAGTTCGAGTCGCAGGCTGAATCCAGGGCTGCCGCTCGCACTGGGCGGCAGTGATTCCGCAGGCACACAGCGCCTGACCACGGTGATGGTCGTTACCGCCTATTTGGAAGAGGGGTTCTGAGATCGTGGCCCGGTTCAGTACTGCCCAATGCCTGCGTCGTGGCGACATCACCCTGGTCTTTGGCTTGGAGTGGTTTCCGCTGCTGGGCGAGCAACCCGAAGCGCAGGCCCGCCGCCTGGCCCGTCAGCGTCGCGCGGCTCACTTCGTGGTGGCTGAGGGCACGGTGGCCGCCGCGGGATTGTTGCGCGAGCGCATGCGTCGCGAGCGCGGCACCCATCATCACAGTGCGGCGGCACTGTTTGCCGTGGTGCATCCAACCGGGGCTGTGGCGGCCGTTCTGCCATGTGGCGGGCAGCGCTACTGGCTGGTTGCGGTGCACGAAGGCGCCGTGATGACCCGCACCGATCAGTTCCATACCGATGCGGCAGAACTCGACGCTGCGCTTGCGATGCTGCGTGAGGCCCATCCCGCCCTGATGCTGCATCACTACGGCGACGACGCGGACGGCCTGCTCGATGCGCTTTTCAACGCGGCGCGCGAGCACGGTGCCGGGCTCGTTTCGGTACGGGCGCTGAACGCAGGGCGGCCGAAGCTTGCTGTGGCTGCAGCGTGTGTGCTCGGGGCTGCGGTATGGGCGGGTGATGCCTATCGGTCTGCCGCGAGGAGGCAGGCGCAAGCCGCCGTGCCCGATGCCGTGGCGGCGTGGCGTGCGGCAGTCACCGAATCCGCGCGGCCGCATCGGGTGCATGGTGTAGCCGGCCTTGAACGGCTGCTCGACGCCCTGTACGAGGCGCCCGCTACAGTGGGTGGCTGGGCGCTCACTCAGATTGATTGCAGGCCGGCGGGGCTGCACTGGTCGTGTTACGGACGGTATCGGCGTGATCACGGCAGCGACAACCTCGATTTCCTTGCCGAAGCGCACTCCGACTGGCAAGTCAGTTTCGAACCCATGCAGCAAGCCGTTGCCTCGTGGCGCGTCGCCGTGCCCTTCCTGCCGCTTGAGTCGGTAGCACTGCGCCGCCCGCAACAGAACGAAGCGTGGTTCGTCAGTGCGTTGCAGGCCATGCTGCCCGCTTTCAATGAATTGCGGCTGGAAACGCCACAGGCGTTGCCGCTGCGGGTGCCGCTCGATGCTGCACAGCGACCGCTGGAGCGGCCTGCGAATCTGGCTCAGTACCGCCGCAGGCTGCTGCGCGTGCAGGCGCCGTTGCGGTCATTGAGCCTGTTGTTGCCCGAAGCGGCCCATTTGAGCTGGGAACGTGTGGAGTTGCACGTCGTGCCTGTCGACACACCGACGGTGCTCAACAGCAGTCTGCGTGTGTCCTTAACGGGGGTGCTTTATGAGATTGATCGTCCTGATGCTCATTCCGCTGCTCATGCTGGTGCCGACGCCCGTGCTGGCTGATGCAGCTCACGCAGACGCGCTCGCAGGGCGCCAGGTCACGGTGCGCGAGCTGATGCGGCTCGACACCGAGCTGGCGCTCGAGGCCGCGCGCCGCCGTCTCGGGCGTAACGAGCGCGCTGCCTCTGAACCCGCGGCACGCCTGCCTCACACACTGGCTGATGCCCACGAGCTCGAGGCGCCGCGCCTGGTGGGCATCTACGGGGTTGGCCAACGGCTTTTCGCCGAGGTCCACGTGGGTGGGCAGCGCCTGCTCTACGTGAAGGGGCACCCGCTGCCGATCGGCTACGAGGCCGCCACCGATGCATATCGTCTCAGGTCGTTGGCGGGGCACTGTGTGCTGCTCGAGCGGGGTGACGACGAAACCCGATTGTGCCTTTCCCGGGCAAAGGAGGAATGATGCTCGCACGTCTTGCAACGCGCCGCACGTTCGCGGTGGCCGAGGCTGCCGACTTTACGCTGCATGCAGCGCGTTATGCGGCGGGCAGTGCCGGGGTGCTGCACGACACCGAGGCGCTGCTGGCTCTCAAGCCGGCGCTGCGACGCTCGCTCAGCGCCCAGTTTGGGGTCGAGGCACTGGCAGCCCGTATTTGCCCTGTCGAGCTCGAAGACGGCTCCGCAGCCATCTTCGCGCTGGCGGAACACGTGGGCAGCGACCAGGCCGATGAACTCGCCCGGCGCCTCGAGTGCGCGGGGTATGCGCCGGCGACGCCGTCGCGCTATGTTCTGAATGCCAGCCTGCTGCTGGCCGTGGCACGCGATGCCTTCAATCCCGCAGGGTGGGCCGCACGGTCTGCGCCGGGCCGTGGCGCGCTCGAGGAAGGATTTCACGGTCTGGTGGAGTGGGGCGTGCGCCATGGCGCCAGCGACGTGCACCTGAACGTGTATCTGAACGAGCCGGAATCGGAAGTGAAATACACGATATGCGGCCGCTACGTGGCACCGGAATGTTTTCGTCGCATGCCCACCCGCACGCTTCTGGAAATGCTTTCGGTTGCATGGATGGACATTTCCGGCGGTAACGGGGCGGTGTTCGACCCGAGCGCCGAACAGCAGGGCAGCTTGTCGCGCAACTATGCGGGGCGCGAAGTGATGCTGCGCTGGGCGTCGATGGCAAGCGAGCGCGGGCCCAGTGTGTGCTTGCGGCTGCTCGAGAAGAATCATGCGGCGAGCATTCCTTCGCTGGAAACGCTGGGTTATCCGCCCGCACAGATCGCCATGCTGGAGCGGGCGCTGTTTTCGGGCGGTGGAGCGGTGGTGTTTGCGGGCACCGTGGGTTCCGGCAAGTCCACCACGCTGGCGTCCCTGATCTCGCGCCTGCCTGCCGATCGCAAGGTGATCACCATCGAGGATCCGGTGGAATACACCATTCCCGGCGCCATACAAAATTCCATTGCGCGCCGCCTCGACGCCGAAGCGCACGATGCGTTTGCCACCAAGCTGCGGGCGTTGAAGCGCTCGGCCATGACCGATGTCCTGCTGGGCGAGGTGCGCGACAGGGAAACAGGCCTTGCGTTCATGGATCTTACGGGTTCAGGCGTGAACGTCTATACCACCGTGCACGCTCCTTCGGCGGCATTGATTCCGTTAAGGCTCGCTTCCGAGTTCATTGCCGTGTCGCGCGATTTTCTCGCCATGCCCGGCACGCTCAAGCTGTTGGTTTGGCAGGCACTGCTGCCGCGCCTGTGCCAGTGTGCTCTACCCATCGCCGGTGGGGTCTCTCCGGAATCCAACCGGTGGCTGGATCAGGCGACGGCAATCTTTCCCGGGCCGGTTGCAGCATTGCGGCAACGCAATCCAAAGGGTTGCGCGCACTGTCGCAAGCAGGGCATTGCGCAGCTCTTCGGTTACGACGGCCGTTCGGTTGCCGCAGAAATGTTCGAGCCACGCGTGCATCCGCAATGGTTCGAATGGGTGCGTACGGGCGGGGCGGGGCCGTTTCCGGTGCCGATGCGCTCGGCCATGGCCAATGCCATGTCGGCGGCTTACAGAGGTGTGTTTGATCCGGCAGACATCGAGCGGCAATTTCATTCGTTTGCGACCGAGGCGCGGCTGCGGGTTCTGCAGGAAACGCATGTACCAGCCTTGCCCGGGCAAGGGAGCAAGAGCCCGGTGGAGGTGCAATGACCCGGACGTCTGCATTGCCACGCCGGCACCGGCCGGGTCAGCAGGCTGGCACGTATCGCACACGTGAGCGGCTGCTGAACTGGTTCGACACCTGGTCCTTCAATCGCGACAGGCGGCATTACTACGACTACCTGGCCGCGCTGCTGCAAGGAACTCGTGGAACCCGCACGATTGGACAAATCTTTGCGGCCGATGCGCAGCGTTACGGCACCCGCACCACACGCGGCCGTCTGTCGCGCCGGTGGGAGCTTCTTCTTCAGGCGGCCGGCGGTGACCTGTACGGCACGTGGGTGGGCGTTTTCCCGCCGGCAGAGCTCGCTGTGGTACGCAGCGCACAGCAGCGGGGCAACGACGCGCTGGTGGGCACATTTGCAGAAATGTCGCGGGTGCTGAGCGTATGGGAGGCGGCGCGGGCGATTCTCGTCAGCTCGCTTCTGGCCGCCGTGGTTGCGGTAGCGGTGTTGCTGGCGATGCTGGTCGTGATGCCGCTCTTTACCGTTCCCAGGTTGCGCGAAACGTTCGCGATGGTCCCCGCGCATTATCACGGCGCCACCGCTCGCGGGCTCTTCGAGTTTGCTGATGTGCTCGCAGTAGCGTGGCCGCTGGCGCTGGGCATTCTGAGCCTTCTTTCGGCCGCAGTGCTGCTTTCCTTCGGCCGGTATTCCGGCGGGGCGCGCCGCAGCCTCGACCGCGTCGGGCCGTGGCGCGTGTACCGGCAGGTGCAGGCACTGCGATTTCTTGCGTTGCTGGCGGTTGCGCTCGGGCGCGCCGAGCATGGCACCACGCGACTGCGTCAGGCCTTGCTGCTGCAGGTGGCTGGCGCCACGCCGTGGATGGCGCGGCACGTCGCTCTCATGATCGAACGCATCGATACTGGCTGCACCGGGGCCACGATCTTCGATACGGGCCTGCTCGATCCGCCGCAGTTGTGGTTTCTCGATGACATGATCGCGGCGCGTGGCCTGATTGACGGGCTGCGTCAGTGCGCCGACCGCGTCGAACGCCACGTGCTGGGCAGCGTGGCCCGGCAGGCGCGCGTGATGCGCTGGCTGATGCTGCTGGGCGCGGTGGCGGGTGTGCTGGCCATTGCACTGTGGCATTACGCCGCCATCGACGATTTGCGCAGGGCGCTCGCGCTGTTTCATGCGAGTCAGTAGCACGGCATATCCACACAAACCTCTCCTTCAAGGACTCAGTCATGTATATACATCATATAAATCACATGCCCCGCATCCCCGACAGCTGCGACCGTCCTCGCCAGCTCCAGCGCCGGCACCAGAGCCAGCACCAGAACCTGCACCAGAACCTGCACCAGAGCCAGCGCCGCCACCAGGCCGGCTTTTCACTCGTCGAGGTCTCCATCGTCATGGCGATCGTGCTGTTGCTTGCGATCATTGCGATTCCTGCAATCAGCGCCTATGTCATCGAAAGCAAGGTACCCAAGGTCGGCGAAGAGCTCACCCGCTTCATTCTGCACGCCAAGGTGAATGCGGCCAACGGTCTGCCCACGCCGTACGACGGCATCGGCAATGCGAACCTCGCCAACATGGTGCGCGACACGGGGGTGTTCACGATCTCGGGCGCGGCGGACGCGCCCACGGTGCGTCACGGTCTGGGTTCCGCGGGTGAGGTCACCGTGGCGACGGTGGATTCCGGGGCTGCCTTCACCATTACGTTGTCCAAGGTGAATCACGCCGCATGTCCGTCCATTGCCTCGGTCATGCAGCGGGTTTCTGATTCGATCACCGTAGCCGGCAATGGCGGAGCGGCGTCCGTAATCAAGGATGCCGCCACCCGCTATAGTGCGCTTGCCACCGAATCGCAGTGCAGCGAGGGCGATGAAAACACCTTTGTGTTCAAGGTGCTTTGAGGCCATGGGCGGGCCATTGCGCCGTCAGCAGGGGTATGCGCTCATCGAGCTGGCCGTCGCGTTGCTGATCGGCAGCCTGCTGGCCGCCTGGGGCGCGCAGGCGCTGGTGAATCGCTATCGTGACGCGCAGGCGCAAGCTGCCGCAGTGTGGATGGCTGCGGTACACAAGGCCGTAGGGGCGTATGTACGGCGGCATGGGCCGGATATCCAGTCGGCCGAATCGGCCGACACACTCGTGATCGACGGCTTTGCCGACTGGCGCTCGCCAACGCTTGCGGAACTGGTCGAGGCGGGCCTGCTGTCACCGGGCGTGGCGCACGGCACGGCGCTGACCGGTGCGGCGCGCATTACCGTATGGCGTGATGGCAGTTGCCCGGGGGCCGTTTGCGCGGTCGAAGCGCTGATTCATGGCGAACGGCCGCTGATCGATCCGGTGCATCGCGATCCCGACCAGGCCATGATCGCGCAGTGGTTGCTGGCGGCAGAGGGGAAGGGGGCCGCAGTGCAACCGGCTGATCCGGCGTCCATGCGAGGCGCTGCGTTTGCGTTCGACAGCACGCTGCCGAACGGCGATGTGTTGCCGGTGGGCACGGTGGGCATGGCGGTGACTGCCGAACACCTGGCCCTCTGGAATTACCTGCGCGTGCGTGATCCGCGCGACCCCGATTTTCAGGGCGCGCTGTCGGTGAAAGGCGACATCAGCGGGCGCGCCAATGCATCGGTCGACGGCCAGCTGGTGGTGGGTGCGGTACATGAAGAGGGCATGCCATGCGAGCCGGACAACGCCATCGCGCATGATCTTCCCGGCGGGCTGCTGGTGTGCAAAGACGGTTTGTGGCGATCCGCCAGCCGCTCTGGCGGCGGGGCCTACGGCTACCACTCCGTTTACGGGTGCCAGACTGCGGAAGGAACCTCCACCGCCAATCCGATCACCGGTTCATGCGCATGCCCGTGGTATGCAACGGCGGTATTGATCATGGAAATGGGGCCAAACCTGTACCCCGACGGCAAGCAATATGCTTACCTGTGTGTGGGGTGATGCGTATAATGATTGGCTACCCATGAATCGAGCATCTTGCTGCAAATGAAGACCTCCGAGATACGCCAGAAGTTCCTTTCCTTTTTCGAGTCGAAAGGGCACCAGATCGTTGCCTCATCGTCGCTCGTGCCTGGTAACGACCCCACCCTGCTGTTCACGAATTCGGGAATGGTGCAGTTCAAGGATGTCTTCACCGGCGCTGAAACCCGCCCCTACGTGCGAGCCACCACGTCGCAGCGCTGCGTGCGCGCCGGCGGCAAGCACAACGACCTGGAAAACGTGGGCTATACGGCACGACACCACACCTTCTTCGAGATGCTGGGCAATTTCAGCTTTGGCGACTACTTCAAGCGTGACGCCATACGCTACGCCTGGGAACTGCTCACCACGGTGTACATGCTTCCGGCCGAGAAGCTCTGGGTAACGGTCTATCACGAAGACGACGAAGCTTACGACATCTGGGCGAACGAAATCGGCGTGCCGCGCGAACGCATCATTCGCATTGGCGACAACAAGGGCGCGCGTTACGCTTCCGACAACTTCTGGCAGATGGCCGATACCGGCCCCTGCGGCCCCTGTTCCGAAATTTTCTACGATCACGGTCCCAACGTCTGGGGTGGCCCTCCGGGCTCGCCCGACGAAGACGGCGACCGCTATATCGAGATCTGGAATCTGGTCTTCATGCAGTTCGATCGCGACGCGGCCGGCAACCTCACGCCGCTGCCCAAGCCCTGTGTCGATACCGGCATGGGCCTCGAACGCATTGCGGCCGTGCTGCAGAATGTCCACTCGAATTACGAGATCGACCTGTTCCGCAATCTCATCGCAGCGGCCGCTCGCGAAACCGGCACCAGCAACCTCGAAGACAACTCGCTCAAGGTCATTGCCGATCACATTCGTGCGTGCAGCTTCCTGATCGTCGACGGCGTCATTCCCAGCAACGAAGGTCGTGGGTACGTGCTGCGTCGCATCGTTCGCCGGGCACTGCGTCATGGGCACAAGCTCGGCCAGCCGCGGCCGTTCTTCCACCGGCTGGTGGCCGATCTGGTTGCTGAAATGGGCGAAGCCTACCCCGAACTTGCCGCCCAGCAGGCCCGCGTGGAACAGGTGCTGCGTCAGGAAGAAGAGCGGTTCATCGAAACGCTCGAGCACGGCATGAAAATTCTCGAGTCGGCGTTGGCCGAGATCCCTGAAAATGGGGTGCTCGACGGTCAGACGCTGTTTACGCTTTATGACACCTATGGTTTCCCGGTCGACCTCACGGCCGACATCTGCCGCGAACGCAACGTCGGCATCGATCTCGACGGCTTCGAGGCTGCCATGCAGCGCCAGCGCGAGCAGGCGCGTGCTGCGGGCAAGTTCAAGGCCGCCGAAGGCCTGAGCTATCAGGGCGACGAAACACGATTCGAAGGCTATGACTCGCTGCAGGGTACGGGGCGCGTCACGGCACTGTATGTCGACGGCACCGGGGTTGAATCCGTGCAGGCCGGCCAGCGCGCCATCGTCGTGCTCGATGCCACGCCGTTTTATGCCGAATCGGGTGGCCAGGTGGGCGATACCGGGGTGCTTGAAGCGAACGGCATGCGGTTCAAGGTTGCCGATACGCAAAAAATCCAGGCCAATGTTTTCGGTCACCATGGTGAAGTTCTGGAAGGCGAACTGCGCGTGGGTGACACGGTGCAGGCTCAGGTCGATGCCGTACATCGCGTGCGCACCATGCGCAATCACTCCGCCACGCACCTCATGCACAAGGCGTTGCGCGAAGTGCTTGGCGCGCACGTGCAGCAGCGCGGCTCGCTCGTCGATGCCGAAAAAACCCGCTTCGACTTCGCCCACGACGCGCCGCTCACCCACGAGCAAATCGCGCGTGTGGAGCGCATCGTCAACGACGAAATTCTCGAAAACCGTGCCACCGCCGCTCAGCTCATGAGCTACGACGAGGCGGTGCAGGGCGGGGCAGTCGCCTTGTTCGGCGAAAAATATGGCGACGTCGTGCGTGTGCTCGACATCGGTTCGTCGCGCGAGCTGTGCGGCGGCACGCACGTTGCGCGCACCGGCGACATCGGCCTGTTCAAGATCATTTCTGAAGGCGGTGTGGCGGCCGGCGTGCGCCGCGTCGAGGCCATTACGGGCGACAATGCCCTGGCATGGGTCCATCAGGTGAACGACACGCTGCTGCGTGCGGCCAGCACCGTCAAGGCGCAACCTGGTGAATTGGTCGATCGGATCGGTCTGCTGCAGAACCAGGTGCGCACGCTCGAGCGTGAGCTCGAACGGCTCAAGAGCAAGCAGGCGGCATCCATGGGCAGCAATCTGGCCGAACAGGCCGTGGTGCTCGACGGCGACTCCAAACTGCTCGTGGCAAGCCTTTCCGGCACCGATCCCAAGGCACTGCGCGGCATGGTCGATCAGCTGAAAGACAAGCTCAAGTCGGTGGTTGTGCTGCTGGCAGCCCCGGCCGATGGCAAGATCAGCCTCGTGGCGGGTGTCACGCCCGATCTGGTCGACCGCGTCAAGGCGGGTGAGCTGGTGGGCATGGTGGCCGCCCAAGTGGGTGGCAAGGGCGGCGGACGCCCCGACATGGCCATGGGTGGCGGCACCAATGTCGAAGCCCTGCCTCAGGCGATCGCCAGCGTCGAGGCCTGGGTGCGCGAACGCCTTGGGTTGCAGGTGCAGGCATGAGCCAGGCGCAGAATTCGGCGCATCGCCTGCCCGAGCCCGTGGCGCAGGTCGACGCCTCGGGCCTGAAATGCCCTTTGCCCATTCTGCGCGCCAAAAAGGCTCTGGCCACCCTGCAATCGGGCGACGTGCTCAAGGTCGTTACCACCGATCCGCACGCCGAGCGCGATTTTCAGGCCTTTTGCAATCAAACCGGCAACGCACTGCTGGCTCAGCATGCACAGGGCGACCAAATCTGGCATTATCTGCGCCGACGCTGAATGCGCCCAGTGTGGCCTTCAACGCCTGCACTGTTGTAAGTTTTCAAGCCTGGCTGTGTTTGCCCACGCTTTCTTTGCTGTTCGTGGGCGAACAATGCTAGAATCTTTCGTTTTTCACAACACTATCAAAGGATTACCATGGTTGTAATTCGTCTGGCCCGTGGCGGCTCGAAGAAGCGCCCTTTCTATAACGTTGTTGCTGCCGATTCCCGCAACCGCCGCGACGGCCGTTTTATCGAGCGCCTGGGCTTTTACAACCCCGTTGGCAAGGAAGGTGTCGAGAACCTGCGCATTGCGCAAGATCGCGTTGCCTATTGGGTCGAGAATGGCGCGCAGCTTTCGCCCGCCGTTGCCCGCCTTGTAAAGCAATACAGCGCAGCTCAGTCCGCCTGATTCCTCTTGCGCGGGCTTGATCTCGTGTCACGGTCTGAAGCGGCCGCACATGGCGGCGTACCTCAAGACCTCGTCGAGCTTGGCCGCGTCACGAGCGCATACGGGCTGCGTGGGTGGGTCAAGATCCAACCTCACGCGGCGGGTTCGCCCGCCTTGCTCGGCGTGCGCGAATGGTGGCTGCAGCGGCCGGCGGCGCCGCTGAATACGGGCGATCCGCAACCGCCATGGCCCGTCAGGGTGTCGAAAAGCCGCCGTCATGGCGCCACGGTCGTCGCCAGTCTCGAGGGCGTGACCGACCGCAATCAGGCCGAACCGCTGCGGGGCTGTACCGTGTGGGTCTCGCGTGCGGCGTTTCCGGCCACCGAAAACGACGAATATTATTGGGTCGACCTCATCGGGTGCACCGTTTACGGCACTGAGGCCGGCGAGCGGGTGTTGCTGGGTGTCGTCGATCACGTCATGGATAACGGCGTGCACGCGATTTTGCGTGTGCAGCGCCAGCGTGTCGATTCCGGTGGCGTACCCCAACCCATGCTTGATTCGCGGGGCATGCAGGTTGAAACGCTGATTCCCTTCGTGGCGGCACACGTTCATACTGTCGACCTGACCAACCGGCGACTGGAAACCGACTGGCCGGCGGATTTCTGAGCGGTGTCTGCGCTCATGCGGCACCCGGGGCCCGGGCGGGCATTCCTTTTCTAACCACGGCGTTTCCACACACGGCATGCGCATCGACATCGTGTCTCTCTTTCCCGAGATCTTTCCCGTAGTGGGAGACGTGGGCGTCACCGGGCGCGCCCGGCGGCTGGGGCTGTGGTCGATGCATGTCTGGAACCCACGCGACTTCACCGAAGATGTGCATCGCACCGTCGATGACCGCCCTTACGGCGGGGGGCCCGGCATGGTCATGCTGGCCGAACCGCTCGAAAAGGCGCTGGATGCCGCTCTGGCTGCGCGCGCGGCCGGGCCCGGCGTCGACGGTGCCGGCCATGTCCCGGTCATTCTCATGAGCCCTGCAGGCCGCCGGTTCGACCAGGCCATGGCCCAGGAGCTGGCCGACAGCCCGGGGGCCGTATTTGTTTGCGGGCGCTACGAAGGCGTGGACCAGCGCTTCATCGAGCGGCGCGTCACGCATGAAATTTCTTTGGGCGACTTTGTGCTTTCCGGCGGCGAGATCGCGGCGCTGGCGTGCATCGACGCGACGGTGAGGCTGTTGCCCGGCGCGCTCAACGACGCGCAATCGGCCCGTCAGGATTCCTTCAATGAGGCGACCAGCGGCCTGCTGGACAGCCCGCACTACACCCGCCCCGAGGTTTATCACGGGCTCGAGGTACCCGAGGTGCTGCGTTCGGGGCATCACGCGAACATCGAGGCCTGGCGTCGCCAGCAGTCGCTGGCAATTACGGCACAACGCCGCCCCGATCTGATCGAGGCGGCGCGCAGGGCAGGGCGCCTGACAAAGAAAGACGAAGCCTTTCTGGCGAGCCTGCAGCCTCGTTTGGCGTAGGTGTTGCGGCCCCTGCACGGGAAGGGGCCGCAGGGGTGTCAGACCTTATGCCGCAGGCAGTTTTTCCAGCTGTTCGCGCACGCGAGCCAGCGTTTCGCTGAACTGAGCGACGCGTGCCTTCTCCTGTTCCACCACGTGCGCCGGTGCCCGCTGCACGAAGCTCTCGTTCGACAGCTTGCCCTGAGCCTTGGCGATCTCGCCTTCCAGGCGCTGCACTTCCTTGCCCAGGCGCGCACGTTCCGCTTCCACGTCGATTTCAACGTGCAGCATGAGTTCGGTGGTGCCCACGATCTGAACCGGTGCGCCCAGATCGGGCAGAGCGTCGACGATCTGCACTTCGCTCAGGCGCGCCAGTGCCTTCAGGTACTCGGCATTGTGCGCCAGCACCGCAGGGTCGCCCTTTGCAATCAGCGGCACGCGCTGGGCCGGCGAAAGGTTCATTTCGCCGCGCAGGGCGCGTACGGCCTCGACCTGCGCCTTGAGCTCGGCGATCTGCGCCTCGGCGGCGTCGTCAATGGCGGTCGCGTCGCTACGGGGATATGGCTGTACGCAGATGCTGGTGTCGGTATTCGGGTCGCGCTTGCCGGCCACGACCGATACCTTCTGCCACAGTTCCTCGGTAATGTACGGAATGATGGGGTGCGCGAGGCGCAGCACGGTTTCGAGCACGCGGATGAGGGTGCGGCGCGTGCCCAGCTGCTGGGCGGCTGTGCCCAGCTGCAGCTGCACCTTTGCCAGTTCGACGTACCAGTCGCAGTATTCGTCCCACACGAAGTGGTAGATCGCATTGGCGATGTTGTCGAAACGGTAATCGGCAAAACCGCGTTCGACATCGGCTTCGAGCCGCTGCAGACGACTGATGATCCAGCGGTCGGCTGCGGATTTTTCGGCCGTGATGGTGGCGCCATCGACCTGCTGCGTGTCGGAAGCCAGCTCATGCCCGTGCGTGTTCATCAGCACGTAACGGGTGGCGTTCCAGAGCTTGTTGCAGAAGTTGCGGTAGCCTTCGCAGCGCTTGAGGTCGAAATTGATGTTGCGCCCGAGCGTGGCGTAGGCCGCCATGGTGAATCGCAGGGCGTCGGCGCCGTACGCCGGGATACCCTGCGGGTAATCCTTGCGTGTCTTCTTGCGTATGCTTTCGGCCTGCTTCGGGTTCATCAGCCCGCTGCTGCGTTTTTCGAGCAGGGCATCAAGGTCGATGCCGTCGATGAGGTCGACGGGGTCGATGGTGTTGCCCCGCGACTTGCTCATTTTCTTGCCTTCCATGTCGCACACGAGCCCGTGTACGTAGACGTCGCGGAAGGGCACCTTGCCGGTCATGTGCATGCTCATCATGACCATGCGGGCGACCCAGAAGAAGATGATGTCGAAGCCGGTGACCAGCACGCTGGAGGGCAGATAGCGCTGGAGCTCGGGTGTGTTGTCGGGCCAGCCCAGGTCGGTGAAGGGCACCAGGGCGGACGAGAACCAGGTGTCGAGTACGTCTTCGTCGCGGCGCAGCGGGCCGGTGACGCCGGCGGCGCGGGCCTTCTCGAGTGCCTCGGCTTCATTGCGGGCAACGAAGATGCGGCCGTCTTCGGCATACCAAGCCGGAATCTGGTGGCCCCACCACAGCTGGCGCGAGATGCACCAGTCTTGAATGTTGTTCAGCCACTGGTTGTAGGTGGTCGTCCAGTTTTCCGGGTGGAAGCGCACCCGGCCGTCGGCCACGACCTCGAGCGCGACGTCGGTGATGCTCTTGCCGGGGTGCAGGGTGCCCTCGGGGGCCGGCTTGCTCATGGCCACGAACCACTGGTCGGTGAGCATGGGTTCGATGACGGTATTGGTGCGGTCGCCACGCGGCACCATGAGCTTGTGTGGCTTGACGCTTTGCAGCAGGCCCTGGGCCTCGAGATCGGCAACGATCTGCTTGCGCGCTTCGAAGCGCTCGAGGCCACGGTAGGCGGGTGGCGCATTGTCGTTGATGCGCGCGTCGAGCGTAAGGATGCTGATGCTTTCAAGGCCGTGGCGTTGGCCGACGGCGTTGTCGTTGAAGTCGTGTGCAGGGGTGACCTTGACGACGCCGGTGCCGAACTCGCGATCGACGTATTCATCGGCAATGATGGGAATCTCGCGATTGACCAGCGGCAGAATCACGGTCTTGCCGATGAGATGCGCGTAGCGTTCATCTTCGGGGTGAACCATGACCGCCACGTCGCCCAGCATGGTTTCGGGCCGGGTGGTGGCGACCACCAGCGCATCGATGTCGCCCTGCGGCTGAGTCAGCGGGTAGCGGATCTCCCACATCTTGCCGTCTTCTTCTTCGCTGACGACCTCGAGATCGGAGACGGCCGTACCCAGCACCGGGTCCCAGTTCACCAGGCGCTTGCCGCGGTAGATGAGGCCCTGTTCATACAGGCGCACGAACACTTCGACCACCGCGCGCGACAGGCGCTCGTCCATGGTGAAGTATTCCATGCTCCAGTCGCACGAGGCGCCGAGACGGCGAAACTGGCGTGTGATGGCACCCCCCGACTGTTCTTTCCATTCCCAGACCTTCTCGATGAATTTTTCCCGGCCCAGGTCGTGTCGCGAGACGTTTTGCGCATCGAGCTGGCGTTCGACGACGATCTGCGTGGCAATGCCGGCGTGGTCGGTGCCGGGAATCAGTGCCGTGTCGTCGCCGCGCATGCGGTGGTAGCGGGCGAGGCCGTCCATTACCGTTTGGTTGAACGCGTGCCCCATGTGCAGCGTGCCCGTGACGTTGGGCGGGGGAAACTGAATCACGAACGGGCGGCTTTCGGCGCCCTCGGGTGGGGTGACGTGCTGGCCGGCTTTGAAATAGCCGCCCTGTTCCCAGCGCGCGTACCAGCGCGCCTCGATGTCCTGGGGTTCAAAACTCTTGGGAAGGAGGTCGTTGGAAGTCGGGTCGTTTTGGGTGGTCATGGTTTAATGGTGGGTGGCGGCCGCCACGGCGGCGCTCGAACGCTGCCTTGTGCAGTGCAGCGCTGCTAAAGTTGAATACCCGCCTATTTTATGATGGGTTAGGCCGGCTTGGGCGTGGTAAAATGCCGGGTTGTCGTTTGCAGCGCCGAAGTGCCTGTTTTCATTCAAGAAACCCGCCCATTTTCCAATTTCTCACCAAGCTAACTGTACGGAATACACATGGCAATTGAACGCACCCTTTCCATCATCAAGCCCGACGCGGTCGCCAAGAACGTCATCGGCCAGATCATCGCCCGCTTCGAGCAGGCCGGCCTCAAGGTCGTTGCCGCGCGCCTGATGCAGCTTTCGCGCACCGATGCCGAGCGTTTCTATGCCGTTCACAAAGAACGCCCCTTCTTCAAGGATCTGGTCGACTTCATGGTGTCGGGCCCCGTGTTCGTACAGGTGCTGGAAGGCGAGAATGCCATTGCCAAGAATCGTGAGCTGATGGGCGCAACCGACCCGAAGAAGGCTGAACCCGGCACGATCCGCGCCGATTTCGCCGACAGCATCGACGCCAATGCCGTGCATGGCTCCGACGCTCCGGAAACCGCTGCCGTGGAAATCGCTTTCTTCTTCCCGGAAAGCAACATTCACAGCCGTTGATCCAGCTCGATCAGGCCGCAGAACCCGCGTGAGCGCAATGCCTACCGTCATTGAACGACCCAACCTGCTGGGAATGGATCCCGCCGCCCTGGCCGAACTCGTGGCCCAATGGGGCGGCAAACCGTTCCGTGCCCGGCAACTGCAACGCTGGATCCACCAGCGCGGTGTGGCCTCGTTCGACGACATGACCGACCTCGCGCGCGACTTCCGCGGCCTGCTTTCCGAGCGCTGCTTCGTGGCACCGCCTCAGGTGTCCACCGAACACATTTCGGCCGACGGCACGCGCAAGTGGCTGTTCGACGTCGGCATGGGCAATGCCGTCGAAACGGTCTTCATTCCTGAAGACGATCGCGGCACGCTGTGCATCTCCAGTCAGGCGGGGTGTACGGTGGCGTGCCCCTTCTGTTCCACCGGGTATCAGGGGTTCAACCGCAACCTCACGGCGGCCGAAATCATCGGGCAGCTCTGGTACGCGCGCAGTGTGCTGCAGAACGACATCGCTTCGGCGCGGTTGCCGGGCGGCGAACCCGCCACCCCCGAGCGCGTCGTCAGCAACGTGGTCATGATGGGCATGGGCGAACCCCTGCTGAATTACGACAACGTGCTTACGGCGTTGCGCCTCATGCTTGACGACAACGCCTATGGGCTGTCGCGCCGCCGGGTCACCGTGTCCACGTCGGGTGTGGTGCCCATGATCGAACGTCTCATGCGCGACTGCCCCGTGGCCCTTGCGGTCTCGCTGCATGCGCCCAACGACGCACTGCGCGATCAGCTGGTGCCGCTCAATCGCAAGTACCCGTTGCGCGAACTGCTCGAAGCCTGCAATCGGTACCTCGAGCATGCGCCGCGCGACTTCATCACGTTCGAATACATCATGCTCGATGGCATCAACGATGCCGACGAGCACGCACGCCAGCTCATCGACATTGCCCGTCAGGTGCGCTGCAAGTTCAATCTGATTCCATTCAACCCTTTTCCGCAATCGGGGCTCAAGCGTTCGCCGCAGCATCGCGTGCGACTTTTCTCGCAGATCCTCATCGACGCCGGTGTGGTCACGACCGTGCGCAAGACACGCGGCGACGACATCGCTGCGGCCTGCGGTCAGCTTGCCGGCGACGTAAAAGATCGCACGCGCATCGAGCAGCGTTTGCCGAACAGGGCTGAAATCCAGGTCAAGGAGCGCGGATGACCCAATCCCTGCTTGAAAAAGAAGAACAGGACGCCCCGGAATCGGGCACTGCGGCTCCAACGGGTGTTGGTCCCACTTTGCGCAGCATGCGCGAGGCGCGCCGCATCTCGGTCAACGAAGTATCGCAGCGTCTGAAATTTTCCGTGCGCCAGATCGAGGCCCTTGAAGCCGAAGACTGGAGCCGCCTGCCCACCGGCGTGCCGCTTCGTGGCTTCGTGCGCAACTATGCGCGCTATATGGAAGCCGACGTCGAATCGGTGCTCGTGCTGCTCGACAACCAGGTGGGGCCCACCGCAGCACGCAGCATCATGGCGGCCCCGGGCATTGCTCCGTCGGTCAGCCGCGATGCCGAAATTCCTACGTCACCCGAAGGCGCACACCGCCCCTGGGGCTGGTTGCTCATCATTCTGGCACTTCTCATCATCGCCGGCTTTTACGCCATCGACCGCGGCTGGGTGCCCGAGTCATGGCTGGTGTTCGACTGGTTGCGAGACATAGCAAATAATGACTGATACGGCCTTCCAGAAGGCATCGCCTTCCCGGGTCGGCGCGGCGGCCAAACGGCCGACACGCGTGGCCACCGTCAGTTGGGGCGGCAAGGCCGTGCAGATTGGCGGCACGCACCCCGTGGTGGTGCAGTCCATGACCAACACCGACACCGCCGACGCAATCGGTACGGCGATTCAGGTCAAGGAACTGGCCATGGCCGGTTCCGAAATCGTGCGCATTACGGTCAACACGCCGGAAGCGGCTGCGGCCGTGCCGGCCATCCGCGAGCAGCTCGATCGCATGGGCATCGACACGCCGCTGGTGGGCGACTTTCATTTCAACGGGCACAAGCTGCTTACCCAGTACCCGGAATGCGCCCAGGCGCTTTCGAAGTACCGCATCAATCCCGGCAATGTGGGCGGTGGCAAGAAGCGCGAAGACAACTTCGCGCAAATGATCGAGGTCGCGTGCCGCTATGGCAGGCCGGTGCGAATTGGCGTGAACTGGGGCAGTCTCGACCACGAACTGATGGCCCGGCTCATGGATGAAAACTCGCGCCGGGCGCAACCGTGGGAAGCGTCGGCCGTCATGCGCGAGGCGCTGGTCACCTCTGCCATCGACAACGCGCGGCGCGCCGAAGCGCTGGGCCTGCCGCACAACGCAATCATTCTGTCGTGCAAGGTCAGTCACGTGCAGGACCTCATCACCGTGTACCGCGACCTTTCCGCCCGCTGCGATTACCCCCTGCACCTGGGGCTGACCGAAGCGGGCATGGGCAGCAAGGGCATCGTGGCTTCCACAGCGGCGCTGGCCGTTTTGCTGCAGGAAGGCATCGGTGACACGATCCGCATTTCCCTTACGCCCGAGCCGGGCGGCGACCGTACCCGCGAAGTGGTGGTGGCTCAGGAAATCCTGCAAAGCATGGGGTTGCGTGCCTTCACGCCCATGGTGGTGGCCTGCCCGGGCTGCGGCCGTACCAGCAGCACCTTTTTTCAGGAACTGGCCGACAGCATTCAGTCTTACCTGCGCCGTCAGATGCCGGTATGGAAAACACGCTACCCCGGCGTCGAGACCATGAATGTGGCGGTGATGGGTTGCGTGGTGAACGGCCCGGGCGAGAGCCGGCATGCCGATATAGGCATCAGCCTTCCCGGAACGGGCGAGATTCCAGCCGCACCCGTTTTCATCGACGGGGAACGCACCGTCACGCTCAAGGGCGACACCATTGCCCAGGAATTCCAGCAGATCGTCGAAGATTACGTCGAGCGCCGCTACGGCGTCGGCGCACGCGTTCACAACCAAGCAGATTCATGACCCAGTCGTTTGAGAAAGTACGTGCCCTGACCGGCATGAAGGACATCCTGCCGCACGAAAGCGCGGTTTGGGAAGAGCTCGAAGCGATCGTGCGCGAATGGCTTGCCATGTATGGCTACCGCAACATGCGCACGCCCGTGCTCGAACACACCCGCCTGTTCGCACGGGGTATCGGTGAAGTAACCGACATCGTCGAGAAGGAAATGTATTCCTTCCGCGATTCGCTGAACGACGATCACCTCACCATGCGGCCCGAATTCACTGCCGGCATGGTGCGCGCCACCATCGAACACAACCTGCTCTACGAGCGTCCGCAGCGCGTGTACTGCATGGGCCCGGTCTTTCGCCATGAGCGCCCGCAACGCGGCCGCTATCGCCAGTTCCACCAGATCGACGTCGAGGCCCTGGGCTTTGCCGGCCCCGATATCGATGCCGAACTCATCGTGATGCTGGCACGGCTCTGGAAGCGTCTGGGACTGACCGACATCCGCCTCGAGCTAAACTCGCTCGGGCAGGCCGATGAGCGTGCCGCGCATCGCGACGCGCTGATCGCCCATCTGGAAAAGAACATCGACGTGCTCGACGAAGAAGCGCGCCGTCGCATGCACACCAATCCGCTGCGCGTGCTCGACACCAAGAATCCCGCCATGCAGCAGATGGCGAACGAGGCGCCCCGGCTTTTCGATTTCCTGGGTGAAGCGTCGCGCGCGCATTTCGAAGGCGTGTGCGCACGCCTGCGCGATGCAGGTATCGAATACACCCTGAACCCGCGTCTGGTGCGGGGGCTCGACTACTACAACCTCACCGTGTTCGAGTGGGTGACCGACCGCCTCGGTGCCCAGGGAACCGTCTGCGGCGGTGGCCGCTACGACGGCCTGCTCGAGCTATTGGGGGGCAAGCCGGCACCGGCCGTGGGCTTTGCGATCGGCATGGAGCGCCTGCTCGACCTTTGGCAGCAGGCCGGGCAATCGGCCGAGCGGCCCGAATGCGACGTTTACGTCGTGCACCAGGGTGAGGCCGAGCAACGCCGGGCGGCGCTGCTGGCCGAAAGCCTGCGCGATGCCGGGTATCGGGTGCTGGTTCACGCCGGTTCGTCGAGCTTCAAATCGCAGTTCAAGCGCGCTGACGCGAGCGGTGCGGCGGTGGCACTCATCATCGGGCCCGACGAACTCGCGGCCGGAAACGCGGCCGTCAAATGGTTGCGTCAGCAGGAAGGCGATACCCGCCCGCAGCAGGAAACGCTGCCCTTTGACGCAATCGCGCAGACACTCAAGACGAGGATGTAAATGGCATACGATCTGGAAGAACAGGAAAAACTTGACGCCATACGGGCATGGTGGGAACGCCACGGCACCCTCGTCGCCGTACTGGTGTTTGCGATCGTCGCCTCCATCGTCGGCTGGCGCGGCTGGCAGTGGTACCAGGGGCACAAGGCCACTCAGGCCATGGGGTACTTCGAGGCCCTGCAATCGGCGGCGCAACAGGAAGGCGAAGAGTCGGTGGCCCGCATTCAGGCGGCCAGCGCCACGCTGCGCGACTCCTTCCCCAAATCGGGCTATACGCCGCGCGCCGTGCTGGTGGCCGCCACGGCGCTGGCCGAACGCGGCCAGCTCGACGCCGCGCGCGATCAACTCCAATGGCTCGTGCAGAACGGCAACGATCCTGCGCTGGTGGCGCTGGCGCGGCTACGGCTTGCCGGTGTGCTGCTCGAACAACAGCAGTACGACCAGGCATTGGCGCAACTGGCCAATGCGCCAGCAAGCTTCGAGGCGCTGTACGCCGACCGCCGTGGCGATATCCTGCATGCACAGGGTAAGATCGATGAAGCGCGCGCCGAGTGGCAGCGCGCGGTAGAAGCATTCGGTGCCGACCCAATCGCACAAATCGTACAACTCAAGATTGACGCCCTTGCCGGAGCCTGATCCTCATGCAGCCAGCCGTGTCCCGTCGCTTTCTTCGCGCTTCGTTCATGGCGCTCAGCCTGCTTTCGCTGAGCGCGTGCTCCATGTTTTCGAGCAGCGATACCCGCTACGATCCTGTCGAGCTCACCCAATATGAAGCCGAAGTCGCGGCCGCAGTGCGCTGGTCAGCACCCATAGGCAGCGGCGGCGGCTATGGCTTTGCGCCTGCGGTGGTGGGCGAGGCCGTGTTTGCGGCAACGCCCAATGCGGTGGCCAAGGTCGATCTCGCCTCGGGCCGCGTGTTGTGGCGCGCCACGCCCGACCTCACGCTTTCGGCCGGGGCAGGGTCCGACGGCAACACGACTGCGGTGGCGGCCAGCGACGGCACGGTCATTGCGTTTGATTCGGCGGGTGCCGAAAAATGGCGCGCACGCGCCACCAGTGCCGTCATGATTCCGCCCGCGGTGGGTCATGACGTGGTGGTGGTGCGCAGTACCGATTACCGTATCCAGGCATTCGACGCCGAAACGGGCGAGCCGCGCTGGGAGGTGCAGCGCCCGGGGCCGGCGCTGGCGCTCAAGACCAGCATGCAGATGCTCATTACCGAGGGGCTCGTCATTTCGGGCCTTCCCAACGGGCGGCTCATTGCCATTAACGCCATGAACGGCGCCGTGCAATGGGAAGCACCCGTATCGATCTCGCGGGGTGCAACCGATCTGGAACGCATCAACGACGTCGTGGGGGCGCCCCAGGTGGTGGGCCCGCTGCTGTGCGGCGTAACCTATCAGGGGCGCATGACCTGCTTCGACATTACCCAGGGCGGGCGTCCGGCCTGGGACATTCCGTTTTCCAGCCACACGGGCATGACCCACGATGATCGTCACGCCTATGCGGCCACGCAACGCGACGTCGTGCAGGCGGTCTCGCTCATGAACGGTGAACAGGTCTGGAGCCAGAATGCATTGCGCAACCGTCGTCTGGCCACCCCCGCCGTGGTGCCCGCTGCTGTGGCGGTGGGCGACTTCGAAGGCTACGTGCATTTTCTGGCGCGCAGCGACGGCCGTCTGCTCGGACGTCTGAACGTGGGCGGCGGTGCAGTACTGTCGCCCCTGGTGGGCACGGCCGCTGGTGTGCTGGTGCAGACCGGCAATGGCAACCTCGTACTGGTTGGTGTGAATTGAGCACGTCCCGTTTCAAACCGGTTGTAGCGCTGGTCGGCCGAGCCAACGTCGGCAAATCCACCCTGTTCAACCGCATTACCCGATCGCGTGCCGCCCTGGTGGCCGACTTCGCGGGGCTCACACGTGATCGTCACTACGGCGAGGGCCGTATTGGCCGCCACCCGTTCATTGCAGTCGACACGGGCGGGTTCGAGCCGGTTGCCAAAGACGGCATTCTGCGTGAAATGGCCCGCCAGACCGAACAGGCCATCGCAGAAGCCGACGTCGTCATCTTTCTGGTCGACGCACGCGCCGGTGTGAACGCTCACGATCACGAGATCGCACAGTTGCTGCGCCGTTCAGGGCAGCGCGTGATACTGGCGGTGAACAAGGCCGAAGGCATGCGTCATGCGGCTGCGCTCGCAGAGTTTCACGAACTGGGGCTGGGCGAACCCCGACCCATTTCGGCCTCGCACGGCGACGGGGTGGTCGACCTGATCGAAGACGCGTTGTCGTTTCTCGACGAGGCCGATGACGATGACCTGGCGGCCGTGCAGGCCGACGAGCCCGAGTTTCCCGAAGACATCGACCCCGATACGATCGACCTCGATGCGGAAGACGACGAGACTGAAGCGCAACCCGAACAGCCGCGTCACCGTCTCAAGCTGGCCATCGTGGGGCGCCCGAACGTGGGCAAGTCCACCCTCATCAACGCGCTCATCGGCGAAGAACGCGTC
The DNA here is from genome assembly GCA_030733815.1 of Yanghanlia caeni. Taxonomy (GTDB): domain Bacteria; phylum Pseudomonadota; class Gammaproteobacteria; order Burkholderiales; family Burkholderiaceae_B; genus Yanghanlia; species Yanghanlia caeni. The sequence continues at coordinate 116,363 of JAUZQE010000004.1, forward strand.
ATTGCGTTTGACATGCCCGGTACGACGCGCGATGCAATCGAGATCGATTTCGAACGTGACGGCAAGGCATACACGCTGATCGATACCGCCGGCCTGCGCCGCCGCGGCAAGGTGTTCGAAACCATCGAAAAGTTTTCGGTCATCAAGACCCTGCAGGCCATCGAGGCCTGCAACGTGGTCCTGCTCATGGTCGATGCGCAGGCCGAAATCTCGGATCAGGACGCACACATTGCCGGGTTCATCGTGGAATCGGGCCGTGCGCTGGTCGTGGCCATCAACAAATGGGACGGACTCGATGCTGAGCGGCGCGAGTGGATCCGCCGTGAGTTCGACCGCAAGCTGCGCTTTCTGTCGTTTGCGCGGGTGCATACCATTTCCGCGCTCAAGGGGCAGGGGCTCAAGGCCGTAATGAAATCGGTCGATGAAGCCCACGCCGCGGCGTATCGCAAGCTTTCCACGCCCAAGCTGACCCGCACGCTGCATGCGGCGGTTGAACAACAGCCGCCGCCGCGCAAGGGAATTTTCCGCCCCAAGATGCGCTACGCGCACCAGGGTGGGCAGAACCCGCCGCTGATCGTGATACACGGCAGCGGCCTCGACGCCGTTCCCGATTCGTATCGCCGCTATCTCGAATCAAGATTTCGCAGCGTGTTCAAGCTGGAAGGCACGCCGCTGCGCATTGAGTTCAAGTCGTCGCACAACCCCTACGTTCAAGGAAAGTCGTGAGCAGGTTCTGGAGTGACCACGTCGCCGGTCTGACGCCTTACACCCCGGGCGAGCAGCCCAAGATCGAGCGTTTGCTGAAGCTCAATACCAACGAACACCCGTATGGGCCTTCGCCGCGTGCACTCGAAGCGATTCGTCGGGGTGCAAACGACGCACTGCGCCTGTATCCCGACAATGAGTCCACTGCACTGCGCGAAGCCGTGGCCGGCTTTTACGGGGTCAAGCCGGCCCAGGTCATGCCGGGCAACGGCTCCGATGAAGTGCTGGCACACGTTTTCAACGCGCTTTTTCGGCATGCCGGTCGGCCGTTGTTGATGCCCGACATCACCTACAGCTTCTACAAGACGTATTGCAAGCTGTTCGACATCCCGGTCAGGCTGATTCCGCTTGCCGACGATTTTTCGATCCGGCCCGACGACTACCTGAATCACGACGAGCCGCCGGCGGGCATCATTTTCGCGAACCCCAACGCGCCCACGGGCATCGCGCTGGGGCTCGACGACATCGAATGCATCGCCCGTGGCAACCCCGATATTGCGATGGTGGTCGATGAGGCGTATGTCGATTTCGGTGCCGACAGCGCAATCGCGCTGCTCGATCGGTGTCCCAACATCGTGGTCATTCATACGCTTTCCAAGTCGAGGGCCCTTGCGGGCATGCGTGTGGGCTACAGTGTGGCGTCGGTCGAGATCACCGAAGGCATACTTCGGGTGAAAGACAGTTTCAACTCGTACCCGCTCGATCGGCTGGCGATCGCTGCGGCGGTGGCGGCCATCGAAGACCGCGAGTACTTCCACGACAGTCTCAAGAAGGTGACCGATGCGCGCGAAGCTCTGACGCAACAACTTGAAAGCATGGGTTTTGAAGTGCTTCCTTCGCGCACCAACTTCGTTTTTGCACGGCATCCCGAGTTCGATGCGGCAACGTTGGCACGAGGGTTGCGGGAACAAGGCATTCTGGTGCGTCATTTCGCCGCGCCGCGTATCGACCAGTTCCTGCGCATAACGGTCGGAACACCTGAAGATTGCGACCGCCTTTGTAATGCCTTGTCTGAACAAATACTGAAAACTGATTAAAATGCTCGTATTACGGGTCTCTGCGGCGTGCGGAATAAGGGAAAACCCTGTAAAGTAGGCGTTTCGCCATTTTTTTCCTATAACAACACAACAGGAGCCTAGCCAATGAGCAATAAAGGGCAAACATTACAAGATCCGTTTCTCAACGCGTTGCGCAAGGACCACGTGCCCGTCTCCATCTACCTTGTAAACGGCATCAAGTTGCAAGGTCAGGTCGAATCGTTCGACCAGTATGTCGTACTGCTTCGCAATACCGTCACCCAAATGGTTTACAAGCACGCCATTTCCACGGTCGTGCCGTCGCGTCCGGTCAATTTTCAGGCGGATGGCGCCTCTGAATAAGCGCGCCCCCCAGCTTTACCTCGCTCGTTTCGCGCCCGCCGCATGTCATGTGGCGGGCCTTTTGTCTGTGCGATAGCCCATGCGTGCGCTGATCATCACCGTCGACATGGGCGAGCCCGACTACGAGGCGCACGCCGAAGAGTTTCACATGCTGGCCGAAGGGGCGGGCGCGCAAATCGTGGAGACCCTCAAGGTGCGCAGGGCGCGCCCCGATGCGGCGCACTTCATCGGTTCCGGCAAGGTCGAGGAAGCGGCGCTGCTGGTGCAGGCCACGCAGCCCGAAGTCATACTTGTCGATCAGGCCCTTTCACCTGCGCAGCAGCGCAACCTCGAACGCGCCCTGAAGGTAAGGGTGGTCGACCGCGTATCGCTCATTCTTGATATTTTTGCGCTACGTGCAAAAAGCCATGAGGGCAAGCTGCAGGTCGAGCTTGCACAGCTGCAGCATCTGTCGACCCGCCTGACCCGCATGTGGACTCACCTGGAGCGTCAGCAGGGTGGTATCGGCATTCGCGGTCCGGGGGAGTCACAGCTGGAGCTCGACCGCCGCATGATCGGTGCCAAGGTCAAGGTGCTGCGCGAGCGCCTCGCTCGCGTGCAGCGCCAGCGTGCCACGCAGCGGCGCTCACGCGCGCGGGGCAAAACCTTTTCGGTGTCACTGGTGGGCTATACCAACGCCGGCAAGTCCACGCTCTTCAATGCCCTGACCCGGGCAGGTGCCTATGCGGCGGATCAGCTGTTTGCCACGCTCGACACGACCACCCGGCGCATCTGGATCGAAGGGGCAGGGCAGGTCGTGGTGTCAGATACCGTGGGTTTCATTCGCGACCTGCCGCCTACGCTGATCGCAGCGTTCCGGGCCACGCTTGAAGAAACGGTGCATGCCGACCTTCTGCTGCACGTCGTCGATGCGGCCAGTCCGCAGCGCGACGAACAGATCATGGAAGTCGACAAGGTTCTGGAAGACATCGGTGCAGACAAGATCCCTCGCATTCTCGTCTATAACAAAATCGATTTGGCCGGTTACGAGCCCCGGGTCGAACGGGACGAACATGGTACGATTGCACGAGTTTTTGTAAGCGCGCTTACGCGCTCTGGTTTGGAGGGTCTGCGAGGGGCGGTCGCCGAATCAGCTCAAATCGCGGGAAACAATGCGTTCAATGTCGAAAATATTCAACCTGAATGACCCCGGTTGGGGTCGGGGCGGCCGCAACGATGACGGCCGCAACGATGACGACGCATCGCGCCGTCCTCGTAACAACGAAGCGCCGCCCGACCTCGACGAAGTCTGGCGCGACTTCAACAACCGCATCAGTTCGTTGTTCGGTGGCAAGCGCGGCCGCGGCGGGCCGCGCACGCCCCGTACGGGCGGCGGCATGCCCTCGTTGCCATCGGGTTCGCCCAAGCTGCTGGGTGTTCTGGCGCTCATCGCGGTCATCATCTGGGGCCTCAGCGGGTTCATGATCGTTCAGGAAGGCCAGGTTGCCGTGGTCACGCGCTTTGGCAAGTACACGAAAACCATGCCGCCGGGCCTGCAGTGGCGCATGCCGTACCCCATCGAACAGCACCAGATGGTGAACATTGCGCAGTTGCGTACGTTCGAAGTGGGCTTTCGCGGAAGCGCCCGTAACAAGGTCCTGCCCGAATCCCTCATGCTGACCACCGACGAAAATATTGTCGACGTGCAGTACGTGGTTCAGTATCGTCTGAACCCCGATGGCGCGCCCGATTATCTCTTTCGTACGGCGATGCCCGACGAATCGGTGCGCCAGGCGGCCGAAACCGCCATGCGCGAAATCGTCGGCCGCAAGACCATGGACTTCGTGCTGTATGAAGGCCGTACCGAGGTGGCGTCCGAAGTGCACACGCTCGCCCAAAGCATTCTCGACCGCTACCACACCGGCATACAGATCAGCACCGTGGCCATTCAGAACGTGCAGCCGCCCGAGCAGGTGCAGGCGGCGTTCGACGACGCCGTGAAGGCGGGTCAGGATCGCGAACGGCAGATCAACGAAGGCAACGCGTACGCCAACCAGGTGCTGCCCCAGGCACAAGGCCAGGTTGCCCGCATGCTGCAAGATGCCGAAGGTTATCGCGCCAAGGTGGTGGGCGACGCCGAGGGTGACACCGCACGCTTCACCAGCGTGGAGCGCGAGTTTGCCCGCGCACCGGAAGTCACGCGCCAGCGCATGTATCTGGCCACCATGCAGCAGATTCTCGAGTCCTCGGCCAAGGTCATGGTCGATGCCGATTCCAGCAACAACATGCTGTATCTGCCGCTCGACAAGATCATGAGCCAGGCAGCGCGCGACTATCGTCCGGGTGGCACCCCGGGCAGTGCCGCGCCCGAAGCCGCGGCGGGTGCCGCAGGCGCGGCGGCGGCCAACCGTCAGGCGCCGGCCCCGTCCAGCTCAGTACCTGCTGGCAGCACCGCGGCACGCGGCGCGCAGCTGGCCAACCCCTATTCCCGCTAGGAGCACAAAGATGCAACGTATGTTCCCTGCACTGGTGGGCCTGCTCATCGTTCTTGCCGTACTGTCATCGTGCATGTTCGTCGTGCGTGAACGCGATGCCGTGCTGGTGTTCGCCCTGGGCGAAGTGCGCAAGACCATTGTCGAGCCGGGGCTTTATTTCAAGCTGCCACCGCCCTTCGAAACGGTCACGCGCCTCGACAAGCGGTTGCAGACCATCGAAACCAATGACCCCGAGCGCATTCAGACGGCCGAAAAGAAGAACCTTCTGATCGACTCGTTCGTGAAATGGCGCATCGATGATCCGCGTCTGTTCTACGTCACGTTCGGCTCAAACGATCGCGCCGCGGTCGAGCGCCTGCAGGCGCAGATTCGCGACGCCCTGAACGCTTCGGTCAACGTGCGTACCGTCAAGGCGGTGGTCTCCACCGAACGCGACACCATCATGCGCGAAATTCTCAGCAACGTTCAGGGCCGCGCGCGGCCGCTGGGCGTTGAAATCGTCGATGTGCGCCTGCGTCGCATCGAGTTCGCCCCCGAGATTTCCGAATCCGTCTACCGGCGCATGGAAGCCGAGCGCAAGCAGGAAGCCAACCGGCTGCGCGCCTCCGGGGCGGCCGATGGCGAGCGCATCCGCGCGCAGGCCGATCGCCAGCGCCAGGAAATGCTTGCGGAAGCGTATGCTCAGGCGCAGGCGATCATGGGTGAAGGCGAAGGGGTCGCGGCGCGCATTTATGCCGAGGCCTACGGCAAGAATCCACAGTTCTACGACTTCTACCGCAGCCTCGAGGCCTATCGCTCCGCCTTTGGCGGGCAGGGCGATACACTCGTGATCAGCCCCAAGTCCGACTTCTTCAAGTTCTGGAACGAGGCGCAGGGCGGGCAGGCGGCTTCGGGGCGTGAGCCTCAGCCGATGCCTCAGTAACAGGCCGTACAGCGGCCCGGTGCATGTGCCGGGCCCTGCGGCTTGTATTGCCCGTTTGCGCTGCGCGCTGCATGGTTTACAATAGCGTGTAAGTTTCGATTACTTTTCCGCGAGCGACTTGGCGGGCTTACGCCCCAAGTCGCTTTTTGTTTGGCATTCACTCCCCGAGTGGACTCACACACGACCCATGATGACCAAGTGGTTGCTGCCGGAAAGCCTGGCGGACATCCTTCCCGCAGAGGCGCGCCGCATCGAAGAATTGCGCCGCAAGCTGCTCGACCTGTATCGCGTATACGGCTTCGAGCTGGTAATGCCGCCATTGGTGGAATATCTCGAATCCCTGCTCACGGGCCACGGCCACGACCTGTCGCTGCGTACCAATAAGTTGGTCGACCAGCTCTCTGGCCGCACGCTTGGGGTGCGGGCCGACATGACGCCGCAGGTGGCGCGTATCGACGCCCATCTTCTGAATCGCGAAGGGGTTACGCGCCTGTGCTATTGCGGGTCGGTGCTGCACGCCAAGCCCATGGGCCTGCTTTCCGATCGCGAACTGCTGCAGATCGGCGCTGAGATCTTTGGTCATGCGGGTGTCGAGGCCGACATCCAGGTCATCGAGCTTGCGCTGGAAAGTGTACGTCTTGCGGGTGTGGAACATGCGCGGCTCGATCTCAATCATCCGGGCGTCTCGCGCGCCATCATCGAAGCCGATCCGGCCCTCGCCCGTAACGCGGAAGACGTTGCCGATCTGCTTTCAACGAAAGACGTCACCGGCCTGCGTGCGTTCGCCAGCGAAACACCGTTGCAAGCCGGCAGCCTCGATGCGCTCATCGCGCTCACGCAACTGTACGGCGGGGGCGAAGTGCTGCAGCGCGCGCGTGAAGTCTTGCCGCAACTGCCGCAGGTCGGGCAGGCACTGGCCGATCTCGAGCAGCTTGCCGGCTTTCTTTCCGATTATGAAGTCAGTTTCGATTTCGCCGACGTGCGATCGGGCTATGGGTATCACTCGGGCATCGTCTTCGCGATCTATGCCGACGGCTGGCACGACACCTTGGTGCGTGGCGGCCGTTACGACGGCGTGGGCACGGCGTTTGGCCGCGCCCGCCCGGCTACCGGTTTCAGTCTAGACTTGCGTGCGCTTGCCGGCGGGCTCGCACCTGCCGAACCCGCCAAGGCAGTGCGTGCGCCGTGGGGCTGCGATCCAGCCCTTTCGGCGGCGCTGCGTGCGCTGCGCGCGCAGGGCATCATCGTGGTACAGGTGCTTCCAGGCCAGCAACAAAGCCTCGACGAGTTCGTGTTCGATCGCGAACTGGTATGCGAGCAGGGGCAATGGAAGGTGAGGGCGATTCAGTAGCGTGCGGATGTCTGCTGCTTTATCGTAAGGGTTTTCATATTGCTGGCCTGTCCGCGTGCAGCCGGCGCATCGTTATCATCAGATGAAATGAGCAAGAATATCGTGGTTATCGGCACCCAGTGGGGTGACGAGGGCAAGGGCAAGATCGTCGACTGGCTTGCCGAGTCGGCACAGGGCGTGGTGCGCTTTCAGGGCGGCCACAATGCCGGGCACACGCTGTGGATCAACGGCGTCAAGACCATCCTGCGGCTGATACCGTCGGGCATCATGCACAGCCATGTCACCTGCTATATCGGCAATGGCGTGGTGCTCTCGCCCGAGGCCCTGTTCAAGGAAATCGGCGAACTCGAACAGGCGGGTCTCGATGTGCGTTCACGCCTGCGCGTGTCGGCTGCGTGCCCGCTCATTCTGCCTTACCACATTGCGCTCGATCAGGCGCGCGAGGCGCGCAAGGGCGACGGCAAGATCGGCACCACCGGTCGGGGTATCGGCCCGGCATACGAAGACAAGGTCGCGCGCCGGGCGTTGCGGGTGCAAGATCTTTACGATTGCGCCGTGTTCGAGGCCAAACTCGAAGAGGCGCTCGACTATCACAACTTCGTGCTGACTCAGTATCTGGGCGCAGAGCCGGTGGCGGCCAGCCAGGTACGTGACACGGTCATGGCCATAGCCCCCGAACTCAAGGGCATGGTTGCCGACGTCTCGCACGAACTCAGCAAGGCTTCCAAGGCGGGTGCGCGGTTGCTGTTCGAAGGGGCGCAGGGCGCGTTGCTCGACATCGACCATGGCACGTACCCGTTCGTCACCAGCAGCAATTGCGTGGCTGGTGCGGCGGCGGCCGGGGCAGGGGTGGGCCCGCAGATGCTCGATTACGTTCTGGGCATCGCAAAGGCTTACACCACCCGTGTCGGCTCGGGGCCATTCCCCACCGAACTGCACGACGACATCGGTGCGCGCCTGGCCGAAGTGGGCAAGGAATTCGGCTCCGTCACGGGCCGCCCGCGCCGCTGCGGCTGGTTCGACGGCGCGGCCATGAAGCGCTCGGTGGCCATCAACGGCATAAACGGCCTGTGCATCACCAAACTCGATGTGCTCGACGGCCTGGAGACCCTGCGCATCGGCGTGGGCTACCGCTACAAGGGTGAATTCCTCGACGTGCTGCCGTATGGCGCCGACGCCGTTGCCGAAGCCGAGCCGGTCTTCGAAGAACTGCCGGGCTGGAGCGACTCCACGGCTGGCATCACGGAATACGACAAGCTGCCCGTCAACGCCCGCCGTTACCTCGAGCGCATCGCCGAAGTCTGCGACGTGGCCATCGACATGATCTCCACGGGCCCCGACCGTATGGAAACCATCATGCTGAACCAGTCTTTCAAGGTGTGAATCAAGGAACCGCGAAAAATGAGCCTGCCTGCCAATACGGATCGTGATCACTGGGTATCCTGGGATCAATACCACGAACTCATCGAACGCCTGGCGCTGATCGTGCACGAGTCGGGCTGGAAATTCGACAAGATACTCTGCCTGGCACGCGGCGGCGTTCGGGTGGGCGACGTCCTTTCGCGCATCTTCGACGTACCCCTGGGCATTCTGGCTACCAGCAGTTATCGTGAAGCGGCCGGTACGGTGCAGGGTCAGCTCGATATCGCGCAGTTCATCACCATTACGCGCGGCACCATCGACGGCAAAGTGTTGCTGGTTGACGACATGGTCGATACCGGCCTCACGTTCAGCCGGGTGCGCGATCACCTCGTGCACCAGTGCCCGGCTATTGAAGAGCTCCGTACTGCCGTGCTGTGGTGGAAGGGGCATTCGCAGGCCATTCCCGATTACTACGTCGAGAAACTGCCTACCAACCCCTGGATTCACCAGCCGTTTGAAGATTACGACAGCATCCGTCCGCATCAGCTCGAATCATGGCTGCGCAAGGGCACGCGCTAGACTCTGCCGCGTTCCTGTATACTAATTGACTTGCCCAAATGCGGCGGGGTATGATTTATAGTTATCCCGTTTGTGTCTTTTATTTAATCTACAAGGCCAGGAATACATGCCTATCGTTCGTCTTAAGGAAAACGAGCCCTTTGAGGCCGCGCTTCGCCGCTTCAAGCGCACTATCGAAAAAAACGGTCTCTTGACCGAACTGCGTTCGCGCGAATACTACGAAAAGCCTACGGCAGAGCGCAAGCGCAAGCATGCAGCCGCCGTCAAGCGCCACTACAAGCGCATCCGCAGCCAACAACTGCCCCCGCGTCTGTATTGATTGATACCCGAATCCTTCATACAGGATCTCCTCGCTCGAGTCGACGTCGTTGACGTCGTCGGGCGATACGTACAGCTGCGCAAGGGCGGTGCCAACCTGCTTGGCCTCTGCCCTTTTCACAACGAAAAAACGCCGTCATTCACGGTAAGCCCCACCAAGCAGTTCTATCATTGCTTTGGCTGCGGCGCTCACGGCACGGCCATCACCTTCCTTATCGAACACACCGGGGCCAGCTTCCCCGAAGCCGTGCGCACATTGGCGGCATCGGTGGGCCTGACGGTGCCGGAAGCTCCTCGCACACCGCGCCAGCGTCAGCTCGACAAACAGCGTAAACAGGAAGTCACGCAGCACGAGCAGGTGCTCGAGACGGCGCAACGCCATTATGTCGCGCGCCTCAAGTCATCGCCGCGTGCAATCGACTACCTCAAGGGCCGGGGCCTCAGTGGCGAAATTGCCGCGCGCTTCGGCCTGGGCTGGTCGGGCGAAGACCGTCGCGGTCTGGCCACCGTGTTTCCCGATTACGAAGACCCCATGCTGGTCGAGTGCGGGTTGGTGATCGAGGCCGAAGACGGGCGCCGTTACGACCGCTTCCGTGAACGCATCATGTTTCCCATCCGTAATGCGCGGGGGAAGCTGATCGGTTTTGGCGGGCGCATCATCGGCAAGGGTGAGCCCAAGTATCTGAACTCGCCCGAAACACCGCTGTTTTCGAAGGGGCGTGAGCTCTACGGCCTGTGGGAATCGCGGGCCGGGATCCGCAGTGAAGGCTGCGTGCTGGTGGTCGAAGGCTACATGGATGTGGTCGGGTTGGCGCAGCACGGCCTGAGCAATGCCGTGGCCACGCTCGGCACGGCCACCACACCCGAGCACGTGCAGAAGCTGCTGCGGGCCAGCAACAAGGTGATCTTCAGCTACGACGGCGATGCGGCCGGGCGCCGTGCCGCGTGGCGCGCACTGCAGGCGTGCCTGCCGCTCATGCGTGACGACGTTTCGGTGCGATTTCTGTTTCTGCCTGCCGAGCACGACCCGGATTCCTACATCGCTGCGTACGGTGACAAGGCGTTTCGAGCGGCACTGGACGATGCAGTGTCGCTGTCGCGCTTCATGCTCGACGAACTGGCCGCCCGGCATCGGCTCGATGAAGCCGAAGGGCGCGCGGCGTGTGTGCATGAGGCCGCGCCGCTGCTGGCAACCTTGCCGCAGAATGCCTATCGCCTGCAGCTCGAGCGTGAGTTCGCGCGCCAGGTGCTGCTTACGCCCGAGGAGCTGGGCGGTTTGCTGGAACAGGCGCGTGCTGCGGCGGGAGCGCGCGAGGCGGCAATGGCGCTGCGTGCCGACTCGCGTCGGCCGGGTGCGGCAGCCGCACCCGCAGCACCGTCAACGGCGGGGCGCATGCTCGCGAGGGAAGCCTCGCGGCATGGCGCATCGGCGAGTGCGGCTACGCCCGAACCACCTTTTGACGACACACCCTGGTTCGATTCGCAAGACGAGGGTATGCCGCTTGCCGACACCCATATGCCATCTGCTGCCGGGTTTGGCGCGCAGCATAGAGGCGCTCGGCGCGGTGCAAGTACGCGCCACAGCGTTACGCCCATGGCGAAGCAGCTGTTACGATTGTTGATAGCACACCCGGGGCTGGTGGCCGGGCTGGGAGACCAACAGCTTGAAATACTCGAGCGAGGCCCCCATTTGAAACTTGTACGCGATCTGATCGCGCTTGCCGCATCCAGCGGCGCCCGCCACGCCGGGGCGCTGTTGCAGGCGGCGGAACCTGGCTCGGATCTTGAGCAGGTGCTGTCGGGGCTCGGGCCACAGGTGCTGGCCGAGGAAGACCTGCCTGACCCGCAGGCCGAATGGAATGACGCCCTCAGACGCATCGAGCTCGATCTGATCAAGGCTGAACAGGCCGCCCTTGCGCAAAGCGGCCTGAAAGACGTTGCTCAGCAGCAGCGTTATCAGGATTTGAGCCGCCGCAGGCTTCAATTGGAAGCGGGCGGTTCGCGTAAAGTGTTGTAAAATGGAATGTTTCGCGGCGCATGCGCTTCTTGTGCCCCGGCGAATCTTCCTTCCTACCGAAGCAACGAGTGGTGGCCTCGTGCCCTTCCAGTGTATCTGCGTCTACGGAAAGCGACTATGACCAAAGAGACCCGTGTTTCCCCCAAAGCGGCTGAAGAGGCCGTCAAGCAAACCAAAACTGTAGCCGCGACCGGCGATGCCGACTCGCTCTCAGTGAAGGTGGGGGAAAGCGTCGAGGGCGGCGCGGCGGCAAAGACAGCCGCCAAGAAAACCGCTGCGAAGAAGGCTGCAAGCAAGACCGTGGCGAAGAAAGCTGCCGCGAAGAGGACTGCGGCCAAGAAAACTGCTGCCAAAAAGACGGCAGCCAAGAAAACCGCTGCCAAGAAAACGGCGGCCAAGGCGGAAGGCGAAACCGCTCCCAAGGCACGCGCCTCGAAATCGACCGGCCGGCGCCCGGGTCGCCCCGCCAAGAATGCCGGTGCCGATACCGATGACTTCATCGATGACGACAACGGCGAAGGCGAGGTCATTCCCGAGCTCAAGCCGCTGCCCAAGCGCGGCAGCAAGCGCGCCAAGGGCGAGAAAGACGCCCCGGCCCGCAGCCAGCTCACGCCCGAGGAACAGGAGGCCCGCCGCAACCGTCTCAAGGTGCTCATCAAGCTGGGCAAAGACCGCGGCTACCTCACTTATGGCGAAATCAACGACCATCTTCCTGATGACCTGGTCGATGCCGAGGCGATCGACGGCATCATCAGCACGTTCAGCGACATGGGCATTTCGGTGTACGACCAGGCGCCCGATGTCGATACGCTGCTGATGAGCGACGCCACGCCGGTGTCGGCCAGCGACGACGACGTCGAAGACGAAGCCGAGGCCGCGCTCACCACCGTCGATTCCGATTTCGGCCGCACCACCGACCCGGTGCGCATGTATATGCGCGAAATGGGTACGGTCGAGCTGTTGACCCGCGAGGGCGAAATCGAGATCGCGAAGCGTATCGAAGACGGCCTCAAGCACATGGTCATGGCCATTGCCGCATGCCCCACCACCATTCAGGAAATCCTCGAGCACGCCGACAAGGTGCGCGAGGGCACCATGAAGATCGACGAATTCGTCGACGGTTTGGTCGACCAGGAAGGCGAAGACTACGCGGGCTCGGGCGTGACCAGCGATGACGATGACGACGGCCCCGCCGGCGGCATGAGCAGCAAGCAGATCGAGTTCCTGGCCAAGAAGGCGATGAAGAAGTTCGACATCGTGCAGGAATGGTTCGACAAGATGCGCGAAGCCTTCGAAAGCGACGGCTACGGTTCGCCGCGCTACCAGGAAGCGCAGGAAGCCATTCTGAACGAACTCATGGGCGTACGCTTCACGGCCAAGATGGTCGAGCGCCTGGCCGACGCGATGCGTGTGCAGGTACGTGAGGTGCGTCAGCACGAACGCGCCATCATGCAGACTTGTGTTGAGCGCGCCGGCATGCCGCGTGCGCACTTCATCAAGAGCTTCCCGGGCAATGAAACCAATCTCGACTGGGTGCTCGATGAAGTGAAGGCGGGGCATCCGTATTCCGAAACGCTCGAACGCTACGTGCCCGACGTGCAGGAAATCCAGAAGAAGCTCATCGAGCTTCAGCGTGCTGTCGTGCTGCCGCTGAAAGACCTGAAGGACGTCAACAAGCGCATGGCCACCGGCGAGGCCAAGGCACGCAAGGCCAAGCGCGAAATGACCGAGGCCAACCTGCGTCTGGTGATCTCCATTGCCAAGAAGTACACCAATCGCGGCCTGCAGTTCCTTGACCTCATTCAGGAAGGCAACATCGGCCTCATGAAGGCGGTCGACAAGTTCGAATACCGTCGCGGCTACAAGTTCTCCACGTACGCCACCTGGTGGATTCGTCAGGCGATCACGCGCTCCATTGCCGACCAGGCACGCACCATTCGCATTCCGGTTCACATGATCGAAACGATCAACAAGATGAACCGCATCAACCGGCAGATTCTGCAGGAAACGGGAAGCGAGCCCGATCCCGCAACGCTGGCGCAGAAGATGGACATGCCCGAAGAAAAGGTGCGCAAGATCCTTAAAATCGCCAAGGAGCCGATCTCGATGGAAACCCCCATCGGCGACGACGACGATTCCCACCTGGGCGACTTCATCGAAGACGTCGGCACGCTGTCGCCGGCCGAATCGGCGCTGCATGGTTCCATGCGCGACGTCGTGAAGGAAGTGCTCGATTCGCTCACGCCGCGCGAAGCCAAGGTGCTGCGCATGCGCTTCGGCATCGAGATGAGCACCGACCAGACCCTCGAAGAAGTGGGCAAGCAGTTCGACGTCACCCGCGAGCGCATCCGCCAGATCGAGGCCAAGGCGCTGCGCAAGCTGCGCCACCCCAGTCGGGCCGACAAGCTCAAGAGCTTCCTCGAAGGCCAGTAACCCTCAAGAACGGCGCCTCACGGCGCCGTTCTTTTTGGCTACACTGAACACGCCATATCACCGTTTCAAGGAAGCAAGACCATGACTACGCTGTCCATCGACCTGAATTGCGACATGGGCGAGAGCTTCGGTGCCTGGAGCATGGGGCACGATCTCGAGATTCTGCCGCTGGTGTCGTCGGCCAACATTGCCTGCGGCTTTCACGCCGGCGACCCGGGCACCATGCGCAAGACCGTGGCCGCGGCCATTGGCAATGGCGTTGCGCTGGGCGCGCACCCGGGCCTTCCCGACCTCATGGGCTTTGGCCGGCGCAACATGGCCATCACCCCTCAGCAGGCGTACGACCTCGTGGTGGTGCAGGTGGGGGCCATGGCGGCCACTGCGGCCAGCCAGGGGGCGCGCCTGCATCACGTCAAGGCGCATGGTGCGCTCTACAACATGGCCGTTGCAGATCCGAGCCTTGCACGCGCCTTGGCGCAGGCAGTGCGCGACGTCGATGCTTCACTGGTGTTTTACGCCCTTGCGTCGAGCACCATGGCGCAGATCGCCGCCGACGTGGGGCTCACGGTGGCGCATGAAGTCTTTGCCGACCGCACGTACCAGCCCGATGGAAGCCTCACGCCGCGCAGCCAGCCCAATGCCATGATCGAAGACCCGGAGGTGTCGATTCGTCAGGTGCTGCGCATGGTGCAGGAAGGCCGGGTCACCGCCGTCGATGGCAGTGATGTGGAAGTGCGTGCCGATACCCTGTGCATCCACGGCGACCAGCCGGGGGCCGTGGTGTTCGCAAAAACGATCCGCGATGCCTTTGCGGCGGCCGGCATCGATGTCAGGCCCGTCACGCGCGAATCGCTTACGGCCTGAACCGCCACACCAGCAGGCCCAGTACCAGCCCCCAGAAGGCGCTGCCGATGCCCAGCAGGCTGATTCCCGATGCGGTGCATACGAACGTGACGATGGCGGCATCGCGCTCGCCTTCGTCGCTCAGCGCGCCGGCTAGGCTGTTGGCAATGGTACCCAGCAGGGCTAGGCCGGCAATGGCGGCCACCAGCTCTGCGGGGAATGCGGCAAACAGGCTTACCACCGTCGCACCGAAAATTCCCGTTGCAAGATAGAACAGCCCGGCCCACACCGCAGCCATATAGCGGCGCTGAGGATCGGGGTCGGCGTCGCGACTCATGCAGATGGCGGCGGTAATGGCCGCAAGATTGAACGAAAACCCGCCGAAAGGCCCCAGCGCCAGGCCCGCAGCACCCGTCCAGCCGATCAGGGGGCTTGCAGGCGTGTCGTAGCCGTTTGCGCGCAACACGGCGAGCCCTGGTACGTTCTGTGAGGTCATGGTGACGATGAACAGGGGAATGGCCACGCCTACGAAGGCCTGCCACGAGAATGACGGCGCCATGAATACCGGTGTGGCGGGGGTCCAGTCGAGCGCTTCCAGTCGTAGCAGGCCCAGCAGCGCGGCGCACCCCATGCCCGCCAGCAGGGCAAGCGGTACCGTGTAGCGGGGCAGCACCACACGCGCCACGAGCCAGGTGCCCAGCATCGTGGAAACCAGCAGCGGTTGCGTCTGAATCGAGGTGAAAGCCTCGATGCCGAAGCGCACCAGAATGCCGGCCAGCATGGCGCCGGCCAGGGCCCGGGGCACGATGCTCATGAGCCGCTGAAAGCCGCCGCTCGCGCCGGCGAGTGTGATCAGCGCCGAATTCGCTAGAAAAATACCGATTGCGTGGCTCATCGACAGGCCCTCCAGGCCGGTGACGAGCAGGGCGGCCCCTGGTGTGGACCAGGCGGTGAGGATGGGGCTGCGAAAGTACAGCGACAGGCCGATGCATGTGACGCCCATACCGATGCCCAGCGCCCACATCCAGGAGGCCAGTTCGGCAGGCGTTGCGCCGGCCGCCATGGCAGCCTGGAAGATGATGGCCACCGAGCTCGTGTACCCCACCAGCACCGCCACGAACCCTGCCGTGATGTGCGACAGGGCCAGTGGCAGGCGCAGGGGCCGGCGGATTGTCGAGGGCGTACTCATGCAGCGCGCTCCGTGGGCAGGAGACAAGGGCGGAAAGCGCAAATGCTAGCACGGTGGTGAGCCGTGCGGTGGGCGCTAACGGCAGAGAATCGGTCTAGCGCTGCTGATAGCGCCAGCGCCAGCGCCACGGTGCCTCGGGGTTGCGCCCGGCCCACAGGCCGCGTCGTGCGGCCCGCGCTTCGTCTTGCAGCGCGTACAGGCTGCGATCGGTCACGTAACGGTTATAGACCCACGCCGCGCCTGCACGGATCATTTCCTCGTTTACGCTGCGCCCGTCGCAGCTGGCATTGCCAAGCAGACGGCCATACTGATCGCGGCCACTGGCTTGAATGGTAACGGGTGTGCCGACCGGGCAGAGCTCACGCAGGCGGTCGCGTGCGCGGGTGCCATAGGCCTGTTGGAGTTCGGGTGCGTCGATCTGTTCCATACGCAAAGCAATGGTGCCCCGTTCGCCGGGGCAGCGCACACGCATGCTGTCGCCATCGTGCACGGAATGCACGGTACAGGTGAGCGTGCCGCTTGACCCCTTTCCCAGGCTGACCGGGGCGTGCAGCAAGGCGGCGGCTGCCAGCATTGATGCAACGATAATGCGCAGCATGGGCGTGTTCCGACGGGGAATCAACGCACGGGGCGCAGCTGGGTGACGAGCTGGTCGGCCGTGACCGGGCGCCCCGTGTAGTAGCCCTGAATCAGGTCGCAGCCCCGCGCACTCAGGTGGCGGTATTCATCGGGCGTTTCCACGCCTTCAGCAACGACTGTCAGCCCCAGGGTGTGCGCCAGAGAGATCACCGCCTGAACGATGCCGGCATTGCCCCGGTCGGTGGTGATATTGCGTATGAACGACTGGTCGATCTTGAGCGTGTTCACGGCGAAGCGCTTGAGGTGGCCAAGGCTGGAATAGCCGGTGCCGAAGTCGTCGATGGCAATCTGCACGCCGAGCTCGCGCAGGCGGTTCAGCGTGGCAATCGACTGATTCACGTCACTCATGAGCGCGCTTTCCGTGATCTCCAGTTCGAGGAAGCGGGCCGTGAGCCCTGTTTCATTCAGCGCCTGCGTGACCTTGTGTACCAGGTCGTCGCGTTCCAGCTGAATGGCCGAGATGTTGACCGACACTGGAATGGGGCGATACCCGGCTGCCTGCCATGCCCGGTTCGTGCGGCAGGCTTCGTTCAGCACCCATTCACCAATGGGCACGATGAGTCCGATTTCTTCGGCGAGCGGTATGAACTCCGCGGGAGAGATCATCTGGCCGTCGGCCGTGCGCCAGCGCAGCAGCGCCTCAGCCCCGGTTACGCGGCCGCTCAGCACTTCGATTTTGGGCTGGTAATGCAGCATGAACTCGCCATTGGCCAGCGCATTGCGAAGCCGCGTGATCCATTCCAGCCGGTCGTAGCCGTCGTTGCTGAGGTTGACCGTAAAGTGACGGTAATTGTTTCGGCCCAGCGCCTTCGCCCGGAACATGGCGGCGTCGGCATGGCGCAGCATGGTGTCGACGTCGTTTGCGTCTGACGGTGCAATGCTGATGCCGATACTGCAGGTGGCGTGAATGTCGTATTCGTAATCGCTGATGCGCCACGGCTGCGCAATGGTCGAAAGAATGTCCTGGGCGATTTGTGCTGCCTCCTCGCGGGAAGCGCGGTTTTCCAGCAGAATGATGAACTCGTCGCCGCCCTGGCGCGCCACGCTGTCGGTATTGCGCAGGCAGGAACACAGCCGGCTTGCAACGATGCGCAGGAACTGGTCGCCCACATGATGGCCCAGGCTGTCGTTGATGTACTTGAACTGGTCAACGTCGACATACAGCACCGCCACGTAGCGGTCGCCGGGGCGGTTGCGCAGAGCAGTTTCCAGTCGCTATGAAAGGGCGCTGCGATTCAGCAGGCCCGTGAGCGAATCGTGCGTGGCCTGGAACTGGGCCACGGCTTCCTGCAGCTTGCGCTTGGTGATGTCTTCGATCGTACCCTCGAAGAACATGACTTCGCCGTCTTCGTTCTTTACGGCACGCACGTTTTCGGACACCCAGATGATGCTGCGATCGCGGCGATAGACCTGTGACTCGAAATCCTTGACGACGCCATCCTTCATGATGCGTCGCAGAAACTCGTCGCGTCGCTCGGGGTCGATATAAAAATCCGTACGGATGCTGTCGACGCTGTTGATCAGATCTTCGGGCCGGTCGTAGCCATGCATGCGCGCGAAGGCGGGGTTGGCGGTGATGAAGCGGCCATCGGGCGTCGATTGATAGATACCCTCCATCGTGTTCTCGAAGATGCTGCGATACCGGCGTTCTGCCTCGAGAAATGCCGCTTCGGTTTCCTTTTGATTGGTGGCGTCTTGTATATGGCCGGCAATGAGGGGCATGGAGCTGCCGTTCGACGAAGCCACGGGCGCGCCGTGTTCTGATACCCAAACGTAATGGCCCGCGCGATGACGAATTCGGTATTCAACGGCATAGCGTTCGTTCGCCCGCAACGACATCATGACCTGACCGCGCACGATGTCGCGGTCTTCGGGGTGAATCAGTTCTTCAAAGCACGTCACCCGGTTGTGCAGCAGTTCGCTGACGCCATAGCCTGTGAGCTCTTCGCATCCACTGCTCAGGTATTCCATCGTCCAGAATTGATCGACTCTCGCGCAATACACAATGCCGGGTAAAGACTGGATGATCTCTTCCGGCAAGCAGATTGGCTCGAGTTGATCCGTATGATCCATGCTTGGGTAAGGTGTCATTGGCTCAAGGGTTGGATATCTCCCGCCCTAGTGTAACCGTCATGGCAAAGATTGGGCGTACATGTGCCTGGCTTCGGCACAATTGCCGGCATGGCAGTTGCCGCCGATCCGTATCGCATATGCGTCGGAGGCTGCCATGCATCGAAATGAGACCAGGAAACCGCCCAAAGACGAGAGCAACGTCGTCAGGCGGAGCTTCGAAAAGGAAACGCAAGACGGTCAGCACGAGAATGACCCCAATCCCCACCACGCGGAGAGGCGGCGGTCGATACTGGGCGCGCCGGTGGACCCGAACTCGCCGACGACCGCCAGCAATTTCCCGCCGGGTGTCGCGGTGGAGGACGCCACAGACCCCGGACGGGCCACCCCGGGCGCGGCACCGGTCGATAACCGGTCGGGTGCCTCCGGCGCCCCTGCTTCGGCGCGGAAGAAGCCTGAGTGAGTGGGTGCCCGCTTTGACTGATATGTGTACACAGAGCGTAACATATTGATTTTGTTATTGTTTTTAAGGGTGTTCCAAGGTTCTCCAAGCACTTATGCACAAATTGTGGGGATAAGGCAACGCTTGGGGCAAAAAATGCTCAGGGAACCTCATGTCGTTGACACACCGTAATGTTTTCAGGATGTTCCAGGGTTTTCCCTAGGGTTATTCACAGAAGATGGGGATAAGTGCCCTCAGGGCTGCAACTCGCCATCGTTGTTTGCGTCGTAGCGGTGGAAGTCCTTCATGACGTGCTCGATGAGTTCATCGAGCGTGATCTTGCCATCGTTGTTCTGATCGACCTCCTGGAATTGGGCCGGCGTCAGTAGCGTATGAACTTCGTCCAGTGTGAGGCCTCCGCTTCCGTCGGCGTCGAGTTTCTTGAAGGCCGCCTCCATGAATTCAAGATACTCCGCTTCGCTGATGCTGCCACTGCGGTCGGTGTCGATGTGGTCGAAGTGTTCCCGGGTGAGTTCGACCCGGGGCTTAGGGGTGTCCGCCCACGTGGGCAATGCAAGCGTACAGAGTGCGCCGATCAGTATCAGCTTGAACCGTGCGTTCATTATTGTTGCTCCGCGTTGGTTTTCAACGATGCGGCGTGTATCTTAACCGCCTGGATGCTGTTTGCGGCTCCGGGGCTTCCTGCATGTTGCCCGAAGCAAGGGGTGTTTAAATGTGCTATACTTCGTTGTGTAGATATATTGTGTTTACAAAACACTGGGCTCGCCGAAACGGCGGGCATATCGAAAGATCAGACGCGGGATGGAGCAGTCTGGCAGCTCGTCGGGCTCATAACCCGAAGGTCGCAGGTTCAAATCCTGCTCCCGCAACCAGCATTGCAAGCCGGCGCACCACGTGGTGTAGCCGGTTTTTGCTTTGGCAGCCCGTATCGGGCGTTCTTCAAGGCAGGGCCAGCACAATGCCGATCTCAACTTTGCGCCGTTACGGCGCTCCCCTCTTTGTCGCGGTTCTGCTTGCAGGCTGCGCGTCATCCGATTCCGACACGTATTCAGGCGGCACGGGCGCCGGCGTTGCGCGCGCCAGCACCGAATGCCAGAACAACCCCGACCGGTGCATTTACAAGGGCCGTTACGAGAAGGGTGAACGGGCCTACGCAGAAGCCGAGGCCAAGCGTCTGAATCAGGCGCAGATCGACCGACTGCGTCGTCTCGCAGCGAAATAACACCCTGCGCAGCGTTCGACCGTCAGCCGGCCTTCAACGCCTCGGCGTGTTCCACGCTGCGGCCCGTGTCTTCAGTCCACACAACGCGTAATTCACCCGCTTCATTCGGCGATACCGCAAACTTCAGGTAGGGGTTGGCGGCGAGTGACCGGAAAAATCGCGCGGTGAGCACGGCACGACCATCAAGCGTGGCCTCGAAATGCTCGATGATACGGGTCGGCGGCGTATTGCCCTGGGCGTCCTGCTGCAGGCCCGTCGTCATGGGGTGCGAGATCATGGTGAGCACGTGCGCTGGCGTTCCGGGCTTGACCGCGTCGGGCACGCGTACACGCGCCTGCATTTCGGAAGACGGATCGGATTGTGCGGGGGCGATGCATCCGCTGGTGGTCACCCGCACGGAGCGTTCGGTGACGTGTACGGCGCCACCGGCGGTGTGCGCCACAGCCACCACCGTTTGCGATTCACTGAGCCGGATGCGGGTGGAAAGGTCGACTTCGTCGACTTCCGGACCAAACTCGAACACGGCAACCTGCGGTGTGGGATTGGCCGGCGCAAACAGCTCCACACGCACGATGCGTTCGCTGCCTTGTGCCTTGGGCGCCTTGATGGTCAAGGGTACCGACGAGCCGTCTTCTGCCACCAGGGGCAAAGTGAGCTGCAGCGAATTGCCGGAAACCGGAGCCTCACCAACCGCCTGGCGGACGACCTCGACCTGTTGCCACGTCTGCGCGGTGGCGAATGAAGGCAGCAGCAGGGCGGCCATGCCGGCCACTGCGGAGTGAATGAACATGCGGCGCAGGCCGCCGTGACGGATCAAAGACTGCAAAATTTTCATACCTAGGTATTTTACGCGGCACCGGGTACGTTCAGCGCCGCGTTACGTGGGTGGCCGTGACGCCACGCAAGCCGGGCTCCCGCCAAAATGGCTGCGGCCGACACCATGGAACTGTACGAAAGCGTGGAAAGGCCCGTGAGACCCTGGCCGATCGAGCATCCGAATGCCAGCGCGCCGCCGGCACCCATCAGTACGCCACCGGTCATATATCGCAGCATCTGTCGCGGCGACTCGAATCCTTCCAGACGGCATTGGCGGCGCAGTGCGGCGGTAACGAACGCGCCGGCTACGACGCCCGCCACGACGGCGATGCCGAAACGCAGGCTCATTCCGGTGGCGATCATTGCATATTGGATCGTATCGCCAATGGGGGCGACGAACGTGAGTGACGCGACGGCCACCGGTTCGAAATCATCATTTCCCAGCCAACCGGTCACCCACCAGCCTGCTGCGACAAGCAGCCCCATGACGACGCCTGCGGCAAGGTCGTTCAGCCGTCGGCCTTGCGCACGCGGGCGCAGGGCAAATGTCAGCAGGATGGCAATGGCACTCAGCGTGGCGAGCGTTCGGGGCCAGCCAGCAGTGAATGTAAGCGCTGCGGGGCTCACCGACGTTTGCTCGGCCAGCGCGGCGCGCATGGGGCCAAATACGCCGGTGAGCACCATATGGGCGGCGATGCCCAGGCACAGCAGAACGATCAGCGAGCGCAGATTGCCCTGGCCCAGAAGCACCAGCGCGCGGGCGCCGCAGCCATTGGCCATGCCCATGCCGTATCCGAACATCAGGCCACCCAGGGGCATCAGCAGCCACGACCAGGTGGGCATCATGTAAAGCGATTTGCCCAGATCGACCAGCCCGGCGGCGGCCAACGCCTGCGTGCCGGCAAGCGCCACGGCAAGAGCCATGGCGAATGCATGCAGCTTGTAGCCGTCAGAACCCGACCAGTATTCTTTCAGGCCGCGTTGCAAGCAGAAGCCTGTGACCTGGCCACAGGCGCCAAACAGCAACCCGATGGCCAGGGCGGCCAGGTTCACCAGCTCGATGTGTGTCATGAATACCTGCGATTACCTATGCCCGGGTGCCCCAGGTGTCTTGCGCAATCGCCTTGTACCATGATTCGCCGTATTCGGCCTCCAGCTTGCGGAAACTGTCGCTGGCGTCAGCCGGGCTGACCCCGCCCGAGGCCTCGGCGATCTTGCCGTCTTTCAGCAGGTAGGTGTGCGCCACCGAAATGCCGTAGTCGGGCGCAATGAGGCTGTAGCAGGTGTTGGCAAACGAGGCGTCGGCCGCCGGGCGGCCTGCCAGCGCATTGACGATGGCTGCCGCGGCAACCTTGGCCTGGGCGTTGGCCGAGAAGCCCGACTTGGGCATGGGCGCGGCTACCGTGGCGTCGCCCACGACGTAGATGTCGGGTACGAGTTCGGACTCGAACGTCTGATGCTTGACCGGTACCCAGCCGCTTTCGTTCGTTACGCCTGCGCTGTACGCAATGGCACCGGCTTTCTGCGGCGGAATCACGTTCAGCACGTCGGCCTTGTGAAGCTCGCCGAATTCCGACTCCACCGACAAGGTGCCGGCGTCGACGCGCACCACTTTGCCGTCCTTGGCAAGCGGTACCCATTCGATCAGGTCGCCGTAGAAGCGCTTCCAGCCGGCCTGGAACAACCCCTGTTTCGAGAAGGCGTCCTTGGCGTCCAGAATCAGAATCTTGGATTTCGGCTTGTTGTGCTTGAGGTAATGCGCCACCATGCTGACCCGTTCATAGGGCCCGGGCGGGCAGCGGAACGGGTTGGCGGGAGCCACCATCAGGAACGTGCCGCCATCGGGCATGGCTTCCAGCTGCTTCTTGAGCAGGCGGGTCTGTTCCCCGGCCTTCCAGGCGTGGGGCGCGCGCAATGAAGCGGCTTCGTCGTAGCCCTCGATCGCGTTCCAACGGAAATCGATGCCCGGCGACAGCAGCAGCTTGTCGTAGGGCAGGGGGGTGCCATCCGCAAGCGTGACGGTTTTTGCACTGGCGTCGATGCCGGAGGCCAGTTCGTGCACGACCTTCACGCCCAGAGAGCGAAGCTCGTCGAAGCCGTGACCCTGCTGTTCAAAGGTGCGCAATCCGCCGAAATACAGATTGGTGAACGGGCAGGTGTAATAGGTCTTCACCGGCTCCACCAGCGTGACGTCGATGGCAGGGTTGCGCCGCTTGATGTATTTCGCTGCGGTAGCGCCACCGAATCCGCCTCCGATGACCACCACTTTGCCGGCGGCACCCTTGGCGAACGCCGGTGCCATGAGCAGAGCGGCGCCTGCCGCGCTGGCCTTGCCCACGCGTGCGAGCCATTGACGACGGGAAAAATTGATGGACGTGCTCATTGTTTGGCAACCTCTGCGCGGGAAGACGTGTCGATCGTGGAGAAATGCTGGGCGAGCGCGGCCAGTTGCTGGTCGCTCAGCCCTTTGGCCAGCCGGTTCATTACCGTGGTGCCGGCCGGAGGGGTGTCGGATTTGAACGCTTTCAGCTGTTCCAGCAGAATCGTTTCGGGGCGACCCGCAATCGTCGGAATGCTTCCGGGGGAACGGCCGTCGGTGCCGTGACAGTTGGCACATGCGGCAGCCAGCACGGTGACGTCGAACGTCGATTGCTCGGAGGCGGCCGCCGGGGCGAGGGCAGGGCCCAGTGTCAGCAGCGCCAGCAAGGCAGCGCGGCGAATCAGGCGATGTGGGGTTTGCATGAACGGTCTTCTTTTACGTGTTCAGTGAAGTAACGCATGGTAACGACGCGGTTACGTCAAGAGAACGACCGTTTGGCATCAAGCATATAGCTTGAGGTTATGATGCAGCGGCTATACGCAGGATTTGGGGAAAGGGCGATCAGGGAACAGGTAACGGCGCTTCGTCGAACGGCGCAGCCGCGTCGGGCTGCTGATAGCGTCGGCTCTTGACCCGGTGCGCGGCAAGCCTTGGCCTTCAGGCCGGGGAAGGATAGCGGGGACGCCGTAGGCGTCCTTTGGGCGGTCAGTGTGGCGTCTGCTGCTGTTCGATGTACTGGCG
>JAUZQE010000040.1 GCA_030733815.1 Yanghanlia caeni
ATGCGCGAGGCCAGCACCGCCAGCGGGTGGCGCAGGTCGATCATCTGGTCAATGCGGGCACGGAAGAAGTCATCGGTAGCGGGGCAGGCGAACATGGCAGTAAAACTCCCAGAAAACACCCGTCATTGGACAACAAACTGGGAGTTCCGGGTATCCGATAAACCCCCAACCACCAATGTTTATGCGGGTCACGGGGATTTTTCAGGGACGACTACTTCGAGCGCCATTTGTAGAAGGTTGCCGTGCTGATGCCCAGCTCCCTGCAAAGCTCCGGTACCGCCAAGCCGGCCTCAACCCGCTTGAGCGCTTCCATGATCTGACTATCCGTAAACCTCGACCGCTTCATCTTGTAGAACTCCTCAATGAGAAAATTCTACTTCTGAACGCACCGCTTTTGCGGGGGGATTACCTCACGGATACGCCGGCATGATCCCATAGCCCTTGCGGAACGGTTCCGCGTCCGCAAGCGGCGGCTGCTCCGAAGAAATCTGCCGGCCGGTCGAGAGCAGTAGCGGCACCAGCTCCTCGCGCAAGCGCTCCATCGTCCAGCGTGCAGTAGGCGCCGATATATTTACGGCGGCAATTGGGCTGCCGTGCGCGTCGGTGATGGGAACGGCAATGTTCAGATCGCCTCGATAATATTCGGCATCGGAATGTGCGTAGCCATTTTCCCGGGCCATGGCGATCGTATCCATCAGTTCCTCGATGTCGGTAATGGTCGTCGGCGTCACGCGGACTCTGGGAGCAGACTCCAGCAGAGTACGAACATATTTCGGCGCCAATAGCGAAAGATAAGCGCGGCCGGAGGCCGTACAGTACATGGGCAGACGCCGGCCCACGGGCATATGCACCGACGCGTGAAGGTTGGTTGCGAAGCGGGCGATGTACACCATATCGGTGCCATCGGGCTCCGACAAATTCACTGTCTCGCCGCTCGTTCGGTTCAACTCCAGAAGGAATGGGTTGGCGCGATCGATCAGAGGGTTGACCAACAGGTAGCGGTACCCTATTTCCACGGTCTTTGGTGTCAGTGAATAGCGTTTGCTGCGGGGATCCTTGCGCAAATACCCCAGCGTTTCAAGGGTATGGGCAAAGCGCTGGGCTGCACTGCGGCTCAAGCCGGTGGCAGCGGCAATTTCCGGCAGGTTCATGTCCGGATTCTGTGGCCCGAAGGCGGTCAGGACTTCGATACCTTTCATCAGAGAGTTGTTGAACAGAGGCGAACTGTACCGCTTGTCTCCCTCATGGTCAGGCGTCATCTTTTTTTCCTTCGAATGCGTTTTCAGTGGGCTTGGCAGCCCCGCGCTTGACCAGCGCCAGCATGCCGCCAAGCGTAATCAGTGTTGCGCTCAATGCGAATACAACCGGCAAGTTCTCATCGAAAACCCACGCGCTGAGCGCGATGCCCACAAACGGTGTAGACATGAGAAATTGCCCCGCTATTGAGCCGGGTAAATAACTGAGAACTTTGGTCCAGGCCCATACGGCAAGCGCCGTCGGTACCAGCCAGTTCCACAGCAGGATGAGCGTCAGCGCCGGTGTGATGCGCGTGGTCATCGGATATTCGAGCCATATTGCCGCAATAACCAGCACAGCGCCAGCAACGAGAAGCTGCCACAGGGTCTGGCTGAGCAGAGAGGCCGTCCATTGCCGGGTCCGGTACAGCACCGCGCCCAGGCCCCAGCAGGCGGCCGCCAAGGCGGTCATCCCCAGCCCCATCACCGCACCGGTATCGCTCCAGTCGATGACCGCCGGGTTCAAGAACAACATCATGCCCCCGAGACTGGTCAATATGCCCAAACACTGCACAATGCTGAGTCGGTTCTTCAGGATGAGCGCATCGAAAACAGCGGCCCAGAGCGGCATGCTGTAGATCATGGCCACCGTTCGACCGGCGGGCAGGTATTGTAGAGAAACGCTCGCGAGGCCCAGGACGCTGACATACTGCAGAATGTTGACGCCTCCCAGGCCCGCGCGTTCTTCACGAGGGGGCAAGAGTCGCGCGGCACCGATGGACCACAGCAATACTGCCACCATCACTGAACCGCCAAACAATCTGACAGCCGAGAACGTGAGCGGCGGCATATCGCGCAACGCCAGTTTCATCAGGGGATAGTTGGACCCCCAGGATATGATCACAATGAACAGGTATCCTGCTATCAGGCCCAGCGTTGCCACGTCTTGCCTGCGCGGCCCCTGGGTAGCGAAGGTCGGATCAGACACTCATTGCGTCCCGAAGCCGGTAGTAGGAAGCGATAAGATTCAGCACGGGTAGGCGAAGGCCGTGCATCGGTATCACGTCCAGCGGCGCTGCCATCGGTCCAACATCTGGCTTGCTTCCAGTCACCATCTCAGCCAGCGTGCGCCCAAGCAAATGAGTCAGCGCCACGCCCCGGCCGCCGTATCCCATGGCAAAGTGCCCCTCAGACTCCCAGCATCCAACATGAGGGAAGTCATCCATCGTGACCGCCACCCGAGCAATTTAATTCCCCATTTGTCGTAGCTCTTCTCGTAGATTTCGGTAAGGACAGGACTCAAAGCATGCAGCTTCTCAGGTTCCGAAATCACCCCTGGCGGCAATGTGACGGCGTAGTGAGGCTCATCGCGCGTCATGTAGCCAGGGTACAGACCTGCTGCCTGAATCACATTGCCGCGCGGCAGGATGCGCAGCATGTCCACATCGTTCACGCCCAGCGAGGCGCCCGGGTACAACGTGATTTTCAGCTCCCCCTTGGCACGCTCGTTCACGAGGTCAACGAACTTCTGGTAGTACTGCGCTTCTACCCGGTTCGGCACCCAGACCATGTGCATCTTCCACTCCGTCGCGGCCTGAGCGACCGATGCACCACCCGCCAATAGTGAGGCGGCAAGGCAGACACTTCGAAAAACCCGTTTGATCGCGGTCTGTTTCATTCTTGTCTCCTGTCAATCGTTATATGTGCTTAGAAGAACATCACTCTACGACCGGTAACCGTACAGCTCTCGTGCCGCCTGGAGCGACACACGGCCATCGGCAACATCTCGCGCGATCGCCTCGCGATCCCGCTCTTCGGGCCGACCGAAGCCGCCCCCGCCAGGGGTCTTGACCACGACCCTGTCGCCCTTGTACAGCGTCATGACGACCTTGGACTTGATGACTTCTTCGTCACCATTGGCGCGGTACACCACCGACTCCTCGAACGCGCCGCTGCCGCCGCCATGCGAACCGGCCGCAGCGCAGTAATGCCGTTCGCCACGATGGGTGAAGACTGCCGAGTCGGCCAGCAGTTCGAATTCCTTGATGATGCCCAGGCCACCTCGATACTTGCCGACGCCCCCGGAGTCTTGGCGCAAGGACATGCGATTCACCCGTATGGGCGCCTCCATTTCCATGGCTTCGGCCGGCAAATTCATGCAGTTGGAGGCGTCAGTCTCTACCGAGTCCACCCCATCGCATCGATAGCTGGCGCCGCTGCCCCCCGCAATCAGTTCGCCGGTCACGTACTGCTTGCCGTTTGGCAGACGCCCGCCGAAAGCCAGCGCCAGAAGTACCCCCGCAGAGTCGGCCGGCACCTTCTCGGGCATCACCTCTTTGAAGGCCGCCAGGATGCAGCCAGTGATGCGCTTGATGGTGGCGGTTCGAGAACCGACCGGAGCAGGTTCCACCGGATTCACCAGACTGCCTTCAGGCAGATGCAGGGTGATCGGTCGGAAGCAGCCGGCATTCGTCGGAATCTCGGGATCCGTCAGCACCCGTACTGCAAAATAGGCGGCGGCTTGAACGCCGGAAGCGACACAATTGAATGGCCCCTTCAGTTGCGGGCTGGTTCCCGTGAAGTCCAGATGCATGCGCCCGTCTTTGACTGTGATGGTGACCTCAATCCGGACACGCTTGTCGAGCTCAATGCCGTCATTGTCCAGATAGTCGACATAGTGATACTGGCCGTCGGGAATGCGGCGCAGCTCTGCATGTGTCAGCTGCTCCGAGCGCGCCACCAGCTCATCCGAGATGGCGTGCAATTGGTCAATGCCATAGATGGCGGCAAGTTCGCTCATCCGGCGGGCGCCAATATGACACGCGGCAATTTGTGCGTTGATGTCTCCCATGAAGGTGTCCGGAATGCGCACATTCAGCCGCAGCATGCTCACGAGCCCTTCGTTCAACTCGCCCGCATCCATCAGCTTCAGCGGCGGGATGCGAATGCCCTCCTGATAGATTTCGGTGGCGTTGGTGGGAATCGAGCCGGGTGTCATGCCGCCCACGTCCTGGTGGTGGGTCATGGCCGCCGACATGGCGATGACCTGCCCTTCATGGAAGATGGGCATGATGATCGCGATATCCGGCAGGTGGGTGCCTCCCAGATACGGATCGTTCATGATGTACACATCACCTTCCTTCATTTTTTCCAGAGGGAAGGTCTTGAGCATGGTTTTGACGATGGGGATCAGCGTGGCCAGGTGAATGGGCACCGCGCAAGCCTGGGCCAGCGTGTCTCCCGAAATCATGAAAAGGCTGGCGGATGCATCCAGGCCTTCCTTCACGATCGGGGAAAAGGAACTACGCAGCAAGGTGGACTGCATCTCGTTGGCAATGCCTTCGAACTTGTGGCGCACGACCTCAACGGTAATCGGGTCCAGTGCACCGTCCTGCGTAGCGGTAGGCCGTGCCAGCACGGCTGAGCTGTCTGCGTTCATTTCTTTCACTCCTCGTCCGATCAGTCCTGACGGTGCGTCAGAATAAGATTGCCCTTTTCATCAACCCGCGCATGCCAGCCGGGTTCAATCAGAGTCGTGGTGTCCACCTGTTCGACAATGGCCGGTCCTTCGAACTCGGCGCCAGCCGGTAACGTTTCACGCTGGTAGATGGCGGCTTCTATTTCGCCATTCACAGTACTGACGCGAATCATGCGCTTACCGGGCTTGAGCTCACCTTCTTTGACGGAAAACTCCGAGCTGTCGATCGTCTCGCTCCCTCCGGCTTGATGCACCGCGCGCAGGTTTACGATGCGGGCCGGCGAACGCGTGGCGTAGCCGTAAACGCGCCGATGGATTTCGATGAAATCCTCGTACATGCTGCCGATGACGTCGCCGGTTTTTTTCAGTTCAACCGAGAGTGTGTATCCCTGGCCTGTGTAGCAGATGTCGGCAAAGTGATGAATGCGCGTCGTGGTAGGGTCCACGTCCTCTGCTGCCATGAGGGCCGAGCATTCCGCGTCGAGCGTTCCAAGCACTCCATTCATGTGATCGATGTCCAGGGTTTCCACATCCTGCCCATAAGCCGTTGCTGCCTCGTGCTCGACCGGGGCCGCCAGCAGACCGGCAGCAGCCAATACGCCGGGGTAAGGCGGCACCACCACGCGCGTGATGCCCAGATCTCGTGCAAGCGGTGTGATGTGCAGAGCCCCTCCGCCGCCCAGTGGCATCATCGCGAATTGGCGGGGATCCAGGCCCTGACGAATGGACACCAGCCGGATCCCTTCGGCCATTTGTGCATTCACGATCCGATGAATGCCAAGCGCCGTTTCTTCGATGCTCATGCCCAACTCTTTGGCAAGCGTGCCGATCGCCTTGCGAGCCAGATCAGGGTTGAGCGTCAGTGCACCCCCGGAGAAGTTCGCCGGATCGATATAGCCAAGAACGACAGAAGCATCCGTCACAGTCGGGCGTTCGCCGCCCCGACCGTAGCAGGCTGGCCCGGGTTCTGAACCGGCCGATTCCGGCCCCACTCGCAAGCCCCCGGCCGCATCCACCCAGGCGATGGAACCGCCCCCAGAGCCGATGGAGTTGACGTCAACCATCGGTACGCGCAAGGGATAGCCGTCGATCACCCCCTCCGAGCGAATCAGCGCCTTACCATCACTGATCAATGCGATATCGCAACTGGTGCCGCCGATATCCACCGTGATGAGATTGTGCTCATCCGCGCCCAGTCCGGTGATCCGTGCTCCAATCACGCCGCCAGCCGGCCCCGACAGGAAGAGGCGAACCGGTTTGCTGCGTGCAATCTTGGACGCCATCAGGCCGCCGCGCGATTGCATGATCTGAAAGGGCGCCGTCACGCCTTTCTGCGCGAAGCCGTCTTCCAGGCGTGAGAGATATCGATCAATGACGGGCTTCACATACCCGTCGAAGGCGGTGACAACAGTGCGTTCATACTCGCGAAACGCAGGGTCCACCAAATGTGAAACGGCAAGGGCGATATCCGGGTATTTCTCGTTGATGAGATCGCGAGCGCGACGCTCGTGAGCACTGTTCTTGAACGAGAAAAGGAAGCAGATGGCGATTGCCTCCACCCCATCTTCCACCAGCTCGTCCACTGCCTGCATCAGCTGAGCTTCATCCAGAGGAACCAGAACCGTTCCGTCCGCGGCAATACGCTCGGTCACTTCCTTGCGACGACGTCCCGGAATCAGGAACTCAGGCGTTTCGGACTCGAGAATGGCGTCATACATTTGGTGGCGCATCTGGCGGCCGATGGCCAGGACATCCTTGAATCCCGCTGTGGTCAGGAGACCCATGCGTGCGCCTTTACGCTCCAGAATGGCGTTGGTCGCGACGGTCGTGCCGTGCATGAAGCGCGAGATTTCCCCCGGGGGCACGCCCCACGATGATTCGATGCGCTCAATGGATTCGAGCACCGCCACGCTTTCATTAGTCCGCGTCGTGGGGATCTTGAAATACTTCAATGCGCCGGAGGCGTCGCGGCCGACTACATCCGTGAATGTGCCGCCGATATCGACCGCAATCTGCAAACCCGCTCCTCATGGGTTGTCTCCTTGCTTCCTTTGTAAACCGCATCTATCGAATAGTGATATCTCAAAATCGAAGTTCAATACAGATTAAATACGAGTAGATTGAGCGTCAACCAAAAGTCGCTCATCTCTTGGGTAATCCCTAATAGCGGATTTGAATGGCCTCGCGGTAGGCCAAGGCATGCTTTAGCGGGCTCCACCACGATCCATGGCAGCAGCGGCTATTGCTCTGTCGTTTTCCCTATTGTCTTCAATTTTGTTGACGCTTGGGAACCGGTAGATATACACTCAAAGAAAACAATAATAAAAACACAAAGTCAGTTGCCGTGGGCGGGACCCCGCCACACGACGCTCACCTCCCAGGAGACAGGAAGGCCATGTTGCAGCAGACTCAAACAGATTCACCCATGCAGGAAGATACCCACGGCATCGGCGAGCTTGAGCGCCGGGTTAAGAAAGCCTTGGCCATGGGGGGCGAAAAGAAGCTCGCCAGGCGCAAGGCCGCCGGCATTCTGAACGCCCGAGAACGTATCGATTATTTTGTTGATCCAGGCAGCTATATCGAGACAGGGCTGCTGGGCGTGTCGTCAGTCGTTCCCGAAGATCGTGAATCCACGCCCGCGGATGGCAAGGTCGCCGGTTTTGCGCGCGTCGACGGGCGGCCGGTCGGGGTGGTGTCGAACGACTTCACGGTCAAGGGTGCGTCCAGCAGCCTCACCAACATGAAGAAGTTGGGCCACGTCAAACGGGTTGCGACGGAACGCGGCTTTCCCCTGATTTTCTTTGGTGAATCTTCAGGGGCCCGTATGCCCGACAACATGGGCTCCAAGGGGATGGGGGCGCTATTGGGCAACGACCCTCAGCAGTATGTGCGTCGCCGCGAAACCCCGTGGGCGTCCGCCATTCTGGGCCAATGCTACGGTTCCTCGGCGTGGTATGCCTGCATGTCCGACTTCACCGTCATGCGCAAGGGGTCGACGATGGCGGTTGCCAGCCCGGTGCTGGCGTCCCTTGCCATCGGTCAGAGTGTCGACCCTGAAGATCTCGGTGGCTGGAAGCTGCACAGTGAAGTCACGGGTCTGGTTGACTGCGTGACGGAGACCGATGAAGAAGCGCTCGACCTGATCCGTCGGTTCCTGTCCTACCTCCCGTCTCACAACATGGAGGCGCCTCCCCGTGCCACAGTTCCGCCGGGCTCGGGGGAGATGGCTGCGAAACTGGATGAGATCGTGCCGGCCAACCGTCGCCGGGTCTATGACGTGCGCAAAGTGGTGAGTGCCATCGCCGACAAGGATTCGGTTCTGGAGCTGAAACCGCGGTTCGGCAAGACGGCCGTTACTGCGCTGGCGCGCCTTGATGGTCAGTCAGTGGGCATCATCGCCAATAACCCCATGGGCAAGGCTGGGGCCATGGATGTACAAACGTGTGAAAAGATCACGCGTTTCCTGGTGATGTGCGATTCGTTCAATATTCCCATCATCATGCTGGTGGATACACCGGGATTCGTGATCGGTGTGGAAGGCGAGCGCATGAAAGCGCCAGGGAAGATCATGAACTTCATGACCGCCTTGCAAATGTGTTCGGTGCCAAAGCTGTCTGTCATCATGCGCAAGAGCTACGGCCAGGCCTATCTCAACATGGGCGGCGGGAGGAATTCCGACGAAGTCGCAGCATGGCCGACCGCAGAAGTCAGTTTCATGGAACCCGTTTACGCGGTTCAGGTCGTTACGTGGGGTCGCGAGATCGACCCTGCAGAACGAGATGCCATGCAGGCCGCCATGGAAAAGCAGAATGATGTCTGGGGAATGGCCGAAATGTACGCAGTGCAGTCCGTCATCGACCCGCGTCAAACACGTGAATACCTCATCCGCATGCTGGAAGTCCATACGATGCGGACCACATCGGGCGTCGGCAAACATCATATGTGCGCCTGGCCCACCACCTATTGATATCCGTCGTACCCATAACCACAACCATAACGAAGAAGACCCCCGCAGGACCAGAGCAGCGCAGCCCACCCATTCTGAGGAGACAACCCATGAAGACGGCGCAACTTGGATCCAGACTTTTGGCAGCAGGACTTTTGAGCCTCTGCTTTTTCGGGACAGCTCAGGCTGAGAAGAGCGAAATCGTGCTGGCACGCCAGTTCGGGATCGGCTATCTGCCCCTGACGGTGATGAATCACCATGAGCTGGTACAGAAACACCTGCAGGCGGCCGGCCTGAAGGATACCAAAGTGACTTGGTCGCGGTTTGCCAGCGGTTCCGCGGCCAACGACGCGCTATTGTCCGGTCAGCTCGATTTCGCGGCCGGAGGAACGGGGCCGGCCATCATCTTGTGGGACAGGACACGCTCCAACGCCAAGGTCAAGGGAGTCGGAGCGCTCAGTTCGATGCCGAATTTCCTGGTGTCGGTCGACCCTTCCATCAAGACCATCAAGGACTTCTCGGACGGCGACAAGATTGCCATGGCGGGAGCGGGTTCTTCGGTGCAAACCATTTACCTGCAAATGGCCGTGGCCAAGGAATGGGGCAAGGAAAACTTCAAGAAGCTGAACACCCTCATGGTGAACCTGCCTCACCCGGAAGGCCTGAAGTCCATGCTTTCCGGCGCAGGTGGAATCAAGTCCACCTTCACCAGCCCGCCCTTCCAATACATGGCCCTGGAGAACCCTGAAGCGCATGTCGTCCTTGATTCCTACGACGTCATGGGCGGCCCCAATACCTTCCTGATGGTGTGGGCGACCAGCAAGTTCCGCGAGGAAAACCCCAAGTCTTTCAAAGCGGTGGTGGACGCCATGAAGGAAGCAACCGATTGGATCAACGCCAATCCCCGTGAGGCCGCAGAGCTGTACGTTCAGGATGCCGGTGGCAAGGAGTCCGTGGAGTTCATAGAGAAGATGATCCGTGACCCTCAAGTGAAATTCACGCTCACCCCCGAACGTTTGCTGCCCTATGCACAGTTCATGCATGACATCGGGACCATTCGAAATCGTCCGGAATCCTGGAAGGACCTTTTCTTCCCGGAAGTTCACGACCTGCAGGGCAGTTGATGGAACGGTGGCGCGAGTCTTGCCGCGCCTAGAGGAGAGAACCGGATGACATTGCAATCAAGTGCCGCGGCTTTGCTGGAAGTCGATGGCGTCACTTTGCAGTACAAGACCGAAGCGCATTTGGTCGCCGCCACCTATCGTGTCAGTTTCAAGGTTCAGTCGGGTGACCGCTTCGTGCTGCTGGGTCCTTCAGGTTGCGGCAAGTCCACCTTGCTGAAGGCAGTTGGCGGTTACCTGACTCCCACCGAGGGCAGCATTCGACTGCAGGGCAGGACGGTCGATCGGCCGGGGCCGGATCGCATGATGGTCTTTCAGGAGTTCGACCAGCTTCTGCCCTGGAAGAC
Organism: Yanghanlia caeni; assembly: GCA_030733815.1. Taxonomy (GTDB): domain Bacteria; phylum Pseudomonadota; class Gammaproteobacteria; order Burkholderiales; family Burkholderiaceae_B; genus Yanghanlia; species Yanghanlia caeni. The sequence continues at coordinate 10,128 of JAUZQE010000040.1, forward strand.
CATCGCGGACAACGTCGCCTTTCCGCTGCTGGCCAGCGGAAAGTACGGCCGCCGCGAAGCCCGTGAGAAAGCGCTGGAGTATATCGCCAAGGTCAACCTCAGCCGCTTTGCCGAGGCGTATCCCCATACCTTGTCGGGAGGCATGAAGCAGCGGGTGGCGATTGCCCGGGGCATGGCCATGGAGCCCGCCATTCTGTTGATGGACGAACCCTTTGCCGCCCTTGACGCCCTGACCCGGCGGAAGATGCAGGATGAACTGCTGCAACTGTGGGATGACACGCACTTCACCGTGCTCTTCGTCACTCATTCAATACCGGAGGCCATTCGTATCGGGAATCGCATCCTGCTGCTGTCCCCGCATCCCGGGCAGGTGAAGGCCGAACTCAACAGCCTGTACCGTGACAACACCGATCCTCAGACACACCAGGCTCTGGAAGACAAGATTAACGGCATTCTCTTTGCCGATCGGGTCGAGGAAGAACTGGAGGTGCATCATGGATAATGTGACCCATATGAGCCGTGTCCGGCTCCATGCTGAGACGGCACCCGAAGCCCCGTCGCGCCCGGAGTATTACTCCGAGCCGGTCGCGGATGAATCGTTCGGCGTGGTGGAGAAGCCCTTGTCCCGTTGGGAGCGCCTGACCCGCATCGGAGCCTTGCGCAAGCTGTTCTTGCTGGTCTTGCTTGCTTTGATATGGGAAGGCTACGCGCGGTGGCTGGATAACCCGCTGATCTTTCCAACCTTCCTGGCGACCATGGGGGCGCTGTTCGACGGGATTGTCTCAGGCGGCCTGCTGCAGATGTCCTGGACCTCGCTGCGCGTATTGTTGGTGGGGTACGGCGTCGGCATTCTTCTCGCGTCGCTGCTGACCGTACTGGCAATCACCACCCGGATCGGGACAGATATCCTGGAAACCATGACGGCCATGTTCAATCCCTTGCCGGCCATTGCCTTATTGCCGCTCGCGTTGATCTGGTTCGGTCTCGGCGAGGCCAGTCTCGTGTTCGTGCTCGTGCATTCTGTTTTGTGGGCGGTGGCATTGAACACCCATTCCGGCTTCCTGTCGGTTTCTCCCACCTTGAAGATGGTGGGACGCAACTATGGGCTGCGGGGTCTGCGCTATGTATTCGCGATCCTGATCCCCGCCGCCTTCGCCAGCATATTGTCGGGCTTGAAAATCGGGTGGGCCTTTGCCTGGCGGACACTGATCGCCGCCGAACTCGTTTTTGGCGTCAGTTCCGGTTCCGGAGGTCTCGGGTGGTTCATTTACCAGAACAAGAACATGCTTGAAATCCCTTCCGTGTTCGCGGGCCTGTTCATGGTGATTCTGATCGGACTGCTCGTGGAAAACGTGGTCTTCAGCACGCTGGAACGCGTGACCGTGCGGCGCTGGGGGATGCAGAACTCATGATGCCCTCACGAGTGGTGCTGTAGAACCTTCAACCACGGTGCGACGACTGAATGTGGGACGCATTTCTTCAGTATCTGCCGCCTTTTCCCGCGTTCAGCCTTCTTGTGGTCACGGCCTTCCTCGGGGGCGTCATGCGAGGCTTTTCCGGCTTCGGAGCCGGGCTGCTGATCGCTCCCGTCTACGTTCTGATCATCCCCCCAAGCGATGTCGTCGTCGTGATTCTTCTGCTGAATCTCGTGACCACGCTTCCCATGTTCCGGGAGGCAAAAGCCAACGTCGAGTGGCCATTGGTGTGGCGGATCTTCTTTCCTTCGCTTCTTGGTATTCCGCTGGGTCTGGCCATGCTCCACATGGTGGATCCCGTCATATTACGGCGCGCCGTCTCGTGCATCGTCAGTCTGGTGGCGGCCTTCATGTTGGCGGGGTGGGTGTACAGAGGGGCCCGAGGTCGGGTGCAGGATGGGGTGGCGGGTGCGCTCAGCGGCTACCTGACCGCGATAGGCGGCATAGGGGGGCCGCCTCTCGTCCTGTATCTGCTTTCCGATAAAAGTATCCGCCCGACCCGCTTCCGCGCGTTCAGTCTCATCTTTTTTATGCTGTCGCAGATTGCCACTCTGGTGCCCATGATGCTGACGGGCATGTTGACGCGCTCACAGCTTGCCGTATGCGCGGCATTGTTGTTCCCGTACGTGATTGCCAACCAGCTGGGCGCGTTTCTACATCGAAAGACGGCCTCTCACCGGGAAGCCCTGGTGCGCCGTATCTGCCTTTTGTTTCTGCTTTTCATCGGCATCGTCACGCTTCTCCTCTGACGGCGCCCGGATTGATGCCGCTCGACGCTTTGCCGCCCCCGTTGCGGCGGGAGCCGCTCGTGTTGGTGTATCGGTAAATTAAATTGTAGACATCCATGTTGACATGTTGTTGAGAGCATTTGTATACTTGAATGAAGCGGTGTACCTGCTTGGTTCCGTATAGAAGGGGAACGAATGAAAAACGAGAACATGGGCGCCGGTGGAGGAGCCGGCCCATTGAGCGGATATCGGGTCATCGAACTCGGCTCCACTGTGGCAGGCCCATTTTGCGCACGCCTCATGGCAGATTTCGGCGCTGACGTCATCAAGGTCGAACAGAAAGAAGGCGATGCGGTGAGGTCCATGGGCACGCAGAAGGACGGCCGTTCGCTGTACGCTGCCTCCATTCTTCGCAACAAACGCATCATTTCCGTTGACTTGCGCCAGCAAAAAGGGCGCGACATTGTCCGCCGGCTGTGCGAGAAGGCCGACATCGTTATCGAGAATTTCCGGCCCGGCACGCTTGAGCGCTGGGGCATGGGGTACGACGAGCTCGCGCGCGCCAACCCCGGGCTTATCCTCGTGCGCATCAGTGGCTATGGGCAAGATGGCCCGTACAGTCAGCGACCGGGTTATGGCGTGGTGTGCGAAGCCATGAGCGGCATACGCGAAGTCACAGGTGATCCGGACCGCCCGCCGGCCCGGGTGGCCGTCTCCATGACGGACTACATCACCGGGTTGTATGGCGCTCTCGGCGCCGTCATGGCGGCGCTGGACCGCCATCGCACGGGCCGCGGTCAGGTCGTTGATTCAGCACTTTACGAAGCGGCATTCAGTTTCATGGAGCCGCACATCCCCGCTTATCAGCAACTCGGCCTGATCGCGCGCCGCTGCGGCTCGCGCTTGCCGGGTCACTGTCCGAACACCCTCTTCCCGACTTCAGACAATCGGTACATCCACATCACTGCAGGTTCGCAAAGCATTTACAAGCGCTTGGTGGGCGTGATGAACCGCCCTGACCTGCTGGAAGACGAACGTTTCGCCACCCCGGTTGCCCGAGCCGCTCATGAGGATGAGATGGAAGCCATCGTGTCGGAATGGACGCAACGGTACACGCTCGAGGAACTGGAACAGATATTGGGCGACGCGCTGGTGCCGGCCTCGCGCATCTTTGACATGGCCGATATTTTCAGCGACCCCCACTATCAGGCGCGAGAAATGATCGTGTCTCCGGAAGATCCTGAACTGGGGCCGGTCGCCATGGCCAACGTGGTGCCACGGTTGTCGCGTACCCCGGGGGCGGTCCGCTGGGCCGGGCACGACATCGGGCAGGATACGGAATCCGTCCTCATGCAAGAGCTCGGCCTCACTCGAGAAGCGCTCGACGCTCTACAGGCTGAAGACATCATTCATTCCCCCACCGCGGCGGTGGGGGTGCAACACGATTAAGGAGACAAGGTATGGCACGAGTTGAGATTGGTTCCCCCGTGACGGGGACGGTATGGAAGGTTGAGCGAGCCGTGGGTGACGCCGTGCAGGAAGGTGACGTCATCATGATTCTCGAGTCCATGAAAATGGAGATTCCCGTGGAAGCCACGGAAGACGGGGTGGTTGCCGAGCTGACGGTTGCGCCGGGTGATAGCGTCGAAGATGACCAGATTCTGTGTGTGGTGGAATCATGAGTGAATACGACGACACCGCGGTCCAAACTGCCGCCGTGGAGGGTGCGTCCGCTGCAGACACCGCAAACCATCCTTTCCCGGAACTGACGTTTCGGCGCGCGGAATCCCTCAAGATGGGGGGAGAGCAGGCCATCGAGCGGCAACACCAGAATGGCCGACTCACCGTGCGCGAACGCATCCAGAAACTCACTGACCCGGGCAGTTTCCGTGAAGTGGGTACGCTGGCTGGTACGGGTACCTACGACGCCCAGAATCGACTGGTCTCCGTCACACCGGCGCCCTATGTCGCAGGCCTCGCCCGTATTGATGGTCGGCCCGTTGCCCTCGGGGGTGAAGACTTCACCGTGAGGGGCGGCACGACATTCGGCAGCACGCGTCGCAAAGGGGGCCAGGGCGGGTTCATTGAAGACCTGGCTCACCACTACCGCATTCCCCTCGTGAATTTGATCGACGGCGCGGGCGGCAGTGTGACCTCGATCAAGCGCCGCGGTCACAGCGTATTTCCGGGGGTCCATGGTTTCGAGCGTTCCGTGGAACTGCTGGGTGAAGTGCCCGTGGTCTCTGCCGTTCTGGGAACGGCAGCCGGCGGCCCCGCAGGCCGCGCGATTCTTTCGCACTTTTCCGTGATGGTGCGCGGCACCAGTCAGATTTTCGCGGCTGGCCCACCCGTGGTGAAACGTTCCCTGGGTCAGACGATCGACAAGAATGATCTGGGCGGCGCCAAGGTGGCGGTGGACACCGCCGGCACCATTCACAATTCCGCCGGTTCGGAAGAAGAGGCCTTCGAACAAATCCGCCGCTTCCTCAGCTACATGCCGAGCAATGTCTGGGAGTTGCCGCCGGTGGTGGAAACGGCAGACCCGGTCGACCGCTGTGATGAAAAGCTGGCCACCATCGTGCCGGAGAAGCGCACGCAAGCCTACAGCATGCACCGTCTGGTGCAAATGGTCATCGATCGCGACTCGGGGTTCGAGATCCGTCCGACCTACGGCAAATCGGTCATCACGATGCTGGCACGCATGGGCGGCCGCCCCGTGGGCATTATCGCCAACAATCCGATGGTGTACGGCGGGGCGATGGATGTGCATTCGGCGCGCAAGCAGATCCATTTCATGGAGCTGTGTGACACCTTCCACATTCCGCTCATTTTCTTCGTTGACGTACCCGGTTTCATGGTGGGTTTGAAGGCGGAGCAGGAGGGGACGCTGCGGGAAGGCATGCGTGCGGTCACCGTCGCCGGGAAGCTGAAGGTGCCGACCATCACACTGGTGATACGCAAGTGTTATGGCATGGCGGGCATGGCCACCTGCAATAAGAACGATATTGATCTGAAGCTGGCGTGGCCCAGTGCAGAATGGGGGTCCCTGCCGGTGGAAGGCGGTGTGGCTGCGGCCTTCCGCAAGGAGATTCAGGCGGCCGCCGACCCCGTGGCACGCGAGCGCGAAATCGAAGCCGAACTGAAGCCTTATGCATCGCCGTTCCGCACTGCCGAGGCGTTTGCGGTGGAAGAGATCATCGATCCGCGTGAGACCCGACCGGTGCTGTGCGAATTCATCGCATTGGCTGAAAAGCGTCTGCAGGCGGACGTGGGTCTGAAACCGCGTTATGGGGTACAGCCATGAAGACCAAGGTGTTGATTGCCAACCGTGGGGAGATCGCCTGCCGCATCATCCAGAGCTGCAAGCGTCTTGGTATTGCCACGGTGGCGGTGTATTCGGATGCCGACCAGGCTTCGGCCCACGTCGAGGCGGCCGACGAAGCCGTGGCCATCGGGCCGGCGTCCCCGCGTGAAAGCTACCTGGTGGCGGAGCGGGTGCTGGATGCCGCCCGGCAGACCGGGGCGACCGCCATTCACCCCGGCTACGGCTTTCTGTCGGAGAACGCGGCGTTCGCGCAATCCGTGCTGGATGCCGGTCTGGTCTGGATCGGCCCCTCGCCGCAAAGCATTTCGGCGATGGGTGACAAGGAACGTGCGCGTGAAATCGCCCGCGAAGCCGGCGTCCCCATCCTGCCGGGCAGCCGGCGTTTCTATCCCGGAGACGTCGATGGGCTGGTGCAGGCGGCGGAAGTGGTCGGCTTTCCCCTCTTGGTGAAAGCGGCCGCCGGGGGCGGCGGCATTGGCATGCGTCGTGTCGATGCGCCGGTCGACCTTGAAAGTGTGGTGACCTCCACGCAGTCAATGGCGGAAAAGGCCTTTGGGGATGGCGGCGTGTACCTCGAGCGGATGGTGGTCAACGCCCGCCATATCGAGGTACAGGTTTTCGGGTTTGGCGATGGCTCGGCCATCCATTTGTTCGACCGGGAATGCTCGGTACAGAGACGCTTTCAGAAAATCATCGAAGAGGCACCCGCACCGAATTTGCCGGCCGATTTGCGTGTTCAGCTCCATGATTGCGCGGTATCCCTTGCGCGGGCTCAGTCATACCGTGGTGCGGGTACGGTCGAATTCATTTATGACGACGACAGGCAGCAGGCCTACTTCCTGGAAATGAACACGCGCATCCAGGTTGAGCACCCTGTCACTGAGGCCGTCACGGGGGTCGACCTCGTTGCATGGCAGATTCAGCACGCACTGGGGCAACTGGAGCGTCCTCGGCAAGACCAGCTTGCGGTGCGGGGCCATGCAGTGGAGTGTCGTCTGTACGCCGAAAAACCTGAGAAGAACTTTTTCCCCGCTCCGGGTCTGATCACCGCGTTGACGTGGCCTGAGGCCATGGAAGGGCTGCGTATCGATACGGGGGTTCGCGCAGGAGACCGCATCACCCCTTACTACGACCCGATGATTGCAAAATTGATCGCACATGGCGAGGACCGAAATGCAGCCATTTCCCGCCTGAAGGCTGCGCTCGAGGGGCTTGCCATCGAAGGGTTGCATACCAATGCCAACTTCCTCGCCAACGTCATGGCCGATGAGGCCTTCAATGCCGGGGAAGTCACCACCCATTTCGTCGAGCAGTTCATGGAGCGAAGCCGTGTTCCTGCATGACGAGGAAAAACTGGAAAACTGATACATCGCAGGACTGGAGAGTCCGGCAGGAGACAATGATGCACAAAAAAATGAAGCAGTTGGCGGTAGCGGTGGGGCTCGCATTCACAGCGTTCGCCCTTCCTTTCCGGGCGCACGCGGCGGATGACTTTCCCTCCAAACCACTCAAGATGTATGTCGGGTTCTCGGCAGGCAGCGCCACCGACATTGTGGGGCGCGTCGTGGCGGAAGGACTGGCCAAGCGCCTGGGCCAGCCTGTGGTGGTTGAGAACAAGGTGGGTGCGGGCGGCTCGATCGCCGCGCAGCAAACGGCCCGGTCATCGGCAGATGGCTACACCCTCCTGACCGTGTCGAGCGCGATTGCGGTCAACCCTGCGGTGTACAAGAGCGCGGGCGAAGTGCTGCCTCAGCTGGAGCCCGTCGCGCTGATCGGCTATCTGCCCACCGTTCTGATGGCGTCGAACAAGATGCCGGTCAATACCGTGCAAGAGTTCGTGGATTACGTGAAGAAAAATCCCGGCACGGTGAATTTCGGCAGTTCGGGCATTGGAGGGTCCACCCACATGGCGATGGAAGCATTCGGCATGACGACGGGAATTCAGCTCACGCACATTCCCTATAAGGGGAACGGCCAGGCGAGCGCGGCGCTCCTGGGTAACCAGATTGATGCCATGATGGAAACCATTCTGCTGGCGGTGCCGGTGGTGACGAGTGAACGCGCCAAAGGGCTTGCCATCTCGGGAGAAAAGCGTTCGCCCTTGATCCCCAATGTGCCGACGTTCGCCGAAGCCGGGGTGCCGGAGTACAACCGCAGCCTGTTTTTCGGCGTCATGGCGCCCGCCGGGACGCCGCCTGCGCTCGTTGAAAGGCTGAACAAGGAAATCAACGCGGTGCTGGCCGAACCGTCGGTGCAGGAACGTCTCATTCAGACCGGCGGGTTGACCCTGGCAAGCAAGAGTGCGGCCGATTTCAAGAAGACACTGGAGGAAGAGGTCGCCTTGTGGAAGGAGGTGGCCAAGGGAGCGGGAATCGAACCCCAGTGACGGTTTTCCAGGGCCCGCATTGTGGTGCGCGGGCCCACCTGCTCATCCTGTTCAGAACAAATATTTCTGATACTGACGGAAGCTGTCGCGCGAGCTGCGAATGTTGGCGCGCTTGAGACGTTCCGCTTCTTCGGCGTCGCCAGCGGCCATCGCCTTCAGTATTCCCTGGTGCTGTAGCAGGCCCTGCTCGGCCCGGCCCGGAACCAGCATTAACCGGCGGATCAGCACCTTGGTGCGATCATAAATGCTCTTCATCTGGTCGGCAAGAATCACGTTCCCGGCAGCCGCCAGGGCGCGCTCTCGAAATTCATTCACACAGTCGACATAAAAGTCGAGGTCGCCGCGATCCAGTGCTTCGCGCGCAGGCTTGCCAAAACGCTCCACCAAGTCATCCCAGGAGCCGCGCGGGGCGTTCTCGGTTGCCAGTCGGACTGCCAGGGCTTCCAGAACTTCTCGCACCTCGAACAGCGCAAACACTTCGTTCGCTTCCAACCGAGTGACGACGGCGCCCCGATTGGGGATGCGCTCGATCAGGCCGCGGTCTTCCAGCACGCCGAACGCCTCGCGGATGCGAGGGCGAGACACGCCAAACTCTTCCGTGAGGACGGCTTCACTGAGTTTGGACCCCGGGGGCAGGTCATGGTTGACGATGCGACTGCGAAGAATTTCCACAATCTCTTCCATGCTGGGACCCGAGGCGCTCGAGCCGCGAGTGCGCCCGCGGACGCTCTTCACGGATGCGGCGACGGCCCCCTTGGATTCACCTTCAGAGACCTTGGGGCTGCGTGTCTTTTGCCGCTTCTGTGCAGGGGTGGGTGTGTCCGTCATCCTGTGAGTTCCTTTTTCGGCTGCATCGGATACAAATAAGTATACTAGCCGGTCAACAAGGATAATTTTTCTCAATCAGCCGCAACATGTCCTGGTGGCGCGCGGGGTCTCCGGCCGCCACGATTCTGGGGCCGCTTTCCCGATCGAGAGGCCGGCCTTCCCAGTCGGTGATGACGCCGCCGGCGCCTTCAATGATGGGGCGGAAGGGCGCGAAATCCCATAATTTCAGCCCGGTGTCGAAAGCCACGTCAGTTCTGCCGCTGGCCAGGCGACCGTAACTCATGCAAGAGCCGCCCCAGATGCGCCAGGCGGTGGAGGCGCGCACCGCGTCCAGCACGCAGGCTTCTGGCGGCGTGAAGAAGTCCGGGTTGCTGACGGAACAGAAGGCGTCTTTCAGGCTTGCGCACGGGCGGGTATGGCAGGGATGGCCGTTATATAGCGTGGGGTGGCCTTTGGCGCCCACCCAGCGTTCTCTGGTTGCGGGCAGGTCGAGCACGCCAATTACGGGTTCCCCATCCCGGAGCAGGGCGATCAAGGTACCGTAGACGGGAATGCCGGCGATGAAGGCCGCCGTGCCATCGATGGGGTCCAGCACCCAGACCAGGTCGGCATCGGCCTGAATGGAGTCTTCTTCCTCGCCCAGGATGCCGTGAGTGGGGTAGGCATCAATGATTCTTTCGCGCAGCCTGCGCTCGATCTGAGTGTCGAGCGAAGTGACGAAGCTGCGGTCAGCCTTGATCTCGCGTTGCGGCCCCTGCCGGGTGCGCATGGCCTCTGAAAGCATGGTGCCGCTTTCGTTTGCGAGTTCCAGCGAGAATTCCAGCCAATCTTTTTCGACCATGCAATGACCTGTCCGGGAGTTCCCTGTCAGTAGGAGCAAAATGTTCTGTCCGGGGCGTCTGATGCTTGCCTCAAGGTGCGCAAGATCTGCCGTGAAGAGACTTGGTTGAAACTTGAAAAGGGGAGGGCCTGATTGTAGCGGGCACGGTGCCGGAAGGGGGAGTCGGCTGGTGGGCCCCAACGACTCCACACGTGACGACGAGGTGGTGGGAAGGAACCCTTTGATCATGGAAAAATGGGCTCCAGTTCGGTGGCTGGAGCCCATTCCTTGTGGTGCCCGGTATGCGGCATTCCGGGATGGGCGGGCTCAGTGAACCGCGAAATCCGGTGCAATGGCGGTTTCTGTCATGACCGCCTCGGGGGTGCGATAGCGTTCGGCCATCTTGCGCTCGTGGTCGGTCAGGATTTGAGCCTGCATGTAGGCGCCGAGATGGCGGGCGTGGGCGACGATCCGTTTGCCGAACTCGACCCGTTCTACGCTGTAGCGCTGTAGCGCCTCCTCGACGTCGTGGTTTGCCAGGGCATTGACCAAGGCGATGGCGTCGCCTGCCGCCTTGGAGACACCCATGCCGCAATGGGGGCGGGCAACAAAGGCGGCATCTCCAAGCAGGGCCACCCGGCCAAACGCGAGTTGTGACGATTCCAGATCGTATATGGGCTGGAAGAAGGGTTGCTCAGTGCGTTCGACCATTTCTGCAAACTGGGGCGCCAGCAGGCGGTGTGCGGCTTCGCGAATCTCTGCCTGCACTGCCTTGCTGATCAGGGGTGGCGGAATGCCATCCAGATGCACCTTTCCTGAATCGTCGGTCGAAAGGCGTGCAAGCTCAATTTCGTCGGCCGGTCGATACCAAACGAAGTTGTAGCGACGTTTTCCTTTTTCAAGCGTGTTGTTGAGGCCGGCGACCGGGTAACCCAGCATCTGTTCATGTGGCGGCAGACAAAAGCCGAAGCGCCCGAACAGATCGGCGTGCGTTTTTGCAGATAAGGCACTCTCTTCGATGAGGCCGCGCCACGCGATGTAGCCGGCATACTGGCGCTCTGCTTCGGGCAGAAATTGATTTCTCACACACGACCGGATGCCATCGCAACCGATCAGCATGTCGCCCCGAGCATGTGTGCCATCAGCAAATTCGGCAACGACTTCATCTTCCACATGCAGCACGCGCACCAGCTGCTTGCCGGTGTGATAGTGATCGGCAGGGAAGCTAGATTTCAACAATGAGTAGAGTCGTCCCCACGCGGTGAGAATCTGGGGGTAGGCGTACTCGCCGATTACCGAGCCGTCTTGTCCCAGCGTGATACGACCGGGTACGGAAACCCCCAATTCGCTGTCCGCGTTGATGCCGATCATTCTGAAGGCTTCGGCAAGTTCCTCATGGGTGACGACCCCTGCACCCCGTTCCGATAGCGCTTCGGCGACGCGTTCGTAAATGTCGACTTGCCGGCCGGCTTTATGCAGGAGTGCGGATCGTGCCTATATTCTCGACCAAGGCGTGATCGTTCATTCGGAAAACGCCCAACGTCTGCTTTCTGACCCGGAAATACAAGAACGATACTGTGCCGTGTAACCCGGCCGCCCCCCGTGGCCGGGTCAAAATCTGCCGCATTGTTCTTTACCTTGCTGCTGCGCACGTCCACCTGCCCGGGAGCCGCATCGTTGACCACGGGGTCGCTTACCGCCTGGCGACGGTTGGAACCCGTTGCCTGGTTGATGGCGTCGGCAAACTGGGGAGACCACGCCACGACAGAGCCGACCATGACGACGCCGGCCACGCTGGGATGCTCCATGGTCCAGGTGCTAGGCGACATCCTAAACTAACCCCCTGACGACACGAGGAATTAACCCCCTGGCGAAGTGAGTTAAGGAGGTCTCGCGTGGAAGTCAGGCAAATTAAGAGCGATCCTGTACGCCGTGTTCA
>JAUZQE010000041.1 GCA_030733815.1 Yanghanlia caeni
ATGCGCGAGGCCAGCACCGCCAGCGGGTGGCGCAGGTCGATCATCTGGTCAATGCGGGCACGGAAGAAGTCATCGGTGGCGGGGCAGGCGAACATGGCAGTAAAACTCCCAGAAAACAACCGTCATTGGACAACAAACTGGGAGTTCCGGGTATCCGATAAACCCCCAACCACCAATGTTTATGCGGGTCACGAGGATTTTTCAGGGACGACCAATTCATGGTCAATACCTGCCAGCGAGAGGAAAAGCGCGGCACGATGCGCATGTCCTGACAAGGTGTAGTGGTACAGTTTCATTGGAATCATCCTCGTGTTAATGATGAATCCATTATGTCTGCCATCTGATTACAAAAGAATCCGTCAAATAAGCATTTCATTGTTGCCATTCCTGCCTATAATTTTTCGCCTAACGGAAAAGCGATGGATAAGCTGCGAACTCTGAAAACATTCATCAGCGTGGCCGAACATGCAAGTTTTGCCGAGGCAGGACGACGAATGAATATGTCACCGACCACCGTATCGCGTGCGATCGCTGCACTCGAAGCGGAGTTGGGCGTTCAGCTGTTGAGACGCACGACACGCAGTGTGCGGCTGACCGACGAAGGAGCAGATTTTCTGGCTCGATGCCAATCGGGAATTGCAGAAATTGACATGGCATTCGATACCGCCCGGACAGGCCCTTCGCAACCCCGAGGCACCCTGACTGTCACAGCCCCGGTCATGTTTGGTCGGCTGCACGTACTGCCGATTGTTCTTGAGCTGTTGCGACAGCACGCCGATCTTCAGGTAAGGCTGTTATTGCTGGATCGGCTTGTGCGAATGGTCGACGAAGGGGTAGATGTTGCCGTACGCATTGCTGATCTTCCGGACAGCTCGCTTCATATGTTGCGAGTGGGTCAGGTGCGGCGTGTGTTCAGCGCAAGCCCGGATTATCTGGCCGTACGCGGCCGACCTGCATCGCTGCCGGATCTGCGCGATCATGACGTGATCTGGGTCGAAGACGAAACCGCGCCGCATCGCGGGTGGGGGCAGGACGCGGTCAGGCGATCAGGGCGTTCAACACGGCTACTGGTCAATAACATGGACGCAGCCATCGCTGCTGCAGCCGCCGGGCTGGGGGTCGTGCGAACGTTTTCTTATCAAGTTTCCGACTATGTTGCCGAGAACAAGCTTGAGCACGTGCTGGCAGATGATGTGACCCCTGCTGTGCCTATCTCCTTGCTGTTCCAAAGCGGACGCAAAGGCCATCCAAATGTCCGCGCTTTCATTGAAACGGCGAAGCGTCATTTTCAAGGAATGTCTTTATAAGCGAGGCAGGCTGACGGTCAAAGCTTCGTTATCGCCGCGAACAGTAAAAAACCCGCAGAGCCAATGGCTGTGCGGGTTTTCAGACTTCAGCGAACCGCTGTAGACGATTACATGTTCTCGATCATCACCTGACCGAAGCCCGAGCAGGACACCTGCGTGGCGCCTTCCATCAGACGGGCGAAGTCGTACGTGACCTTCTTCGACTGAATGGATTTTTCCATGCTGGAGATGATGAGGTCAGCCGCTTCGGTCCAGCCCATGTGGCGCAGCATCATCTCGGCCGACAGGATCTCGGAACCCGGGTTGACGTAGTCTTTGCCGGCATACTTGGGCGCCGTGCCATGGGTGGCTTCGAACATGGCCACGGAATCGGACAGGTTGGCACCCGGAGCGATACCGATACCGCCGACCTGGGCAGCCAGGGCGTCGGAAATGTAGTCGCCGTTCAGGTTCAGCGTGGCGATCACGTCGTACTCGGCCGGGCGCAGCAGAATCTGCTGCAGGAACGCGTCGGCGATCGAATCCTTGACGATGATCTCGCGACCGGTCTTGGGATTCTTGAACTTGCACCACGGGCCGCCGTCGATCAGCTGGGCGCCGAATTCTTCGCGGGCCAGTTCGTAGCCCCAGTCACGGAAGCCACCTTCCGTGAACTTCATGATGTTGCCCTTGTGCACCAGCGTGACCGAGGAACGGTCGTTATCGATGGCGTACTGGATGGCCTTGCGCACCAGGCGCTTGGTGCCTTCGCTGGAAACGGGCTTGACGCCGATACCGGAGGTTTCGGGGAAGCGGATCTTGTCGACGCCCAGTTCCTTCTGCAGGAAGTCGATGAGCTTGCGGGCTTCGGCGCTGCCGGATTCGAACTCGATACCGGCATAGATGTCTTCGGAGTTCTCGCGGAAGATGACCATGTTGGTCTTTTCCGGCTCGCGCACGGGCGAAGGCACGCCCTTGAAGTACTGAATGGGGCGCAGACACACGTACAGGTCGAGCTGCTGGCGCAGGGCGACGTTCAGCGAACGGATGCCGCCACCGACGGGTGTGGTGAGCGGACCCTTGATAGAGACAACGTATTCACGGACCGCGTCGAGCGTTTCGTCGGGCAGCCAGACGTCGGGGCCGTAAACCTTGGTGGACTTTTCACCGGCGTAGACTTCCATCCAGTGAATCTTGCGCTTGCCGCCGTACGCCTTCGCCACTGCAGCGTCGACGACCTTGAGCATGACGGGCGTGATGTCGGCGCCCGTACCGTCGCCTTCGATGTAGGGAATGATGGGCTCATCCGGCACATTGAGGGAAAAATCGGCGTTGACCGTGATCTTCTGGCCCTCGGCGGGAACCTTGATATGCTGATAAGACATGAATGCTCCAGGGTAGAAAGCTGACGAGGTAACCGGCCCGCGTTTGGTAAACGGCGACCCAAGTCTTATATAAGAGTACCAAGTAGTTTAGCCTACTTTTCCGGCCCCGCATGCACGGCCCGGTAAAATAGGCAGCAACACACTATATTGGCAGCATCGTCCACCCATGTTCAACCCCTCTCGTGAACAAGTCAGGCAGTTCTTCACCGATGCCTGGGCACGCCACAAGTCGGGCGGAGTCCTGACGCCGCTCGAAACCATCGCCGCCCGCATTATGGAGCAGCACCCGGAGTATCGTGCGGATCTCGAAGACCCGCAAGCGGGCGAGCGTGACTACAGCGTGGAAGAAGGCCGTACCAACCCCTTCCTGCACATGTCGATGCACCTGGCCATTCAGGAACAGGTGTCGATCGACCAGCCGCCTGGCATACGCGCTGCCTACGAAAAGCTGTGCGCGCGGCTGGGCCCCCATGAAGCCGAGCATGTGATCATGGAAGCGCTGGGCCAGGTGATCTGGGAAGCCCAGCGGCTTGGCGCGCCGCCAGACAACGACAAATATCTAGACCTGATTCTGCGCCGCCTCTAGCGGTTCTAGCGGCGTATGGCCAGCTCAGACGGCAATTGCGCCAGCCACGCCGCGATATTGCGCATGTCGGTATCGCTGAGCTGTTGCACCATGGCGGTCATGACCGCATTGTTGCGCGCATTGACGTTCGTGCTGCCGCTTGCGCCGCGCTGGTACGAACGCAGCGCCGCCAGCAGGTAATCGGCATGCTGCCCCGCCAGAATGGGGTAGCTGGGCATGACCGAAGTTTTGGCGTCGGCACCATGGCACGACGCGCAGGCGAATTTTTCGTATGCGGCCTGGCCCGCCGACAGATCGGCCGCCGCAGCCTGACCGGCGGCAAGCAGAAGGGTTGCCGCAGCCGCACCCGTAATATTGATCAACTTCGACTTCATGTTCACGTTCTTCCCTTACTTGAGGCTGGAGTAATAAGCGGCAAGATCGGCCATGTCTTGAGGAGACAGGCTTTGCGCGATAGCTTCCATGGAAGGAAACGTGCGGGCGCCACTGGCGTAATCCTGGAGCGCTGTCACAATGTATTCAGCGTTCTGGCCAGCGATCTTGGGAACGTGATAAACCTCGGGAAAGCTGGCCTTGTAGCCAGGAATGCCGTGGCAGCCAATACACATGGAGACCTTGGAGCGTGCAGCTGCCGGGTCGCCCGTTATACCGTTGTCTCCTGCCTTGTCCTGTGCGGTTGCTGCACAGGAGAATGTCGCGGCCAGCACTGCAAGGGCGCGGGTTAGGGTGCTTCGCAACTTCATGACGGATTTGCTCTTATAAAAAGTTATAGATAGTTTGATATTTATCAAGCGAACCGCGAAAAAATTGTCAGTGTACGATAATCCAAACTCCGCCTGGTGGCTAGTGGCCTGCCCGTTCTGCCGCCTGCCCCTGCCAGCCGGGCCAGCTTCCAAAACCCAGAAGGACACGAATGAATCCCGTTTCAGCTACACCGCAACCCCGTTTCGAAGGCACCGAACGCTACGTCGCCACCGATGAACTCAAAATGGCCGTCAACGCTGCACTGGCCCTGCAGCGCCCCCTTCTGATCAAGGGTGAACCCGGCACCGGCAAGACCATGCTGGCCGAGGAAGTGGCCGCAGCACTGGGCCGCCCCCTGCTGCAATGGCACATCAAGTCAACCACCAAGGCGCATCAGGGCCTGTATGAATATGACGCCGTCTCACGCCTGCGCGACTCGCAGCTGGGCGACGAAAAAGTGCGCGATATCCGCAACTACATCGTGCAGGGCGTGCTGTGGCAAGCCTTCGAATCCGAAACTCCGGTGGTCGTGCTGATCGACGAGATCGACAAGGCCGACATCGAATTCCCCAACGACCTGCTGCGCGAGCTCGACCGCATGGAGTTCCATGTGTACGAGACACGCCAGACCATCAAGGCGCGCCACCGGCCGCTCATCATCATTACGTCGAACAACGAGAAAGACCTGCCCGACGCCTTCCTGCGCCGCTGCTTCTTCCACTACATCGCCTTCCCCGATCGCGACACCCTGCAAGCCATCGTCGACGTGCACTTCCCCGGCATTCGTGAAGACGTGGTGCGTTCGGCGCTCGACACCTTCTTCACGCTGCGCGAAGTACCGGGCCTGAAAAAGAAGCCGTCAACGTCTGAATTCCTGGACTGGTTGCAGTTGCTGGTGGCCGAATCGGTGCCCGCCGACGAAATCGGGGGAGCGGAAGGCGACCTGCCCAAACTGGCCGGTGCCCTGCTCAAGAACGAGCAGGACCTGACACTGCTGGAGCGTCTGGGTGCCATGGCCCGTGCCGCGCGCCGTAACTGAACCCGAACCTTTGCCGAGTCGACACCGTGCTGCTTGATTTCTTTTATCACCTGCGCCGCAGCGGCCTGCCCGTTTCCGTGCAGGAATACCTGACCCTGCTGGAAACGCTGCGCACCGACGTCATGCAGCCGTCCGTAGATGATTTCTACCACGCGGCGCGCATGACGCTGGTGAAGGACGAAACCCTGTTCGATCGCTACGATCGCGCCTTTGCATCGTTTTACGGCAAGGTGGCCGCGCTCTACCCCAAGGGCAAGGACATTCCGCTTGAATGGCTTGTAAAGGAATTCCAGAAGAAACTCACCCCCGAAGAGAAGGCGGCGCTCGAGAAGCATGGCTGGGACAAGCTCATGGAAATGTTCCGCGAGCGACTGGAAGAACAGAAGGGGCGCCACGCCGGGGGCAACAAGTGGATCGGTACGGGCGGCAGCTCGCCGTTCGGCAACAGCGGCTACCACCCCGAAGGCATCCGTGTGGGCGGTGAGTCGGCCGGCAACCGTACGGGCGTGAAGGTGTGGGACCGCCGCGAATTCCGCGACTATGACGACCAGCAGGAACTGGGCACCCGAAACTTCAAGGTCGCGCTGCGACGCCTGCGGCGCTTTGCCCGCGAGGGCGCCGAATCGGAGCTCGATCTGGAAGACACGATTGCCAGCACCGCCCGCAATGCCGGCCTGCTCGACATTCGCATGGTGCCCGAACGCCATAACGCGGTGAAGGTCCTGATGCTGCTGGACGTGGGCGGCAGTATGGACGACCACGTGGCACGGGTCGAGGAACTGTTCTCGGCCGCGCGCAGCGAATTCCGCAACCTGGAAGTCTTCTACTTCCATAACTGCCCGTACGAAAGCCTGTGGCGCAGCAATGCGCGGCGGTATTCCGAACGCTTCGACACCTGGGACATTCTGCGCCGCTACAACGAAGACTGGCGCCTGATTCTGGTGGGCGACGCCAGCATGAGTCCCTATGAGATCCTGCAGCCGGGCGGCTCGGTGGAACATCACAACAAGGAAACCGGGGCCACCTGGATGCAGCGCCTGCTGCAGGCCTGGCCCAAGGCGGTGTGGCTGAACCCCGAGCCGCAGGGCTACTGGCAGTACCGCCAGTCCATCGCCATTTTGCGCAACATCATGAGCGACAGGATGTTTCCGATCACGGTCGATGGATTGGAACGTGCCATGCGAATGCTGTCTAAATAGGTTCGATCACAGTCGAGAACAAAAGGAAACCATGACTTCACAGCAAACGGATCCTGACCTGAAACCCACGCGCAGCGGGTTCCTGCGCCGCCTGCTGCCCGGCCTGGCTGCCCTGACGGCCGCCGCCGTCATGCAGCAGGCGCATGCCGGCACCGTTGCCACGCCGCCCGCAGAGGCGGCGGAGCAACACACCACCGCCCCGGCGGACGCCGCAGGCTTCGCCCTGCCTGCGGGCATGACTCGCGGGCCCAGTGTGGAAGGCGTGACCGAATACCGCCTCGAGAACGGCCTGCGCATTCTGCTGGCTCCCGACGATTCCAAGGCCAGCACCACCGTGAACATGACTTACCTGGTGGGGTCACGACACGAAAACTATGGGCAGACAGGCATGGCCCACCTGCTGGAGCACATGTTGTTTCGCGGCACGCCCACCCTGCGCAACGCACTGGCCGAATTCTCGCGCCGCGGCTTGGCCGCCAATGGCACCACCAATGCCGACCGCACCAACTACTTTGCCAGCTTTGCCGCCGACGCCGACACCCTGGCCTGGTATCTGCAATGGCAGGCCGACGTAATGGTGAACGCGCTCATCGACGAGGGCGACCTGCAGGCCGAAATGCCGGTGGTACGCAACGAGATGGAGCGCGGCGAGAACAACCCCTTCCAGGTACTGCTGCAGCAGATGCAGGCGAGCGCCTTTCGCTGGCACAACTACGGCAAGAGCACCATCGGTGCACGCTCCGACGTCGAGAACGTAGACGTCGGCCAGCTGCGCGCCTTCTACCGCCAGTGGTATCAACCCGACAACGCGGTGCTCATCGTCTCGGGCAGCTTCGACGTGAGCGCCACCCTTGCCGTCATCGCCGAAGCCTTCGGGCCGATTCCCCGGCCCGAGCGCACGCTGCCGGCGGAATACACCATCGAGCCCACTCAAGACGGCGAACGCAGCGTGACCCTGCGCCGTCAGGGGGGCACGCCCCTGGTGGCGGCCATGTACCGCGCTCCGTCCACGGCCGACCCCGATTTCACGGCGCTGGAACTGGGCGTGGACATGCTTTCAGACACGCCATCGGGCCGTCTCCATCAGCAGCTGGTACGCGAGAACCTCGCTGCCGAGACCTTCGGTTTCAGTGCCACGCTGCGGCACCCGGGCTACGTGTTCTTCGGCGCGGTGCTGGAACCCGGCATGGACGCCGACAAGGCCCTATCCGCCCTCACCGGTGCGCTCGAGAACCTCGAACGCGAACCGCTGCAGGAAGCTGACCTGGAACGCTCGCGCAACAAGTGGCTCACCGGCTGGGAACGCAGCTATGCCAATCCGGCCAGCCTTGCGTCATCACTGTCGGAAGCCGCCGCCGAAGGGGACTGGCGCCTGTTCTTCCTGCGCCGCGATCGCGTGGAAGCGGTCACGCTCGAAGACGTGCAACGCGTCACCGCCGCCTGGCTGACGCCGGCCAACCGCACGTCGGGCCGCTACATTCCCACCGACGCACCGCGCCGCGCGCCCGATGCAGCAGAACTCGACGTGCAGGCGCTGGTGGCCGACTATACCGGGCGCGACGAGGCCAGCGCCGTCGATGCATTCGATGCTTCGCCCGCCAACATCGATGCCAGCACGCAACGTGAAACCCTGCAGCTGCCCAACGGCGAACTGCGTCTGGCGTTGCTGCCCAAGCCCACGCGCGGCGACCGTGTCGAAGCCCGCATGGTGCTGCGCTTCGGCAACGAAGACGACCTCAAGGGGCTGCGCGACGTATCAGAGGCCGTGGCCGACCTTCTGCACCACGGCACGCAATCGATGAGCCGGCAGGAGATTCAGGATCGCTACAACGCCCTGCGCGCGTCGGTGAGCGTGGATGGAGGCGGCAACACCGTGGCCGTGTCGATTTCCACCGTCGCCGAGCACCTGCCCGCCGTGGTCGAAACCGTGCTGCATGTGCTGCGCGAGGCCAATTTCCCCGAAGAATCGATCGAGGAATACCGCAAGCAAATGAACACGGCGATTGCCGACGCGCAGTCGCAGCCGGGGCCGCTCGCCTCGCGTGCGCTCGCGCGCCACGACAACCCCTGGCCCGCCGACGATATCCGCTATACGCCCACCTTCGAAGAATGGCGGGCCGGCATCCAGGCACTCGACCGGGCCGCGCTGCAGGCCTTCCACGAACGCTTCTATGGCGCCGGGCTCATCGAGTTTTCGGCGGTGGGTGCGTTCGACTCCGAGGCCGTACGCGATGCGCTGCGCAAGGGCATCGACGGCTGGAAGACGGCGCCGGCCTACACCCGCATCAGCGATCCGTACCGACCGGTGCCGCCCGAGAAGTTCCAGATCGACACCCCCGACAAGGCCAACGCCGTGCTGCTGTCGGCCCTGCCGCTCAATGTGCAGGACACCGATCCCCGCTACCCCGCACTGGTGCTCGCCAATTACCTGCTGGGCGGCTCGGAAACCTCGCGCCTGTGGAACCGGGTGCGGGTCGAAGAGGGCTTGTCGTATTCGGTATACAGCAACCTCAGCGTCTCGTCGCACGAGCCGGCGGGCGCCTGGTCGATCTATGCCATTCACGCGCCGGAAAACAGCCGCAAGCTGGAACGCGTGATCAACGAGGAACTCAAGCGTGCCCTGGAACACGGCTTCACCGATCAGGAAGTCGAGGAAGGCATCCGTTCGCTGCTGAACTACCGCAAGCTGGGGCGCACCAACGACGGCTCGCTTGCCAGCGTGTGGCTGCGCTACCTGAACCTTGATCGCAGCTTCGCCTGGGCGGCCGAGCAAGACGAAAGAATCGCTGCGCTTACGGCCGCCGAGGTGAATGGCGTCTTGCGTGAACTGCTCAAGCCTGGCCTGTTCAGCACGGCCATTGCCGCTGATCACGCCAAGCAGAAGGAAGCCCGCAAGTAAGGTAAGCGGCGGCAATGAACGAAGCCCCCATGCCCGATTCAGCGGGCATGGGGGCTTCGAATTTCGGTACGCCGCATGAGCGGCCTGCGTGATGCGTTACGAAAAGAAGTTCTTCACCCGGTCGCGCCAGGACTGACTGTTGGGTGAATGCTTCTCGCCGCCCTGCTGCAGCGACTGCTCGAACTGACGCAACAGCTTCTTCTGTTCCTCGTTCAGGCGCACCGGTGTCTCGACTGATACGTGGCAGTAGAGATCGCCGGGATAGCTGGAACGCAGCCCGCGTATGCCCTTGCCGCGCAGGCGGAACGTCTTGCCGGTCTGCGTGCCCTCGGGAATGGTGATGGCCCCGCGCCCGGTAAGCGTGGGCACCTCGAGCTCGCCGCCCAGGGCCGCCGTGGTGAACGGAATGGTCAGTTCGCAGTGCAGGTCATCGCCGTCACGCGTGAAGATGCCGTGCGGCTTGAGGTGAATCTCGACGTAAAGGTCGCCCGGGGGCCCGCCGTTTACGCCCGGTTCGCCATTGCCCGCCGAGCGGATGCGCATACCGTCGTCGATACCGGCCGGAATCTTGACCTGCAGGGTCTTGTTGCGGCGCGTGCGCCCCACCCCGTCGCAGGCGTTGCACGGGTCGGTGATCTCCTTGCCCGTACCATGACAGGTGGGGCAGGTCTGCTGCACGCTGAAGAAACCCTGCTGCATGCGCACCACGCCCGCACCGTCGCAGGTGTGGCAGGTGCGCGGGTGCGTGCCCGGCTTGGCGCCACTGCCGCGACACACGTCGCAGGTTTCCCAACTGGGTACACGGATTTCCGTATCGAAGCCGTTGGCCGCCTGCTCGAGCGTGATATCGAGCGTGTATTTCAGATCGGCGCCGCGATACACCTGTGGCCCGCTGCGGCGCCCGGCCGCACCGAAAATCTCGCCGAAGATATCGCCGAAGGCATCTGCAAAGCCGCCCGCTCCGCCCATGCCGGCACCGACCCCGGAGTTCGGATCGACGCCCGCATGACCGAAGCGATCGTAGGCCGCCCGCTTCTGCTCGTCGGAAAGCATCTCGTAGGCCTCCTTGGCCTCCTTGAATTTTTCCTCGGCCTCCTTGCTATCCGGATTGCGGTCCGGATGGTACTTCATGGCCAGCTTGCGGTAAGCCTTCTTGATCTCCTCGTCGGAGGCGTTCTTGGCCACCCCCAGTATTTCGTAGTAATCGCGTTTTGCCATTTGATTGCTTGCGTCCGTGACGTGCTCCGTGTCTGAACAAGAATGCCCGATTCCCGGCTGAAAGACCGGAAACCGGGCTACGTGGCGCTATCAGGCGCTGAACCAGCCAACGCCCGACTCATTCAGCGCTTGCCGCAAGCGCCGTCAGTCGCGCTTGACTTCCTTGAAGTCGGCATCGACCACGTCGTCGTCGGCCGGACGCGCTTCTGCAGCGCCCTGCTGAGCGGCCTGCATGTCTGCGTACATCTTCTCGCCCAGTTTCTGGGAAGCGGCGCTCAAGGCTTCCACCTTGGCATCGATCTCTTCCTTGGTGCCGGACTTGATCACTTCCTCGAGTTCCTTGATCGCCGCCTCGATGGCTTCCTTCTCGGAGGCCTCGAGCTTGTCGCCGTACTCGCCCAGCGACTTGCGTGTAGCGTGCACCAGCGCGTCGGCCTGGTTGCGCGCTTGCGCAAGCTCGGCAACACGGCGGTCTTCCTCGGCGTTGAGCTCGGCGTCCTTCACCATGCGTTCGATCTCTTCCTCGCTCAGGCCGGAGTTCGCCTTGATGGTGATCTTGTTTTCCTTGCCCGTGCCCTTGTCCTTGGCCGACACGTGCAGGATGCCGTTGGCGTCGATGTCGAACGTGACCTCGATCTGCGGCACACCGCGGGCTGCAGGCGGAATGCCTTCGAGGTTGAACTCGCCCAGCGCCTTGTTGGCCGCTGCGATCTCGCGTTCACCCTGATACACCTTGATGGTCACCGCCGGCTGGTTGTCGTCGGCAGTCGAGAACACCTGCGAGTAACGCGTGGGAATCGTGGTGTTCTTCTTGATCATCTTGGTCATCACGCCGCCCAGGGTTTCAATACCCAGCGACAGCGGGGTGACGTCGAGCAGCAGCACATCCTTGCGGTCGCCCGAAAGCACCGAACCCTGAATCGCGGCACCTGCGGCCACGGCTTCGTCGGGGTTCACGTCCTTGCGCGGCTCGCGGCCAAAGAATTCCTTGACCTTTTCCTGCACCTTGGGCATGCGGGTCATGCCGCCGACAAGGATCACGTCGTCGATCTCGCTCGCCTTGATGCCGGCATCTTTGATAGCGATGCGGCAGGGCTCGATGGTGCGATCGATGAGGTCTTCGACCAGGGCTTCGAGCTTGGCGCGCGTGATCTTGAGCGTGAGATGCTTCGGCCCGCTTGCGTCTGCCGTGATGTAAGGCAGGTTGATTTCAGTCTGCTGGGCCGAAGAAAGCTCGATCTTGGCCTTTTCAGCGGCCTCTTTGAGGCGCTGCAGGGCCAGCACGTCTTTTGACAGATCGGCGCCGCTTTCCTTCTTGAATTCCTCGATGATGTAATCGATGATGCGCTGGTCGAAGTCTTCACCGCCCAGGAAGGTGTCGCCGTTGGTCGACAGCACCTCGAACTGCTTCTCGCCGTCGAGATCGGCGATCTCGATGATCGAGATGTCGAACGTACCGCCACCCAGGTCATACACCGCGATCTTGCGATCGCCCGACTCGGCCTTGTCGAGCCCGAAAGCCAGGGCCGCTGCGGTAGGTTCGTTGATGATGCGCTTGACTTCAAGGCCCGCGATGCGGCCGGCATCCTTGGTGGCCTGACGCTGGCTGTCGTTGAAGTAGGCCGGTACCGTGATCACGGCCTCGGTCACTTCCTCGCCAAGGTAGTCCTCGGCGGTCTTCTTCATTTTGCGCAGCACGTCGGCCGATACCTGCGGGGGTGCCATTTTCTTGCCCTGCGCCTCGACCCAGGCGTCGCCGTTATCGGCCTTGATGATCTTGTAGGGCATCAGCTCGATGTCCTTCTGCACGGCCTTTTCGTCGAAACGGCGGCCGATGAGGCGCTTGACGGCGAACAGCGTGTTCTGCGGGTTGGTCACCGCCTGGCGCTTGGCCGGCGCGCCGACCAGCACTTCACCGTCGTTCAGGTACGCCACGATCGACGGCGTGGTGCGCGTGCCCTCTGCGTTTTCGATGATCTTGACACTGCTGCCTTCCATCACGGAAACGCAGCTGTTGGTCGTGCCAAGGTCAATACCTATGATTTTTCCCATGGTTGGTGTCCTGCGAAATAGAGTATTCGTGAATGATCCGGTTGCTTGGTAGGTGGGGCCGCCGTGGCGTTTTTCAAGCCTGGCCTGCCGACACCGTGACGAGCGCGGGCCGCAATACGCGATCGGCAAGCGTGTAGCCCTTCTGCAGCAGCTGCACGACCGTACCCGAGGGCAGATCGGACGGCACGTTGGAAATGGCCTGATGGAAATGCGGGTCGAACTTGTCGCCCGGAGCGGGCGCCACTTCGCGCATCTGGTTCCGTTCGAACGCGCCGTTCAGCTGACGCAGCGTGGCCTCCACGCCTTCCTTCCAGGCCTCGGCGGTCTGCTCGGTAAGCGCCAGCGCCGCCTCAAGACTGTCACGCACCGGGATCAGGCTCTCGGCAAAGGCCTCGGTGCCGAACTTGCGCGCCTTGATCACGTCTTCCTGCGCACGACGCCGAACGTTTTCAACTTCGGCGCGGGCGCGCAGCAACTCTTCGTGATAGCGGGCGATTTCTTCCTGGGCGGCAGACAGCTGCGCCTCAAGATCCTCGCCAGCGGGCGCGCCGAACTGGACAAGGCCTTCGTCTTCGGCCACCGGCTCGGCTGCGGGCTCAGTGCCCTGCGGCTCGTTGACCTCGAGCTGCTCGGAAGTGTCCGGTTTCTGGTTTCCCTGCTTGGGTTCCTGGGGTGCAGACATAGAGTTCTCCACTAGCTTAAGTGTGCAATCCAGGAACTATGGGGGCGTCTGCCCCCGTTTCAAGGGCTGTGCCACAGATTCTGCTGCACGATGTCGGCCAGCGCGCGCACCCATTGCGGGTCGCCGTTCAGGCACGGAATGTAGCGCAGGGTCTCACCCCCTTCCTCGATGAAGGCGTCGCGGCATTCCACCTGGATCTCTTCAAGCGTTTCGAGGCAATCGGCCAGAAACCCGGGGCACATCGCATCGACCGAACGCACGCCCGAGCGGGCCCATTCGCGCAGCGTCGGCTCGGTGTAGGGCTGCAACCATTCCTGCGCCCCAAAGCGGCTCTGGAAGGCATGGTGGACCCGTGCGCCGTCTTCACCCAACGCCTGCCGGATGGCACGCACGGTTTCCATGCAATCGCGGTGATAGGGGTCGCCCTGCTCGACCGTTACGCGGGGAATGCCGTGAAAACTGAGCAGCAGCCGCTCGGCCTTGCCATGCTGCTGCCAGTGCGCCTGAATGCTGTGCACCAGGGCGTCGATGTAGCCCCGGTCGGCTGGAAACCGCTTGATGAAACGCATTTCGGGCTGGTTGCGCCGCCTGCGGGTGTATTCGTGCACCTTGTCGACGGCCGTGGCCGTGGTGCTGGCTGCATACTGAGGGTAAAGCGGCACCACCAGGATGCGTTCACATCCCGCATCGCGCAGGGCCTGCATGGCCGAGGCAATCGACGGATTGCCGTAGCGCATGCCCAATTCGGCGTGAACCGTGATTCCGCGGCGTGCCAGTTCCTGCTGCACGCCCTCGGCCTGCTGCCGGCTGGCCACCAGCAGCGGCGAGCCCTCTTCCCACCAGATATCTTTGTAGCGCGGCGCCAGCGCGTGCGGGCGACGCGGCAGTACGAACAATCGGAGAATGACCTGCCAGACGGGCTGGGGAATCTCGATGACGCGCGGGTCGGACAAAAATTCGGCAAGGTAGCGCCGGATCGCCGTGGGCGTGGGCTCGTCGGGCGTGCCCAGATTGATGAACAGCACCCCGGGCGCCGAGGCGGGCCGG
Organism: Yanghanlia caeni; assembly: GCA_030733815.1. GTDB lineage: Bacteria > Pseudomonadota > Gammaproteobacteria > Burkholderiales > Burkholderiaceae_B > Yanghanlia > Yanghanlia caeni. Next base: position 14,138 of record JAUZQE010000041.1, read on the forward strand.
GGTGGGGGGTCGACAGCGAGCGCGTGCGGATCGGCGGGCTCGGCCAGGTACCGGGAAGCGAACAGGCTCATTTGTCGGGGTTGTGGCTGAGGGCATTGGACAGCAGGCGCGCCGTGATGTCGACGATGGGAATGACCCGCTCGTAGGCCATGCGCGACGGGCCGATGACGCCCAGCGTGCCGACGACCTTGCCATCGACCCCGTACGGCGCGGTAATGACCGAAACGTCGTCCATGGGCACCAGCTCGGAATCGCCGCCGATGTAGATCTGCACGCCCTGCGCGCGGCTGGAGACGTCGAGCAGCTGCAGCAGATCGGTCTTTTTTTCGAACAGCATGAACATGCGACGCAGCCGATCCATGTCGGACGCAATGTCGGAAACGTCGAGCAGCTTGCTTTCCCCGGCGATGACCACCGCCTCGTCGACATCGGGATCGGTGGTTCCGGCCTCGACCGCAGCCTGCATGAGGCGGGAGATATCGGCCTGCAGCGAGGAAAGCTCTTTCTTGAGCGCCTCGCGCACCTGCTCGAACGATTTGCCCGAGAAATGCTGATTGAAGAAATTGCTGGCCTCGATGAGCTCCTGCTCGGAATAGTCGCGCTTGACCGACAGAATACGGTTCTGAACGTCACCTTCAGGCGTGACGATGATGAGCAGCACACGACGCTCCGACAGCCGGATGAATTCGATCTGACGAAAGATTTGCGACCGCTTGGGTGCCAGCACCACGCCTGCAAACTGCGACATATTCGACAGCAGCGCCGCAGCGGCCGACACTGCGCGCGCCGGATCGGCTTCCGGCAGCTTGTGTTTGAGCGCTTCGGGCAGTGTTTTCTTGAGATACGCGTCGGGCGATACCTGCACGCTTTGCACCGCCAGCAGGCGATCGACGAAGAGTCGATACCCCTTGGGGGTCGGCACGCGGCCCGAAGACGTATGCGGGCTGTGAATGAGCCCGAAGTCTTCGAGATCGGCCATGACGTTGCGTATCGTGGCGGGCGACAGGTCGAACATTTTGGACAACGTACGCGAGCCGACCGGCTGCCCGTCGGCAATGTAACGCTCTATCAGCACCTTCAGCAGTGCTTTTGCTCGATCATCCATGTGTCCCATATCCGTGCATCCACGCGATGGCGCGACCCTATAATCGGCTCTATTATTCCATCAAACGGTTTTGCCCCCCCACATCATGCATTTCAACACCATTGCCCTCATTGGCCGATACCAGGACAGCGGCCTCGATGCGCCGCTGCGCGATCTCGCCAATTCCATACAGGCCGCAGGCGGCAAGGTGATGATCGAATCCGACACGGCCAACAACACCGGCGTCACCGAATTCATGGTAGCCGACTACGCCACCATCGGTGCGCAGGCCGACCTGGCCATCATCATGGGCGGCGACGGCACCATGCTGGGGGCAGCGCGTCAACTTGCACTCTATAACCTTCCCATGGTGGGCATCAACCATGGGCGCCTCGGCTTCATCACCGACATTCCGCTGCACATTGCACAGGAAGCCGTTTCCCGCATACTGAACGGCCAGTATGAAGCCGAAGACCGCGTGCTGCTCGAAGGCCGCGTGATCCGCGACGGCCGGGTCATGTATTCCGGCCTGGCCCTGAACGACGTGGTGCTCAGCCGCGCCGGTCGCGGCGGCATGATCGAGGTGCGTGTCGAGCTCGACGACGTCTTCATGTACAGCCAGCGTGCCGACGGCCTCATCATCGCCACGCCCACGGGCTCCACGGCCTATTCGCTGGCCGTGAACGGCCCCATCGTACACCCCAGCATCCGTGCGCTGCTGCTGGTCCCGGTGGCGCCGCAAACGCTCTCGCACCGCCCCATCGTGCTGCCCGACACGGGCACCATCGGCCTGACCATCACCGCGCTGGGCCGCGTCGAAAGCGGCGCGAGCGTGCACTTCGACATGCAAACGTGGTCAGAAATTCAGCCCGGCGACTACATCGAGGTGCGCCGCGCCCACCACAGCGTGCGGTTCATCCACCCCACCGGCTACAGCTACTTCTCCACCCTGCGCCGCAAGCTGTACTGGAACCACATGCCCCAACCCTGCTCCGAGTCCGAATGAAAACGCCATGCTGCGCCTGCTGCACGTCCGTGATCTCGTAATCGTCGACGAAGCCGAGATCAACTTCGCTCCCGGCTTCACCGTGTTTTCCGGTGAAACAGGTGCCGGCAAGTCAATTCTCATCGACGCTCTGTCGCTCGTACTGGGCGCGCGCGGCGACACCGGGCTGTTGCGCAGCGGCGCCGAACGCGCCGAAATCACTGCCGTATTCGACACGCCCGACTCGCTGCAGGCATGGCTGTCGGAACGCGACTTCGATCCGCAAGACGATCTCGTGCTGCGCCGCATTATCGACGCACAGGGGCGCAGCAAGGCGTACGTGAACGGCGTGCCGGCCAACCTGGGCATGTTGCGAGAGCTGGGCGAGCACCTGGTTGACATTCACGGCCAGCACGCCCACCAGGGGCTGCTTACCGCCGCGAACCAGCGCCGCCTGCTCGATCAGCATGCCGGGCTCACCGAATCTGCGCAGGCCACGGCTCAGGCATGGCAGGCCTGGAAGCAGGCCATGCAGGCACTCGAAGCCGCCCAGCGCAACGCCGCAACCGTCGAACAGGAACGTGAACGGCTGCAATGGCAGATCGACGAACTTACCGCGCTCGCACCACGCCCCGGCGAATGGGAAGCCGTAAGCAATGAGCAGTCACGACTCGCGCACGGCCAGGCGCTGCTGGAAGGCGCCACCCGCACCCTGGCGCTGCTGGAAGATGAATCGGCGTCGGCGCTGCAAATTTTGAACACCGCCATTCACCAGATCCAGCAGGTATTGCGGCACGACAGCCAGTTGCAGAGCGTACTCGACGCGCTGGAATCGGCCCGCATTTCCGCTTCGGAAGCGGTGTCCGACCTGAACAGTTACCTCGACCGGCTGGAACTCGATCCCGAAGCCCTGGCACGCGCCGAACAGCGGGTCGGCCAGCTGTTCGATGCCGCCCGCAAGTTTCATGTCGAGCCCGAAGCGTTGCCCGAACTGCTCGAACAGCTCACGCAGCAGCTCGAAGCCACCCATGCTGCGGCCGACGTCGACGCACTGCAGGCCCGGGTGAAGGCCGCAGAAGCGGCCTACCACGCTGCTGCAGGCGCACTCGGCGCCGGCCGTCGCAAGGCTGCCCAACGCCTCAGCAAGGAAGTCACCGCCGCCATGCAGGAACTGGCCATGCAGGGCGGCGCCTTCCAGGTCGTGCTCAGCCCCTGCCCGGCCGGGCCACATGGCACCGAAACCGTGGAATTTCACGTGGCCGGACATGCCGGCACGCCCCCGCGCCCGCTCGCCAAGGTCGCCTCGGGCGGCGAACTGGCGCGCCTGTCGCTGGCGCTTTCAGTCATTGCCAGCCAGGCGGCGCAAGTGCCCACGCTCATCTTCGACGAGGTCGACACGGGTATTGGCGGCGCAGTGGCCGAGGTGGTGGGGCGCCTGTTGCGCCAGTTGGGCGAGCGGCATCAGGTGTTGTGCGTCACCCATCTGCCACAAGTCGCCGCGCGCGGTTCGCATCACTTCGAAGTGCGCAAGTCGTCGGCGGGCGGCACCACGGTGTCAGATATTCGGCCGCTGGAACCCCGCGACCGAATCGAGGAGGTGGCGCGCATGCTGGGGGGCATGAAAATTACCGACACCACCCGCAAGCACGCCAAGGAAATGCTGCTGGGGTAAAGGGCGGTGCCGCCCGCGATCAGGCCGGTTTACCGGGCTCGGGCCTGCCGGCCTTCCTGGCACTGCACTCGGGGCACATGCCGTACAGCATCATGGTGTGGCTCTCCAGCGTAAAGCCGTGGTCTTCGGCTACCTTGTACTGGCGGGCCTCGATTTTCTCGTCGCTGAACTCGACCACCTTGTTGCAGTGCGTGCAGATCAGGTGATCGTGGTGATCGCCGTCGTTCAGCTCGAATACGGCCTTGTTGCCATCGAACTGGCTGCGCACGAGGATTCCGGCCTGCTCGAACTGCGTGAGCACGCGATAGACCGTGGCCAGCCCGATGTCGACGTCTTCTGCGATCAACGTGCGATAAACGTCTTCTGCGCTTTGATGGCGTTCATCGGCGCGGCGGAAAATATCGAGAATCTTGAGGCGCGGGAAGGTCGCCTTCAAGCCGGCGTTCTTAAGGTCACTGGGATCGGTCATACGTGGGAATCTCTGGCGGGATACAGCCGCGACGGGCCGGACGTCTGCCAACGGCGGGCAGACGGCGACGAACGCTCATGCGTTTTCTGTTTACCCTTTATGATAACGGTTTTGTTCGTTCTGACTAACAGGGGCGTTTCGTGCTGACATTTGCAAACTCATTTTTCAAGACGTTGCGTGTCGCGCTCGCAGCCGGCACCGCCGCTGCAGTGCTCACCGCCTGCGGCAGCACCGAATGGGGCTTTCCGTATCGCCCGAATATCCAGCAGGGTAACTGGATCACGGCGGAACAGGTGGCACGGCTTGAACCCGGCATGTCTCGCGAACAGGTGCGCTTCCTGCTGGGCACACCCACGCTGCAGGATATTTTCCGCAGCGACCGCTGGGATTACCCCTACTACCACAAGCCCGGCTACGGCGACGCCGAGCAACGCCGGTTCAGCGTCTGGTTCGAAGGCGATTACCTGGTACGCTGGGAAGGCGACGCCCAGCCTGATCGGCAGCCGTTCCAGAAAACCGACACCGGCGCGGTCGCCGAAGACACCCGCTCCTCGGTAACGGAATCCACCCCGGCATCCACGGGCGGAACGTCAGAACCTCTTCGATAACTCAAGCTCAAGGACACCACCGAATGCGTATCGCCATTGCGGGAGCCAGCGGCAGGATGGGCCGCATGCTCATCGAAGCCGTGCTCAACAGCGAGGATCTCACCCTGACCGTTGCCCTGAACCGGCCCGACTCGCCGGATATCGGCCAGGACGCAGGCGCCTTCCTCGGCGTGGAAACGGGCGTGGCAATCACCGACAACCTGGCCGCCCTGGCCGATGCCGACTGTCTTATCGATTTCACCCGCCCCGAAGCCACCCTCACGCACCTGCAGGCCTGCCTCGAGCATGGCGTGAAATGCGTGATCGGCACCACCGGCTTTGACGAAGCCGGCAAACAGGCCATCCAGGCCGCCGCACAGAAAACCGCCATCGTCTTTGCGCCCAACATGAGCGTGGGTGTGAACGTCACGCTCAAGCTGCTGGAAATGGCCGCACGTCTGCTGAACAGCGGCTACGACGTCGAGGTGTTCGAGGCCCATCACCGCAACAAGGTCGACGCACCCTCTGGTACCGCGCTGGCAATGGGCGAGGCTGTGGCCCACGCCTGGGGTGAAGACCTCAATGCCATCGCCGACTGGGCGCGCCATGGCGAAACGGGGCCGCGCGAAACCGGCCGCATCGGCTTTTCCGTGGTGCGCGGCGGAGACATCATCGGCGACCACACGGTGTATTTTTGCGGCACGGGTGAACGCATCGAAATCACTCACCGTTCCAGCAGCCGCGCCACCTACGCGCAGGGCAGCCTGCGCGCCGTACGCTACCTGGCGCGCAAGGATTTCGGCCTGTTCGACATGCACGACGTGCTGGCCAGCTAGGCCCGCAGCACCCAGCCCGAGCGGCCCATACGGAAAGCTCCCGGGGCCCGCGCACCCGCACTCAGGGCGCGCGAACCCACACACGGGGCTTTACGCATTCACGCCTGTTCGGGGGCTGGTGCGCCCAGCTCCACCGGTTCCTGCTCCAGGTGCACGCCGAATCGCGTGGCCACCTCGGCCCGCACGACGTCGGCCAGCACCTGAATGTCACGGGCCGTGGCGCCACCATGATTCACCAGCACGAGCGACTGACGCTCGTGCATGCCCACGGGGCCCAAACGGCGCCCTTTCCAGCCCGAGCGCTCGATCAGCCAGCCCGCCGCCAGCTTGTAACGCGCCCCGTCTTCAACGGGGTAGGCAACAATGCCGGGATGCAGGTCACGCAGCGAACGGTAGGTCTCGGCATCAACCACCGGGTTCTTGAAGAAACTCCCGACGTTCGCAAGCTCCGCCGGGTCGGGCAGCTTTGACCTGCGAATCTCGCACACGGCATCAAACACCTGCTGCGGCGTCACGGCCGCCCCCGCCAGTGCGATAGTCGCATTCCGGGCGAGGTCGGGGTAATCGAGCCGTGGCCGCCAGTCGTGCGGCAGCCGGTAGCGCACGGCCACGATCAGCCAACGCCCCGGCTCGACCCGTTTGAAGAAGCTGTCGCGATAGCCGAACAGGCAGTCCCCCGGCCCCATTTCGACGCGGCGGCCATAGCGAATGTCCCAGGCAACGAGGCTATGGAAGTATTCGTCCTGTTCGACGCCGTAGGCACCAATGTTCTGTATGGGTGCAGCCCCGACGGTTCCGGGGATCAGCGCGAGGTTTTCGAGCCCGGCCCAGCCTTGGCGCATGCACGTTGCCACAAAGTGATGCCACGGCTCACCGGCCTGCACTTCCACGATGCGCGCGTCGTGATCATCGTCGACGAGCTGGGCGCCGCGGGTTTCCATGTGCACCACGAGCGAATCGATATGCGGTGCGAGCACCACATTGCTTCCGCCGCCCAGAATCACCACACCCGGGTAACGCGCCGCGGTGTCGGAAAGGGCATCGAGCATGCTGAGGTCGTGCAGCCGCAGAAACGCGTGTGCCCGCGATTTCAGGCCCAGGGTGTTGTAATGCGTAAGGTCTTGTTCGGTGATGTGCAGCAAGGGGTACCCCCCCATGTAACGATGTCGCTTGCGGTGCGGCTGCCAGAGCGGCGCTGCACCGGTGCACCTCACATGTTACTGCACGGCGAGGCGCTGCGCCTTATGCACCTTCAGGCCACGCAGGCCGGAAATTTCGATCCGGCACACGCTTGAGACTCTTTGTACCGGCACACGCTGCACCCGCATCGCAGTGCCAGCACTTGACACGCCAGCAAAATAAGCTATAGAATACAAATCTTCACGCGGGAATAGCTCAGTTGGTAGAGCGCAACCTTGCCAAGGTTGAGGTCGCGAGTTCGAGACTCGTTTCCCGCTCCAGAATTTAAAAGGCCCAGACTTCGGTCTGGGCCTTTTTCGTTTTCCTCGTCCTGTTATTCTGCGGCTCTACCGGCTCTACCCCGTAATCGGGGGATGGGCATTCACTAGACACGGTTGATCACACCGTTCCAACCGCACTGAGCCAAGA
>JAUZQE010000042.1 GCA_030733815.1 Yanghanlia caeni
CTTCGATCTCGAAGAGGTCAATCAGAGGCTGATGGAAATCCAGTTTTAATGCAAGACGGTCTGCGTCGTACGCTTACGGTGATAGCTGGTGGCATCGCATCACGCTCTTGGAAAGAGCCGAGTTCAAAGGCCCGCTGGATTCGCCTTGGTGCCTGGACGGAGCGAATGCGTGTCCGCCTGAAGATGTCGGCGGCGTACCCGGCTATACCGACTTCCTGGAAGCAGTGAACGACGCGTCCCATGTGAATCACGCACGGATGGTGCAGTGGTGCGGCGGGCCCTTCGATCCTGCCGCCTTCGATCTCGAAGAGGTCAATCAGAGGCTGATGGAAATCCAGTTTTAATGCAAGACGGTCTGCGTCGTACGCTTACAGTTCATCGAAGCGACACGCCACCTTGCCCCGCTCGAGCAGACGGTGCCGTTCGGTGTAGAGCAGGTCGATGCGCCCGCGAACGCGGTTCAATACGGCGTGACGCGGCTGATAACCGTGGCTCAAATTGCGCTGAACGCGGCGTTCGACGCGGCGGCACAACATTTCGGCCACCAGATCCGGAATGTCGTCCGGGTTCTCTTCCACAGCCACCTTCGCCTTTTCCAGTTCACGGAACAGGTGCGATGCGTACAACATCAACAGCCACAGGTTGCGCACCGGAATGCGGCCGACATGCGCAACGCCCGGCTGTTGCTCCGTTGACATGGCGGCGGCAGCGGGTGGCATGTTCAAAAACCTTCCAGCAGGCGATTGCGTGCTTCACGTGCACGCTCGAGCGCATCAAACCAGTATTCGTCCAGAAGTGGCCCGATCTCGGTTTCAACCACCTGCCTGAACCATTCGCGTGCGTCGCTGATCTGAACGCCCTGCGGCGGCGTGACGTAACTGTGCCCGATCCGGAATTGGGGCCCAAGCCCGGCATCGGTCGCGATGGCGTCATTCAGCACGGTAAGGCGATTTTCGATGTCCGACACGGTGGCCGGATCGATGCCGCAGCGAGCCTGCATCCAGTCGTGCCAGGGCTTGCCCAGTGCCGGCTCCAGATCAATGAAGGCGAACCGGCGTCGCAGGGCCAGGTCGACCAGCGCGAGCGATCGATCCGCGATATTCATGGTGCCGATGACGTACAGGTTGGCCGGAATGAATACCCGCTCGTCCTCGTCGCGTCGGTAGGAAAGTTCCAGCGCTTCGGTCGGTGTGCGCTTGTCGGCTTCCAGCAGCGTGAGCATTTCTCCGAACACCTGTGCCGGGTTACCGCGATTGATCTCTTCGATAACGACCACGTGGCTGGCGGTGGGGTCGTTCTCGGCGGCCCGGATCATTTCCATGAACGGGCCGTCCACCAGCGTCAGCCGGCCATCACCGGATGGGCGCCAGCCGCGAATGAAATCTTCGTACGAAAGATTGGGGTGAAACTGCACGGCCCGTACCTTCCCTTCATCGCGCTGGCCCATCAGCGCAAAGGCCAGGCGCCGCGCCAGCCAGGTTTTGCCGGTGCCGGGCGGGCCTTGCAGAATCAGGTTCTTCTTCGTGCGCAGTCGCTCAAGGATTCGTTCGAGCTTGTGGCGGGGAATGAAGCATCCATCGTTCAGAATGCTTTCCAGCGAATAGGGCTCGATAGGAGGCGCAATGATCGCGGTGTCGGGAATGACATCGTCGCCGTCGTCCGGCGTGTCGCCGTCGGATGCGCCCGCTGCGACAGTGGAGGGTTTGTCTTTGTGGAGCCAGGCGGCCAGCGACAGCTCGGGAAAGGAATGCACCGGGTAGGCGTCTTCCTGAAAGCGGGCCTCCAGGGCATCGAGCACCGCAAGGTAGTCCATTGCGTTGCTACGACCTTTCGGGCCGTGCATGCCGATGGAAATGCGAAGCTTTTTGGTAATGTAGATACGCGACTGGCTATCGAGGGTGGGGAAGTTCCACGGGCGGATCCAGTACAACCCCATGGAAAGATTCCAGCCGACGCCATGGCGCTGTACGGCATCGTCGAAGGCGGCAATGAATGCTCCACGCGCGTCTGCGTCATCTTCTGATTCGGAAAAGGCGATCGCCTTTTCGAATACGCGCCATAACGCATCGATATCATCGTGTTGGCGTGTTGCGTGATAGCCGAAGAACCATGAGCGCTGATTATTCAGGATAGGAATTCCGTCGAACGACGCCGGGACGGGTTCTGACACACCCAGCAGGCTGGCAAGTTCCCGAGCAATCGCGCGGCGATTTTCGAGCGTGGTTCCACGATTGAAGAAGCCCATTACGGTGAACGGGCAGATGTCGCGCATGGGCCCGGCGGACCCGTCTGCGAACTGATCCTGAAGAATTGAAAGGCCGTCCACCCGCGAGGCAATGTCGTGTATGCCTGCAAGCAGCTCGTCGCGTCGATTCCGAAAGCTCAGAAGCTTGTCGGCCACGGCTTCGTAAAAGTGGGTCCACTCGAAGCGGTGCGTGTCGGGCGCGCGGTCGCCATAGCGTTCCCGCCAGAACGGGGCATTACGAAAACGATCTATGTCTTGCGGGGTGCCGTTGAAGGTGAAGTCGATCAGGGCGTCGGTCTTCCAGTCGCCGGGCAGTACGCGCCAGACCGTGATGCGGCTGGTGAAGAAATACCACTCGCGGGGCGATTCCTGCGGCTGCCACGCAACCTGCAGTTTTCGGCCGTCTCCAGGATTCCCGGTGACCGTACCCACTGCCTTGATTGCCATGACGGCCACCGCCAGCCCCCGGTTATCGAAGGGGAGCCCGTACTTGCGTGTGTACGACGACTTGATGGCGATGCGGTCACCGGGTTGAACCGATTTCACCCGGTCGAGATACCGGTCTTCGTACCCATTTTCCCAGATACCTTCGTTCACGAAACGGGCGGTCTGATCGTCGGTGCCGCCGTACGTGGCACCCACAAACCAGCATGCAGAGCTGCCGGCGGCGTTGGTAGTTGAACTCATGTTGATGTCAGGCGCCGGGCAGGCGGCGAGCCAGTACTGATGGCATGTTGCGGCGCCCTTGGGCAATTACGTGGATGATGATTCGGCCGCTCATGATACGGTAAATCACCCGGCATGACCTGAAGAATGGGTGGCGTGCCCGGGCTCATGCAGAGCCGGGGCACGCCGCCGCGTATTGCGGCGCATTCGGTCGATGCGCCGGTGTGGCGCGCTGCGTCGTTTAGAACCAGCCCGGAAGCAGGTCGTTCTGTGCCGGAGCAAGTTCGGGTTCAAGCGCGTCGTACGGTGTGCCGAGGTCTGCGGCTTCGACCTCGTCATACGCGAAAAACTGTGTGCCTGTCGCGCTGACGGGCTTGAAGTCGATGAGCCTGGATTGCGCAAGCGACGTGGTGATGTCAGGGTAGGTCACGTCATTCTGGGTAAAGCCTCGAATATGCACCTGCGCATTCGCACCGGCACCTTCCGGGGCCTGCATGTGCACCTCAAAGACACCCTGCGCGTTTTTGTTCCATGCACTGATCTCGACGTGCGCCACCGTTTTGCCATCACTGGTGCTGGAGCTGATGGATTGGCTGAACGTACCGGTGCCGGCCAGCGCCACCTTCAGCAGCTTCACAGACGAATCGAATTCCAGCGTGAACGACGCGGTGTTCTTGGTGTTGTTGCCCAGCCAGCCGGGCGCCTGCAATGACAGCACCGTCGCGCCCGAGGGGTCGGGTTCGGGCTGGGGTTGAGGGTCGGGCTGCGGATCAGGTTGTGGCTCGGGCTGGGGCCCGGGTTGCGGGTCGGGCCGGGGGCTGGGGGCGGGCGGCGCTTCGAACTCGGGCAGCGTGGGTGCCACATCGATGGCCCGTTGTACCGCCGCAGGGTAGTCGCCCGCTTCGATGGCACTTTTGAAGATGGGGTCATCGGCAAAGGCCGTCAGCGAAACCCCGTTACCCATGTCGCGGCCTTCGGCAATGCCCCACGCCAGAAAGTGCTGCACGGGCGACAGGCCGGATGCAGCGGCTGCCGCCACGTCGGGGTTCGCCGCCAGGTAATTGCCGATGTTGAACACATGGTGAATGGGTCGTGCCTCGAACTGGCCGTACAACATGAAGTGCTGCGTGGCGCCGAGCAGGCCCGCGTTGACGGCTGCGGCCACGTCGGGGTTGTGCGCCAGATAAAATTCGGGATCGAACAAGGCATTGGGTGAACGGTTTTCCAGGATCCCGTACATTTCGAAATGGTCGCGCGCGGTGATCAAACCTGCGGATACGGCCGCGGCCACATCAGGGTTACGAGTCAGGTACCACTTTGCATCGAACAGCGCCATTCAAAGCCTCCGCATAGCAAAGCCAGTATTCCGGCTTGTAAGTGTGCAAAAGGCCTGAGTGTAGGAAGGCTTCCAAGGGTGGGCCAGTGGGGGAAGTCCCGGCCCTGATCTAGGCACGCCGGAGGGTGATCGCCTGGACATCCTGGCTACGCTGGTGCAAGCCTACGAAGCCAAGCACGTGCCCATCACCCCGCCTGATCCGGTGGAGGCCATCAAATTCCGGATGGATCAGGGGGGTTATCCGTCAAAGATCTTGAGCCGATCATCGGCAAAAGCAACCGCGGGTGATTGATCATCGACAATGAAGGGCTCACCTGGAGTAAGCCTGCGGTGTAGCCGCGTCTCTGCCGCCCCGCTGAAATTGATTCGGACGGTCAGCTGCGAAGTGTCGCTTCACGAGGTCCCGAGGGCAGGCAGCTGTGTTGCGAGCAGAGTAAAAATGAGCCACGAAGGGAGGTGCGGACGTTTTCTTGGACTGTTTAGCTTGAAATGAAGCCCTGAGCCACCCACTGGCGTTCCGGGCAACAAAAATCCCAACCGATAAGGGTTGGGGTTTGGTAACTTGGTGGTGGAACACGGAACCGGGCCCGCGTCCGTTTGCCGAGTTAAGTAGTAACGCCTTGGCCTTGAGGGCGTGGATTCGACGATTTGTCCACTTCGATTGCTTGCTCAGCGACAAGCAGTCGCGCATAATGTCATCATTTTGATGATATGAGCCGGCTACCAATGGACAAACATAAAACCAATCACAGTCTTTCGGTCGTCCGTCGTGGATGAAGAGCCTTCGGTGACCCAACCCCAGCGCGTCGAGAGCTTGAGCCACGCCCAGCGCGAGCGGCTGGCCTACATCGACTTCCGGCTCTACTTCTTCGGTGAGATTGGTCGCCCAGGCCTGATTGAGCGCTTTGGTGTGGCGCCTGCAGGGGCGACACGCGATTTGGCTCTGTACCGGGAAATCGCGCCGCAGAACATCACCTTTGACGGTAGCAACAAGATCTACCGTATCGGGCAGGCATTCTCCCCGCTGTTCGATCACGCCTCGCAGCGCGTGCTGTCCGCGCTGGCTCTGGGCTTCGGCGATGGCGTGAACGGCGCAACGCAGCCGCTGCTGCCGTGCGAGTCACCCACCGCTCTGAGCAATCCCAGGATGGATGTGCTGGCCCCGGTCTGCCGGGCGATCCACGCCAAGCGGCCAGTCGCCATTCGCTACCACTCGATGAGCAGCGGTGAGTCCGAGCGCGTCATCGTTCCCTTCGCGCTGGTGGACACCGGCCTGCGCTGGCACGTCCGGGCCTTTGATCGCAAGAGCGGAGAGTTTCGGGACTTCGTCATCACCCGTATCGAAACGCCAACGCTGCTCGACGAGGAGCCACAGGCCAACGAACGTCCGGACAACGACATCCAGTGGACGCGCATCGTCGAGCTGGACTTCGTGCCGCACCCGCGTCTTGAGCGCCCCGAGATCATCAAGATGGACTACGGGATGACCGACGGCTCAATCCGGATGCGCGTCCGTGCCGCCGTCGCGGGCTACATGCTGCTGCGCTGGAGCGTGGACTGCTCGCCCGACCATCGCCTCAAAGAAGAACAGTACCGCCTGTGGCTCAGCGATCCGCTGGCGCTATACGGCGTTGAGAACGCAAAGCTCGCGCCGGGGTATCAAGCTCCGGCAGCAAAGACATCACGCAAAGGATAAGAACACGATGGCACAGAACGACACCGCCAAGAACGGCAACGGAGGCAACCTCGGCTTCGAGGCTGATCTTTTCAAGGCCGCTGACAAGCTGCGGGGCAACATGGAGCCAAGCGACTACAAGCACGTCGCGCTCGGGCTCATTTTTCTGAAGTACATCTCCGACGCCTTTGAGGCTAAGCACAAGGCGCTGCTGGCGGAAGATGCACAGGCTGCCGAGGACAAGGACGAGTACCTCGCGGACAACGTGTTCTGGGTGCCCAAGGAGGCGCGCTGGTCGCACCTGCAGGCCAACGCCAAGCGGCCCGAGATCGGCACCCTGATCGACGACGCCATGCGCGCCATCGAGAAGGACAACGAGTCGCTCAAGGGCGTGCTGCCCAAGGATTACGCCCGACCCGCGCTCAACAAGGTGATGCTGGGTGAGTTGATCGACCTGATCTCCGGCATTGCGCTGGGCGCAGAAGGCGACAGGTCGAAGGACATTCTCGGGCGCGTGTACGAGTATTTCCTGGGCCAGTTCGCCGGCGCCGAAGGCAAGCGCGGCGGCGAATTCTACACCCCGCGCTCGGTGGTGCGCGTGCTGGTGGAAATGCTCGAACCCTACTCAGGCCGCGTCTACGACCCCTGCTGCGGCTCGGGCGGGATGTTCGTGCAATCGGAAAAGTTCGTGCAGGAGCACGGCGGGCGCATCGGCGACATCGCCATTTACGGGCAGGAGAGCAACTACACCACCTGGCGGCTATGCAAGATGAATCTGGCTGTGCGCGGCATCGACGCCGACATCCGCTGGAACAACGAGGGCAGCTTCCACAAAGACGAACTGCGCGACCTCAAGGCCGATTACATCCTTGCCAACCCGCCCTTCAACATCTCCGACTGGGGCGGCGAGCGCCTGCGCGAAGACGTGCGCTGGAAGTTCGGTGCGCCGCCCGTGGGCAACGCCAACTACGCGTGGCTCCAGCACATCTATCACCACCTCGCACCCAACGGCACCGCGGGCGTGGTGCTGGCCAACGGCTCCATGAGCTCCAACCAGTCAGGCGAAGGCGATATCCGCAAGGCGATGCTCGACGCCGACGTGGTGGATTGCATGGTGGCGCTGCCCGGGCAGCTTTTTTACTCCACGCAGATCCCCGCCTGCCTGTGGTTTCTGGCGCGCAACAAAAACCCCGGCAAGGGCTGGCGCGACCGCAAAGGTCAAGTGCTCTTCATCGACGCGCGCAAGCTCGGCGTGCTGGTGGATCGCACCCGGCGCGAACTCACCGACGACGAGATCAAAAAAATCGCCGACACCTACCACGCCTGGCGTGGCGAGCCCGACGCGGGCGAGTACGCCGATGTGCCGGGATTTTGCAAATCCGCCACGCTGGAGGAGATCCGCAAACACGGCTACGTGCTGACACCGGGCCGCTATGTGGGTGCGGCGCAGCAGGAAGACGACGGCGAGCCGTTCGAGGAGAAGATGGCGCGGCTGTCTGCCCAGTGGCGCGAACAACGCGTGGAAGCGGCGCGGCTGGATGCGGTGATTGAGGTGAACCTGAAGGAGCTTGGGTATGGGGGGTGAGTGGACCGAGGCTACCGTTGGAGATGCGTTCGATCTAGTGAACGGCTATGCGTTCAAGAGCGCAGATTTCAGAGACCAGGGCGTGCCTGTCATCAAGATCAAAAACGTCAAAGCAGGCGAGTTTAGCGAGCATGACTTTTCTTATGTCTCCGAAGACTTCTTAAAGAATCGTAGCAATAAACTGGCGTGCTTTGGTGACCTACTCATTTCGATGTCTGGGAATCGGCATGATGGCTCTCCTGAAACTTGGGTCGGGAAGGTCGCGCAGTTTCGGAAGACCAATGACCATTTTATCAATCAGAGAGTGGGAGCGCTTCGCATAAAGAAGGGCGTCCAGATGGACTCGCGATTCGCGTCATATCTGCTGTCCTCCATGCCTTATCAAGAATTGTTTATCGCTATAGCCACAAGTTCTGGTGGACAAGCAAACTTGTCACCGGCCCAGATACTGGGCGCACCCATGCGCTATCCGCCCCTCCCGGAACAACGCGCCATCGCCCACATCCTCGGCACGCTGGACGACAAGATCGAACTCAACCGCCGCCAGAACGAGACGCTGGAAGCGATGGCCCGCGCCTTGTTCAAGGCGTGGTTCGTGGATTTCGCGCCCGTGCGCGCCAAGATGGAAGGTCGCTGGCAGCGGGGCCAGTCGCTGCCCGGCCTGCCCGCGCACCTCTATGACATCTTCCCCGACCGCCTCGTTGAATCGGAATTTGGGGAGATTCCGGAGGGGTGGGAAATGCGCACAGTTGGCGACTTTGCCGATCTTCAAGGAGGTAAGCAGCTTGAGAAGGATCGCATTGTGCCGAACGGAGAGATCCCAGTATTTGGCGGTGCCGGCGTTATGGGGTACACAGACACTTATAACGCAGATGGTTTTGTTATCGCAGTTGGCCGCGTCGGTGCATATTGCGGCCAGTTTTTCTCTCATCGAGGTAAGGCGTGGATCAACAACAACGCATCGCTGATACGGCAAAAGAAAGAGGATTTTGGAGAGTGGCTATTTCTATCTCTCCGGCATGCGGATATTGATGTGATTAAGAAAGGTGCCGCACAGCCGTTTGTCTCAAATGGTGATCTATCAAAACTGCCTTTGGTGTGGCCGAGTGAAAAAGTAGTTGAGTCCTTTTCGCAATTTACTGTTCCGCTTCTTAAAGGACAAGAAGATGCCAATCGAGAGTCTAAATTCCTTGCTCTACTCCGCGACACCCTTCTGCCCAAACTGATCTCCGGAGAACTGCGCATCGCCGATGCCGAAGCCTTCCTCAAGGGGCGTGGCTGATGACCGAAACCATTCACATCTACTGCGACGAGTCCTGCCATCTGGAAAACGATGGCATGAAGGCGATGGTGCTGGGGGCCTTGTGGTGTCCGGCGGAGCGGCAAAAGTCCTTGTCACGAAAGGTCAAGGCGCTGAAAGCTCAGCACGGTTTGCCGCCCGGATTCGAGATCAAGTGGGTCAAGGTTTCGCCGGGCAAGCTGTCGTTCTATCAGGCGTTATTGGACTTGTTTTTCGACGAACCTCTGCTGCGTTTCCGTGGCCTGGTGGTGCCGGACAAACAGTTGCTGGATCACGGGCGCTTTGCTCAAAGCCACAATGATTTTTATTACAAGCAGTGGTACACGCTGCTCAACCGGTTGATCGATCCGGAAAAGCACTATCGGATTTTTCTAGACATCAAGGACACGCAGGGACGTCGCAAGGTGGCCAAGCTGCACGATGTGCTGTGCAATGCCAATTACGACTTTGATCGCAGCATCATCGAGTCGATCGAACAGGTGCAGTCCCATGACGTGCCGCTGCTGCAACTGGCGGATTTGTTGATCGGGGCGTTGTCGTACGTGCATCGGGGTCTGCATGGCAGCCCGGCCAAGCAGGCACTGGTGGCGCATATCCGGCATCGCAGTGGGCTGAGCCTGGAGCAAAGCTCCCTGTGGCGGGCGGAAAAATTCAACCTGCTCGTCTGGAGGGCGCAGTCTTGACGTTGCCCCCTCCCTTGATCCCCTTGAGCGACTTTGCCGGCTGGCAGGCGTATGAGGACGCGATCTACGACATCTACCTGGAGACCGTGGCACACGCTGGCCTGACGTTCTGCGGCAACCCGGTCAAGGTGCGGTACATGCCGAAGACCAAGCGCAAGGGATACGGTTTCTGGCACCTGATTTCCGAAGCACCAGACCAGCGCAACCGCAATGAGGACGACCGCATTCCGGATCTGCGCCGTTGCGAGAGGGTGCGCTGGGTGGCGTGGTGCATCCAGAATGCGGATGCAGGCACACCCGGTTTTTCATGGTGGGAGAACGAGCGTTGGGGAGAAACCCACGTTGTCATCTGGGCGGAACAGCACGACTTCGCCGTGGTGCTGGCCAAGCGCCAGACCGCGCAGGGGCCGAGGTTCTATCTGCTGAAGACGGCTTACTGCCTGCGGGCGCACACGATCAGGAAGTTCAGAAAGGAGCGGGATGCATGGCTCGCAGCCCAGAAAGACTGAAGCCCCGGCACATTGCTGTGCAAGGGCTTCGGATACTCCTTCTACACGTGGTAGATGAGCTGGCACAGAGTATAACCCCGTCTGGGGGGTAGGTCAATCGGGAGGGGGATTGTGGGTTTCCTATCTGAAGCTGCGTTGGAGCAAGCGCTCCTGGACCAGCTGCACGGGCTCGGATACAGCATTGAACGCGAAGATGATATCGGCTCCGGCGGCCACCGGCCGGAGCGCGAAAGCCACGGCGAGGTGGTGCTGCGCAGGCGGTTCGAGGATGCCGTTGCCCGGCTGAACCCCGGGGTGCCGCCGGAGGCACGGCAGGACGCGATCCGCAAGGTCACGCAGTCCGAGCTGCCCGCATTGCTTGAGGAGAACCGCCGCCTCCACAGGCTGATGACAGAGGGCGTGGACGTCGAGTACTACGCACAGGATGGCACGCTGACGGCGGGCAAGGTGGCGCTGATCGACTTCGCGCACCCGGAGAGCAACGACTGGTTGGTGGTGAGCCAGTTCGTGGTGATCAACGGTCAGAACAACCGGCGTCCCGATGTGGTGGTGTTCGTGAACGGGTTGCCGCTGGGCGTGATTGAGCTGAAGGCTCCGGGCAGCGCCGGGGCCCATCTCTTGGGCGCGTTCAACCAATTGCAGACCTACAAGCAGCAAATCCCGCAGCTCTTCCACACCAACGCGCTGTTGGTCACGTCGGACGGTATTGCGGCCCGCGTGGGGTCACTGTCTGCAGACCTCGAGCGCTTCATGCCGTGGCGCACGACCGACGGCACGGCCATTGCCCCGAAGGGTGCGCCGGAACTCTCGACCCTGATCGAAGGTGTGTTCGAGCATCGCCGCCTGCTTGCTCTGCTGCGCGATTTCACGGTGTTTGCCGAAACCGGTTCGGGGCTGGCCAAGATCATCGCGGGCTACCACCAGTTTCACGCGGTGAAGAAAGCGGTGGAACAGACGGTGCGCGCCATGCCGCCCGCGAATACGGTGCGGGAAGATCCGGCGGACTACGGCCTGCCGTCGGCCAAGACCCAGCGCCCCGGCGACCGGCGTGTGGGCGTGATCTGGCACACGCAAGGCTCGGGCAAAAGCCTGTTGATGGCCTTCTATGCCGGGCAACTGGTCAAGCACCCGGCGTTGGAAAACCCCACACTGGTGGTGCTCACCGACCGTAACGACCTGGACGACCAGCTCTTCGCCACCTTTTCGATGTGCCGCGACTTGATCCGGCAGACGCCGGTGCAGGCCGAAGGACGTGATCACTTGAAGGAACTGCTCAACCGGGCGTCCGGAGGCGTGATTTTCACGACCTTGCAGAAGTTCGGCGAGATTGCGGAGCCGCTCACCACGCGCCGCAACGTCGTCGTCATCGCGGACGAGGCCCACCGCAGCCAATACGGTTTCAAGGCCAAGGTGGATGCCAAGACCGGCGAGATCTCCTACGGCTTTGCCAAGTACATGCGCGACGCGCTGCCGAACGCATCCTTCATCGGTTTTACCGGCACGCCCATCGAGGCGGACGACGTCAACACCCCGGCGGTGTTCGGCCACTACATCGACATCTACGACATCAGCCGCGCTGTCGAGGATGGCGCAACCGTGCCGATTTATTACGAATCGCGGCTGGCGCGTATCGAGCTCGACGAGGAAGAGAAGCCGAAGATCGACGCCGAGGTCAACGAATTGACTGAAGGAGACGAAGAGGCCGACCAGGAACGCTTCAAGAAAAAATGGGCAACGGTCGAAGCGCTGGTTGGCAGCGACAAGCGCCTGGCCCTGGTGGCCAAGGACATGGTTGCCCACTTCGAGGATCGCGTGGCAGCCCTCGACGGCAAGGCGATGGTGGTGTGTATGAGCCGCCGCATCTGCGTCAAACTCTACGATGAGATCGTCAAGCTGCGCCCGGACTGGCACAGCACCGATGACAACGCGGGCGTGGTCAAGATCGTGATGACCGGCGCGGCGAGCGACCCGCAGGAGTGGCAGCAGCACATCGGCAACAAGGCCCGGCGTGATCTGCTGGCCAAGCGTGCCCGCGATCCCAAAGACCCGCTCAAGCTGGTGATCGTGCGGGATATGTGGCTGACCGGCTTTGACGCGCCGTGTATGCACACGATGTACGTGGACAAGCCGATGCAGGGCCACGGCCTGATGCAGGCGATTGCGCGGGTGAACCGCGTGTTCCGCGACAAGCCGGCCGGACTGATCGTCGACTACATCGGCATTGCGCAAAACCTTAAGTCAGCACTGGCGCAGTATTCGCCGCGCGACCGCGAAAACACCGGTATCGACGAGCGTGAGGCCATCGCGGTGATGATGGAGAAGTACGAGGTCGTGCGCGACATGTTTCACGGCTACGACTACGTCTCCGCGATGAGTGGCACGCCGCAGGCGCGCCTGGCGATGATGGCGGGAGCCATCGAGTGGATTCTCGACCTGCAACAGAAGCTGGCAGCGCAAGAGAAGACCAAGGAAGGCAAGAAGAACGCTCACCGTCGATATCAGGACGCCGTGCTGGCGCTGTCCAAGGCCTTCGCCCTGGCGTCCGCCTCTGACGAGGCCCGCCAAATCCGGGAGGAAGTCGGCTTCTTCCAGGCGATCCGTGCCGCGCTGGTTAAGAGCAGTACGGGCTCCGGAGTGACCCAGCAAGAGCGCGAGTTGGCGATCCAGCAGATCGTCAGCCGTGCGGTGATCTCGACCGAGATCGTAGACATCCTGGCCGCTGCGGGCATCAAGAGCCCCGACATCTCCATCCTCTCCGACGAGTTCCTCGCCGAAGTTCAGCAGATGGAGAAGAAGAACCTTGCCTTGGAAGCCTTGCGCAAGCTGATCAACGACGGTATTCGCTCACGCAGCAAAGTCAACGTGGTACAGACCAAGGCTTTCTCGGAGCGATTGGAGGACGCGGTGGCGCGCTACCACGCCAACGCCATCACCACCGCCGAGGTGCTGCAGGAGCTGATCCAGCTGGCCAAGGACATCCGTGCGGCGCGCCGGCGTGGCGAAGAGTCCGGGCTGTCAGACGAAGAAATCGCTTTCTACGATGCTCTGGCCGAGAACGAAAGTGCGGTTCAGATGATGGGTGACGACAAGCTCAAGCTGATCGCCCACGAACTGCTGATGAGCTTGCGTGAAAACGTGTCGGTTGACTGGGCGCACCGGGACTCTGCCCGTGCCCGGATGCGGGTGCTGGTGAAGCGCATCCTTCGCAAGTATGGCTACCCACCCGATCTCCAAGACACGGCAGTGCAAACGGTACTGCAACAGGCCGAAGCGTTGTCGTCGGGGTGGTCGGTGTCGCATCGCGGAACAACCTGATCAGCACCTGCAAGAGGCGTCAGTTCACTGAAACAAGAAAAGAGGAAAGCCGAGAGATATGGCCCGCATAGAAAACCACAAGTACAGCATAGAGGAAGCCTTCAGGGAGTGCTTCTACATCGTCCCGGACTACCAGCGCGAGTACGTCTGGACGGACAAGGAGGTGCATCAGCTGCTGGAGGACATCGGCGAACAGATCGATGCGGGCACAACACGGGAATACTTCATCGGCACGGTGCTGGTGTCGCCGACCGATCAGAAGAACCATTACGAGGTGATAGACGGCCAGCAGCGCCTGACCACCTTCTTCCTGCTGCTGTGCGCGCTCAAGCATCTGTTCCAGGGCGAGCCACAGCGCCAGATGATTTCCGGGCTGATCTCGACCAGCTATGTGGACAGCGACGGCGAGGTGCGCACCACACTGAAGCTGGAACCGCGTTACGAGAGCGCAGGCGAAGTGATGGCCAAACTGGTAGAGCTGGATGCCGAGCCACAGACCGTGCGCGCTGGCATCCAGTCTGCTGGCATCACCAGCTTCGGATCGCTAGAGAATTTGGTCAATGCTTACAGCACGTTGTACCGCTATCTGAAGGACAACTACGACGACACGGCCAAGTTGAAGAAGTATTGGGGCTATCTGGCCAACAACGTGGTGTTCATCCAGATCTCCACCGACGTCAGCAGCGCGTTGAAGATTTTCGAGACCATCAACGAACGCGGCGTCGGCCTGAATCCGATGGACTTGCTCAAGAACTTGTTGTTCAAGCAGGTCAAGCAAGCGCAGTTCAGCCTGCTCAAGGACGAGTGGAAGAAGATCACCAAGCCGCTGGAGAAGGAGAAGGAAAAGCCGCTGCGTTTCCTACGCTACTTCCTGATGGCTAACTACGTGATCAAGAACGAACGTGGCGACGCTGTGGTGCGCGAGGACGAGATCTACGACTGGTTCATCGCCAAGGGCAACGCGGCGCTGTGCGACTACGAAGCCAAGCCGTTTGAGTTCGTCCGGAAGGTGATTCGTAACGTCGACCACTACCTCGCCTTCGCCAATGGCCTCGGCAACGATGGCAAGCCGAGTCTGGCGATGGACAGCCTCAAGCGGTTGACCGGTGGGGCGTTCAGTTTGCACTACGTCCTGCTGCTGGCGGCAGCGAACTTACCCAAGCCGCTGTTCGATCACTTCGTGGCGCAGCTGGAGAGCTTCCTCTTCTTCTACATCTTCACCAAGACACCGACCAAGGATCTCGAACGTAGCTTCTCCCAATGGGCCGACGAGCTGCGTGCGATTGCGGAGACAACTGATCCGGTGAAGCAGAAGGTTCAGCTCAACACCTTCGTCGCCGACCGTTTCGAGAAGAACATGGCGGGCAAGTCGCAGGAACTGGCCGACGCCCTCAAGCGCTTTTCGCTGTATTCGATGCAGCAGTACCGCACACGCTACCTGTTGGCGCGACTGACCCAGCACGTCGAGATGGCGTTCAGCGGCCTGAAGACGCCGGGCAGTCTGGAGCCCTACATCAAGCTGGAAATCGAGCACATCCTGCCCGATAACCCGAAGGCAGAACTGCGTGCCACGTGGGCAGCAGAGAACCCGAACGCGGACTATGACGATTACAAGAATCGTCTTGGCAATCTGACCTTGCTGGAGAAGCCAATCAACATCGTCGCGGGAAATGATTTCTACAAGGCCAAGCAGGCAGAGTACGGCAAGAGCGGCAACTACTTGACGCGCAGTCTGGTGGCGCTGACCGAGGTCGGACAGAACACATCGATTTCCCGGATCAACGCCAAGCTGGAGGCTTTTCCTGTGTGGAATGCCGCGTCCATCGAGAGGCGCCACGTATTGCTCATCGCGCTGGCACAGGAGGTCTGGAAGACGACACCAATTGACGTCTGATGATGGAGGTCTATCGACATGATTAATGCATCAGCACCTGCACCGATGTGCGATGACTGCAAGGCTTTGACTGGCGCGTCGCGAAGCACCAAGCCTCATGCAAATCTCGAGTACAAGGACGGCGGAAAGGTCTCGTCGATGATGGGCGCTGCTGATGAGGCGTACTACCGCTGCAAACTGTGCGGCCACGAATGGCTGCACGAAACCGGATCTTGCGGCATGGGTTGGGTTGCATAGCTGTGGCGACTCGCACGGCGAGATCAACCCACAATGACGCGCAGTTAAGATTATGGACAGAATCGACATCAACACCTGGGCAAACATCA
Organism: Yanghanlia caeni; assembly: GCA_030733815.1. GTDB lineage: Bacteria > Pseudomonadota > Gammaproteobacteria > Burkholderiales > Burkholderiaceae_B > Yanghanlia > Yanghanlia caeni. The sequence continues at coordinate 15,535 of JAUZQE010000042.1, forward strand.
GTGCTGAAGGTTGGAGCTCCCTCCTTCTGGGCAACGGCGCCAGTATCGCCATCCACAAGGAGTTCGCATACCCAACACTCCATGGCATTGCTGACGCAGAAGGACTGCTCGCCACCACTGCCCCAATATTCGCCAAGCTCGGGATTACCGACTTCGAGCATGTTCTGCTCGCGTGCTGGTATGCCGAGCACGTTAACGGGGCATTGGGGACGCCTTCGGCTGCCATCTCCGCAGCCTATGAAGAGGTCCGTAGAGCGCTGATCGAGGCTGTGCACAGCGTGCATCCGGTGCATGCCGATGTTGCCGCCGACCTACAACGGGTCGGTGCGTTTGCGAGCGCATTTCCCACTGTCGTCAGCCTGAACTACGACCTCACCTTGTACTGGGCCATGCTGCTGTTCAACGCGGCGAATGGGAGTTGGTTCAAGGATGCATTCCACGACGGGGAGTTCCAGACGGATTGGGAATATCTGCGGCGACCCTATGGGCATGCTGCAGGAGCAACATTGGTTTTCTACCCTCACGGCAGTCTTGCGGTTGCGCGTGACTACCTTGGTGACGAGACAAAGCTCGCTGTTGGCGCGGGAGCCGCAGGTGACTTGCTTGACACCATAACCCGGAGGTGGGCGTCCGGGCACTATGTGCCCGTGTTTGTAAGCGAGGGAACCAGCAAGCAGAAAGTCGCCGCAATTCGTCGGAGCCACTACCTGACGAACGTGTACGAAGAGGTTTTGCCCAGCCTCGGAGAGCGTTTGGTCGTGTATGGCTGGAGCTTTGACGAAAGGGATCAGCACGTGCTCGATGCCATATCGGCAAATCCGCCGAAGCGAATGGCTGTCTCGGTGTTCACGGGGCAACCAGACGGAGATCAGCAGGCGTTCTGCCATCAGGTACTCAAGGCCATTGGCCGGTCCTTGCCTGGCACAGAGGTCACGTTCTTCGATTCGCGGAGCCCGGGTTGCTGGAACAATCCATGATGACGTGCTGAACGCTACTGTTCAGCGGCAAACTTCATTTCCCTGATCCACGTTTGCAGCACCCTCAGTTGCTCGGCGTTTTCGTGGCAGGAATGGGGTAGATGCACCGCTTACGAAGAATCCAGGCTGGATCGACGTAGGTTGCTATAGTCCCAGAATGGGACTAAACTGCGACCCATGCGAGTGATTGCCGTGTCCACCCTTCGAGCTTTCTGGGAGCGTCATCCCGACGCCGAGCAGCCGCTGAAAGCTTGGTATGAGGAAGCAGCAAATGCGACCTGGACCCAGCCCGCTGACATCAAGGCGCAGTACCGCAGCGCCAGCGTGCTGAAGAACCGTCGCGTGATCTTCAACATCAAAGGCAATGACTACCGGCTGGTCGTGGCCGTTGCATACAGCTTGCAGATCGTCTACGTGAAGTTCGTCGGCACCCACAAGGAGTACGACGCAGTGGACGCAGAAACCGTTGAAATGGCCTGACCGGCCACGGAGGAGAAACATGGACATCCGCCCCATCCACACCGAAGCAGACTACAAGGCCACGCTCAAAGAGATTTCGGCCTTGATGGAATCCGACCCTGATCTGGGCACGCCGGAGGGTGATCGCCTGGACATCCTGGCTACGCTGGTGCAAGCCTACGAAGCCAAGCACGTGCCCATCACCCCGCCTGATCCGGTGGAAGCCATCAAGTTCCGGATGGATCAGAGCGGTCTGTCCGTCAAAGATCTTGAGCCGATCATCGGCAAAAGCAACCGCGTCTACGAAATCCTGAGCCGCAAGCGTCCGCTGACGCTGGCCATGATCCGACGACTGCACAAGAGCCTGGGCATTCCGGCCGACGTTCTGATCGCGGAGACGACTGCAGGGTGATCATCGAACACGGAACTTGGCTTCCACGGTGAACAGCGTTGTCTTGGGGGGTAATCCCCCCAATTTTTAATATTGCTCAGAAGTAGCAACGTTCTGCAGCCATAGCCAGCCGCTGTTTGGGTGTGAGTCCCCGCCAACCCTGGCGTTCCGGGCAAAAAAAAATCCCAACCGGTAAGGGGTGGGATTTGGTAACTTGGTGGTGGAGGACGGAACCGAATCCGCATCCAACTTCTGAACAAAAGTCCGTCTGTAAGAACACAGTCCTTATTTTGAATCATTTGGCCGTGTCGGCGGACATCGGCCAGAACGCGTTGACAGCTTGGCTCGCGGAGTTCGACAAAGTTCCGGGCGAAGTTCTTCCAGCAGTACCGGCTGTTCTTTTGCGATCAGTCGTGCATTGAGTCGTTCTGGCCGGTCATTTCATTCCCCTTCGACTCTTGCAAATCGGCGCAACCAGGGATCGATGTGGGCGATATCAAAGGTGCCCGAATCGAACATCTGCATCATCTCGGCATAGGTCTGCATTGGCGCACGCTGCAAGCGCCAGCCATTGATGCGCAGGAACACGTCGGCCGCCGCAAAAGCGATGCGTTTGTTACCGTCCACAAACGGATGGTTGATCGCCAGACTTTCCATCAGGGCAGCCGCCTCGGCCACGATGTCATCGTAGTAGCCGGTCTGCGGGCGGAACAGTGCGGCCTCCAGCGCCCCTGGGTCACGCACGCCCGGCGCGCCGCCGTAACGCTGCATCAGCACCGTGTGCATGCCCAGCACATCGGCTACGGTCAGGTAATCGTGAGCCACGGTTTACTTGGCCAACTCGCGGTAGAGGCTGTCGAACTCATCCAGACTGGAAGCGAAAGAGGCCATCACGTGGCGGCGGGGGCGCTCCTTCTGCTGTCGGTCGATGTAGTCGCGCAGGGCCTCATCGAGCACCGCCTGGAACTGGCGGCCCTGGCTTTCTGCGATCTGGCGCAATGCGGCCAGCACTTCGGGCGCGGCCTGTGAGGAAAACTTTTCGCGGACAGCGGTCGTCATGGTCATCTCTATCATGATTCATCTTGACGTTTCATGATAGAGCAAGATAGGAATGTTTGCCACCCTGACCTGTCCGGAAATTTCCTACCAGTGAGAACTAGAGATTCTGGCTGGGTTGTTAATTGTTGGTTCAGGGTTCCCACGAACTGCCGTGGGGTTAGGTAATTCAAGCTGGAGTGCGGTCGGATTTGATGGGTGGATCGCCCGGCCGACCCCAGATTTGAGCAGTCCCGCTATTTCCCGTCTTCATTTTTTTTTTGCCGGCTGTCGGGTCGATCAAGCCACTTCCAGAGCGCCCACCAAGCCAGCCCCATAGAGCCAAGCCCCAAGACTGTGCGCTGGCCGGAAGTCAGCCCTTCACCAAATAGTCGTCCCTGAAATATTCATTTCAGCGGTTATTTGTGCGTTTCATGCCGCCAAGAGCCACAGCTTCCGAACGCCGAGACTGTCATTCAAGCGGTCACCAGGCCGGCTCGCGGCCAAGGCCGGCCAGAACCGGCGTGGCATCGTGCCTTTCGCGAGGCACAAAAAAATCGCCCTCAGGAAGGGCA
>JAUZQE010000043.1 GCA_030733815.1 Yanghanlia caeni
GCAACCAATCTGAAGAACATGGCGGTGAGTTCCACCGTGTCAGCCTGTGGAGAGGAAGGCGCTGGCCGCACTCGCAAGAGCGCGGTGAAACCGGCCTCGGTGAAGCAGGAAGCAAGCAGCAGATTTAGTCAGAAATGACTAGTTTTGCGTAGGTATTGCGGAACGGTTAATTCAATGTTCATACCGCGTCATGCGTGATCCCCTCACCACCCGGCCCGCTTCGGCAAACGTGCCGCCCGGTACGCCGTGGGAAGTCTTCATTGCCTTTCTCAAGCTCGGTCTGACCTCATTCGGCGGGCCCATCGCGCATCTCGGCTATTTCCACAGTGAATTCGTGAATCGGCGCCGCTGGCTCGATGACCGCCGCTACGCCGATCTCGTGGCGCTGTGTCAGTTCCTTCCGGGACCAACCAGCAGCCAGGTGGGCATGGCTCTGGGCCTGGGCCGGGCGGGGTGGCGCGGCATGCTGGCGGCCTGGGCGGGGTTTACGCTGCCATCTGCCTTCATATTGATTCTGTTTGCATTGGGCGTGGCGCGTTACACGTCGCTCGTGCAATCGGGCTGGGTACACGGGCTCAAGGTGGCGGCCTTCGCCATCGTGGCGCACGCTGTGTGGGGCATGTCGAAAACCCTGTGTCCCGATGTGTCGCGCAAAGTGCTTGCTGCTGTGGCGCTGGGGCTTGCATTGGCGATTCCCGGTTCTGCAGGCCAGATCGCGGCCCTGATTGTTGCGGGGCTGGTGAGGTGGTGGCTGCCAAACAGCGTGTCGCCTGCCCAGGCGGGGGGGCAGTACGCACCGCTTTCACCGCGGGTGGGCCTGATTGCGGCGATGGCGTTCATGGTGCTGTTGCTGGGCTTGCCCCTTTGGTCGGCTGTTGACGCTTCCGGCGCGATGTCGCTGGTGGAGGCCGTATACCGGGCCGGTGCGCTTGTTTTTGGCGGCGGCCATGTCGTGCTGCCGCTGCTGCAGGCCAGTATCGTCCCAAACGGGTTCGTTTCGAATGACCAGTTTCTTGCCGGTTATGGCGCCGCGCAGGCCGTGCCGGGGCCCCTGTTCACGTTCGCGGCCTATATCGGTACGGTGGCCAGTGGGCCGCTCACCGGCTGGCTCGGTGGCCTGGTGTTGCTGATCGTTATCTTCATTCCGGCAGCGCTGGTGCTGCTTGCCGCGTTGCCGTTCTGGCAGAAACTGAATCACCGGGCAGGCATTCGCCGTGCGCTGGCCGGCGTAAACGCGGGTGTGGTGGGTATTCTGCTGGCCGCCCTGTATGATCCGCTGTGGCTTACCGCCATGGGCGACTGGCGCGACGTGGCGCTGGCCGTGGCGGCATTTGCACTGTTGCTTCACGGGCGCACGCCGCCTGTGCTTGTGGTGCTGCTGGCTGGCATAGGAGGCTGGATTCTGGCAGTATGATGCGCTTCTTGGCCCACGTGCCGGCGGCCCCAGCCTCGTTCGTCTTTCATGCATTGCCATCAATCCGTACTTCCTCTTTTGTCGCGCAGTCCTCACATTGCAGTGCGGTGCCACGTGCTGGCTGAGCGGCCTGATCGCCCCAAGCTCTTGAACATGCCGGAGGGCGCGTAATGGGCGCTGCGGGTCAATCGCGCTTGACGGTGGCCGCCGGCGGCTACTGGGCCGGCTTCATGTTGGCGGTGGTGGGGGCAATACTTTTCTCGGCCAAGGCCATCGTGGCCAAGCTTACATACCGCTACGGCGTCGACGCGCTCACCGTCATGGGCTTTCGCATGCTGTTCGCGCTGCCGTTTTTCGCGGCGGTAGCGGCCGCCCAGGCCTGGCAGGTTCGCCGGGGCAGGCTTGCGCCGCTCGATCGCCGCGATACGCTGCGCATTGTGGTGTTGGGCTTCATCGGCTATTACCTGTCGAGCTATCTCGACTTCCTGGGGCTGCAGTACATTACTGCGGGGCTCGAGCGGCTGATCTTGTTTTTGTCGCCCACTTTCGTATTGCTGATTTCCGCCTTCTACCTCAAGCGGCGCATTACGGGTGCGCAGTGGTTCGCCATGGCGCTGTCGTATCTGGGCGTGCTGCTGGCGTTCGTGCACGATCTTTCGTTTGCGGGCAGCGACGTGCTGCTCGGCTCGAGTTTCGTGCTGGCGTCGGCTATCACGTATTCCGTTTACCTGATCAGTTCGGGCGAACTGCTCAAGCGCATCGGCTCGACGCGGCTCGTGGCCTACGCCATGAGCGTATCAGCGGTGTATGCCGCAGCGCACTTCGTGCTGGAAAAAGGGTGGCAGGCGCTCGTTCAACCGGCCGGGGTGTATCAGCTTTCCCTCATTCATGCCGTCGCCCACACGTTCTTGCCCACCTTCATGGTGATGTGGGCGGTCGCCCGCATCGGCGCACCGCTTACGGCACAGCTGGGAATGATCGGCCCGGTGTCCATCCTGTTTCTGGCCTGGTGGTTTCTTGGCGAGCCGATTACCGGCCTGCAGATCCTGGGCACCGTGCTGGTGCTGGGTGGCATGCTGGTGCTGGGCAAGGTTCGCCCGGCAAATTGAATCAACAACGCGCTGAACAATTCGGGCGGTGAGCCTGCGCCCCGGATTGTTCAGGGCATCGTTAACGCCCCATGCGCTTTTCCAGTTCTTCGCGATGCACGTCGTGGGTGACGAACCCGATGTTGCGGTCGGGCATGGCCAGCCGGGCGGGATCTTTCAGGGTATTGCGGATATCGGTGAGCCCATGTCGCCAGTGTTCTCGCATCGACGCCAGGCCGAACTGGTGATCCTTGTAGTGCAGGTCGTAGGGCTGGTTGCGGAAGATGAGGTGCACCACGTTGTAGCACTTGGCCGTGCTCAATTCCTCGGCAAGCTTCACGTAATCGGCGTGTGAGCGCACGTCTTCGGGAATGTCCTGCAGCATGCGCCACATCAGGTGGCGCAGTTCAAGCGACTGGCGAAAGTGGTCGGTGACGAAGCGCGTGCGGCTGGAATAGCGGATATCCTGCATGCGGTCGGACACCTCGCTCATGTTGGTGGGCGGTGCGCCGCGCGCGCTCCAGAGGTCGACCTGGAACGCGAGCGTATCTTTCATGGGCCGTTCCTGCAGCACGTGAGCAAGCGGCGTGTTCGACACGAGGCCGCCGTCCCAATAGTATTCACCCTCGATCTCAACCGGCGGGAAGGCCGGGGGCAGGGCGCCCGACGCCATGAAGTGTTCGGCACGCAACGTCATCTCGCGATTATCGAAATACACGAAGTTGCCGTTGCGCACGTTTACCGCGCCCACGGAAACATGCAGTTCGCAGCGGTTGATGCGATCGAAGTCGCACAGCCGCTCGAGCGTGATCTTGAGGTCGCTGATGTCGTAATAGCTTGCCTGCCCAGGTTCGCAATGCACGTTAGGGAGCACGGGCGCAGGAATGCGGGGCCTGAAAAACCCCCGCTGGCCGTCGAGTATGGCGCGGCTGGCGTTCAGGTGCCCCAGGAACTGCCGCGTGGCGTCGTTCACGTTGAAGATGGATTGCTCGACGAAGGGCGACAGCGCCATGAACGGCGTGTTGGGCTGGCAGATGGTTTCCCAGAACTCGCGTAACCGGTCCAGACGATGCTCGGGCGCATTGCCGGCGATGATGGCCGTATTCAGTGCGCCAATCGAAATGCCGGCGAGCCGGTTCAGCGGTATGCCGGCTTCCTGCAGCCCTTCGAACACTCCCGCCTGGTAGGCGCCCAGCGCGCCGCCGCCCTGCAGCACCAGCGCAATGGTTTCATAGGGCGGAAGGCCGGTGGGGTCTGCCTTGGGCATCAGGCGAACCACGAGGCGGGGTTGCGGGTCAGGGCCACGCCCACGATATACAGGAAGATGCCCACGGCGATGATGGCGGCGACGGCCCTGCTGGTGGGCGTGCGCCCGCGCTTGATCGCGATGGTTCCCACGCCAATATAGGCGATGAGCAGCACGATTTTGGTCAGTACCCAGGGTTGTGCCGCGGCCGGCCCCAGCATCATCGAAAGCAGTATGGCAGCAAGCAGCAGCACCGTATCGATAATATGCGGGGCAATCTTCACCACCTTCTTCTGCAGCAGGCCGTTGCCGGTGACAGACCAGTAGGAACGGATGATGAAGAAGACGATGCTGAGGGCCGCGGCCGTGACGTGCAGGTGCTTGATGAGCAGATAGTTCATGTCGAGGGTCGTGAGGTCGTTTCAAAATCGGGGCAAGGCGGCCGTGCGCGCTTGCGTCACCGCGCTGCGCAGGTAGTATAGAGCGACCACAACAACAGGAGAAATCCGTGCCTTATGTCACCATCTCGCTCACGCCCGGGCTGAGCGCCGAAAAGAAGAAGGAACTCATGCAACGCTGTTCAGACGCCGTGGTGGAAAGCATCGGCGCGCCGCTCACGTCGGTGCGCGTGGTGGTTCACGAACTGGCCGACGACGCCTACATGAACGCCGGGCAATTCGGTGCCGAAGGGGTCATCATCGTCGTCGACATGATCGAAGGGCGCACCCAGGCACAGAAAGACGCGCTCATTGCCATGCTGAGCCGGGCCGCAGCCGAGGTATCCGGCCTTACCGAGGAAAGCCACGTCAGGGTGCGGGTCGTCGACTTTCCACGCGGCAACATGGGCATGGCCAACGGGCTTACGGCACTGGCCGGCTAGCGGGCTTTGAGCCCCAGTTTTTTGGCGCGCTTGTGCAGGTTGCTGGAGTCGATTTCCAGCAGCCGCGCCGCCTGCGCCCAGTTTTCGCCCGCCGCGTCCAGGGCTGTACGAATCATCGCGCGTTCGTAGTCTTCCAGGGCCAATCGCAACGGGGCCGGCTGCGGGCTCGGCCACGCCACGCGTCGCGCCGCTTCACCACCGCTTCCGTCCTGTGCCTCGGCTTTGGTGTGGGCCAGGGTATCGCGTGGCAGATCCAGGTCCAGCAGCTCTGCGGGCAAGGTCAGAATCTGGTCGCGCGACGCGCCACGGCTCAGCATTTTGAGCGCTGCCCGGCTGATCACGTGTTCGAGTTCGCGCACGTTGCCGGGCCAGGGGTAGGCCATGAGCGCTTCTTCGGCGGCGTATGAAAGCCGCAGGCCGCGCACGCCCAGCCGCGCCCTGTTGAATTCCAGAAAATGCCCCGCCAGTATCAGCACATCGCGGCCGCGTTCGCGCAGGGGCGGAATATGCACGGGGTATACCGACAAGCGGTGGTACAGGTCGGCGCGGAAGCTGCCTGCAAGCGTGGTGTCTTTCAGCTGGCGATTGGTGGCGGCGATGATGCGCACGTCGGTCTTGATGGGGGTGTCGGTACCCAGGCGCTGAATTTCGCCATTCTGCAGGGCGCGCAGCAGCTTGGCCTGCACCGACAGCGGCAATTCGCCCACTTCGTCCAGAAACAGCGTGCCGCCCTGAGCGGTTTCGAAGCGCCCGGCGCGGTCTTGCGTAGCGCCCGAAAACGCGCCCTTCACGTGGCCGAACAGCTCGCTCTCGGCGAGCGACTCGGGCAGGGCCGCACAGTTGACATGCACCAGGGGCTTGTGGCGCCGCCGCGAGCGCCGATGTACCCGCCGTGCGAACAGTTCCTTGCCCACCCCGGTTTCGCCCAGCAGCAGCACGGGCAGGTCGGAATCCGCCACCACGTCGAGCTCGTGCAGCAACTGCGCCATGGCGTCGCTGCGCCCGATGATTTCCTTGTCGTCAATGATCTGCATATCGTCGACGGCATTACTGCCCAGCTGGCGCAGGTTGTGGTTTTCCTTTTCAAGCATGGTCACACGCAACGCCGCTTCAAGCAGCAGGGCGTAGCGCTGCAGATCCATCTGCGCCTGCGCGTCGAACGTACCCGTTTGCAGTGCGTCGAGCGTGAGGGCGCCCCACAGCTTGCCTTCCACATACAGGCTCATGCCCAGGCAATCGTGTACGGGCAGCGGTTCGCCACGCCGGTCATCGAGCAGGCCGTCGTACGGGTCGGGCAGCACGCTGCCCGGTTCAAACCATGTGGGCTCGCGTCGCGCCAGTATGGTGGCAAAGCGCGGGTGTTCAGCCACGGCGAAGCGCCGGCCCAGCGCATCGTGTGCCAGCCCGGCGGCGGCCACCAGCCGCAGGCTGCCCTCGTCAAGCCGTAACAACCCCACGGCATCAGATCGAAAGTGCTGGCGCACGGTGTGCACGATGCGTTGCAGGCGCACGGCGTCGGGCAGGGCGGTGACCAGGTCGGCCAGGATTAATGAATGCATGGGTGAATCGTACCATTAACGGTCGAATTTACCCTAAATAAATGGGTAAAAATTACCCAATACAAATCGCCGGTAAGGGTAAACCAGCTTAAAAATATTGGCACGGATGTTGCGTAGCTAGGGTTGACACTAGTTTATAAGGCCCTTCGCATGACTCTCATCCTGCCTCCCGAGCTTCAGGGCGCCTCGCCCGAAGCACTCATTCACTACATTGTGAACCGCTTTCATGCGGGGCACCGTGAACAATTGCCGCAACTGATCGGCATGGCGCGGCGCGTCGAACACGTACACGCCGGCCACCCGCACTGCCCGCAAGGCCTTGCCGATGAGCTCGACGCGCATCTGCAGGAAATCGAAAGCCACATGCTCAAAGAGGAACAGGTGCTGTTCCCCATGCTGGCACGCGGCCTGAACGGCCCGGCCCGCGGGCCCATCTCCGTCATGCTGTTCGAGCACGAGCAGCACATCGAAGCGGTGGAACGCATCCATCGCCTGACCCACGATCTCATCCTGCCCGAAGGCGCCTGTAACACCTGGCGTGGTCTGTACGAAGGCCTGGGTGCCTACGCGCGGGAACTGGAGCAGCACATTCGCATCGAGAACGAAGTGCTGTTCGCACAAGCTTCGCAAGCAGTCAAAGGAGCGCAAAATGCGTGAATACAAGAAGTTATGGTGGCTACTGGCCGTGGTGCTGGTGGTCACCTTCGGTGTCCTCGGTTGGAGCGGGGTCGAAGTGTATCGACAGGTTCCACCCATTCCTTCCCAAGTCGTGACCACCTCCGGCAAACAGGTCATGACCGAAGCGCAGATTCTCGACGGCCAGACCGCCTGGCAAAGTACGGGCGGCATGCAGGTGGGTTCCATCTGGGGCCACGGCGCGTACCAGGCACCCGACTGGACAGCCGACTGGCTGCACCGTGAGTTGCTCGCCTGGCTCGACCTGGCGGCGCACGATCTGGCCGGCGTTCCTTTTGATCAGCTGAACTCGCGCGATCAGGCCTACCTGAAAGACGAGCTCAAGCGCGAGTACCGCAGCAATACGCTCGATCCCGCCACCAACACGGTCACCATTTCCGACCGGCGCGCGCAGGCAATCGAGCAGGTTGCGGTGTACTACGACAAGCTCTACGGCAACGACCCGGAACTGCGGGGTTCGCGCGAAAGCTTCGCCATGAAGGAAGATACGCTGCCCAGTGCGCAACGCCGTGCCGATCTGGCCAAGTTCTATTTCTGGACGGCATGGGCCGCCGCCACCGAGCGCCCGGGCACCGAGGTCACGTACACCAACAACTGGCCGCACGAGCCGCTCATCGACAACAAGCCCTCCACCAACAACGTGATCTGGTCGGTGGTGAGCGTGGTGCTGCTGCTGGCGGGCATCGCCTTTCTGGTGTGGGGCTGGGCCTTCCTGCATCGCGAAGAGCCTGAGCCCGAGGCGCCCAAGCGTGATCCGCTCACGCTCGCCGGGCTCACGCCGTCGCAGCGCGCACTGGGCAAATACCTGCTCATGGTGGTGGGCCTGTTCATCTTCCAGATTCTGCTGGGTGGCTTTACCGCGCACTACACGGTTGAAGGGCAGACCTTCTACGGCATCGACGTGTCGCAGTGGTTCCCGTATTCGCTCACGCGAACCTGGCACCTGCAGACGGCACTGTTCTGGATCGCAGCCGGATTCCTCGCCGGAGGGCTGTTCCTGGTGCCGATCATCAACGGCGGCAAAGACCCCAAGTATCAGAAGCTGGGCGTCGATATCCTGTTCTGGGCGTTGATCGTACTGGTGGTGGGCTCGTATATCGGCAACTACCTCGCCATCAAGCAGGTCATGCCTGAAAACCTCAATTTCTGGCTTGGCCACCAGGGTTACGAGTACATCGAGCTCGGCCGCGTATGGCAGATCGTCAAGTTCCTGGGCCTGGCCTTCTGGCTGCTGCTGATGCTGCGCGGCATTCTGCCGGCGTTCAGGAAGGAAGGCGACAAGAACCTGCTGGCCCTGCTCACCGGCTCCATCGTGGCGGTCGGCCTGTTCTACGGTACCGGCCTGTTCTATGGCGAGCGTACGCACATCACCATCATGGAATACTGGCGCTGGTGGGTCGTGCACCTGTGGGTGGAAGGCTTCTTCGAGGTCTTCGCCACCACGGCACTGGCCTTCATCTTCTCGTCCATGGGCCTGGTGTCGCAACGTGGCGCCACCATCGCCAGCCTCGCTTCGGCGTCGCTGTTCATGCTGGGCGGTGTACCCGGCACGCTGCACCACCTGTACTTCGCCGGCACCACCACGCCCGTAATGGCTATTGGTGCCTCGTTCAGTGCGCTTGAGGTCGTGCCGCTCATCGTGCTGGGCTACGAAGCCTTTGAAAGCTGGCGCCTCAAGCAGCGCGCGCCGTGGATGGAAGCCGTGAAATGGCCGCTGATGTGCTTCGTGGCCGTAGCCTTCTGGAACATGCTGGGCGCCGGGGTCTTCGGCTTCATGGTGAACCCGCCCATTGCGCTGTACTACATCCAGGGCCTGAACACCACGCCGGTGCACGCCCACGCCGCACTGTTCGGGGTCTATGGCTTCCTGGCACTGGGCTTCACGCTGCTCGTGCTGCGCTATATCGTGCCGGGCTTTACGTTCAACGAAAAGCTCATGCGCCTGGGCTTCTGGGGCCTGAACGGCGGTCTGGTGCTCATGATCGCCACCAGCCTGCTGCCAATCGGCATCATCCAGGCCCATGCCAGCATTACCGAAGGCATGTGGTACGCCCGCAGCGAAGCGTTCATGCAGCAGCCGCTGCTCGAAACGCTGCGCTGGGTGCGCACCTTCGGTGACATGGTCTTCATCGTCGGCGGCTTCGCTGTCGCATGGCAGGTCGTGATCGGTGTGTTCGGCGGTGGTCGTCGCCGCACCGAAGCGGTGGCCGGTGTGGCGGCTGCGCCGGCCGAGTAAGAACCGGGCGGTCGTGGGTGCGCAACGCACTGCACGACCGGCGGTATCCCTTGAGATGGGAACCCCTTGCGCCTGTCCGTACCCCGGCAGGCGCTTTTTTCATGAGGTAGCCGCGCGCGCAGGGGCACCGCATCTGCCGGCTTGACAGAAGGTGGTGCGGCGCAACATTATGTATCGGGGCGTATAATTTTCAGCTTGCCCGTCTTTTTTCCGTTCAGTTTCATCACAGGAGTACGATGCTCGCCATAGTCGAGGCTTACCGTGCCGGCCTGCTGGCGCGGCGCCACTGGATGCCGAATATTGTTGCCGGCCTGATCGTCGGCGTGGTTGCCCTTCCACTGGCAATGGCCTTTGCCATTGCTTCGGGGGTGAAGCCCGAGCAGGGTATCTACACCGCCATCATTGCCGGCATCATCGTCTCGCTCATGGGCGGTAGCCGCATCCAGATCGCAGGGCCCACCGGTGCCTTCATCGTCATCCTTGCGGGCATCGTGGCCGAGCACGGGGTGATCGGGCTGCAGATCGCCACCATCATGGCGGGCGTCATTCTGCTGCTGTTCGGGCTGGCCCGCATGGGGGCCGTCATCAAGTTCATTCCCGCACCCGTCATCGTAGGCTTTACCGCGGGCATCGGCGTGGTGATCTGGGTGGGCCAGTGGAAAGATTTCTTCGGTCTTCCCGCAGTGGAAGGCCATCATTTCCACGAGAAACTGTGGGCCCTGCTGCGTGTGTTTCCGCAACTCGACCCGGCCACTACGGGCCTGGCGGTGCTGGCGCTGCTCATCGTCATCTTCACGCCGCGCGTCAAGGCGCTGGCGCGCGTGCCCGGCCCGCTCGTGGCGCTCATCGTCGTCACCCTGATCCAGGCGATCTTCAATTTTGAAACGGTGGCCACCATCGGCAGCACTTACGGCGAGATTCCGCGCGGACTGCCGTCGCTCGACATTCCCGAGATCACCGTGAACCGTCTTCTTTCCCTGATCGGCCCGGCCTTTGCCATCGCCATGCTGGGCGCCATCGAATCGCTGCTGTCGGCGGTGGTCGCCGACCGCATGGCCGGCACGCGCCATCATTCCAATCAGGAACTGGTGGGGCAGGGTGTCGCCAACATTGTGGCCCCGCTCTTTGGCGGCATCGCGGCCACCGGTGCCATTGCCCGCACGGCCACCAATATTCGCAACGGCGGCAACAGCCCGCTTGCGGGCATCGTGCACGCGCTGTGTCTGGTGTTCATTCTGTTGTTCCTTGCGCCGCTTGCTGCGAACATACCTCTTGCCACGCTGGCGGCCATTCTGTTCGTGGTGGCCTGGAACATGAGCGACGTGCGGCACGTGGTCAAGCTGCTCAAGGGCGCGCCGCGTTCCGACGTCATCGTGCTGCTCGTCACCTTCCTGCTCACGGTATTCATCGACCTCGTGGTGGCCGTGAACATCGGGGTGGTGCTCGCCATGCTGCATTTCCTGCGTCGCATGGCCGAAAGCGTGGTCGTGCGCCCGCAAAGCGAAACCCAGCTGCAGCGCGAACTTGTGCTCGAAGAGCACGGCGGGTTTCCTGAAGGGGTCAAGGTGTATGCGGTGGAAGGGCCATTTTTCTTCGCTGCGGTCGACTCGTTCAATGAGGTGCTTACCGGCGCCGACAGCACCCTGCGGGTGCTGATCCTGCGCCTGGCGCATGTGCCATTCGTCGATGCCACCGGCTTGCAGGCACTTGAAGACGTGGTCACGCAGCTCAAGGCGCGTGGCGTGCGGGTCATCTTTACCGAAACCAACGAGCGCGTGCGGCGCAAGATGCAGCGCATGGGGCTGCTCAGCCGTATCGGCGAAGGCAGTCTTGCGCGCAGCCTGGGCGAGGCGCTCGCGCAGATTCATGCGGCCGATACGCGCGGCGATCATCCCCAACCCGCTCGCGCCGCATCGGCCCCCGACCCGGCGGAGTAGGCGAATACCCCTGCGCGTTAGCCATTGATGCCGATGTAAGCTTCGGCTACAGTACTGTATCGTTGTGATACAATTTTGAGTCGCCCATGGCCGACGGTGACCCTGCCTCCACAGAACCCCTCAGTCTGCAGTATCACATTGCCAGCATCTTCGCCCGCAGCTGCTCGGCGAAAGAGGCACTGGCGCGTTCGCTCGAGCGTCTCGCAAACGAACAGGGCTGGGAATGCGGCATCGCCTGGAAGGTGCGCGGCGAACAGTTTCACCCCGCAGCCCGCTATATGATGCCCGGTGCGGGGGCTCGGGCCCGGGCGCTGTTCGATTCCGCCCAAGATGCCCACCGGGCTATCGACCCGGCGTTGCTCGAAGCCCTGACCGTCAGCACGCAAGTGTGCCGCTGCAGGCGCAAGAATGGCTGCTGTGCCGCGTGTGCGTGGCGCAAGTGGGCCGCCGACGCCGGGTACCGTTATGCGGTGGCGCTGCCGTTGTCGTGTGGTGGTGCCCTGTACGGCCTGATCGAACTTTTTCGTGCCGAACCTGCGCCGGCGCAACCCAACGTCATCCCCGTCCTGCAGACCCTGGCCGCCGATATGGGCCAGTTTCTGCATGCGCGCCGCTTCGAGTCGCGCATGCAGTCACGCAATGCGCGGCTGGTCGAGGTGCAGCGCATTGCGCGCCTGGCGTATTGGGAATGTTCCCCTGGCACGTGGCGCCTGCGCAGCACGGGTAATGCCTGGGAAGTGCTGGGGCTGGCGCAGCACCAGCTGCCCACCACGCTTCACGAATATCTCGAGCTGGTGCCGGAAGAAGAACGTGAACATTTCAGCCAGGCGCTGCCGCGTATCAGCGATCCGGCCATCGGCCATGCCGAGTTCGAACATTATGTCTCGGGCAGCGGGCACGAAAGCGAGCGCGTCATCATCATCCGCGCGCTGGGCGAGTTCGACGCACGCGGCAAGCTGTTGCGCATATCGGGCACCATGCAAGACATCACGGCATACCGTCAGCTGCAGCGGCGTCTGCAGCTGGCGGCCACCGCCATCGAGCATGCCGGTGATGCCATCGTGATCTTCGATGCGCGCGGTGGCATTCTTTCCACTAACCCCGCCTTCCAGCGCATCACCGGTTATGCCGAAGATGAGGTGCGCGGCCAGCAGCTCGATGCGCTACTGAACCGGCCCAGCGGCCGTCACGACGAATCGTTTTATCGCCGCATCATTGGTCGGCTTCGCACCTTCGGGCGCTGGAAGGGCGAACTGTGGGGGCGCAGGAAAGACGGCCGCGACTTCGCCATGCTGCTGAGCCTCACGGAAGTGCGCGACGCCGTCGGGCGTGTCTCGCATCATGTGGGCGTGTTCACCGATATTTCGCGCCAGCGCGAATACAAGGAACACCTCGAGCAGCTTGCCCTGCACGATAGCCTCACGGGGCTGCCCAACCGGGCGCTGTTTCAAGATCGCTGCCGTCAGGCCATTTCGCTGTCGTCGCGCACGGGCATACCGGTCGGGATCGTTTTCATCGATCTCGACCTCTTCAAGCAGGTCAACGACGATCACGGTCATGCCATTGGCGACGAAATCCTGCGTCAGGCGGCGGGGCGCATGCGCTTCATTACGCGCGACTGCGATACGGTGGCGCGACTGGGGGGCGACGAGTTCGTGGTGCTGCTTACCGAGGTGGCAAACGAGGCGAGCTGCGTGGCCGCCGTCGAGCGCCTCATCGATGGCCTGACCTCGCCGTATCGGGTCAATGGCATCACCATCGAAGTGGGGGCGAGCATGGGTGTGGCCATGTCGCCCGTACATGGCCACGATATCGACACCCTGCTGCATCGGGCCGACCAGGCGCTCTATTCGGTCAAGCGCGATGCGGCGCGCCGCTATGCGGTATGGGCACCTGAACTGGAAAAACTGGGCGGCGCGCCGCGCATTACGTTCGAGTCGCCGCCGTCAGATCCGAGCGATCGTTAGGGGTGCCCTGCAAGTGCGTCGTGGCAGCAGGTCAGCTGCTGTTCCAGGTGCCGCTGCAGGGTGGGCAGCAGGTCGTGCCCCAGCGCACGGGCGTTCGCGCTTGTGGCCGCAAGCGACGTCACCCGATCGCTTCGGTAGCGTCGCGCGCTGCCCAGGGCCGCTTCGAACTCATTCGCCAGGGCGGTGACCCGGGCACAATCGACATCCACCAGTATCAGGGCGTGCACCAGCCCCACATGCGACTGCACCGTACCCGGTATGCGGCGCCACATCTGCGCGGTACCGGCAATCTTCACCGGGCCGTGCACGCCCGTGACGGCAAGGTTGTAGCGGCCGTCGCAGAATGACCCCTCGACTGCGGCCGGGAAGGCGTCGATGCCCACGTGCGCCAGCGCATCGGCCAGCACTTTGCAGATCAGCTGGTACCCCGGTTCGGAATGCCGCATTGGCGCGCCTTCAACGCGATACGCCAGGCTGAGATTCAGAATGCCGGGGCCTTGCGGCACGATGCCGCCCCCCGTCTGGCGCACCGCTACCGGCCAGCCGCGCTGTGCAAAACGTGCACAGGTTGCGTCGAAGGCACTGAAGCGGCGGTAGGTGCGCGGCACCACCAGGCTGCGGGCGGCCTGCCAGATGCTGGCCACGGGCCCCCGGTGGGTCGCGTGTTCCAGCAGGTGTTCATCAAAGCGCGCGTCGAGCCCCGTGGCCTGTGGCGGTGCAAGCAGCGTGAATCCGCCGCGTGCACCGTGACGCGCCACGCCCGGCTTGACCGCGCCGGGCATGCCGCCGGTGCGATCAGGTGCGGGCGATGGTGAACTGTTCATCCGTCATGAAAAAGTAACGCACGGCGTCGATCAGGCTGAGCACGATGACCAGCGGTGCGAAGAACCATAAAATGAGCAGATACACGATGCCCCAGCCGATCTGGCCCAGGTAGAAGCGATGGGCACCCAGCCAGCCCAGGCAGATCGCCAGAACGATGGCGATCTTGCGGTGGTTCGCCGGGTTGCGGAGTTCTTTTTCGCGACTGCGAAACACCCACCAGCTGACCGGTATGGTGAGCGCGATGGCCAGCACGACCTTTGTGGTGTGCGTGGAAAGGTAGTAGCGCAGGCCTGCGTACAGGTCGGCGAAGTTGTGCACGATCCAGCCGGTGAGCTGCGAGATCCAGGCATAGGCCTGGGCAAGCAGCGCGTCACCGAAGGTCAGAGCAAGCAGAATCGCCAGAAAGATGGCGACCACCAGAATGGCACGTTGAATCATTCCATTTCCTTGTTTCAGGCGGTGCAGGCCTGGCGCACCGCGTGTTCCCACCGCGCCATGAGTTCTTCGGCCTGACTGCGGTCGCACTGCGGCTCGAACGTACGTTCGACCCGCCACAGGTCGGAAAGTTCGTCTTTGCTGCCGTATACGCCGGCGGTGAGCCCCGCCAGATACGCCGCGCCGAGCGCCGTGGTTTCGATGACGGTGGGGCGCAGCACCGGAATGCCCAGCAGGTCGGCCTGAAACTGCATGAGCAGGTCGTTCACGCACGCGCCGCCGTCAACGCGTAGTTCCTGCAGCGGTTCGCCGCCGGCCTGCACGGCGTCGCGGCTCATGGCCTGCAGCAGCGCCGCACTCTGGAAGGCGATGCTGTCGAGTGCCGCGCGGGCAATGTGCGCGATGGTGCTGCCCCGCGTAAGCCCCGTGATGGTGCCGCGCGCGTCGGGGTTCCAGTATGGCGCCCCCAGCCCGGTGAAGGCGGGCACGACCATCACGCCGCCGGAATCGGGCACGCTGCGCGCCAGGGCTTCGATATCGCTGCTGGTGGGAAACGCCTTGAGCCCGTCGCGCAGCCATTGCACCACTGCACCGGCCACGAACACGCTGCCTTCGAAGGCGTACTCGGCAGTGGGGCCCGTTTGCGCCGCACTCGTCGTCACCAGCCCGTTTGACGATACATTGAAGATATTTCCGGTATGCATCAGCATGAAGCAGCCGGTACCGTAGGTGTTCTTGGCCATGCCGCTGCGAAAGCAGGCCTGGCCGAAGAGGGCGCTTTGCTGGTCGCCCGCCACCCCGCAGATCGGAATCTCTCCGCCCAGCAGATCGGGGGCCGTCGTGCCGAAGTCTGCACCCGAGGGCAGCACCTCAGGCAGCAGCGACGGATCGATATTCAGCCACTGCAGCAGCGTTTCGTCCCAACGGTTTTCATGCACGTTGAACAGCAGCGTACGCGAGGCGTTGCTGACGTCGGTCAGGTGGCGCCGGTCTGCGGTCAGTTGCCAGATCAGCCAGCTGTCGATCGTGCCGAAGGCAAGTTCACCGCGTTCGGCGAGCGCCCGGGCATCGGGAACGTTCTGCATGAGCCATTGCAGCTTGGTGCCCGAGAAATAGGCGTCGATGCGCAGCCCCGTACGCCGCTGGATCTCGTCTTCACGGCCGGCTTCGCGCAATGCCGCGCACTCGGGTTCCGAGCGGCGGTCTTGCCAAACGATGGCGTTGTAGATCGGCTGCCCCGTGCGCCGGTTCCACACCACCGTGGTCTCGCGCTGATTGGTGATCCCGATCGCGCGAATATCGGCTGCCGTGAGGCCCGCACGGGCGAGTGCTTCGCGTGCGGTGTCAAGCTGGGTCTGCCAGATTTCCAGGGGGTCGTGCTCAACCCAGCCGGGTTGGGGAAAAATCTGTGTGAATTCGCGCTGGGCAAGCGCGACGATGTCGCCGCGTTCGTTGAAGACGATGCTGCGGGAACTGGATGTGCCCTGATCGAGTGCAAGCAGATAAGTCATGGTCGGACGCGTGATGAAAGAGTCTGCCAGTTTAACGGCGATTCCCGTAAGGACCGCCCCTGTAATCATTCAGTCGGTGCAGCGATACCTTACACTTATGCCTTCATCATGCACGTTTTCTTGCTCATGAATTCTGCCGTACCTCCCCTCGAGACCCGCCGCGAGCTTTTGCTGCAGCAGCTCGACGCCACTAGGGCCGTCGACCTCGTCGTGACCGGTGGTGGCGCAACCGGCCTGGGTCTGGCGCTCGATGCCGCGCTTCGCGGCCTGTCGGTGGTGCTGCTCGAGGCACGCGACTTTGCCAAAGGCACATCGTCGCGAGCCACCAAGCTCGTGCATGGTGGCGTGCGCTACCTGGCGCAGGGCAACGTGGCACTGGTGCGCGAGGCACTGCATGAACGGCGCAAGCTGCTGCACAATGCGCCGCACCTTGCCGGCCCGCTGGCCTTCGTGATGCCCAGCTACAAGTGTTGGGAAACGCCGTTTTACGGTGTGGGTCTCAAGGCGTACGACGCGCTCGCAGGTCGTGCGGGGCTGGGCCCCACCGAACTGCTCTCGGCGCGCGAGACCCTCACAAACCTGCCCGGGGCGCGGCGCGAAGGGCTGCGCGGCGGCGTCAAGTATTGGGACGGCCAGTTCGATGACGCCCGGCTCGCCATTGCCCTGGCACGCAGTGCGGCGGCGCAGGGTGCGCTGGTACTCAATTATTGTGCGGTGGTGGGCCTGCTGCACCGCGACGGCCGGGTGGCGGGCGTGCGTTACCGCGCGCACGATACGGGTGTGGAAGGCAGCATCGAAGCCCGCTGCGTGGTGAACGCCACGGGGGTCTGGGTCGATGAGCTGCGCCGTATGGATGACGCGGCGACCGGGCGCAGCTCACAGCCCATGGTTGCCCCCAGCCAGGGCGTGCACCTGGTCGTCGATCACGACTTCTTGCCCGGCGATCACGCGTTGCTGGTACCGCGCACGCGCGACGGTCGCGTGCTGTTTGCGGTGCCGTGGCTCGGCAAGGTCATACTGGGTACCACCGACACGCCGCGTAGCGACATCGTAGAGGAACCGCGTGCGCTTGCCCACGAGGCGCGCTTCATTCTGAACGAGGCCGCGCATTATCTGGCGCGGGCGCCGCGTGTGGAAGACGTACGCAGTGTGTGGGTGGGGCTGCGCCCGCTGGTCAGGCCACCCCAGGAAGCCGGCGATACAAAGAAGATCAACCGCGAACATACGGTCACGGTGTCTCCCAGCGGGCTGGTGACGGTAACCGGCGGCAAATGGACCACGTATCGCGTCATGGCCGAAGACGTGTTGGCCCGCTGCATGGATTCGGGTCTGCTCGATCGCCTGCCGCCCTGCGAAACGGCTGATTTTCTGCTGGTGGGCGCGCCGGCGGGGCCGCAACAGGCCCCCTCGCTTGCCGCGCCGCCCGGGCTGCACAGTTATGGCACCGAAGCTCCATGGGTGCAGGCGCTGCCCGGCGCCGATTCCGAGCTCGCGCCCGGCGTTACCGAAGCCATGCTGCGATTCGCGCTGCGCTACGAATATGCCCGTACGGTGGAAGACGTGCTGGCGCGGCGATCCCGATTGCTGTTTCTTGATGCGGCCGCTGCCGCAAGGGCGGCGCCTCGCGTGGCGCAGATCATTCAGCAGGAAACCGGCGCACAAGCCGGGCTTGACTCATTCCTTGAGCTTGCCGCTCAGTATCAGCACGTGCCCCAATAACACCCGGCTGCTTCCGGGGGCCGCCGGCGGCCCGCGTGGCCGGGGGCCCGGTGTGCCACCCGGCTGCCGTCAGCCCGGGCCGCGCGCTTGGCCTGGGCGACGACGCCCATAAGCCATAAATATGCGCCGCCCGCCCCAGACGCCGCTCAACGGCGCGCGAACAGCGTGCGGGCCGAATCGAATCGCTTCGCGAAGTATGGGTTGTCGAGCGAGTCGATGCGTACGCGCCCGCCGGACGAGGGCGCGTTGACGAAGCGGTTATCGCCTATGTAGATGCCCACATGTGAATTCGGCCGGCTCAGTGTGTTGAAGAACACCAGATCGCCTTCCCGCAGTTCGCGCCGGCCGATGCGGCGGCTGACCGATGCCTGATGGCTGCTGGTGCGTGGCAGCTGTGCCCCGGCTGCGACCTGGAAGACGTAATTCACGAGGCCGCTGCAATCGAAACCCCGTTGGGGATCGGTGCCTCCGTAACGATAAGGACTGTCGGCCAGACCGAGCGCCAGCATGACGACCTCCTGGCGATGACGGTTGTCGAGCGGCGGCACCTGCATCGTGTCAGGCGCCCGTGCCACCCCGCCGGCGCAGCCTGCGAGCAGCGCAACCAGCCACAGGGCCGCAAGACGCTGTAACAAAACGGGATCAGGAAAAAAACGACACTTATTGTGCATAGCTCGGCTATTTGACGGAAATCAGAGGCACAATTCGTAATGCGACATATATTTTGATACTATTCGGCGTGTGCTGCATTCACTTTTTGCATGAAGTGTAAGAACTACCCACGAATATTCACGAAGTTGTTACGATATTAACTTCATGAAGTTACATATCGTTTCAAAACTCATTCAGAGAACGGCAACATGCCCAACGTCGACACCACTGTACTCGGCGATATCCAGGAAGTGAATCTTTCATATCTCATGCTCGCGCAGCGGCTTCTCCGCGAAAACTATGCGGCCGGCATGTATCGCCTTGGCTTCGATTCCGACGTGGCCGATATCGTGCTAGCCCGGACTTTTCATCAGCAAAGTGATTCGAACGTTTTTCGGCCGATTTAGCTGAAGCCGTTCGCAGCGAAGGC
>JAUZQE010000044.1 GCA_030733815.1 Yanghanlia caeni
CCGGATATAGAGCTGCAACCCTACCTCGTCTGTCATCAACAACGAAAACCCTTGCAAACCGGGAGGCGGTCATATAGACACACCATGAACATTGAGCGCACCCCTGATGCGACGCTCGACGCCATCGCATTGCCGCCCTTTTCCGTTCTGATGTCGATCTACCGGGCCGAACGCCCCGAGTATTTGCGCATTGCACTGGACAGCCTTGTGGCACAAACGCTGCGTGCGACCGAGGTGGTGCTGGTTGAAGACGGGCCCCTGCCACCCGAACTGCACGCCGTGATCGAGGAATACCGCGCGGCGCTCAATATTCAGTCTGTGGCGCTGGAACACAATGTGGGGCTGGGTGCAGCCCTGAACGCCGGCCTGGCGCACTGCAGTCACGAGCTGGTGGCGCGCATGGACGGCGACGACATATCGCTGCCGCAGCGCTTCGAAAAACAGATCAGCTTCATGGCGCAACATCCCGACATTGCCGCCAGCAGCGCCGCCCTCGAAGAGTTCGACGAAGACGGCCATACCTTCGCAAAACGCGTGCTGCCCCTCACACACGAAGCGCTGGTGCAGTTTGCCCGACGTCGCAGCCCACTGAGCCACGCGGTCGCCGTATTCCGCAAATCCGTCATCCTGGCTGCGGGCGGGTACCCACCCTTCAAGCGTTCACAGGACGTGGCATTGTGGTCGCTGCTGATCGTACGCGGCCACCACCTCGCCAACCTGCCGGACACGCTGTTTCGCGTCAGAGCCGGGCGCGCGTTCATGCAGCGCAATGGTCTGCGCAATCTGTGGCTGGAATTCGCCGTGATCCGCTTTCAGCATCAGATCGGATTCCTGCCGCTTGCTGATGCATTGCAAAACGCCACCGTGCGGCTGGCGCTGGCGCTGGTACCTGCAGGAATCAAGAAGCTTCTCTATGCACACAAGGGCGCACCGGGGCAACTCGTGCAAGCCGCGCTCAAGCGCAGCTTCGACGTCACGTTTGCAGCGCTCGGTCTGTTGGTCTCGGCACCACTCATTGCGCTGGGCTGGCTTGCCGCCACCCTGGAAACGCGACGCAACGGCTTCTTCCTTCAGGACCGCATCGGAATGAACGGCCGGCCCTTTCGCATCGTGAAGCTGCGCACCATGCACGACAGCCTGCCCGGGCTGGGCAGTGTCACCGCGGCCAACGATCCGCGCATCACTCGCAGCGGCGCATTCCTGCGCCGCACGAAGATCGACGAACTGCCCCAGCTGTGGAACGTGCTGGTGGGCGACATGAGCTTCGTCGGGCCACGGCCCGACGTACCTGGGTACGCCGACCAGCTGCAGGACGACGACCGCATCATCCTGAGCGTGCGCCCGGGCATCACCGGACCGGCCACGCTCAAGTACCGCAACGAAGAGGTACTGCTGGGCCGCCAGCCCGACCCGCAGCGCTACAACCGCGAGGTCATCTGGCCCGACAAGGTGCGCATCAACCGCGAATACGTCGCGCAGCGCAGTTTTCTGGGCGATCTCAAGTATCTCGTCAAGACCGTGATTCGATGACAACCGCTGGCAACTGGAGCCGCTCATGCTGGATACCACCTTTTCGCCCTGGCCCGCCTATACCGAGGAAGAAGCCGACGCCGTGCGCCGCGTACTGCGCTCCGGTCGTGTGAACTACTGGACCGGCCGTGAATGCCGCCAGTTCGAGAAAGAGTTCGCGGCCGCAACGGGCTGCGCCCATGGCGTGGCCGTGGCCAACGGCACGCTGGCACTGGAGATCGCGCTGCGCGCCCTGGAAATCGGCCCCGGCGATGAAGTGATCGTTACGCCGCGCAGTTTCGTTGCTTCAGCCTCGTGCGTACTGAACGTGGGGGCCACGCCGGTGTTCGCCGACATCGACCCGGACAGCCAGAACATCACTGCCGAAACGGTTGCTGCGGTGCTGGGCCCACGAACCTGCGCCGTGCTATGCGTGCATCTGGCAGGCTGGCCCTGCGACATGGACGCCATTACGTCACTGGCGCGCGAGCGCGGTCTGCGGGTCATCGAAGACTGCGCTCAGGCACACGGTGCCGTTTACCGGGGCCGGCCCGCCGGCAGTCTGGGGCACATCGCGGCATGGTCATTCTGTCAGGACAAGATCATCACCACCGGGGGCGAAGGCGGCATGATTACCACCAACGACCCCACGGCGGCTGCGCTTGCCTGGTCTTACAAGGACCACGGCAAAAATCCCGAGGCGATACTGCGTCCCGCCGAACCCGGGCAGTTCCGCTGGCTGCACGACAGCATCGGCACCAATGCCCGCATGACCGAAATGCAGGCGGCGATCGGCCGTATCCAGCTGCGCCGGTTGCCGGCGTGGAGCGAACAACGGCGACGCCACGCCATGCGGATCTGGAGCGTGGCCGGGCAGCTGCCCGGTCTGCGCGCGCCGATGCCGCCCGAAGACGTCGTGCACGCCGCCTACAAATGCTATGTCTTCGTGCGCCCGGAAATGCTGCGTCCGGGATGGAACCGCGACCGGATACTGGCCGCCATCCAGGTGCGCGGCGTACCCTGCTACACGGGCTCCTGCAGTGAAATCTTCCGTGAGCGCGCCTTCGACGGCATACCGCGGCCCACGCCCGGATCGCTGCCCAATGCACAGGCACTGGGGCGTGACGCGCTCATGTTCCTGGTGCATCCCACGTTGCGCGACGACGAGATCGAGCGAACCTGCACGGCTCTGCAGGAAGTGATGCGCGAGGCGACGAACGTACCTTCCGGGTCCCACACCCCTTCTGCTGCGTCGTCGCAGCCTTTGCCCTTTCAGGCACGGTGACACGCCATGCAGCTTGCCACCGCCCTGCGCGCTCAAGTCATCCGTCTGCGGGAACGTTCGTTCATCGCTCAGGCCGGCGCACTGCTGACCGGTGCGGTGGTGGCCCAGGCCGTACCGGTCTTGCTGAGCCCCGTGCTCACACGGCTGTACAGCCCCGAAGACTTCGCGGTCTTCGCCATTTTCATGTCGGTCAACGGGGTGATCGCCGTCGTGGCCGCCGGGCGGTATGACGAAGCGATCCTCCTGCCGGCATCCGACGACGACGCCATCAACCTCGTCGCCCTGGCCTGGCTGGTACTGAGCGTGCTGTGCGCCACGCTCGGCGTGGCGCTGGCCGTGCTTTACGGGCACATTCCCGATCGCTGGATGCAGACGTTGCGCGGCGACTGGCTGCCGCTGCTTCCGCTTACGCTCTTCATTTGCGCGTCGTTCCAGATACTCAGCGCATGGAACAACCGCTGCACGCGCTTCACGAAGCTCGCGACGAGCCGGGCGGCCCAGGGAGTACTGGGCGGCTCAGGGCAATGTGCCCTGGGTTACGCCGGCCTGCACGGGTTCGGGCTGATATGGGGCTGGGTACTCGGTTACGCCGGCGGCCTGCTGATGCTGCTGCGCGTGAATCTGCCTTCACTCTGGAAGGGGCGTGCGCAGGTAAGCCGGCCCGCCATGGCGACCGTGGCACACCGCTACCGCCGCTTTCCTTTGCTTTCAACCTGGGGCTGCCTGCTCGGAAACGGCGGCTCGATGATGGCACTGCTGATCGTCAGCCATTCGTTTTCTGCCGCCGTCACCGGCCTGTTCAGCTTCACGCTCAGGGTGCTGGCCCTGCCGCTGTTCCTGATATCGAACGCGCTCGCACAAGTGCTGCAGCAGCGCATTGCCCGCCTGAACAATGAAGACCCCTCCCTGATCCTGCCGTACGTGCTGCGCTCGGCGGCGGTGCTCATCACGATTGCCATTCCCTTCGTCATTCTGCTGGCCTTCGCCGGGGGCGAACTCTTCGCCTTCGTATTCGGTGCCGACTGGGCCGAAGCCGGCGAATACGCCCGCCTGCTTGCGCTGGCTGTGGGCATCCGTTTCGTCGTCAGCCCCCTGACGGCCGTTCTGTCACTCGAGCACAACGTGAAAAGCTGCACGCAGTGGCAGACCCTGTACTTTCTGAGCGTCACGCTGACGCTCAGCCTGGGCAGCCATCTGCCCATCGAAAGTTTCCTGAAGCTTTACGTGGCGCACGAAATGGTGCTGTACAGCATCTACTTCGGCGTCGTGATCCAGGGCGCCCGACGGCGTCCTCCCGCGTGATTCCGTTCGCCATGACATTTGCCAGGAGGCCCCATGTACCCCCTCGCCCAGAAACACCAGTCCGGCGCATTCTCAGGCACGTCGAGCGACACTGACAGCCTGCGTGCCCGTCTGCTGGCCCTGCCGCGCCTGCACAAGCGCATCCTCCAGGTCACGGCCGACACCGTGCTGATCTGGTTCTCGCTGTGGCTCGCGTTCTACCTGCGGCTGGATGATCTCGCGGCGGCCGACCCGCTGAACAGCCATGCATGGCTGTTCCTTCTGGCACCGTTGCTGAGCGTTCCGCTGCTCGCGCGCATGGGTCTGTATCGCGCCGTGCTGCGCCACATGGGGCTGCCGGCCGTGGGCGCCGTCATCAAAGGCGTAATTCTGAGCGCGGCCCTGCTGGCCCTGGCGGTCTGGCTGCACGGCCCTGCTGACACGCCCATCCCGCGCTCGGTCATCTTCATACACGCGGTGCTCAGCCTGATCCTGATCGGCGGGCTGCGTCTGACGATGCGGCAGTACTTTCAGACGGCCGGGGTGCATGTGCGCCGGCGCAGCGCAGCAAACGCGCACAACGCCACCCGCGTCGCCATCTACGGCGCCGGCACTGCAGGCAGCCAGCTTCTGGCCGCCTTGCAGGGCGATCGCAACCGCCGCGTGGTGGCCTTTCTTGACGACAACCCCGACTTGCACGAACGCACCGTCGGCGGGCTGCCCGTGCACGATCCCGAAGACATCAACCGGCTCATCGAGACTCTGGATATCGAAGAAGTGCTGCTGGCCATGCCCACCACCGCGCGCAGCCGGCGCCGGGCGATCATCGACAGGCTGGCGGTACTGCCTGTGGCGGTACGCACCGTTCCGGGAATCCGCGATCTGGCAAGCGGTAAGGTCAGGGTGAACGAGATCAGAGAGATCGATCTGGGCGATCTGCTCGGCCGTGACCCGGTACAGCCCGATCAGGAACTGCTGGAGCGCTGCATACGCGGCCAGACGGTGATGGTGACGGGGGCCGGCGGCTCCATCGGTGCCGAGCTGTGCCGCCAGATACTGGCGTGCGCCCCTCATACGCTCGTTCTTTTCGAACAGTGTGAGTACAACCTCTACAACATTCAGTCCGACCTGGAAGAACGGGTGCGCAACGACGGCCTGAGCGTGCGCATCGTGCCGATTTTGAACTCCGTGCGCGACGAACATCGGCTGTTCGACGTGATGTCGGCCTGGAACGTCGACACGGTTTACCATGCCGCAGCGTACAAGCACGTGCCCATGGTGGAATGCAATGTGGCCGAGGGCATTCTGAATAACGTGTTCGGCACGCTGCACTGCGCGCAGGCGGCACTGCGCGCCGGTGTGCCCAATTTCGTGCTGATTTCCACCGACAAGGCCGTACGCCCCACCAACACCATGGGGTGCACCAAACGGCTGGCCGAACTGATCCTGCAGGCACTGGCGTTTGAAGAGCGCCCGGTGCCTTATGGTGTGTCCGACGCCGACAGCCTGCCCGCGCGCACGCGCTTCACGATGGTACGGTTTGGCAATGTGCTCGGTTCTTCCGGCTCGGTCGTGCCGCGCTTTCGCAGGCAGATTCAGGCCGGAGGCCCCGTTACGGTCACCCACCCCGAGATCACCCGCTACTTCATGACGATTCCCGAAGCGGCGCTGCTCGTGATCCAGGCCGGCTCCATGGGCGCCGGCGGCGACGTCTTCGTGCTGGACATGGGCGAGCCGGTGCGCATCAGCGCACTGGCCGAAAAAATGATCCTGCTTTCCGGGCTGTCCGTATGCAGCCCGGCGAATCCCGACGGCGACATCGCGATCGAATACGTCGGCCTGCGCCCCGGCGAGAAGCTCTATGAAGAGCTGCTGATCGGCGCCAACGTGTCACAGACGGCGCACCCGCGGATCATGCGTGCCAGCGAGCGACGACTCGCGTGGGAAGATCTGAAGACCGTGCTGGCAGATCTGGAATGCGCGATCGCAGACGACAACTACCCGCGCATACGCTCGATCTTTTTGGAAGTGGTGGATGGCTACCGGCCCGAATGCGAAGTCGTGGACTGGATTCACCTGCATCACGCCACCGGCTATGCCGGCGAGACACACTGACACGGCCAATAAAAGGGCTGCTCTGTAGCCTTTTGAAGCGTTTGATGCTGCGAACCCAACAATTCTGAAACGGGTTATCGCCCACAATAGGGTAAATGACCTAGTTCAGACCAAGGGGTTCGCCATGAAACGACTGCTGATTCTGAGCCTTGCGCTTGCCACAGGCCTGTTCGCGCCCGCTTCGAGGGCCGACGTGGATGTACATATCGGGATCGGCGTCCCGGGCGTCATTATCGGCACGCCACACCACCCGCGCATACATCATCATCACTACCACCCGCCCGTGCGCCATTATTACGGCCCGCCGGTGGTGTACTACCCCGAGAAAGTGTACAAACGGGGCCACAAGCACAGGCACCACGCCCACCCACATTATCGCAAGGGTGCGCATGACCGCCACCTGCGCCACGGGCACCGGCCCGTGCCGCCTCCGCATGCCCGTGCACATGGGCACTGGAGCCGCTGATCAAGCGGCCGCGCGCGGATGAGATTCAGGGCTTGAGGACTTCCACCCCGCCCATGTAGGGGCGCAGCGCCGCCGGAACGACGACACTGCCATCGGCCTGCTGACCGTTTTCAAGCACGGCAACCAGGCAGCGGCCCACAGCCAGACCCGAACCGTTCAGCGTATGAACGTATTCGGGCTTGCCCTTGCCCGCGCGGAAGCGCGCCTGCATGCGCCGCGCCTGAAAGGCCTCGCAATTCGATACGGACGAAATCTCGCGCCAGGTGTTCTGCGCGGGCAGCCACACTTCGAGATCGTATGTTTTGGCGGCCCCAAACCCCATGTCGCCGCCACACAGGGCCACCACGCGGTACGGCAGTTCAAGGGCCTGCAGCACCGCTTCGGCGTGGCCGACCATTTCTTCCAGCGCTTCGTACGATTTTTCGGGATGCACGATCTGCACCATTTCGACCTTGTCGAACTGGTGCTGGCGAATCATGCCGCGCACGTCGCGCCCGCCGCTGCCCGCTTCGGAACGGAAGCACGGCGTGTGCGCAGTAAGGCGCATGGGCAGCTGCTCAGCGGGAATGATCGAATCACGCACCGACGCGGTCAGCGTGATTTCCGACGTGGAAATGAGATAAAGATCTTCGCGTTCCTCGTCGTCTTCCGGGGCACCGCCCTTGGTGACCCAGAACATGTCGTCTTTGAACTTGGGCAGCTGACCGGTGCCCAGTAGCGTGGACCCCATGACGATGTAGGGCGTATAGCATTCCTGGTAGCCATGCTTCGAGGTGTGCAGATCGAGCATGAACTGCGCGAGTGCGCGATGCAGGCGCGCCACCTGATCACGCAGCATCATGAAGCGCGAACCCGAAAGCTTGCGTGCCGTGTCGAAGTCGAGCCCCAGGGGCTCGCCGATTTCGACGTGGTCGCGCGGCTCGAACTGCAACGCAGCCGGTTCGCCGTTTTCATTGGTGGGCATGCCGGGTGGCAGCCAGCGGCGCACCTCGACGTTGTCGTCGCTGGATTCACCTGCGGGCACGCTTTCGTGCGGCAGGTTGGGCAAGGTGAGCAGCCAGTCGGAAAGTTCGCCCTGAATGGCGCCAAGCTTCGCTTCCAGCTGCTTGAGCTGTTCGGGAATGGCCTGGGATTCGGCCATTACCGCCGAAGCGTCTTCGCCACGCGACTTGAGCTGGCCGATCTGTTTGGCCAATGCGTTGCGACGTGCCTGCAGCGATTCGGTTTCCATCTGCACGGCCTTGCGTTCGGCTTCGAGGCGGTTGAAGCGCTCGGTATCGAACGCAAGCCCGCGCAGGGCAAGGGCTTTGACAACGGTGGGCAGGTCTTTGCGCAACAGATTCGGATCAAGCATGGATCAGCCAAATAATTTCAGTTAACCGGGGGAATGAATGGGCAGGCGCCGCTACCGGGGCGGGCTCTGTTCGTCGAGTTCGCGCAGGAACGCCAGCTTTTGCCGGATTTTACCTTCCAGGCCGCGATCTGTCGGCTCGTAGAAGGTTGCATCCAGCCCGTCGGGGAAATAGTGTTCGCCGGCGGCATAGCCGTACGGCTCATCGTGCGCGTAGCGGTACTGCTTGCCATAACCCAGTTCTTTCATGAGCCGGGTCGGAGCATTGCGCAGGTGCAGCGGCACGGGTGCGCTTCCATGTTCCTCGGCATAGCGTCGCGCCGCCTTGTATGCCGAGTACACCGCATTCGATTTGGGTGCGCAAGCCAGGTACACCACAGCCTGCGCAAGCGCAAGCTCGCCTTCGGGGGAGCCGAGCCGCTCGAAGATATCGGCACCGTTCAGGGCGAGCTGCGTGGCGCGCGGGTCGGCCAGCCCGATATCTTCGACCGCCATGCGCACCAGTCTGCGGGCCAGATAGCGGGGGTCGGCGCCGCCGTCGAGCATACGCGCGAACCAGTACAGCGATGCGTCGGGGTCGGAACCGCGTATGGCCTTGTGCAGGGCGCTGATCTGATCGTAAAAGGCGTCGCCCCCCTTGTCGAAGCGACGCAGGTTCTGCGACAGCGCGGTTTCCAGCCAGGCTGGGTCGACCTGTTCCCGGCCTGCGTTACGCGCCGATTCTGCAACGATCTCCATGGCGTTGATCAGGCGCCGCGCGTCACCATCGGCCCAGCGCGCCAGCTGTTCACGGGCGGGGGCATCGAATGCAAGCGGCGGGGAATCGGGCTCGGCGTTGATGACGGCCAGCGCACGGTCGACCAGCTCACCCAGCTCTTCATGGCTGAGCGCCTGCAGCACGTATACCCGTGCGCGCGACAGGAGCGCCGAGTTCACCTCGAACGACGGGTTTTCGGTGGTGGCACCGATGAAGGTGAACAGCCCGCTTTCGACATAGGGCAGGAAAGCATCCTGCTGGGCCTTGTTGAACCGGTGCACCTCATCGACGAACAATATGGTGCGCCGCCCCCTGCCCTGCGCCACCTGTGCCGCGGCCACGGCGTCGCGAATGTCTTTCACGCCGCCCAGCACGGCCGAAATGGCAATGAACTGGGCATCGAACCCCTCGACCATCAGCCGTGCCAGCGTCGTCTTGCCGACGCCGGGCGGGCCCCAGAAGATCATGGAATGCGGGCGCCCCGATTCAAAGGCCACACGCAGCGGCTTGCCGGGCCCCAGCAAATGGGCCTGACCCACCACCTGATCGAGACTGGCCGGGCGCATGCGTTCGGCCAGCGGAGCATGAACGGGCTGCATACCCGCGTTTTGAAACAGGTCGGTATTCATTGCCGGTACCGGTGCCTACTGCATCGTCACCACGTCGACATCGGGCGGCGGCTCGAAGTCGAATGCATCATCGGCCAGAGTCGCGTTGACGACGATATCGGAAAGGGTGATGCGCGTGGTCTGCCCGAAGGCATCGAGCAACTCCAGGCGCTTCGGCAGGTCGTCGGCAAAGCCGATGTCGACGTGCGCAAAACCTGCATCGCCCGCCTTGGGGCGTGCCCGCAACCACGAAAGGCCGTCGCGGTCGGCAAGTGGGGTAAGGTCGAACGCCTGGTCAAGACGCCCCGAGCCGAACAGAATCGCCGCTGGTGAAGCACCGATGGACTGATCTACCGGGCCCTCGGTCAGCTGCGCAAGGTCGGGATCATACTGGCGCAGCACGGTTCCGTTTGACACCACCAGCTGCTCGTAGGGCTTCACCACGTGCCAGCGAAATTTGCCCGGCCGCTGGAACGCGAACTCGCCGGCCTGCTGCGGCCGGGCATCGCCCTGCCCGGTGGCCACCTGCTGCGTGAAGCGCCCCGTGGCCGAGGAAACCTCGCTCACGAAACGCTGCAGCTGCGCGCCGGCATCGGCCGCCAGCGCCGGCAGGCCAGACAAAACCAGCGTCAGGGCGGTACACCATCGGGCGACGCTGCGCCCTGCCTCATTCATCATTCTCGGGTCTGCCTTTTACGAGGATTTCGCGGTTGCCGTTAGCCTGCATGGGCGATACCAGCCCCGCCTGCTCCATTTGTTCGAGCAGCCGCGCCGCACGGTTGTAACCAATGCGCAGATAACGCTGCACCGACGAGATCGATGCCCGGCGGTTTTTCAGTACCAGTTCCACCGCCTGATCGTACAACGGGTCGGATTCCACGTCTGTGAATCCTGTAACGGAACCTACGCCGTCACCTGTCTCGCCCTCGACCGTGCCTTCCAGAATGCCGTCGACATAGTTGGGTTCACCCTGCTGCTTGAGGGCGTCGACCACGCGATGCACTTCGTCGTCGTGCACAAAGGCACCATGCACCCGCACGGGCAACCCGGTGCCGGGAGGCAAGTAAAGCATGTCACCCAGCCCCAGCAGGGTTTCAGCCCCCATCTGGTCGAGAATGGTGCGCGAGTCGACGCGCGATGACACCTGAAAGGCGATCCGCGTGGGGATGTTGGCCTTGATGAGCCCGGTGATGACGTCGACGCTGGGTCGCTGCGTGGCAAGAATGAGATGGATACCCGCGGCCCGCGCCTTTTGCGCCAGCCGCGCGATGAGTTCTTCGATTTTCTTGCCCACCACCATCATCAGGTCGGCCAGCTCGTCGATGATGACCACGATATATGGCAATGTACTGAGCGGCTCGGGCGCGTCGGGGGTGAGCGAAAACGGATTCGGTATGGTTTCGCCACGCTTCTGCGCCTCGCGGATCTTGGCGTTGAAGCCGGCCAGATTGCGCACGCCCAGCTTGCTCATCAGGCGATAGCGCTTTTCCATTTCGGCCACGCACCAGTTCAGCGCATTGGCGGCCTGGCGCATGTCGGTGACCACCGGTGCAAGCAGGTGCGGCACACCCTCGTAGACGCTCATTTCCAGCATCTTGGGGTCGATCAGGATCATGCGCACCTGGCTGGGGTCGGCCTTGTACAGCAGCGACAGGATCATGGCGTTGATGCCCACCGACTTGCCCGAGCCCGTGGTACCGGCCACCAGCAGGTGCGGCATCTTGGCCAGATCGGCCACCAGCGGATGGCCTGCAATATCTTTGCCCAGCGCCAGCGTAAGCAGTGAGGGGCTTGCGTGATAAACCTGCGACCCGATGATTTCCGACAGCCGCACGATCTGGCGCTTGGGATTGGGCAGCTCCAGGCCCATGAGATTCTTGCCGGGTATGGTTTCGACCACGCGAATACTGACCAGGCTTAGCGCGCGAGCCAGGTCTTTGGCCAGGTTGACGATCTGGCTGCCCTTCACCCCGGTGGCAGGTTCGATCTCGTAGCGCGTGATGACAGGGCCGGACTGGGCCGACACCACGGTGACCTTCACGCCGAAGTCGGAAAGCTTCTTTTCGATGAGCCGCGACGTGAACTCGATCGTATCGGGCGTAACGGTTTCCAGTTCGCCCGAAGGGGCGTCGAGCAGGCTGATGGCCGGAAGGTCGCCGCCGGCCGGGTCGGGCGGCATTGCAAAGAGCGTCGTCTGTTTTTCCTTTTCGGCGCGAATCGACTTGGGTACGGACGTGACGGCCGGCTCGATGCGCACGGGCTGTTCGTGAACCAGCTCTTCCTGGCGAGCCACCACCGTTTCTTCGCGCTTGGCCTTGCTGACCTGCCCCACCCGCCGGTCGTCGCGCGCCGCCTTGAGCTCGACCAGGCGCTGAACGCCGCGTTCGACATACAACCCGACCCGCTCGGCCACGTTCAGCCACGAAAATCCGAAGAACAGACTTGCACCGATGGCAATGAGCACCAGCAGGCCCAGCGTGCAGCCGGCCAGCCCGAACGACGAGGCCAGGAATTCGGCAAGCAGACGCCCCAGCTGCCCCCCGGCACCGGCCGGCAGCTGCGCGCCGAGCTGGCGCAGATGCAGCGCCTCGATGCCCATGCAGCCGATAAACAGCAGGAAGAAGCCGATGCCGATTTCCCAGCGTACGCGCGGCAGCACGTCGGGCGGCGCGGCCGGCGGGTGCAGGGAACCCGTGAGCCGCAGAAAACCCACCACGACACGCTGAATGAGCAACACCACCCACAGCCAGGTGGAATAACCGAATAGAAAGAGAAGGAAATCGGCCACGTGCGCGCCCAGGATGCCGCCGCGGTTTTGCGTAATGCTGGAATGCACGGATTGCGACCACGCGGGATCAGAGGGATCCCATGTGCCCAGCACCAGCGTCAGCCACGCCGCGAGCCCCGCGAAGAGGATCCAGCGCGCTTCCCGGGCCAGACCTGAGAGCCGGGTTTGCAGGGGCGAGGGCCCGTTACGCACGTTGCGGGAGGAGCGGGAGGGGGTCGCAGGTAGCCTAGCCATGCGGCCCATTATAATTGGGCGTTCCCTAATCAAGGATGGATGCAATGACAACTCCCCGCCACGCCAAAGTTCTCATTCTCGGTTCCGGGCCCGCCGGCTACACCGCCGCGATCTACGCAGCACGCGCGAATCTGTCGCCAATGCTGATCACCGGGCTCGAGCAGGGCGGGCAGCTCATGACCACCACCGACGTCGACAACTGGCCTGCCGACGCCATGGGCGTCCAGGGCCCTGACCTCATGCAGCGCTTTCTGGCACACGCCGAACGCTTCAACACCGAGATCGTGTTCGACCAGATCACCGAAGTCGATCTCTCGCAGCGGCCGTTTCGCCTCACGGGCGACAGCGGTACGCAATACACCTGTGATTCGCTCATCATCGCCACCGGGGCTGCCGCGCAGTATCTGGGGCTGCCGTCCGAACAGGCCTTCATGGGGCGCGGCGTCTCCGGCTGCGCCACCTGCGACGGCTTCTTCTACAAGAATCAGGATGTGATCGTCGTGGGCGGCGGCAATACGGCCGTCGAAGAAGCACTGTATCTCTCGGGCATCTGCCGCAAGGTCACGCTTGTACACCGCCGCGACAAATTCCGTGCCGAGCCGATTCTTGTCGACCGCCTCATGGAAAAGGTCGAGAACGGCAATATCGAGCTCGCCCTGTTCGAGGAACTCGACGAAGTGCTGGGCGACGACTCCGGCGTTACCAGCGTACGCCTGCGCAACAACCAGACAGGCGAAACGCGTGAACTGGCGGTCATGGGCGCCTTCATCGCCATCGGTCACAAGCCCAACACGGGTCTGTTCGAAGGCCAGCTCGACATGAAAGACGGCTACATCATCACGCGCGGCGGCCGCGACGGGCTGGCAACCATGACTTCGGTGCCCGGCGTGTTTGCGGCGGGCGACGTGCAAGATCACGTGTACCGCCAGGCCATTACCAGCGCGGGCACCGGCTGCATGGCCGCGCTCGACGCGCAACGGTGGCTGGAGAATGCGGCGCAGTAAACCGAAGCCAAAGGCAGGCCTGGCCGACCTCAAGGCGCTACGCAAGCAGGCGCAGGCCGCTGCCGAAGAGCCACCCCCGCCGCCCGCGGCCACCCGCCGCATCGCCCGCAAGCGCTCCCCCTTTCTGCCGCCGTCCGACGCGCGCGGCAGTACGGGGGCTGCGGCGGCGCGGCCGGCGCACGATGCGGCAAAACCAGCACCCGCTTCCAGGGCCTCGACGGCGACATCCCCCGCAGACCCGGCCGCCCGGCTCAGCGACGCCGATCGTCGCCTGTTTCTGCAGGCGGTGCGTTACGTCGATCGCATCAAGGACCCCGGGCGGGTTCTTCTGCCGCCGGTCGCCGATGCCCCGGCCTCCATACTGCGGGAACGGCGCCTGAGGGCGGCGGGCGAAGAAAGCACGGCAAAGCGCCCGCGCCCGCAACAGCGCCCGGATCCGGCGCGGGAAGTCACCACGAACGACACGCCCGCGCCGCGCCGGCGTGGCCAGGGCCCGCGCGCCGCGCTTTCCGACACGTACGCACCGGCCGCCAGTGAAACCGATGACCGCCAGTATCTCAAGACGGGGCATGGGCCCGACGTGCTCAGGGATCTCAAGCGTGGCAAGTGGATGATCGGCGCGAGCCTCGATCTGCATGGAAGCACCGTCGATGACGCACGTGAGCGCTTCGAGCGGTTCGTGGAGTCGTGCCTGGCGCATGACGTGAAGTGCGTTCGCATCGTGCATGGAAAGGGATTGGGTTCACCCAACGGCGATGCCGTGCTGAAGACCACCGTGCGGCGCTGGCTGACCCAGCTTCCCGAGGTGATCGCATACGCGGAATGCGCAGTGCCTGACGGCGGTTCGGGAGCCGTTCAGGTTCTGTTGCAGCACCCGTAAATTGAAAAAGGCCGGCACCCTGTGCCGGCCTTTTCTTTTTATACTTTTTGAGTACCGCTTTATTTGGATTCACCGGAACCGGCGAATCTGTTTTGCTCATGCAGAGCTTGTCTCCTCACCTGCATGTGAGGCATTGTGCATTAAAGCGGCCAACGTTACACCTAGGGAATGCACTAACATGGGGCAATGAAAGCGTCGCTGTCCGGAAACGGTACAAGCGAACCGCCCACCCGCCTGCTGCATCCAATGTGCACGGCCGGTCTTTCCGCCGGCCTTCACAAGGAGCAGCCATGTTGTCCCATTCGCGCTTCGCGGCACTGGCCGCATGCAGTGTTTTCGCCGCCTGCACCTATGCCGGCGACGCCACTTCGCCCCATCTCACCGCCGCGCCTGCGGCGCCCTACGCCAAAGTCAGTTCCCTAGTGAAGCTTCCCGATTTCATTCCCGGGCTGGGCACGCTCTACGTCGATCCTTCGACGCTGCCAGCCGGCCCCTTCCTGGGCTATGACCGCGACGGCCGCCTGTCGGCCACCATCTACATGGTGCCGATCAAGGCGCTGCAAAACGGTGAATCGTGGGATGCCCTCAAAACGGGCGATGCACGTGTCGATTCGGTCGACATCTATTACAACGCGGGGCACCCGGGCGTCGAAGAACCCCATGTGCACGTGGTGCTGTTTCATAACGCGGCGGCACGTGCACGCCTGGCCGGGAAATGATGAGCCGGCGCCGTTTCCTCGCCTGCTCGCTGTTCCTGCCGGCATTGGCCTGGCTTGCGGCCTGGCGGCCCGCGCGCGGTCATGGTGCCGGGCCGGCATTGGTGGCCATGCGCGGCACGGCCCGGGGCGAGCGCGTCTGGTTCGAGCCCGCGGGGCTATGGATACCGCAGGGCGCGACGGTGCGCTTCGTGAACGAAGACGCCGTCAATGTGCACACCGCCACCGCCTTCCACCCCGATCTGCACGGCCGTGAACGGCGCATTCCCGCCGGTGCCCCGCCATGGACGAGCGAGCTGCTGCTGCCCGGCGAGCACTACGACGTGGTACTGGACCAGCCCGGCGTGTATGACTATTACTGTTTGCCACACGCAGCCCACGGCATGGTGGGCCGCATCGTGGTCGGCACCCCGGAGGATGCGCAATGGACGCACGAGAGCTACTATCAGTCGACCCGGACGAATGGCATGCCGGGCACCTTCCCGGAACTGAACGGCGTGCTGGCCACCCGCAGCAGGCACGCCAGCGGATAATGGAAAAATCTCTGGAACCCGAGTCTCAGCTCGTCGCCGCGCTGCGTCGGGGCGAGCCCGCCGCCGTGCGCGCCGTCGTTCAGCGGCTGAACCCCCGCCTGTTTCGCATTGCGCGGGGCATCGTTGCCTCCGACGCCGAGGCCGAAGACGTGGTGCAGAAAACCTACCTGCTGGCCTTCACGAACCTGCACCAGTTTCGTGAAGGCGCCCTGTTTTCGACCTGGATCACGCGCATCGCCATCAACACCGCACGCATGCACGTACGCAGCGAACGCCATCACGACCCGTACGACACCGTCAGCGAACAGGCATCACCCGGCCAAAGCACCCTTCTGCCCGACCCCTTCGAGCCGCCCGACGCCCAGGCGGGCCGACGCGAGGCCGCCCTGCTTCTGCACGAAGCGGTAAGTCGCCTGCCCGATCCGTTGCGGCTCGTTTTTCTGCTTCGCGAAGTGGAAGACATGGATATCCAGGAAATTGCCCGCGACCTGCAGCTGCACCCCGTCACGGTCAAGACACGCCTGTTTCGCGCGCGCCGCCGGCTGCGCACGCTGCTCGAGGCCTCCGTCGAAGGCAGCTTCCATACGCTGTTCCCGTTCGATGGCGAGCGTTGTGCCACCATGGCCGACAAGGTGGTTGCGGCGCTGGAACGGCACCCCCAATGGCCGCCGTCGCGTCAGGTAACGACCGCGGTGGCGAGCCGGGAATAAGGCCATACTGTTGCACCGGCCACCGCTACGGGGGCGGCGGTGGCGTTTTACATCGCGCGCCGACTCGGGCAGACTAGGCGTTTTACATCTCGCACACGTTTGCCCTGCACGCATGGTTACCCCCGATCCCCTGATTCTTACGGTTGCCCCCAACGGCGCATACAAGACACACGAGCACCATCCTGCGGTGCCACTCACATCGGCGGCGCTCGCGGAAACGGCCAAGGCCTGCCTCGAGGCCGGTGCGGCAATGATCCACATGCATGTACGCCGGCCCGACGGGCGTCATCTGCTCGATGCCGAGGCGTATCGCGAAGCAACGGCCGCCGTGCGTCAGGCTGTGGGGCAGTCGCTGGTGGTGCAGATCACGACGGAAGCCGCGCAGGTCTACCAACCGGCCGAGCAGATGGCGGTGGTTCGCGAAACCCGCCCCGAAGCCGTGTCGGTCGGCTTGCGCGAACTGCTCAAGCCCGAGGTACCCGAGGCCGAGCTGCACCGCTTCTTCGCGTGGCTGCTGGAAGAACGGGTCATGACCCAGGTCATTCTTTACGATGAGAACGACATCGGGCATTGGCAACGCCTGCGAGCGCAGGGCGTCATTCCCGAAGGGCCGTGGTTCCTGCTTTTCGTGCTGGGCCGCTACACGGCGGGCCAGACCTCCAGCCCCACCGATCTGCTGCCGTTCCTGCAAAAGCACGACGGCCAGTATCCCTGGGCCATGTGCGCCTTCGGCCCGCGCGAGAATGCCTGCGCAATCACCGCAGCCGGCCTGGGCGGCCATGTTCGGGTGGGGTTCGAGAACAACCTGTTCCTGAAAGACGGCACCACGGCCCCCGACAATGCCGCGCTCGTGGCACAGGTGGCCGAGGGCGCCGCAGTACTGGGACGGCCATTGGCAACGGCCGACGACATCCGCTCACGATTCGGGCGGGGCTGATTCGATCGGCGCGATATGCGCCACCGATCAGCCGTTGGCCAGCTCGCGCAGACGCGCCAGATCGGCAGCGGCCACCGGTACACCCTTCGCCAGTGATTCCTCGCGCTGGCGGTAGCGGCGATCACCGGGCATGCGCTCCTGCCCTGCATCGTGCAGGGCACGCACCAGATCCTCGGCTCGGCGGGCGAAGTTGGCTCCGGCACCCTTTGAGGGATCGATGACGATCAACAGCTGACCGGTACGCGGCGATTGCGCGCCGGGGTGTTGCGCCCAGCTGAAACCGAACGAGAAGTTGCCACCGGTGAGCGCCGCCGCCAGCAGTTCCACCATCATTGAAAGTGCTGAACCCTTGTGCCCGCCGAATGGCAACAGGGCCCCGCCGTCGAGAATGGCGTTGGGGTCACACGTGGGTTCACCGTTGCGGTCGACCCCCGACCCGGGCGGCACCTGGCGCCCTTCCCGCGCAGCAATCTGTATGTCGCCATGCGCCATGGCACTGGTGGCCAGGTCGAATACCAGCGGGTATCCGTTTTCCCGCGGCGCAGCAAAGGCAATGGGATTCGTGCCGAACAAAGCGCGCCGCCCGCCGTGGGGAACCACGCAGGCCATGCTGTTGACGAAGGTGAGCGCCACCAGACCCTGTTCCGCATACGGCTCGACATCGGGCCACAACGCCGCAAAGTGGTGCGAATCGTGCATCGCCAGCAGCGCGATACCCTGGCTGCGCGCCTTTTCGATCAGAAGGGCCTGCGCCGCCTCGTGCGCCGGCTGTGCATAGCCATTGCGCGCGTCCACACTGATGAACGCCGGTGCCGAGTCGGTGACCTGGGGCTGCGCGTGCCCATCGACCCAGCCGCTTGCAAGGGTCGACACATACCCGGGAATGCGGAAGATACCGTGGCTGTCGGCCCCGTCACGTTGGGCATTGGCCACATTGCGGCCCAGCACACGGGCCACGTGAGCCGACGTGCCATGTCGTTCGAAAATGCGTACGAGAAGTGCGGTGAGTTCGTCGAGAGGAATGCGCACGCGGGCGCCGCAAGCGTGATGGTCGGTATGGGAAGTATCGTTATGCTGCATGACGTGAAGGCGCGGGTACGAAACCTCGGATTGTGGCACAGGCTGCGCCGGCGCAGAAGCCGGCGGCGCCCGGCAGGGGCCGCCGCAAACTGCGCCGGGCCAGATCAGACGAGCTGCTGACCCTTGCGCCGTGCGGCACGAATGTCCTTCCATACCCCCCAGCTGAGCACCGCAAGTACCGCTGCAGAAAGCGCGGGCCAGATCAATATATAAAGCTTGACATCCTCCCCCGCCTAAAGTCGGTGGATTCCTACTGCGCCCACCCCGGCATCGAGCCGGAATGAGTCGCTT
>JAUZQE010000045.1 GCA_030733815.1 Yanghanlia caeni
AGCAATGCCGCCAGCAGCAGGAACCCACCGAAGCGACTCATTCCGGCTCGATGCCGGGGTGGGCGCAGTAGGAATCCCCCAACTTTAGGCGGGGGAGGATGTCAAGGGGTCGTTTCAGTAGCGTTTTTGTTTGGCTTCCCCCCGTGCTGTATGCGATCGACTGAATTTTCTCTCCGCTCCCATGAAATGGGGGCAGGCGCGCAGTGCACCGGCGGGGCAGGGGGGCACACGTGAATCTGCGTAGTCTCAGGTATTTCGTCACGATCGTGGAGCTGAGCGGCATCTCGCGGGCAGCGCGCGCCCTGCACATTGCCCAGCCCGCGCTCACGCAGCACGTGGCGGCCCTCGAAGAAAAGCTCAAGGTTCAGCTTCTGCTGCGCACCGTGAACGGCGTGGTGCCCACCGATGCCGGCATGGCGCTGTACCGCAATGCCCGGCAGATTCTGCGCCAGATCGATCAAACGGTGCTCGAAGTGCAGGCACAGGGCGATCAGCCGCGCGGCAAGGTATCGATCGGCATGCCCACGGCCGTGGCCTATGTGCTCACGGTGCCGCTTCTGGGCGAGATTCGCCGGCGCTACCCCGAAATCGAGCTTCACATCATCGAGAACATGAGCGGCATCCTGCTCGAGCTGCTATCCAGCGGCCGGCTCGACATGTCGTTCCTGTATGACGGCGGCAGACAGGCCGCGCTGAAATCGTTCAAGGCCACAAAGGTGCTCGATGAAGAACTGGTGTACGTGAGTGCCGCAAAAGAGGTTGTCCCCAGCGTATCGCTGCAGGACCTGGTGGACGTCGACTGGGTCTTGCCCGCCGCCCCCGGTGGAACGCGCCAGATCATCGACACCGGTTTTGCGCGTCTGGGCAGAACGCCGCGCGTGGTGGCGGAACTCAGTTCGGCCAAAGCGCTCAAGGGCGCGATTTTGTCGGGTTACGGAGCGTCGATCCTGCCGCCCGCGATCATCATGGAGGATGTTGCGCGTGGTGAGATGCGGGCCGCGTCGTTCACCGACGTCGACCTTTCGCGCCCGCTTTCGCTATGCGTACCGGCCAATGTGCCCTTGAGCCCGGCCGGCCAGCGGGTGCACGACACGGCAGTGGAGGTCGTTCAGATGCTCATCGACCCGCGGGTGTGGCCCACGGTGGACTGACCGCTGCATCAATGCTGCGTTGGAGACATATTTCAGCTTCAATGTTTCCATAAATAAATACGTATTGTAACGGCTTATAACATAAGCATTTACTTATGCCTCCCCGCTCAAAAAAGTATGACGTGATTCAAGAAAGGGCGTACTAAGAATGAATCCGGTTTCAGCAGTACAGGCGGGGAGAAACAATTGTTGTATCACGTCACGATTCCGAGTGGCCGGTTCACGGCTACCCCGGCGACAGACCGACGCCCGACCTGAGGGCGCAGCCGCGCTGATCTGAAACTATCCCAATCCAGAAATCCCCTTGCAGCGCAATGGCACCATGCGTGCGCTGCGCAGGCCGTGTTGCATGGAGGCGAAGGCGCGATCCTGAAAACAAAAGCGCTGCGCTGGCTGACACATCGAAGACAGAACATGTTTCCGGGCACTGACCGACAAACCCGGAAAATGGATTAATAACGGAGACGATCGATGAAACTGAACGGAATCCTGGGTAAGACGGTGCACCGTGCGTTGAATGCGCGCCCGGCACTGAACATGAAGCGGCGTGCCGGTATTTTGGGCGCGGCCTGCGCAGTGGCCATGCTGGCCGGCGGGGCGCTGACCCCGGCACATGCACAAACCAAGCTCACCTACGCCAGCTTTTACGGGCCTGACGAGTTCTTCGAAACCAGCGCCAAGTACTTCATGGGCGAAGTCACCCGGCGCAGCGAAGGCAAGATCACGTTTGAACCGTATTATGGCGGCGCCCTGTTGCGTGCCGCCGAAAGCGGCGATGGTCTCTCGCGCGGGGTGGCCGATATCGGCGTGACGGTGCCGGCTGCATTCAATCCGCGCGAGTTTCCGCTTACCGGTGTGGTGCTGCCGTTCGTGAGTGAAAACCCTTACGCCGTCACACAGGCATTTGCCGATCTGATGCATGAGGACCCCGCGTTCGCCGAGCAGTTCAGGCAGCACAACCAGAAACCGTTGTGGGCGCGGGCTGCGGGCGAGAACAGCCTGTGGACCAACAAGCCGGTGCGTACGTTCAGCGACCTCAAGGGGATGCGCATCCGTTCGATTCTGGGCGTGGCCGAGGCGCTCAAGGCCGCAGGCGTAACGCCGGTGAGCATTCCCTGGGTTGAAGCGTTGGAACTCATGCAGCGCGGTGGCGTGGAAGGCGTGAGCACCACACCATTCGCACAGGCTGCGGCGGCGGGCACGCTCGATATGGCCAAGTACGCCTCTAATGGCGGGCGTATGGGCAACTACACCGCCGTGATCTGGACGATGAACCTGCAATCGTACGAGCGACTGTCGCCCGAAGAGCGTGCGATCATCGACGACGTCGCCAAGGACGTGATCCCTGAATACTTCTCGCGCTACGAAGCGGAAATCGATCGCAACGTCGAGCTGCTGGAAAAATCGGACGTCGAATATATCCACATGGATGACGCAGAAGTTGCGAAGGTGAAGGAGATCGCCGGGCCGGTCGTGTACGAAAGCTGGGCGAAGCTTGTCAGCAGCCGTACGAAGGTCGACCCCAAGGCGTTCTACGACAACTACGTCGAGCGCGTACGCAAGTACGAGGCGCAGTTCCCCTACGTCACCGGCTTCGACCGTTACCGCCAGCGCAATCCCCGCTAAGGCGCGGCAGGAGTCAATCGTGAACAGGATTCTTTCTGGCATCCAGAAGGTGAACCTGGCGTTGGGGACGTTCAGCGGGCTGCTGGTCATGGGCCTGGTCATTGCAGTCGTCCCCGACGTGATGTCTCGCAGCCTTTTCGGCCTGTCGATACTCGGCGCTTCGGAAGCCAGCGTGCTGATTCTGGTGATCACCGTGTTCTTCGGCCTGGCAGGTGCGCAGGTACGCCGGGAGCATTTTCGGGTGGTGGTGCTCGAGACGCAGCTTTCGGGCGGGTGGCTGCGCGCGGTGACCCTTGTGCGGATGGTGATTTGCGTGCTCGCAGCCGCCGCACTCTCGTGGTATTCGATACGTGGTGCCTATACATCGACCCTGCGACAGGAAATGTCGTATGCAGTCATCGTGTTCCCTTTGTGGCCCG
Source organism: Yanghanlia caeni (assembly GCA_030733815.1). Classification (GTDB taxonomy): domain Bacteria; phylum Pseudomonadota; class Gammaproteobacteria; order Burkholderiales; family Burkholderiaceae_B; genus Yanghanlia; species Yanghanlia caeni. The sequence continues at coordinate 3,197 of JAUZQE010000045.1, forward strand.
CGCGAATCGTCATCGCGACGGGTTCCGTCATGCTGACATTGCAGTACATCGTCGATCTCATCCTCGAGCTTCGTGGCGGCTCTTCCCACACTGTTGAAACGATTCCCGGTGAGGGGCTGGCATGACGCAGATCGAAATCGGATACTTCATGATTGCCGGCTTGCTCGGGCTGCTGGCGCTGGGTGTACCCATTGCCCTCAGCCTGATTCTGGCCGGGGGCGTAGGACTCATCGCCATTCGTGGCGAAATGGCGGCGTCGTTCATCCTTGAGTCGTTTGCCTTCACCAGTGCAGGCAGCCTCGCGCTGATCGTGGTTCCCCTGTTTGTATTCATGGGGCAGCTGGCGCTGTCGGCGGGCATGTCAGACAAGGCGTATCGGGCGGCCAAGGCATGGTTCGGGCACCTGCCCGGCGGCCTGCCCATCGCGACCATTTTTGCCTGTGCCGGATTTTCGACCGTGTGCGGCTCGAGCGTGGCCACAGCGGCCATTGTTTCGAAAGCCACCATTCCGGAAATGCTGCGCGCGGGATTCAGCCAGCGGCTGGCGGGCGGCTGCGTGGCGGTGGCGGGCACGCTCGGGGTGCTGATTCCTCCGTCGGGCATTCTCATCATTTATTCGATCGCCACGCACGTGTCGATTGCCGATTTGTTCATTGGCGCACTGCTTCCCGGTGCGTTGACAGCGGTGGTTTACGCAACCGGCACGTACTTGATGGTGCGTGGCAACAAGGAGCTCGTGCAGCGCACGGTGCTGCCGCGCATGGCCTGGGGGGAACGGGTCAAGGCGACGTTGCAGGCCTGGGAAGTCGGTTTCCTGTTCGTAGTGGTGATCGGCAGCATCTATCTGGGCTGGGCCACGGCCACCGAGGCGGCAGGAATCGGTGCCCTGATCGCACTGATCTTTGCGCTGGTACGCAAGAACCGGCCCAAGGGTTCGATTCAGAAAGGTTTGCTGGAGGCGGGATCATCCACGGCAACCATCTTTTTCCTGATCATCGGTTCGGCCCTGTTCAGTGTCGCGCTGTCCACCACGCAGTTGCCGACCGTCATTGCGGCATACGTCACTTCATTTGACCTGCATCCGACGGTCCTGCTGCTGTTGCTGCTTATTCCGTACCTCGTCATGGGCAGCTTCATCGACGGCATCTCGATGATTTTCCTCACGATGCCGGTTGTCTTCCCGATCATCACCGAGGCGGGCATCAATCCGGTGGTGTTCGGCATCGTGGTGACCAAGATGGTGGAAATCGGCGCGGTGACACCCCCTGTGGGTCTGAATGTGTTCGTGGTCAAGGGGGCGGTTCCGGAACTGCAGTTGGGCGAAGTCTTTCGCGGTGCCGTGCCGTATCTGTTGATGGATCTGCTTGTGGTGGTCGCCATCATTCTGGTGCCCGGCCTCGTTACGTTGCCAATCGGAGGGTAGAGGAGCATGGAGAAGAAGTTGCAAGGTGCTGTCGGTGCGACGGCAATGGAAAGCGTTGATCGGGCACTGCAGGCCATCGATGCCTGGAATCCCAAAATTAACGCCATGCTCTGCGTCACGGAAGACATGGCGCGGCAACAGGCCACGCGACTCGACGAGCTGGCCAGTCAGGGGTCGTCGGCCGGGCTGCTGCATGGCATGACCATCAACCTGAAGGACTGCATCGATCTGGCTGGCGTGCCCACCACGGCCGCAACGTCCTTCCTGCGCGACAACGTCGCCTCGGAGGACGCCTTCATCACCAGCCGGCTCAAGCAGCACGGTGCGATCATCATGGGCAAGTCGAACCTGCACGAATGGGTGTTCGGCCCGACCACGCAGAGCAAGCACTTCGGCCCCTGCAAGAACCCCTGGAACACCACGCGGGTGCCGGGCGGCTCAAGCGGCGGCTCCGGCGCATCGGTGGCCACCGACATGTGCGTCGTGTCGATCGGCAGCGACACGGGTGGCTCGATTCGCATTCCAGCCGCCTTTTGCGGTGTGGCCGGCCTGCGGCCCACGGTCGGACGCATTTCGAACCGTGGCGGCGTTCCGGTCAGTGCTCCGTATGACACGTTTGGCCCGCTGGCGCGGCACGTGTCGGACATTGCGCGCGTGTTCAGCGTCATCGCCGGTCATGATCCGCTCGATCCGATTTCGGTCGACACGCCCGTGCCCAATGTCATGGCCACCCTCAACGATTCCGTGCGTGGCATGCGCATCGGCATCATGCGCCGCTGGTTCTTCGACGACATTCATCCGGCGGTCAGCACGGCCCTGGACAACGCCATTCAGGTCTTCCGTGATCTGGGCGTGGAGTTTGTCGAGCTGGACCTGGGTGATGTAGAGAAATCGCAGTCGTTGCTCGCATTCAGCGTGATGGTGGCCGATGCCTACGAGGTGCATCGCGAGCGCATTGCCGCGCAGCCTGAGGGCTATGGTGAAGATGTGCTGATGCGCCTCAAGCTGGGTGCTTCGGTAACCGGCGCCGACTACGCGGCGGCCCTGCGCTGGAAGGAAGGCCTGCATCACCGGCTGCGCGGCGTGTTTCAGGACGTCGACGCCATCATCAGCCCGACCTGCCCGTTCCCGGCACCGGGGGTCGACTATCCCGATTTCCTCGAGATCATCCGCCAAATCGCGCGCTACACCTATATCTGGGCATTCGCCCAGGTGCCCTCGCTGGCCGTACCGTGCGGATTCAGTGACGACGGTCTGCCGGTATCGATGCAACTGGCCTCGCGCTGGTTCGACGAGCCGGCGATCCTCCGTCTGGGTCACGCGTTCCAGACCGTGACCGATTTCCACCTGCGTCGGCCCGCCTGATCGTGTGCCTCATGCCTGCGGTATCCGCGGGCATGCGGTTTGCGTCCTCCCCGGCTTTGCGTGGGTGCTTTTGATGCCTGGCCGGGGAGGTCTTCATGCAAGATTGGTGGCGCGACACCGCGATTCTTTCCATTCCCATCTGGAACTGGATGCTGATGCTGGCGGCAACCAGCGTCATGCTTGCAGCACTGCTGTGGGCGCGAGGTCTGCTGCGGCGCCGCCTCGACCGACGGGCGTCCGACGCTCATGCGTCGCCGGCGTTTCTGTTCCTGCAGGTGGTTGCCAGCACGAACGTGCTGGCCCTGTTCGCGCTTTCCGTACTTGTATGCGTCAAGCTGCTGGAGCTGCCGGCAGGGTGGAGTATTGCGGTGGCACGGCTATGGTTCATTGCAGCCGTCATACAGGTGGCCGCCTGGCTCAATACGGCCACCGGGTTTATGTTGCAGCGGTATCGAGACAGGCACCCCACGACGAATCTTGTCACGCTCACGCTTATCGGCTATGCGTTGCGCACGGTGCTGTGGACAGTGGCGGGCCTGGCTATTCTGGACAACCTGGGCGTCAACATCACGGCGTTCGTGGCGAGCCTGGGTATCGGAGGCATCGCTGTTGCACTGGCCGCGCAGGTGGTGCTGGGCGATCTGTTCGCGTCGGCCGCCATCGGTCTGGACAAGCCTTTTGAGGTCGGCGACTTCGTGGTGGTGGGCAACGTGGCGGGCACCATTGAATACGTGGGGCTCAAAACGACGCGCATCCGCAGCCTTGGTGGCGAGCAGGTGGTGTGTTCCAACACGGAACTGCTCAAGCAGACGATTCAGAATTACAAACGCATGGCGCTGCGCCGCGTGGCCTTTCGCTTCGTGGTGGCGTATGGCGCCACCGAGCAGCAGGTCGAGTCGATCACCCAGGCGGTTCGGGCTCACATCGAAAGCCTGGAACTGGCCAGGTTCGATCGTGCGCACCTGTTGCAGTTTGTTGAGCGCGGCCTGGAGTTCGAAGTGGTGTATTACGTTCTGAGCGCCGACTACAACGTTTATATGGACATGCAGCAGGGCATCAATCTTGCGATCATGCGCGCGGTGCACGGGCAGGCCCTGGAGTTCGGGCGGGGCGAGATGCGCGTGCATCGTGCCGGTAGGATTGATCCCGTGGCCGACGTGAGTGCCGGGGAGGTTCTGAACAATCCGCGCGACGGGTCTCAGAGCGTCTCGGGTTCATGATCGGTGTTCAGGCGTGTTTTCAGAACCCTGTTCCAGGTTCTGCAGTATTGGGCATTCGGGCCGTTCGTCGCCTGCACAACAGTCGACCAGAGTCTTGAGCGTATCGGCCATCTGTCGCAGGGTTTCCATACGCCGGTGCAGTTCGGCGATATGCTGTTCGGCCAGCCGCTTCACGTCGGCGCTGCGCCGCGAGGTGTCGTGCCACAGGTTCAGCAGATCGCGAATCTCGTTCACCGCAAAGCCCAGGTCGCGTGCCCGGCGAATGAAACGCAGCCGGTGCAGATCGGCCTGCGTGTAATGGCGATACCCCGCATCGTTGCGGGCGGCGGGTGGAATCAGTCCGATCTGTTCGTAGTAGCGGATCATTTTCGCCGAAACGTTCGACGCCTTGGCCGCCTCACCGATGTTCATGCGCGTTTCCTTCCAGTGCGTGTCAGGCCGCTGGGCCGGTTGGCTGAAAGCGGCGCAGCCGCAGCGCGTTGGCCAGCACGAATACGCTGGACATCGCCATGGCTGCGGCGGCGAAGATCGGCGACAGCAAAATGCCCCAGGCCGGGTACAGCACGCCTGCCGCGACGGGAATCAGGGCCGTGTTGTAGGCAAACGCCCAGAACATATTCTGCCGGATGTTGCCCAGCGTGGCCTGCGACAGGGCAATGGCGGTGGGAATGCCCAACAGGCTGCCCGACATGAGCACCACGTCGGCGGATTCCATGGCCACGTCGGTGCCGGTGCCGATCGCCACGCCAATGTCGGCCTGTGCAAGTGCCGGGGCGTCGTTGATGCCGTCACCCACGAAGGCCACGGTGCCGTGCTCGGCCTGCAACCGGCGCACTGCATCGACCTTGCCCTGCGGCAGCACCTCGGCCTCGACCTCGTCGATACCCAGGCGCCGGGCGATGGCCTGCGCCGTGCGCGCGTTGTCGCCGGTGATCATGGCCACTTTCAGCCCCAGTTCATGCAGCGCGGCAATTGCAGGGGGCGTGCTTGCCTTGATGGGGTCGGAGACGGCAATGATGCCGGCGAGCTGCCCGTCGATGGCCGCGTAGAGGGGCGACTTGCCTTCGTCGCCCAGCCGTTGTGCCGTGTCGGCGAAAAGCTCGACCGGCAGACCCAGCTCGCGCATGTAGCGGTCGGCGCCCACGTGCACGGGCACGCCGCCAACGACTGCGCGCACGCCCATGCCGGTCACGGACTCGAACTGCGCCAGTTCCGGCAGATCGAGGCCGGCTTTCTGCGCGGCACTCACGATGGCGCGGGCGATGGGGTGCTCGGAACGTGCCTCGACGGCGGCGACATGAGCGAGCACTGTATTACGCTCGAAACCGTCTGCCACCTCCAGGTCGGTGAGTACCGGTCGGCCTTCGGTCAGCGTGCCTGTCTTGTCGACGGCCACCACGCGCGCGTCTTTCAGGGTCTGTAACGCTTCGCCCTTGCGAAACAGAACGCCCAGCTCGGCGGCACGGCCCGTTCCCACCATGATGGAGGTGGGGGTGGCGAGCCCCATGGCGCAGGGGCAGGCAATGATGAGGACCGCCACGGCGTTCACCAATGCATAGGTGAGGGCGGGCGCGGGGCCGAACACGAGCCAGACCACGAAGGTGATCAGGGCGGCCAGCATCACGGTCGGTACGAACCATAGGGTGACCTTGTCGACCAGAGCCTGAACCGGCAGTTTGGCGCCTTGCGCCTGTTCGACCAGCCGGATGATCTGCGCGAGTACGGTGTGGCTGCCGACTGCCGTGGCGCGCAGTGTCAGCGCGCCGTTCTGGTTCACCGTACCGCCCACGACGGTGGTGCCGTGCGTTTTTTCGACCGGGACCGGCTCGCCCGTGATCATGGATTCATCGACGAAGCTGCGCCCCTGCATGACTTCGGCGTCGACGGGTATGCGTTCGCCCGGGCGCACTTCCAGAATGTCGCCCACGCCGACTTCGTGAATCGGGATGTCGATCAGCTGCCCGTTGCGCATCACGTGCGCCACCTTGGGTTGCAGGCCCACCAGCCGTCGTATCGCCTCGGACGTGCGGCCCTTGGCGCGGGCTTCAAGGAAACGGCCGAGCAGGATGAGGGCCACGATTACGGCGGCCGCTTCGTAATAGACGTTGATCGTGCCGGCCGGCAGCACGCCCGGCAGGAAGGTGGCCACCACGGAATACCCGAATGCCGCAGCCGTACCCACGGCCACGAGCGAATTCATGTCGGGCGCACCCCGCTGCAGCGCGGGCAGCCCATGTTGGTAAAAGCGGCGACCCGGCCAGGCCAGTACCAGAAGCGTGAGCACGAACTGCAGGTACCAGCTGTTTCGCATGCCCAGCGTGGCGTCGATCCAGGCATGCATGCCCGGCACCATGTGCGTGCCCATTTCCAGGATGAAGACCGGCAGCGCCAGTGCTGTGGCGATCAGCAGGTCGCGGCGCAGTGCGTCGCGTTCGGCGTCTTTCTTCTGGGCCGCCTCGTCGGCATGTGCGGCGGCGCGGTCGAGCTCACGGGCATCGAAGCCGGTTTTCTCGACGGCGGCGATGAGTGTCGACGCGTCGGCCACGCCATGCACGACGGCGCGTTCGGTGGCGAGGTTGACCGTGGCGCTCTGCACTCCCGGCACGCCCCGCAGCGCCTTCTCGACCCGGCCCACACAGCTTGCGCAGGTCATGCCCTCGATCTCGAGTTCGATGGCGGCGGGTGGCACATCGAAGCCTGCGTTTTCGACGGCCCTGACCAGCGCCATGCGGTCGACTGCTGCGTCGGGTCGGATCACGGCCTGCTCGGTGGCCAGGTTGACCGACACCGAAGCGACGCCCGGCACCTTGGAGAGTGCCTTCTCGACGCGGCCCACGCAGCTCGCGCACGTCATGCCTTCGACGGGCAGGGTGATGCGGGGGATGTGATCTGCGGTGGTGGGTTGCGGCGTGTTCATTGCTGAGGATTCGATCAAGGACTGCGACATGATGACAGCATAAACCTTCCCATCGTTGGAAGGTCAAACACCGTCCTGAACGACTGTCATTTACGCGATTGTGTTCGGGAAACCACTTCGGTATATTTTCGCCGCATGACCGATTCAAGCCCGCTGACCACCTGTGGCGACCAGTGGATTCAGCTTCCTCAGGGGCGCATTTTCGCCCGTCGCTGGTGTGCATCAGAATCTGCTCAGGGCAGCCCCATCGTGCTGTTGCACGACTCGCTGGGGTGCGTCGAACTGTGGCGCGAGTTTCCCCGGGCGCTCAGCCAGGCCACCGGTCGCGACGTCGTCGCCTACGACCGGCTGGGTTTCGGGCGCTCCGATCCGCGCACCGGGCGCCCCTCGCTGCACTTCATCCAGGAAGAGGCGCACCACGTCTTTCCCGCGCTGTGCGAACGGCTTGGCATCGATCGCTTCGTGGTGCTTGGCCATAGCGTGGGCGGCGGCATGGCGGTGCATTGCGCCGCGCACCTGCCCGAACGCTGTGAGGCCGTCGTCACGCTGGCAGCCCAGGCGTTTCTTGAAGACCGCACGACCCATGGCGTGCGTGAGGCGGGCGAGCAGTTTTCCGCCCCGCAACAGATGGAGCGCCTGGCGCGCTACCACGGCGACAAGGCACCCTGGGTGCTCGATGCCTGGACGGGCTGCTGGCTGCACCCGGACTTTGCGCAGTGGTCGCTGCTCGATGTGTTGCCGCGCGTACGCTGCCCCATACTGGCGATTCATGGCGCCAACGATGAATATGGTTCGCGCCGTCATCCCGAACTCATCGGCGAGTACGCGGGCGCGGGCGCCCGTGTCGAGATCCTACCCGAAGTGGGCCATCTGCCCCATCGCGAGGCCCCCGACGCCGTGCTGGCGCGGGTGACGGAACTATTGAGATCCTGACGCGGGTTGCGCAGCAGCTGCACGCATGCTGCCGGGCATCGGTTAAGATCATCTGCTGAAAAACCAAGAATTCAGGAGATAAACCATGAGTTTGCGTCGTTTGCTGCGGCCGCTGCTGGCCGCAACGCTGCTGTGCACCGGGGTGGCTGTTCAGGCGCAGGTCAGCATGATGTTGCCGGCGAATCCCGGAGGAGGCTGGGATTCCACGGGCCGGCAGTCCATGCAGGCCATGAACGAGGCGGGCATCTATACCGGTACGGTCAGTTTCACCAACCGGGGAGGGGCCGGCGGCACCATCGGTCTGGCCGAGTTTCAGCGTCAGGCAGGCAAGCCCGATGCGCTGGCGGTGTTCGGTGCCATTACGGTGGGCTCAATCTCGATGAACAAATCGCCCATCGACCTTTCCAAATTCAAGCCCGTTGCGCGGCTCACGGCCGAGCACATCGTGCTGGCGGTGAAAGCCGATTCTCCCTACAAAAATCTGGCCGACTTCGTCGAGGCCCTCAAGGCCAACCCGGGCGGCATGCCGGTGGGCGGCGGCTCGGCCGGGGGGGTCGACCATATCGCCCTGGCGCTGCTTGCGCAGCAGGGCGGGGTTCCGGTCAGCAAGCTGAACTATATTCCGCAGGCGGGCGGCGCCGACACCGTCACGGGCATTGTGAATGGCACCCTGAAGGGCGGCCTGTCGGGCATCTCCGAGTTCCAGCAGTTTGCCGAAAGCGGCCGCATCCGTATCCTGGCCGTAACGTCGGCTGAACGCATGAAGGGTGCCCCCGAGATTCCCACCTTCAAGGAAGCGGGTTTTGACGTCGAAATTGCCAACTGGCGGGGCGTGCTCGGTTCGATCGACATGCCGGAAGACAACCACCGCGAATGGGTCGAGCGTTTCACCAAGCTCAGCGAGAGCAAGGAATGGCACGCCGTAATGGAGCGCCTGGGCTGGGAGCCGTACTTCCTGCCCGGTGAGGCCTTCGGCGAGTTCATCAAGGCCGAAAGCGAGCGCATCAACGGCATCCTCGTGGATGCCGGTCTGGTGAAGTAAGCCTTGCGCAGCCCGTCGATGAAATCGGTACCGGCCCAGCCGTGGTGGCTGGGCCTGGCGGTGATCCTGCTGGGGGCGGTGTGTCTGTATGCCGCGTCGCAGCTCAGCCTCACGGCGCAGTACGCCGCCATCGGGCCGGGGCTGTTCGTTGCCCTGGTGGGCGCCGGTCTGGTGGCGCTGGGCGTGGCGCTGCTCGTTCAAATGGCGCGCGGCACCGCGTTCGATGACGAAGAGCGGGCGGCGGATCCGGGCATGGACAAGCAGGCGTTTTTCACGGTGCTGCTTGCCAGCCTCATGCCGGCGCTTGCCATGAAAACGCTGGGTCTGCCGCTCACTGCGAGCGTGTCGTTCATGCTGGTGGCACGCGCCCTGGGTTCGCGTCGTATTTCGAGCGATCTGCTTGCGGGCTTCGTGCTGGGCAGCGCCTGCTGGTATCTGTTCAGCAAGCTGGGCCTGCAATTGGGCGGCTTCCTGCCGCTGGCGGGGGCGTGATGGAAACCTTCTCGCTGTTGCTCGAGGGCTTCGGGGTTGCGCTGCAGCCCATCAACCTCATGTGGGCCTTTATCGGTTCGATGCTGGGCACCGCCATCGGCATACTGCCGGGCATCGGTCCGGCGCTCACCATCGCACTGCTGCTGCCGGTCACCGTTTCTGTGGGGCCGGTGTCGGCGTTCATCATGTTTGCCGGCGTGCTGTACGGTGCCATGTACGGCGGTTCAACCACCGCCATTCTCATCAACACGCCCGGCGAGGCCGGCTCGATGATGACGGCGCTGGAAGGCAGCAAAATGGCCCGCAAGGGGCGCGGCGCCGCCGCGCTGGCCACTGCGGCAATCGGTTCGTTCGTGGCCGGAACGCTGGCCACGCTGGCCCTGACCTTTGCGGCACCCATGGTGGCCGAGTTGGCATTCATCTTCACGCCGGCCGACTACTTTGCGCTCACCATCATGGCCTTCACGTCGGTGGCGGTGGTCATGGGCGCCTCGCGCGTGCGCGGCTTCACGTCGCTGTTCATCGGGCTGGCGCTGGGGGTGATCGGCATCGACGGCATGACCGGTCAGCCGCGCATGACCTTCGGGTTTGCCGATCTGCTCGATGGCGTCGAACTCACCGTGGTGCTGGTGTCGGTGTTCGCCGTGGGCGAAATACTGTATGTGGCCAGCCGCTATCGCTTCCAGAACGAGGAAATCATCCCCATCAAGGGCAAGGCCTTCATGAACCGCGAAGACTGGCGGCGTTCCTGGAAGCCGTGGCTGCGCGGGGCTTTCATCGGCTTTCCCATGGGGGCGATTCCGGGTGGCGGTTCCGAACTGCCCACCATGTTGTCTTATTCGCTCGAAAAGAACCTCTCCAGCAAGAGTGAAGAGTTTGGTCATGGCGCCATCGAAGGGGTGGCCGGCCCCGAGGCGGCCAATAATGCAGCCGCCGCCGGAATTCTGGTACCGCTGCTCACCCTGGGCCTGCCCACCTCGGCCACAGCGGCCATTCTGCTGGTGGCCTTTCAGAACTACGGTCTGCAGCCGGGGCCGTTTCTGTTCACCAGCAACGCCGAGCTGGTGTGGGGCCTGATTGCCTCGCTGTACGTCGGCAATGCCATGTTGCTGGTGCTGAACCTGCCGCTGGTGGGCCTGTGGGTACGTCTGCTGTATATCCCCAAGCCGCAGTTGTACGCCGGCATTCTGGTGTTTGCGATGATCGGCATCTGGGGCGTGTCGGGGTCTGTGTTCGATCTGGCGCTCATGGCCGCGCTGGGGGTGGTGAGCTACGTGATGCGGGTCTACGGGTTTCCCATTGCGCCGCTGCTCATCGGCCTGATCCTCGTGCCGCTGGCGGAAAACCAGCTGCGTACGGCGCTCGCGGCCGGCCAGGGTCACGTCAGTGTGCTGGTGCAAAGCCCAATCGCCATAACGTTCTACGTGGCGGCGGCGCTGTTCCTGTTCGTGCCCTATGTCATGAAGAAGATGCAGGACAGGCTGGCGCCCTAGTGGTGCGCTGTTCAGAACATCTCTGGCGCTTTGGCAATCTTTACTGCGGCACAGGAAAAAGAACGGGGCGGCCCGTAACGAACCGCCCCGTTCAGGGCACCACGCGGAAATGGCACCTCCAAGAGACTCTTTTGTGCGTCAGGCGATCTCGCGCAGCGTTTCACCCACGGCATCGAACAGGCTGTCGAGTTCCTGCGGCGTGCTGGTGAACGGCGGGCCAAACTGCAGCGTGTCGCCGCCGAAGCGAACGTAAAAGCCCTTCTGCCAGAGTTTGATGCCCGCTTCGTAGGGGCGGATGGCCGGATCGCCGTCGCGCGCAGCGATCTGCAGGGCACCGCCCAGCCCGCAGTTGCGGATGTCGATCACGTTGGGGCTGCCCTTGAGTGCGTGCAGGGCCGATTCAAAATGCGGAATCAGTTCGGCCGAACGCTGAATCAGGTTGTCGTGGTCGAGCAGATCGAGCGCCGCAATGCCCGCTGCGCACGCCACGGGATGTGCCGAGTACGTATAGCCGTGGCTGAACTCGATGCCGTGTTCCGGCAGCGGCTGGCTCATGAAGGCGTCGTAAATTTCGCTGGATGTGACGACGGCGCCCATGGGAACTGCACCATTGGTGACCTGCTTGGCAATGTTCATGATGTCGGGCGTGACACCGAAGAACTCCGAGCCGGTGGTGGTTCCCATGCGGCCGAATGCCGTGATCACTTCGTCGAAGATCAGCAGAATGTTGTGTTGCGTGCAGATTTCGCGCAGACGCTGCAGATAGCCCTTGGGCGGCACGATGACGCCGGCCGACCCCGACATGGGTTCGACGACTACGGCGGCAATATTCGATGCGTCGTGCAGCTCGATGAGCTTGAGCAGTTCGTCGGCCAGCTGCACGCCGCCCGATTCCGGCTGGCCACGGCTGAAGGCTTGGTCGGCCTGCAGGGTGTGGGGCAGGTGATCGACGTCCATGAGCGAGCCGAACATCTTGCGGTTGCCGCCGATGCCGCCCAGGCTGGTGCCGGCCACGTTCACGCCGTGGTAGGCGCGGGCACGGCCAATGAGCTTGGTTTTGCTGGGCTGGCCCTTGATGCGCCAGTAGGCGCGCGCAATCTTCACGGCGGTGTCGGTGGCTTCGGAACCCGAGTTGGTGAAAAACACGTGGTTCAGGTTACCGGGCGTGAGCGCGGCGATCTTGTCGGCCAGCTGGAATGCCAGCGGATGCGAAAACTGGAAGGCGGGGGCGTAATCGAGCGTACCGAGCTGGCGGGCCACGGCTTCCTGAATTTCAGTACGGGCGTGACCGGCACCGCAGGTCCAGAGCCCGGACAGGCTGTCGAAAATCTTGCGGCCCTTGTCGTCGTACAGATAATTGCCTTCTGCCTTGACGACGAGGCGGGGGTGTTTATGGAACGCGCGATTGGCACTGAATGGAATCCAGTACGCGCTCAGGTTCAGGGATTCCGACAGGCTCGCGGGTTTGAAGGCAGGGTAATTCATGAGCGTCTCCGTAAAGGACACCGGCTTGCGGGGAAAACGGACCGGCACCGCGATCCGTGTGCTGCATGCACGTGATTATGCAAAATGCCTTGCATGAGTAGAATAGGGTTTTCTTAAATCATACTTTAAGATTTTCTCACGTAATGAAGGCCACTTCGCTCAGCCAGATTACCGACGTCGATCTGCGTCTGCTGCGCGTGTTCCGGGCCGTGGCGGAATACGGTGGTTTTGCGGCCGCCGAAAGCGCGCTGGGTATCACCGCGTCGGCCATCAGCCTGCACATGAGCGAACTCGAGCGCCGCCTGGGAATGCGATTGTGCCAGCGCGGCCGTTCGGGTTTTGCGCTTACCGATCAGGGCCGCGAGGTGCTGCGTGCCAGCACCGCTATGCTGGTGGCCATCGAAGACTTCCGCAGCGAGATGAACCAGCTGCAGCAGCGGCTGCGCGGCGAGCTGAACATCGGGCTCATGAACAACCTGGTGACGCAGCCGCGCATGCGCATCACCTCGGCGCTGCGCAGCCTGCGCCGCCAGAGCGACGAGGTGCATATCAATATCAGCATGAGCACGCCGGGCGAGATCGAGCGCGGCCTGCTCGACGGGCGATTGCATGTGGGAGCGCTGCCGCTCATCAATCCCCTGAGCGGGCTGGAGTACCGCCCGTTGTACGACGAGGTGTCGCTGCTGTACTGCAGCCACGATCACCCCCTTTTCAGCCAGCTTGCGCATGTGCGGGCCGACGAACTGGCCGCCCTGCCCGCCGTGGCGCCCAGCTACCGCATGAATGCCGAAGCGCTTGCTCTTCACAAGGGGCTGAACTGCGTGGCCAAGGCGACCGACCGCGAGGCGATCGCCTTTCTGATTCTTACCGGCGAATACATTGGCTTCCTGCCCGACCACTATGCCGCGGCGTGGGTGGAAAGGGGGTCGATGGCGCCCATACTGCCGGACACCATGCGGTTTCGGGTGGCCATTGCGGCCGTAACGCGAAGCGGCCGACGTCAGAACCTGATCGTCGACCGCTTTATGGATGAGCTGTTTTCCGAGACTGCAGAATAGGCCGCCCGAGCGCAGGCTTACGGGTGCAATTCGCCGTCTTTGTTGCTGTCGTGATAGTGGAACTCGCTCATGACATGATCGAGGAATTCCTGCCGGCTGATGCGCCCGTTTTCGTTTACATCGACTTTCGAGAACTGATCGTCGGTGAGGTAATCGGCCGTTTCGGCGCGGCTCAGGCTGTTGTTGCGGTCGGTGTCCAGCTCCTTGAAGGCGCCTTCCATGAACGTGAAGTATTCGGTCTCGCTGATCGTGCCGCTTCCGTCCTTGTCGATATGGTTGAATTGTTCGTAGGTCATGCCCGTCTGGCCCTGGGCCAGCGCGAGGGCCGGCGCGGCAAGCAGGGCCGCCAACAGCAGATGTGCGCGTTTCATGGCTGGCTCCTATTTGCAACCCATTGCATTGCCGATATAACCGCCGGCGCCGATACCCACGGCCGTGGCCGCCGTGCGGCCGCGCCCGCCACCGATGGTGCTGCCCAGCAGCCCGCCGATGACTGCGCCGCCCACGGTACCGGCAATGCAGTTGAACTCGGCGTTGCGAGACTGGCTTGACCCCGAGGGCGACTGACACGCCGCCAGGGCGCCGAGACTGATCATCGCGATGACCAGCGCGGCTTTGCTTGTGCTTCTTGTTTTCATCGTTTCGCTCCTTGGTACTGAGTCGTCTCAGGTGAACTGCCGTGTGCGCGGTGCGCGTTATTCAAGATAGGCGGGTGCCTGTGGCAACGCCGCAAAATCGGCCGGGTCGTGTTGCACGATGATGCGCGCCCCCAGGTTTCGTGCAATGGTTTCGATGCGGTTCATCGACGCCAGGGTGTCGGCGCGGCTTGCATTGAATGCCGGAACACGCTGGTAGTGGCGGTTCTCGCGCGTGTGATAGAGGTCGCCACTGAGGATCACGGGGCCGCTGCCGGCCAGGCGCAGCAGCAACACCTGGTGGCCCTCGGTATGCCCCGGCGTGCGCAGAATGCGTACCGAGCCGTCGCCGAACACGTCGTGATCGCCTTCAATGGTGATCTGCCGGGCCTGCCGGGGAGGACGGATGTGGTCGGGATTCACGAACGCACCGGGGTTTTTCAGTGCGGCATCCAGTTCCTGGCGGTTGACGAGCCACGTGGCGTTGGGAAATGCCTGAGCGTTGCCGGTGTGATCGAAATGCGTGTGCGAGAAGGCGAGGTAATCGATGCGCTTTACGCCGATGAGCTGAAGCTGTGACTGCAGGCTGCGTTCGACCTGCAAGGTGACGCCCCCGTCGGTGACGGGACCCTTGCCCGCCAGATGGTCGCCCAGCCCGGTGTCCCACAGCAGCGTGCCCTTGGGGTGCACCACAACGAAGCAAGGTGAAACGAGATTGCCGGGGCGGCCGTCGTATTCGCCCGTGTCGGAGAACATGCCCATGTCGGCCACCTGGATGCGACCGCAGTCGAGCGCATACAGGCGCAGCCCCACCGCCGTGCCTTGGGTGGGGCGCGTCGTGGCTGGGGTGTTCGTTGCGGTTTCGATGCCGCCGATGGCGAACGGGGTGGCGGGCTCGGGCGGCGGTGCGGATTGGGCAAAGGCCGTTGCGGTCAGGCTTGCGGCCAGGGTTACGGTGAGCGCCGCGCTGCGGGCGAATCCGCGAATCATGGTGTCTATATGACCGCCTCCCGGTTTGCAAGGGTTTTCGTTGTTGATGACAGACGAGGTAGGGTTGCAGCTCTATATCCGG
>JAUZQE010000046.1 GCA_030733815.1 Yanghanlia caeni
CGACACGACGCCGCCGTCCTGCCCCCCGGCCGCCACCGCGATCACCCACGGCATGCTGACGACGGGGTCATAGTTGGTGTCATGCGCCATCTTACGCGCGTTGCCAGCCGAAAAAACCGTGATGATGCCCAGGCCGTCGCGACCCAGCTCGACCAGGTCGCGTGCCGCCGCATGCGCATAGGCCTGCCAGTCAGCGGCAACGGGGTACGGAACGTTGGTGCCCCAGCTGTTGTTGTAAATCTCGATGCCCTGTTCCAGTACCTTGTCCACGCCATCGTAAAAAAGCACGTAGACCTCTTCAATCTGCCGAATGGACGGCAGATCGAACCGATGGGCCGTAATCTGTGCATCCCACGCCACGCCGACACCGCCCAGGCCATTATTGGCCGTGGCGGCAATCAGCCCGGCAGTCGCTACGCCATGGCCGAGATCCTGCTGCCATGGATACCACTGCGCCGTCGACTCTCGGGTAGACAGGTTCCAGGCCAGGTCGGCACGGTAATTCGCAATCAGGTCGGGGTGGGTCTCATCCATGGCGTCATCCAGCACCGCGACGAGCCGCCCCTTGCCCGTGTAATCGGGCCACACCGGCAACACGTTGATGTCGTAGCCGGCCACGCTATAGGGGGTGTTCCCGGTATTGTGCAGATGCCATTGCACCGGAAACAGCGGGTCATTCGGCCAGACCAGCGGCTGCGCAGGGGCACCCGCCGCTTGCAGCGACGTATTACGGGACATCTCCATGGATACTCCCCTTTTTATTGGTTGCAACACGGAATGTGCGCGACCCGCTACACCCAAAGCGCCATGTCAAGGCTCGTAATGATGCGGCCCTCGTCGTAGCCGTAGGCCAGGTAGTGCGCCAACGGGTCGATACCCGCCGCGGCGACGTCGGGATTGGCTTCGAGGTATGCAGCCGGGTCCATCCACAGCGACGGCGCACGCCCTTCATGCCAGCCCGCCGTCGTGTAGTGCTCGAACCCATTGGCGATCCGCCCCTGCGCCACGGCATCGGCCACATCGGGGTTGGCCGCCAGGTACCACTCTTCACTGAACAGCGTGTTGGGGTTGCGCCCTTCGTTCAGGCCCCATTCCATGTAGTGCTGGCGCCCGCTTTCCAGCAGCCCTTGCGCCACAGCCTGCGCCACGTCGGGGTATTGTGCCAGGTAGCCGGCCTCATCGAACGCGTCGGGCCCGCTGACCTCGGGTTTGCGAACCAGTACCACCCGGTCATCGAAACGCAACACTTCGATCCCGCGCATTGCGTCCGAGTACTTCTCGAGCTCTCCCTTGTTAAGGTTCGGGTTGAGCAGCGCCACCCCATCACCTACGTACTGGAGCGTGTAGTCTTCGAAGTTGCCCAACAGACGCAGGGCATCCAGCCCGGCATTGCCGTGGATGTAGTTCTGGCCCCGGCCGGACATGAAGATGTTGTCGGCCGTGTTGCCAACCAGGATATCGTCGCCGTCACCCGATATCAGAATGCGAAAGGCATGCGGGTCGACGAACTGAATGAAGGCTTCACCGATACCGGAGTAGGTACCGCTCAGGTCGAATCCGACGTTCTCGGTTACGGCTGCAGCGTTCAGTGTCGTGCCGTTGGCCGGATCGATCACTGCCCGTGTCGGGTCTTCTTGTACAAAGCGAACAAACTCATCGGTGAAAATCTGTACGCCGTGTGCGCTGTCGATTTCGCCAGCTGTGTAGGCCGTGATCGACCAGTCTTCCATTTGAACCGTAGCCGTGTCAGACGCATTTGTAACGCGCAATGTCCACATTCCGGCCAGGCCTTCCCCCCAATGTTGCACCGTATTCACGACGTAGTCCTCGAGTTGTGTTGGCAGTGGCACCCTTTCACCGGTGTCCTCGTCGATATGCGGTGTGGGTTTATTGATCAGGCGGCTCACCGTTCCGTCGGGAGAAATGAGCTCAAGAGTGACCGCCTGCAGATCGTCGGTCTGCAGGCTGAATGTCACCGTCATCTGCTCGACACGATAAGGAGCCGAGAAACCGGCCGTGACCGTGCTCTGCTGACCCGCCCCGACAACAAACGCGGGCTGCGCAACCTCGCCTTCTTCGATGACCAGATTTGCGGCAGTGCCCAGGCTCATCCAGCTTTCGGCAAGGCGAACGGCCGCAGTCGCGTCGATATGCCCGTAGCCGAAGTCGTGGCTCACCAGCAGCGCGCCGCCGTTCCAGTCGCGCGCGCCGTTGTATGCCTTGTCGAGTGGACCTTCAAAATCATCTTCATGGCCGCGAATCGTGTCGCGATCGAGAAAGGTGGCACGCCTGGCCGAATACACGAGAATTTCCTGCACATCCCGATATCCCAGGCGCGCATTGGCCTCGAGCATCAGCGCCACCACCCCCGAAGCGATGGGTGCGGCCGCCGAGGTACCGGCGAACCCGTAGTCATCGTGGCCCGCGGTGTAGTCGCCCTCGGGCGAAGGGTTAGGGTTGTAGCCCGGCTCGCCTTGAAGGTCGGTCGTGATGATGCTCCTGGGGTCGGAACCGGGCGCTGACACCAGCACGTTTGCACCGGGTGTGGAATAACCTGCAACACCGCCCGCCTGATCGCTGGCCGCCACGCCAATTACCCATGGCGAGTTGCTGACGGGGTTGTAATTGGCATCATTGCCCTCGACACGCGAGTTACCTACCGCAAACACGGTAATGATGCCCAGACCGTCGCGACCCAACGTGGCCAGTTCACGGCTGGCCGCGTGCACCCCGGCCTGGTCCGCTCTGTAATAAAAGGGGTCGCCCGCCCCCCAACTGTTGTTCGTGATGTCGACGCCGTCGGCCAGCATCCTCTGGGCCGCCAGGCTGAACTGGCCCCCCTCGTTGGGCTTCGGAAAATCGCGACGATACATGACGAACTGCGATGCGTACGCAACACCGACGACACCGATGCCGTTGGCAGCAGCCGCAATCAGACCCGCAACGGCCGTACCGTGGTCGGCGTATGGATCGTCGTCGTGCGGTGCACCGCCCGGCTCGTTGGTGGGAAGGTTCCACGCCAAATCGTGGCGGTAGTTGGCAATCAGGTCGGGGTGCGTTTCGTCGACACCACTGTCGATGATGCCGATCAGCAGGCCCTTGCCCGAATAATCATTCCACGCGTCATCTACATTGATATCGTAGCCGGCCACGCTGGCCCGGGTTGTGCCCAGATTGCTCAGATGCCATTGCAGCGAAACTAACGGATCTTCTCTCGGATCGAAAGATTGCACGAGCCCTCCCCTTTGGCCCCCAGGGAGCCGCGAGCTGTTGTTCTTCGAAATCCGTAAGAATTAGTTGTTTCAGGCTGTATCTGTCAAGATAGTTAAAACCTTAAGGACACGGGCACCTGCACCGCGCGAGAGTGCCCGGTTCCTGGAATGCAGGCGTCGTGGTGAAGTGTTCAGGGCATGCTCAAGTGCGCCCCCGGTCGACCGGCGCGTTCAAGTCGAGTACCGGGCCGCTGGGCACGATGCCGTTCGGATTGATGCTGTGATGACTGCGGTAGTAATGCTGCTTGATGTGGTCGAAATTCACCGTATCGGCCACGCCGGGGAACTGATAAAGCTCGCGCGTGTAATCCCACAGGTGTTCGTAATCGACCAGCCTGCGCAGGTTGCATTTGAAGTGGCCGTGGTACACCGCATCGAAACGGATCAGGGTAGTGAACAAGCGCCAGTCGGCTTCGGTGACCTGGTCACCAACAAGGTAACGCTGGCGCGCCAGCAGGGCGTCGAGTTCATCCAGGCAGGCAAACACACCCGCCACTTCATTTTCATAAACCGATTGTTCGGTTGCGAAACCGGCCTTGTACACGCCATTGTTCACCGCGTCGTACACCCGCGCATTCATCGCGTCGATCCGCGGCAGCAGCGCGGCAGGCGCGTAATCGCCCGGCCTGGCTCCCACCTGATCAAAAGCGGAATTCAGCATGCGGATGATCTCGGCCGACTCGTTGTTGACGATGACATTGCGCTCGAGATCCCACAAAACGGGCACGGTGACCCGCCCGCTGTAGCCCGGCTGGGCACGCAAGTACACCTCGTACAGAAACTGTGCATTGGCCACCGGGTCGGCCACCACGCCGGGCGCGGGCTCGAACGTCCAGCCGTTCTTGCCCATGTAAGGGTTCACGACTGAAACGCCGATATGGTCTTCAAGCCCCTTGAGCGCCCGGAAGATCAGTGTACGGTTCGCCCAGGGGCAGGCAAGCGACACATACAGGTGATAGCGGCCCCGTTCAGCCTTGAAGCCGCCCTCGCCACTTGGCCCCGGTGCGCCGTCGGGCGTGATCCAGTTGCGAAACTGGGCATCGCTGCGCACGAAGCGGCCGCCCGTCGATTTCGTGTCGTACCACGTGTCGTGCCAGACTCCGTCTACCAGCAATCCCATGTTTCTCTCCTGTGTGCCTGCACGCCGGCAAGCGCCGTGCAGGCGTTTCAATACACCGCGGGCTTACTCGGCCACGGCTTCCAGTGCGATATCGAGTTCGACTTCGTCGCTGACACCGGGCGCGTACTTGCCGGCGTTGAACTCGGAACGCAGAATCGTGGCGGTCGCGTTCGCACCGATGGCGTCCTTCTTGAGCATGGGATGCGGGCCATTGAAGAATGACGTGACCTTGAGCGTGACCGGCTTGGTCACACCCTTGATCGTCAGGTCACCTTCGATGCTGACCGGCTTTTCGCCTTCGAATACCACCTTGGTCGACTTGAACGTTGCAGTGGGGTGATTCTTGGTGTCGAAGAAATCTTCACCCTGGATATGGCCGTCGAACACGTCAAATCCGGTGTTCACCGAAGTCATGTCGATGGTGACGTCGACCTTGGCTTCCTTTGCGCTCTTGTCGAGCACCACGGTACCCGTGGTCTTCTTGAAGCTCAGAATCTGCTTCGACATGCCCATGTGGTTGTACGAGAAGCGCGGGAACGTATGGCTGGAATCAATGACGTAGGTTTGCGGGGCGGCCAGGGCCTGGCCTGCAAAAAACGTTGCGAAAGCGGCGGCGATCAGGGTCTTTTTCATGTGAAATCCTTTGCGTTGAGTAAGGGTTCTGGAAACTGCGGGGTTAAACAATGTTGGATGGCGGTAAAGCGCGGCATCAGGGCCGGGCAACGACATGGAACGTGATTTCGATATCGTTGGCCACAATGCTGAAATCCTTCCACTGACCTTCCCCGATGCCGAAATCGGCACGCTGGAAGGTGAAGGAGCCGTCAAATACGCCGGCGTCACCCTCTTCCTTGAATGTGAAGGGGGCGGAGATCTGCCGGGTGTTGCCCTTGATCGACAGATCACCCGTGACCTGGTATGTGCCATTGCCCAGGTCTTCGACCTTGCTCGATTCAAACCTGGCCAGCGGGTGGGCGGCCAATGCAAGCCACTCGTCCTTTTCCAGTTCCGTATTGGCTTCGTCGTAACCGGCATCGATGCTTGCCAGCGCGACTTCAATGACGACCTTGGCTTCTTCGGGCCGGGCCGGATCGAAATTGAGCTCGGTGGCCTTGAGCTCGCCGAACGAGCCGTTCATTTTCACGTTCATCTGGCTGTAGCCGAACGTGATGCTGCTGGCCTGAGAATCAAGCGAGGTGTATTCGGCGGCGAGCGCAGCGGCCGGCGCACCGAGAGCGAGAGCAGCGGCGAATACGGCGGGTCGCAGCACAGCGTTGAAATTCATAGTGGGTCTCCGGGTCGAGCAATGTGGTTGAAGGGTGGGTGGTACTCACTGCCTGGCAAGAAACGGCAGCATGCGCGCCAGAACATCATCTTTCTTTATGAAGTGATGCTGCAGGGCAGCGGCCACGTGACCGGCCACGACCACCGCCAGGGTGTAATTCAGAACCATATGCAGGGTTTGCAGGCGGGCGCCAAGTTCGGCATTCTTTGCCACCAGGTCGGGCAGCTGCCAGATACCGAGCCACACCACCGGGAAGCCCTGCGCGGAACTCATGAGCCAGCCACTGAGCGGAATCGCCAGCATCAGCACATACAGCAGGCCGTGCCCGGCGTGGGCCGCAAACCGCGCCACCGGGGTCGTGTCGGGCGGCAGGGCGGGCGCTTTGTGCGTGAGCCGCCAGATGACACGCAACACGATCACCACGAACAGGCTCACTCCCGCCCACTTGTGCCACGAGTACAGCTTGAGCTTGCTGGGCGAAAGGGGTAGTCCTTCCATATAGAAGCCCAGGGCGAACGTGCCCAGGAGCCCGAAGGCAACCAGCCAGTGCAAAAAAACTGCGGTGCGGGTATACGATTGCGTCATGGCACGTCCGTTTCAAAGTTGGTCATCGTGTAGCAGACCGGCGATGCGTCGAGAAGTTCGATAGCAGTATTCTATTTAACTGGAAAATTAGAAAAACATCATCTATCGACTAAAATAATTCCATTTTTGGAACAATGAGGCGCCCATGTCCGCAATCAGCCTGCATGCGAACGACCTGATTCTGTTTGCCCATGTGGTGGACGCCGGCAGCTTTACCCGTGCCGCCGAGCGCACCGGGCTGCCCAAGTCCACGCTCTCACGGCGCCTGTCAGAACTGGAAAATGCCTTCGGCGAACGCCTGATCCAGCGCAGCACCCGACGCCTGGTACTGACGGATTTCGGCGAAACCATGCTGGAATATGCGCGCCGCCTGGTTGACGACACCGAGGCGGCCACCGCCCTGGCGCTACACCGCCAGGTCGCACCGCAGGGCACGCTGCGTGTATCGCTGCTGCCCGAATTTCGCCAGCTTTCGATTGTGGATGTGGTGACCGAATACTCGCGGCGCTACCCGAACGTGCGACTCGAACTCGATCTGTCATCGCGACGTGTCGATATCATTGCCGAGCGCTACGACCTTGCCGTGCGCGCGGCAACCCAGCTGCCTGACGACAGTTCGCTGGTGGCGCGGCACATGATCACGCTGCACAACGGGCTGTATGCTAGCCCCACGTATCTGAAACGGTACGGTACGCCTGGCGAGCCCGCCGACCTCGTGGATCACGTCGGGCTGGTGCTGGTAATGGGCAGCGGCGAAAAGCAGGTCTGGCACCTGAGCAATGGCACCGAACGCTGGGAAGGGCTGCCCATGCATACGCTGGCTGCCAATTCGCTGGGCCTGCAGCAGGCACTGGCCACCCGCCACCTGGGCATCGTGGGGTTGTCTGACCGCTACGCCGCGCCGCTCGTCAAGCAGGGCGTGTTGCAGCGCATTCTGCCCGAGTGGGCACTGCCCTCTTCGAACGTCTGGTGTGTCACGCCCGGCCGGCGGCTGCTGCCACAGCGCACCCTGGCCTTCATCGAGATCTTCAAGGAACTGCTGGCCCGCCAGCCCGATTAGTGCCGCGCGTACCGGGCGTCAGCTGCAGAATCCCCCATGTGATGCACGAGCGCACGACGGATTTCGCGCGGGCCGAGCCCCCGCAAACGGTCGATCAGCACGCGGCTCACGCTCATGGCCCCGGCGGGCAGCGCCCAGGCCGCCTCGAGGTCCCGCATCACACCTTCCACCAGCACCTCGGTATGTTCTGGGCCCGGAGCCGGAAAATACGCCAGCTCGAAGCGCGAGAGCAGCGGCCGCGGCAGCGCAAGCAGTGAATTGGCAGTGGCCACGAACATGCAGTGCGACAGATCGCATTCGGTCATCAAATAAATATCGCTGTAGCGCCGTGCGTTGCCGGCTTCCAGCAGATCAAGCAGCGCATCATGCGGATTGCCGCCCATGCTGTGGGCGTGGCGGCCGGTCTTGTCGACCTCATCAAGAATGAACAGCGGGTTGGCGACACCGGTCTGTTCAATGAACTCCACCAGGCGCGACGGCCGGTTGCCGGCCCAGCCGCGCGCCAGCCCCTTGAGCACCTTGACGTCGGACATGCCGGCCATGTTGATGACCGTGTTTGGCGTGCCCAGCAATTCCGAGAGCCTTTGGGCGAAGCGCGTCTTGCCGCTGCCGGGCTCACCCACCAGCAGCAATGGGCGCATGCCCAGGCGCGTGGCACCCAGGCGCTGGCGCGCGAAGGGTTCGCTCAATGCCCGCCCCACCACGTCGGCAGCCCAGGGGAACTCGGCCACAAGCGTGCGCGCGATTTCGTCCAGGCGCGCCGAATCGGGCAGTTGCACCAGCCGTACGGGCTCACGCAGGCGCTCGTACTGTTTCAACAGGGCCGCTTCCTGCTGGTCGGTCGAGGCCGCAATCTTGCCACGCACCACCACAACCGAGTCGGCCCGTTCAGCCTCACACGGCGTAATCTCACGCGCCACCGCGTCGTTCGTCGTACCATTTTCCAGAAACAGCCGCGCGGCCTCCATCTGGCGCAGGCGGTGGGCGTTTTCGCGCTTTTCACGGCGCGCGTGGCGCGACAGATTCTGGTCGATTGCCCGCCACAACGGCATGAGCCAATCCAGCGCATGGCGCCGCTGTGCCAGCATCTCTTCCGTTGTCGGCGACACGCGCCGGAGCGCAGCGGGCATGACCCGCGGCAACAGGGTCAGCCAGCACAGCACGCAGTTGTGCGCAGCCTCGAAGTCGTCTCTTTCCCAACCGGCAAAGCCCTTGCGCATCTGATCGAGCGCCATCACCGCGCCCTTGTACCAATGTTCAGCCACATTCGGACTGCAATACGCCAGCGCGTCAGACCGGTCGTTCACCACATCGCGGACACGCGTCAGCCGGGGTAGCAGTGCGTCGCCCAGCACGATTTCGATCTTGTCTTCGGCAAGCAGCTGACGCGCGGTTTCCCACACCCCGACAACGCTGCCGTACCCCATGGCCTGTTTGAACCAGAGCTCGGCAAACCGTGCCTTTCGCTCTTGCGCATTCCTGCCGATTGCCACAGCTGCACGCGCACGCAAGCGATCGGGCTGTGTGTCGTCGGCCAGGCACAGAAGCTGAGTGCGCAAGGTTTCCAGCCGGCGCGGCAGCGTGCGTTCGCGGGCAACCAGCAGCATGAGGAATTCGTCGTAATTCAGATCGACGGGCAGGTTCTCCAGCGCAGCGCCGGTGTCGGCGGCGAATTCAAACTCGTCGTCAAGCGCACTGACGTCGAACGTCTGCTCGAATGATTCGTTGGACATGCGTTTCTCCTGAAAGCGTATGGCCACACTTTGGCGCACCGCTTGCAGAATGCATATCCTCAAAATAAATCGACAATTTATTCTTACGGTTTTCGGGGCACTTGAGGCGGGATATGATCGCTGCACCATAGCAAATCTGCCACAGATCATGACCCGTAAAGCCCCCTCTTCAACTGCAGAACCCGCGCCTCGCACGCCGCGCCGTCGCCGCGGACGGCCGCCCATGGAATCGTCGCCGATGAAGTTCGAGGAATACCACCGGCAAAAGCAGATTCTGGAGGCGATCGAACAGGCCAGCAATCTGAGCCTCGCCGCCCTTGAACGCGAACTGGGCATCTCGGAGGCGGGGGATACCAATGCAGGCCGGTCGTGGCGCGCCTGGACGGGGCCCGAGAACCAGCTGTGCACCCAGCTCGACGAAATCATTGCCCGCGCCCGCGAAAAAGGCTGGGTGAACGAACAGACCCTGGCGATTCGCGAATACACCAAGCGCAAGAAACAGGGGCTCGCGCAGATCAGCCGCCGTGTGAGGGAATTCGCCGCGAAACAGGCGGCCCTGAGCGCCGCACTGCATGACTTTCGGGAAGTGTGCCGGGACGCCTATGCACGCACGGCCGAGTTCGACGTTCCGCCCATCTGGATCTCCGTGGGCGACACCGAAGACACATATCAATCGTTTCCGCTGTGTCTGCCCGATATTGAAAAAGAGTTCGAGAAAGCGCAAGCCGCCATGGAAATGCTGCTGGAACTGGAGCTCAACCTGCAGCACTACCCGGAACCTGACCCCGTCACGAACCGCAGCTTCCTGTTCACCAGGAAATTCCACAAGAAGCCGCAATAGCGCGGTGCTGAACGCCGCCCGGGTCCGCCGCGTGCTGGCACCGACTGCATCAGGAATCCCGGATGGCACACATGGCAGCAGACCCGCGCACCACCGGCCGCTATATTGTTTTGCTGCGGCCCGACGAACCCGACACCGGTGTACGCCAACTCGTTGAACTGACCGGCGTGCGCGTCATGCACAGCCGCAGTCGCGACACACCGCCCGAGCCGCCAGAACGCTGCATCGTCGTATTCGACCATATCGGCGCGGCACTGCTTTACTGCAGCACCGACGCGGGACAGGTCATCACGCAAGCAGCGCAGGCCGGCGACACCGGCATCCTGGCCATTGAACCGGAACGGCGCGTTCATGCCACGGGCACCGGCGCGGCCAACGGCGCCACGTGGGGCATCGAGGCGGTGGGCGCATTGGCCTCGCCCTATTCCGGCCGAGGCATCCGCATCGCGATCCTTGATACGGGCTTCGACCTCGAACACCCCGACTTCCAGGGGCGCAACGTTACCGCACGCTCGTTCGTCGAAGGCGAATCCGCACACGATGAAAGCGGCCACGGCACCCACTGCGCCGGCATTGCGGCCGGGCCGGCGGCGCCTGAAGGCGGGCCACGCTACGGCGTGGCGGCTGATGCCGACCTGTTCATCGGCAAGGTTCTGAGCAACCGGGGCCACGGTACTGACGGTTCAGTGCTCGAAGGTATAGACTGGGCCGTGCAAAACCGTTGCGAGGTCGTATCGATGTCTCTTGGCAGCCCGGTGCAGCCGGGCGAAACGTACTCCACCGTGTTCGAAACCGTCGCACAGCGCGCGCTGCAGGCAGGAACACTGATCGTGGCGGCGGCCGGCAATGAAAGCCGTCGGCCCGCGCATATTGCGCCGGTGGGTCACCCGGCGAACTGCCCCTCGATTCTGGGCGTGGCGGCCGTTGATCGCGCCCTGCAGGTCGCGCCGTTTTCGTGCGGGGGGCTCGAACCCGCCGGCGGCGAAGTTGACCTGGCCGCACCGGGCGTGGACATTGAATCGGCCTGGCCCATACCGCAAAGGCGTCATACGATCAACGGCACCAGCATGGCCACGCCTTTCGTAGCGGGCATTGCGGCACTGCACGCCGAAGCCGATGCACGGCTGCGCGCCGCGGCACTTGGTGAACGGCTGAAACGCACCGCCCGGGCGCTGGACGCGCCGGCACGCGACGTGGGCGCAGGGCTCGTACAGGCCCCGCAGCAGGAATGACGGCATCATGGCCCAAATCAGACTCAGTGTGCTGCTGGGCGACGTCAGCCCCGAACGTTATCCGGACATCGTCGAACGCTGCCGCCGGGCCGGCTTCGTCGTCGAAAACGAACTGACTGCCATCGGCGTCATCGTGGGGTGGATTGACGAAGCGTGCGTCCCCGCGCTCAGCCAGATAGAAGGCGTTACGGCCGTAGAGCCTCAGCGTGAGCATCGGGGCTACCCGCCGCGTTAGCCACGTCGAGCAGCCAGCTGCGAAAGATCTCGAGCGCCGGATGGGCCTCGTAGCGCAACGGGCAACACAGCAGATACCCGTGCTGCAGCGATACCGGCACATCGAAGGGCACGACCACCCGGCCGCTGTCGATCTCTTCCTGCACCAGGCAGCGCTGCAACACCGCCACCCCCATGTCGGCCATGACCGCCCGCACGATGATCGACACCTGATCCATGCGCGGGCCATCCAGTTCACCCGCTTCGACCCCCACGGCTGCAAACCAGTTGCGCCAGTTGTTCGGCGCGTTGGCGTGCCCGATGAGGGGTTCATCGAGAAGCTCGGCCGGCGTCTGCCACCGCCCTGCTTCGCGCCGCGCCCGCAGGCGCTCGGGGTGGCAGATTACGACCACTTCGCGACCGATGACGTAATCGGTACGCCAGCCCGGGCGCTGCCCGGGCACCCCGCTCAGTATCGCGGCATGCCGGTCATCGCCGGTGAAATCTTCGTTCCGCCGATACGGTGCGAACTGCAGCTGGATGTCCGGGTGCCGCCTGTGAAAATCGGGCAGGCGCGGAATGAGCCAGACGCTGGCGAGCGTGGGCACGACAGAAAGCAGCAGTGTTTTGCCCGCGCCGGGGTTGCGCAGCTCGCGGGATACGTTCTCGATGGTTTCAAGTGCGGCAGCCGCGCCCTCGAACAGCCGGGTGCCCGCCGGCGTCAACGCCACGCCCGCCTGGCCCCGCACAAGCAGCGCCTGATTGAAGTGGCTCTCGAGGCGGGCCACCGCACGGCTGATGGCACCCTGGGTCACACACAGCGCATCGGCCGCACGCGTAAAGCTGCCCAGGCGCGCTGCGGTCACGAACGCATGCAGCTCCGACATCGAGGGCGAATGTATCTTCATCGTCTATGGCATCCAACGTACGGCGAAGGCATTACCAAAGGTCATGCCGCACTGAAATATAGTCGTTTGTCCGGTCAAGGTAAATCTCTGATACTCGGCGTAAATCATTCATTCCGGAGGCAATCCATGTCTGTGTTCACGTCGAAACTTCTGCGCCGGGCGGTGGCCGGGGCGGCAACCTTCCTGATTGGCTGTACGGGCGTCGCGGTGGCGCAGGATGCCTACCCGAGTCAGCCGATTCGCCTGATCGTTCCCTTTGCACCGGGCGGTTCCACCGACCTGGTGGGACGCCTGATCGCCGAATACATCGGCAAGCAGCTGGGCCAGACCGTGGTGGTTGAAAATAAGGCCGGTGCCGGCGGCGCAGTGGGTGCAGAACAGATTGCACGCGCGAAGCCCGACGGCTATACACTCGGTATGGCCACCGTCAGCACGCATGGTTCGAACCCTGCGATCTACCCCGAACTGAAATACGATGCGCGCAAAGATTTTGCGCCAATCTCGAACGTAATGGGCGTGCCCAGCGTGTTTGCCGTGCACCCCAGCATTCCCGCCAAGACCATGCCCGAGTTCATTGAACTGGCCAAGAAGGAGCCCGGCAAGTACACGTTCGCCTCGCCCGGCGTCGCCTCGCTTGGCCATGCCAACATCGAGAACTTCATGATGCTGTCGGGCATCGAGCTGCTGCACGTGCCGTATCGCGGTGCAGGCCCGGCACTGAACGACGCCCTGGCCGGCCAGGTTGACGCCATTACCGACAACCTGTCTTCCACCCTGCCGCACCTGCTGGAAGGCCGTCTGCGCCCGCTGGCGGTGCTGGGTGCAGAGCGCTCCGACCTGCTGCCCGAGGTGCCCACCTACACGGAACTGGGCTTTCCCGAAATGGGCACCGGTGGCTGGTTCGGCGTCGTAGCCCCCGCCGGCACCCCCGACGCGGTCATCTCCAAGGTGAACGAGGCCATTCAAAAGGCGGCCGCCGACCCCGACTTCCAGGACCGCGCAAAGAAGCTGGGCGCCACCATCCGCACCAACACGCCCGAAGAATTCGCCAAGGAAATCGACGCGGCCATCGAACGCTACACCCGTGTAGCCAAGGCTGCCAACATTCAACCCAAGTAAATACATGACCCACACGGCCGCGCCCCTGACTCCGCCCTACTTCCGCCACGAGCCCACCGGCCCCGTACTGCCGCTGGTATGCGATTCACCGCACAGCGGCACGGAATACCCTGCGGATTTCGGCCACGCCGTGCCCCTGGCGCTGCTGCGCCAGGGGGAAGACACCCACGTTCACACCTTGTGGCAGGCGGCGCCACAGTTTGGCGCCACCCTGCTTGCCGCACGCTTTCCGCGCACCTACATCGACCCCAACCGCACGCTGCTCGACCTTGACCCCGACATGATCGACGGCGAATGGGACGAGCCGCTCGCCCCCGGCGAAAAAACGCGGCTGGGTAAAGGCCTGATCTGGTCGCGGCTGGATGAACGCACACCCATATACGACCGCCGCCTGAGCGCAGATGAAGTACGCGCCCGCATCACCCATTACTACCTGCCGTACCACCAGGCGCTGGACGAAGCCGTACAGGCGCGCTACGCACAGTTCGGCAAGCTGTGGCACCTGAACCTGCATTCCATGCCGGGCGACGTGTACGCCCGCCTGGGCATGGACCCGAACCTGCCGCTTGCCGACTTCGTGCTCGGCGACCGCGACGGCACCACCTGCGAACCGCAGTTCGTGGCATTGATCGAATCATTCCTGCGCGACAAGGGCTATTCCGTGGCCCGCAACGAACCGTACAAGGGCGTGCAGCTCATTGCCAAAATCGGCCAGCCGGCGCAGCAGCGCCACAGCCTGCAGATCGAAATTCGCCGGCCGGTGTACATGGATGAGATCACGCGCGAACCGAATGAAGGGTTCGAGCCGCTGCAGCAGAACTTGACGGCGCTGCTGGGGGTAGTGGCGGAATACGTGAGCGCGCGCGTGTGACGCTGACCAGGCAGGCTGCGTGCGCGCCGGACATTGCCGTATATATCAGCAGGGTCAAGCTAGTCAGCAACTTGCTGACTAGTTTTCTTTGTTCGGTTGGCCAGTGCTAATACACGGGCGTGCGGCGCACTCGCTTCCAGTGAAAAAATTCTTTACGATCCGGTTTGGGGCGGTTCTTACGAGTGAAAGCCATGGAGAACGACGTGGAAGACTTCGCAGCCAAAGTCGCTGAGATCAATATCGTGCTGGAAGGCCTGGGAGCCGCCAATCAGGTTGCGCTGGATGCCTTGATTCTGGCCATGCTGTCCACCAACCCCCAGGTTATCGGGCCGATGCGCGGTCTGATCGCCAAGCTCGAACGTGAAGTGATCGGCACTGTGGCCGAAGCCGGCGAACGCGCCATGATCAGCTACAGCAACCGCATTGCCGAAGTGCATGCGCTGATCGATAAGGCTGAGAAAGCGGTTGTTGAGAGTGCGGGGAACACGTCGGAGAAGGCGGACTTCTGAAATACAGCGTCTGGACTCAGCACAATTGTTCCGACAAAACGGAACAATTGCCAGAACGACGCGCGCACCTCTATAATTCCGCCATATCGGAACAACCTCATAGCCTGCTCTTGTTATGTATTTATTCCTGAAATATCGGAACAATGGCGCGCAAACTTCCCCTCTTTGATGAGTCCATTAGCCCCCATGCACGCAACATGGCGCAATTGGGTGCCCTCATCCGAAACCGCCGCGCCGAGAGCGCGACACGTATCGATGATGCCGCCGACATGCTGGGTGTGTCCAAGGATGTTCTATCCCGTCTGGAGAATGGAAAGACGATCGGATTGGACAAGCTATACAAGATTCTGGACGGGATGGGCCTAAGCCTGCTTGTCGTCGACAAGCAAAGTGCACAGCGTGTCTTACACGAGCTCGATAACCCCTCCGACACATGACTTCGGGTTGAGGATGGAATCACTTGCTCTATACGTCCATTGCCAGGGTACACCAGTAGGCCAGCTACATTATGAGCCCATGACGAACTCGTTTTCGTTCAGCTATGACCAGGAATGGCCGAAACGACACGATTCGTTTGTCCTCTCCCCACACATTCCCTTTGAGAGGCGTGCTGGATCCTCTGTTGTGATGCGATTTCTGGAGAATCTTCTTCCCGAAGGTCGTGCCCTCGATATCGTCGCGCACACACATCAAATTTCAAAGAACAACATCTATGGCCTCGTCAGAGTCCTGGGCAGCGAACCGGTCGGCGCCCTCAGCTTCTCATCCAACAGATCAGGCGCCGCGCAGTACCCCGAGCTGAAACCCGTTCGCCGACCCATCACGCACGAGGAACTGTCATACCGCATTCGAGAGAGGCACGTGCTTCCCTTCCCGGTCTGGGATGGAAAGGTTCGTTTTTCCATGGCCGGCTACCAGGACAAGCTTCAAGTGCTTGTGGAGGGCGACCAGATTTCTCTTGCCGACGGGTCACTCGCTTCAACACACATCCTCAAACCAGAATCCCAGAACCCAAACACGCCGCACATGGTGGCCAATGAGCATTACTGCATGACATTGGCGGCGGCCCTTGGATTAACGGTGGCGCCGGTCTCCTTGCGTCGCATTCCGGAGCCCATCCTGCTTGTTGAGCGCTTTGATCGACTCGTAGAGCGTGACGCTGACAAGCAGACGGTGTCGGGTATCCGGCGTCGGCATGTTATCGATGGCTGCCAAGCGCTCGATTTGCCCGTCAGCATGAAGTACGAACGTTACTTGGGCAACGAGCGAGACGTTCGGCATATCCGAGACGGCGTAAGCTACGAAAAGCTTTTCAAGCTGAATACGTTTGACAACCCTTTGGCAGCAAAGCGCGCCATGCTACGTTGGGCCCTGACCCAGCTTCTGCTGGGCAACAGCGATGCGCATGGGAAAAACATATCTTTCTATGTGAGTGGTGCACACCTGGAGGTGGCGCCCTTCTATGACTTGGTATCGGTGTGCATATATGGCGATAACGTCGATAAGGAACTGGCGTTAGCCTTCGGCGACACGTTTGAGCTTGAAGAGATCGTAGCTTATGACCTCGCCGATTTCGCACAACGCATTGGTATCCCGGCGGCAGCGGTTGCACGTGAGATGACGCGGCTGGCTAAAGCCGCCAAGACGTGGGCTCCAAAGATCGCGCAATCCGAGGACTACTCCCCTGAAGAACGTGTTTTCGTTGGCGAAATTGCTGCACTGGTTATGAGGCAGGCCGAACGGTTTCTGAAAATTGCATCCCAGGTTCCTAAGGTTGATCCGGCACTTCTGGCATGAGGGCATCTGAATCACCCCCGATGATTCAGTGGCAGATTCAGCGGTAGAGCTGGTATTGCAGCAAGCGGAAACAATCGGCGACTCATGGACGTAGATTAGTGCGTCTGCTGTCGATCGCCACTGAGTTTGCAACCAAACAAAGATATAAATCAATGGGTTATGCGACGAATAGCAGTTCACTTTG
>JAUZQE010000047.1 GCA_030733815.1 Yanghanlia caeni
CGAAGCGACTCATTCCGGCTCGATGCCGGGGTGGGCGCAGTAGGAATCCACCGACTTTAGGCGGGGGAGGATGTCAACGGCAGCCATTTCCGCCAGCGTTGCGGCATCGGGCTGGTGCAGGTGCAGGCCCTCGGTGTCGATGACGACCCACCCGCCGCGGGGCGTGGCGGTGTGGTCGAGATCCCAGTCGGGCAGTACCAGCCGTTCGCATGCGCGGTTGTCGACGGTCAATGCGTGACGGCCGGGACGGTGCGTATGCCCATGTATGAGCGCGTGCACGTCGGGCCCCGCCTCGCGCAGGGCGGTGGCAATAGCGTGCGGCGTCACATCCATGATGGTCTGGGTCTTGTAGCGGTTGGCGCTGCGGCTGCGCCCGCGCGCCCATGCGGCAATACGCCTGCGCGCCGCCACGGGCAGGGCAAGGTAGGCGGCCTGCACACCGCGGTTGCGCACGATGCGGCGAAAACGCTGGTAGTTCCGGTCAGCCAGGCAGTATTGATCACCATGGGCAAGCAGCACAGGGCCTGCATCGGTGTCGAGCAATGCCGGGTCGGTCAGCAGGCGGGCGCCCACGTAACGCGCAAGGGCCGGGCCAATCAGGAAGTCGCGGTTTCCGTGCCCCAGCCAGAGAGGAATGCGTGCGCTCACCTGCTGCAGCGCATTGAGCGCTGCGCGCAACCAGGGTTCGGGCGAGGCCAGGCCGATGTCGTCGCCTGTCCAGGCGTCGAAAAGATCGCCGGCGAGAATCAGGGCATCGGCCTGCGCGGCCGCCTGCCGCAGAAAGCCATGAAAGGCGGCGGCGGTGGCGGGGGAGTCCGGCCCCAGATGCACGTCGGATGCGATCCAGAGCCGGCCCGGTATGGGCAGCCTATTCAACGACCGTGGCTTTCTCGATGACGACGTCTTCAGTGGGTACGTCTTGGTGGAAGCCGCGGCTGCCGGTCTTCACGGCCTTGATCGCGTCGACCACTTCGGTGCCTTCCACGACCTTGCCGAACACGGCATAACCCCAGCCGTTGGAGGTGGGGGCGGTGTGGTTCAGGAAGTCGTTGTCGGCCACGTTGATGAAGAACTGTGCCGTGGCCGAGTGCGGGTCGGACGTACGGGCCATGGCGATGGTGTAGCGCTCGTTCTTGAGGCCGTTGTTGGCTTCGTTTTCGATGGGGTCGCCGGTGCGCTTTTGCTTCATGCCGGGTTCGAACCCGCCGCCCTGAATCATGAAGTTGTTGATCACGCGGTGGAACACCGTGCCGTCGTAAAAGCCGTCGCGCACGTAGTTCAGGAAGTTTTCGGTGGTCTTGGGTGCTTTCGCGGCGTTCAGTTCGATGACGATGTCGCCCTGGCTGGTCTGAAGCTTGACGCGGGTTTCGGTGGTCATGGAGGGGTTACCTTCTTCTGTTGTGGTGGAGTTGGCGGCTGTTGCATGGGCGCCCGGCAGAAGCAGGGCGCAGGCGAACAGGGCGGCGCCGATCCGGCGCAGGCCGGTGCTCGGCAGAATGGAATGCAGAGTGATGTGAGCCATGTCGTGAGTACTGCCGTGGTGTGTTCAAGTGAAAAGGGCTATTGCCCGGTTTGGGCGGCGCGGAAGGATTCCTGGGCCAGAAGCAGCTGCACCCGGCCCATGTTGGCCCGCGCCTCGCGGTATTCCGGGTTGGCATGCAGCGCCATTTCGAGCGCCTGGCGTGCCATCTCGAGCCTGCCGGTCTTTACATATTCGGCCGCAAGGTTGTTCCAGGGTTCGGGCAGTTCGGGGTAGCGCGAGGTCATGTCGCGATACACGCCGATGGCGTCTTCGTGGCGCTCGAGCGCGGCGAGCGCCCGTGCGTGCAGGAACATGAGCTGTACGTCGTTGCCCAGGGGGTCGGGATTCTGTGCGTACTGCGCCTTGCGCTTTTCGATGATGCCCAGCGCTTCGGCGGCACGCCCCTGGTCGAGCATGAGCGCGATGCGGTCGGTGACCTGAGACGGCGTGAGCGGCAGACTGGTGTCGACCTTGGGTTCGATGGCTTCGAGCAGCCTGGCGAGGCTCTTCCAGCCCTTTTCCGGTGGGCGTTCGTCGGGAAAGAGGTCGTTGCCTGCCGGGGCAGGCACGGGAATCGCCGGTTGAGCCTGCGCCACGGGCGCACCGAAGGGCAGCTGCAGGCAAAGCAGCAGGGCGGTGACCGCCAGCGGGGCGGGCCAGAGATTCGGAGCGGACTTCAGGCGCACGAGCTGGGTTCCTGGTTGGCTTGCTATACTTAACGACCACCATTTTAGCCATGCTTTCGCCAGAAAAGCCCATTCTTCACAGCCGGGCCTCAGGCGCGGCTGTGGCGTCCTCTTCCGCACCATTCATAAACGGCAGATGCTGCAAATCTATAATTCCCTTACGCGTACCAAGGAAGCGCTGCGAACGGTCGAACCGGGTCATGTCCGCATGTACGTCTGCGGCATGACGGTATACGACTTTTGCCACCTGGGGCACGCCCGCATGCTGGTCAGCTTCGACGTCGTGCAGCGCTGGCTGCGCGCCTCGGGCTACCGTGTCACCTACGTGCGCAACATTACCGACATCGACGACAAGATCATCCGTCGCGCCGTCGAAACGGGGCGGCGTCTGAATGAAGTCACGTCGTTCTATATCGACGCCATGCGTGCCGACGAACAGGCGCTGGGGGTGCAGGCGCCAACGTACGAACCCCGCGCCACCGAGCACGTGGGCGACATGCTCGACATCATTGCGCGGCTTGAAGAAAAGGGCCTGGCCTATCGTTCCGACGACGGCGACGTGAATTACGCGGTGCGTGGCTTCGAGGGCTACGGCAAGCTGTCGGGCAAATCGCTCGACGATCTGCGTGCCGGTGAACGCGTTGCCGTGTCGGCAGGCAAGCGTGATCCGCTCGACTTCGTGCTGTGGAAGGCGGCCAAGGCCGAAGAGCCCGAGGAGTCGAAATGGGAATCGCCGTATGGCCTGGGTCGCCCGGGCTGGCACATCGAGTGCTCGGCCATGAGCAAGGCCTTGCTGGGCCTGCCGCTGGACATCCACGGCGGTGGCCCCGACCTGAAATTCCCGCATCACGAGAACGAAATCGCCCAGACCGAAGGTGCCTTTGGCGGCACGCTGGCGACTGTGTGGATGCACTGCGGGCCGCTGATGGTCGATGCCGACAAGATGTCGAAGTCGCTGGGCAACTTCCGTCGCATCCGCAGCACCATTGCGGTTGATCCCGATCCGTCCGACGAGGTCGCAGCGTATCAGGCCAACCCCCGCGAAGCGGAAATGCTGCGCTTTTTCATCGTGCGCAACCATTACCGCAGCGTGCAGAACTACACGCCCGACAATCTCGTCGATGCGCAGCACGCGCTCGACCGCCTGTACCAGGCGCTGGCCAACGTGCCGCCGCAAGCCGTCGAAATCGACTGGAACGCGCCATACTGCCGCGAGTTTCGCGATGCCATGAACGACGATTTCAACTCGGCGGGCGCAGTCGCCGTGTTGTTCGAACTGGCGGGTGAAGCCAATCGCAGCCGGTCACCCGCCACGTCGGGTCTGCTCAAGGCACTGGGCGGCGTGCTGGGTCTGCTGCAGACCGATCCGCAACGTTATCTGCAGTCGCCCACCCGATACCAGGCCAATGCGCAGGCCGCCGCCGGCACCGGCCTGGCCAATGAACAGATCGAGGCCCTGATCGAGGCGCGCAATCAGGCCAAGAAGGCGCGCGACTACGGCGAGGCCGATCGCATTCGTGCACAGCTGCAGGCTGCAGGCATCGAACTCGAAGACCGGCCCGGCGGCGTAACCCAGTGGCGCAGGGCCTGACCGAGCACAGAATGCCTGAAACCACTCCCCCCGTTACGGGCCGCCCCCACTATTGGGACGAGGCGGCCGCCGCACTGGTCGAGCGCGACCGCATTCTGCGCAGGATCATTCCTCAATACCCCGACGACGCGCTGGCGCCGCCCGGGGCACCGTTCGTCACGCTGGCGCGCGCCCTCATCGGCCACCAGAGCTCGGTGAAAGCCGCCGATGCCGCCTGGGCGCGGTTTACGGCCGGCTGTGGCCGCAACCCGACGCCACGGGCAGTGCTGCAACTGGCTGAACACGACGCCACACTGGCGGGCCTGCCCAAGCGCAAGGCGGAATACATCGTCGACCTGGCCACGCACTTTGCCGAAAAAAAGGTGCAGCCGGCGCGCTGGGCCGACATGGACGACGAAGCGGTCGTTGCGGAACTGTGCGCCATTCGTGGCATCGGCCGCTGGACGGCCGAAATGTTCCTCATCTTCAACCTGCAGCGGCCCGATGTGCTGCCGCTCGACGATTCGCGCCTGTTGAAGGCAATTTCGCTACACTATTTCAGTGGCGAGCCTGTGTCGCGGTTCGAAGCGCGTGAAGTGGCGCAGGCCTGGGCACCGTGGCGTACGGTTGCGACCTGGTTCCTGTGGCGCAGCCTTGATCCCGCCGCGTTGCAGTACTAGAAGCCGGGCCGAGCCCATATCTGGATACCAAGTTCTTATGCGTAATACATTCCTGGAGTTCGAGCAGCCTCTGGCAGAACTCGAAAGCAAGATCGAACAGCTCCGTTACGTGCAAACGGATTCGGCTGTCGATATCTCCGACGAGATTGCCCGCCTGCAGCAGAAGAACACGGCGCTGGCCAAAAGCATCTATGCGAAGCTCACGCCCTGGCAGACGGCGCTGGTCGCGCGGCATCCGCAGCGGCCCTATACGCTCGATTACGTGCGCGAGATCTTCACCGACTTTCACGAGCTGCACGGCGACCGCATGTATGCCGACGACCGCTCGATCGTGGGCGGGCTGGCACGCTTCAATGGCACGCCGTGCATGATCATCGGCCACCAGAAGGGGCGCGATACCAAGGAACGGGCCATGCGCAACTTCGGCATGCCTCGCCCCGAAGGGTATCGCAAGGCGCTGCGTCTGATGCGTCTGGCTGAAAAATTCCAGCTGCCCATTTTCACGTTCGTCGATACCCCCGGTGCCTACCCCGGCATCGGTGCCGAAGAGCGCGGCCAGTCGGAAGCCATCGGCCACAACCTGTACGCCATGGCCGAGCTCAAGGTGCCCATCATCACCACCATCATCGGTGAGGGCGGTTCGGGCGGTGCTCTGGCCATTGCCGTGGGCGACGTGGTCATGATGCTGCAGTACGCCACCTACGCCGTCATTTCGCCGGAAGGCTGCGCGTCGATTCTCTGGCGCAGTGCCGACAAGGCCTCTGTGGCGGCCGAGGCCCTGGCCATCACCGCCACGCGGCTCAAGGAACTGGGGCTCATCGATCGCATCGTGAATGAACCGATCGGCGGTGCGCACCGCGACCCCATCATGATGGCGCGTCAGCTGAACCGTGCGCTGGCCGATTCCCTGCGACAGGTGTCGGGCATGTCGCCGGAAGAACTGGTGAATCAGCGCCTGCAGCGGCTCATGTCATACGGGCGGTTCACCGAAACCGGCTGACCGCGCCGTGCCCGTCAGCCTGCTGCCGGCTGATTACGCCGGCGACACCGCACTGCGTTCGCCTATCGGGGCGATGTTCTCATCATTGTCGGGTGGCCCTCGCCAGGCACGGGTGGCCGTCGCGCTGAGCGGCGGTGCCGATTCGGCGATGCTGGCGGTGCACGCGGCGCTGGCACTGCGTGAGGTGCCCGGCGTTGCACTGCATTGCTTCCACATTCATCATGGCTTGCAGCAGACCGCCGACGACTGGTGTGCGCATGCGCACCGGCTGGCGTGGGGGCTTGGCCTGCCGTGCCACAGCCTGCGCGTGCAGGTGCAGGCGCGTTCGGGCAAGGGCGAGGAGGCGGCGGCCCGCGAGGCCCGTTACCAAGGTCTGGCCCGGCTTGCGCGCCAGCAGGGCGTTTCCCACATTCTGCTTGCCCACCATTTGAACGATCAGGCTGAAACGGTGCTGATGCGGCTGCTGCGGGGTGCGGGTCCCACCGGTCTTGCGGCCATGGCAGCGAACAGTGAGCGCGACGGCCTGAACTACCTGCGCCCGTGGCTGGATATTGAGCGCAGCCGCATTCTTGCCGCTGCAGACGACTACGCAGCACGCACCGGATGGGCGCCCGTACAGGATCCCACCAATATCGACGACGCCTACACACGTGGCGCCGTGCGGCGGCGCCTGGCGCCCGTGCTTGACGAACGCTGGCCGGCCTGGCGCACGATTCTGGCCCGTCATGCGCACCAGGCGCGCGAACTCGACGATCTTCTGAGCGACGTGGCCGCCGAGGATTTCGCCAGGCTCGATGCGGGGACCGAGAAGACAGATTTTTCGCTGGCGGCCTGGCGGGCGCTGAGCGCACCGCGGCGCGTCATGGTGTTGCGTTACTGGCTGCGCCTGCACGGCCTGCGTGCGCCCACGGCCGCGCGCATGCGTGAACTGTGCCGCCAACTGGATGGCGTGCATGCGCTGGGGCACGATCGCAATCTGCGCCTGCGCCATGAGCAGCACCTGATCTGCTGCGTGCGTGGGCGCGTCAAGTTGTTGCCGCTAAACGACAATCAGGAAACTCTGTAAAATAAGAAAGTTTCCCTTACTGATCCTCGTGGCACCACACCGGTGTGCCCTGCACGCGCCGGCCCGTGTCCTTTCTCCAGAGTAGAAGATGTCCCTGATTGTTCAGAAGTACGGCGGCACGTCCATGGGCTCTGTCGAGCGCATCAAGAACGTGGCCCGGCGCGTGGCCAAGTGGCACGCAGCCGGTCATCAGGTTGTCGTGGTGCCCTCGGCCATGGCCGGCGAAACCAACCGTCTGCTTGGCCTGGCCAAGGAAATCAGCGCCAACCCCGACGGGCGCGAGCTCGATCAGCTGGCGGCCACTGGCGAACAGGCCAGCAGCGCGCTGCTGGCCATTGCGTTGCAAACACTCGGCACCCCCGCGCGCAGCTACACCGGCTGGCAGGTACCCGTACGCACCGATTCGTCGTTCACCAAGGCGCGCATCAACTCCATCGATGGCTCGCGCGTGCAGGCCGATCTCGATGCGGGGCGTGTGGTCATCGTCACCGGCTTTCAGGGCATCGACGACGACGGCAACATCACCACATTGGGCCGGGGCGGTTCCGACACTTCGGCCGTTGCCGTGGCAGCAGCCCTGAAGGCCGATGAGTGCCTCATCTTCACCGATGTCGACGGTGTATATACAACCGACCCCCGCATCGTACCCGAGGCGCGTCGCATGAACGTCATTTCCTTCGAAGAAATGCTCGAAATGGCGTCGCTCGGCTCCAAGGTGCTGCAGATTCGTTCGGTGGAGTTCGCCGGCAAGTATCGCGTACCGGTACGCGTGCTGTCGTCGCTCACCGACCCCATGATTCCGCTCGAAGAAGAAATGTCTTCGGGCACGCTCATTACTTTCGAGGAAGACCAGAAAATGGAACATGCCGTAGTTTCGGGCATTGCGTTCAGCCGCGATGAAGCGAAGTTCACCCTGCTGTCGGTACCCGACAAGCCCGGCGTTGCCTATTCCATTCTGGGCCCGGTGGCCGCCGCCAACATCGACGTCGACATGATCCTGCAGAACCAGTCGGTCGAAGGCACCACCGACTTCTCGTTCACGGTCAATCGCAACGACTTCGCGCGCACGCTCGAGCTTCTGAAGAACCAGGTGGGCCCCGCCGTGGGTGCCGAAGAAATCGTGGCCGACGACAAGGTCTGCAAGGTTTCGATCGTGGGCATCGGCATGCGCAGCCACGTGGGCGTGGCCAGCCGCATGTTCCGCACGCTGGCCGAGGAAGGCATCAACATCCAGATGATCAGCACCAGCGAGATCAAGACCTCGGTGGTGATCGACGACAAGTACATGGAACTTGCCGTGCGCGCCCTGCACCGGGCCTTCGGCCTCGATGCGGAAACGCCCGCGGCCGACGCTCAGCAGGGTTAACCTCAAGGCCACGCACGGCACGAAAATCGTGCTAGAATTGCGGTTTCGCTGGAGACGTGGCCGAGAGGTTGAAGGTACTCCCCTGCTAAGGGAGCATACGGCTTATACCCGTATCGAGGGTTCGAATCCCTCCGTCTCCGCCAGTATTTTTCAACCCCTTGATTTTTAAGAGAATTCAATAAAATCAAGGGGTTGCTGGCAAGATTTTCTACACAAAGCTTCTACACAACAGGCTTTGCGATGACGAAAGAAGGGGGTTCTCGCGACAAGCAGCGAGGGTCCAAGATGCCTGTATTGCCGACCGGCTTAGTTAAGCACAAAAACGGCACGTATTACTTACGCCGACGCATACCGGCTGATTTACGTTTCGCATACCCGCCAGGCAAGTTAGAGATCAACCAAACTACGGGCACAAGAAACTATAAAGAAGCCGTTGATCGTTTTCATGAGCTCGATGGTCAGCTGCAAGCGAAGTGGCGAGGAATGCGGCAAAAGCTTGCTGATGACGCTGCGGCTCGGCATTTCGAGGCTCTCGAAGTTCTAACTGA
This sequence comes from Yanghanlia caeni, assembly GCA_030733815.1. Classification (GTDB taxonomy): domain Bacteria; phylum Pseudomonadota; class Gammaproteobacteria; order Burkholderiales; family Burkholderiaceae_B; genus Yanghanlia; species Yanghanlia caeni. The sequence continues at coordinate 8,439 of JAUZQE010000047.1, forward strand.
GCTCACAGAAGAAGACATACAAAGAATCAGCGAACACGTCGAAGCAGTTGCACTTGCGGGCGACGAAATGCGCCGAGAAGAGGGCACGTATGCTATCGACGAAATCGAAGAGTACAAAGATGGCTACAGCGCTGCGCTACCGGTCTTAAAAGCAGCTGTTGCGGTTGGTGATGCTGAGACTCTATCGCCTCTTCTCGACGAATTCTTGTACCTCCATCGTTACGACAATAGACTACAAGCTCCCGATTACCGGCGCCTGGTCCTGGCGTACGGGCGCGCAGCCATCCGGGCTAACGAAAAGCTGTTGAGACGGTACGAGGGTGAAGAGGTGCCGACGCCGAAATCCTCAGAACGCCGTTCTGCAAGCTCAGTGACGTTCGCAGATGTTGCAGAGCAATACATCGATAAAGAATACGCGAGCGGCCGTAAGCTCGCCATGGCGAAAAAAGTCAATCTCGTCGTGCCTATGCTCGTTGAGCTGCTCGGGAAAAAGCCAATTTCTGACCTTAAACAAAGCGACATTAACTACTTTTTTGAGCTTGTTCACAAACTTTGGCCGAGGTGGGCCGACGAAGCCCGCAGAACCGGGAAATCATGGGTCGCGCTTGCAAAAAGCAACGAGGACTTATCGCGTGGCGAAATTGCCCCCGGGACGTTTGAAGACACGTATCGTGCAGTAGTAAGACGATTCCTAGGGTGGGCAATCACGAACTATCAGGATCAAGGTTTCCCCACCTCATTGACAGTTAGGCTCATCGAATATCGCGGGTCGAAAGCTAGTGGCGAGAACCGTCAGCGCGCGTTCAAAGTGCCCGAACTAAAGCGCCTTTTTGAGGGCCCTGCGATGCAAGGGTTCGCAAAGGACCCTTCAGAACACCACCGCTTCTGGCTACCGCACGTCGGGCTGTTTACCGGTGCTCGCGTCAATGAGCTGTGTCAGCTACACCCTCGGCATGACGTTCAGAAAGATGCCGAGGGTGTGTGGTTTTTCAAAATCACAGAAGAAGGTGAAGAGGTGGAGGACGTACGCCGTTCAGTGAAAACAGGCGCTTCGCGTCGACTGGTCCCCATCCACAGCGCGCTCATCAAGCTCGGCTTTATTGAGTACGTTGAGCGACAGCGAAAAGCGGGTGCGCAATTGTTATTTAGCCCGTTCAAACCCTCGCGTGGACGAGCTTCTGGTGAAGCTGAAAAGTGGTTTCGCGGACTGTTAGAAGAGCTTGGGCTGCGCGACGAGACCCCGGGCGCTCGACTTGTAGGCATGCATGCGTTTCGTTCAACATTACTCAACAAAGCTATGAACGATGGCATAGCGGGCGCGGAAGTGATTACGGGACACGCTCACAGCAGCAAAGAACAAGCGAAAGAGACGGAGAAGAGCGCGGTAGTGCGAGGCTACGAGGGAGAAATGTCGGTTGCTTCTAAGAGCAAAATTCTTGAGCAGATACGGTGGCCAGAGATCAAGTTCATCAAACCCGCCTCCGCCACCCGATAAGCCTCCCTCTGCACTCCGCAGGAAGGTGCTTAGCTACTGCAAGCTAAGCATGTATAACTTGTTTTTGTAGCGCTTCAGAGGGGGCGCAGCTTTGACCAAGCGCGGCGGTTGAACGACGATAGCTACCACCTTTCTCACGCCTCCTTCGTCGGGGGTCGCGTCGCGGTGAAAAATCAAGCCGAGCAGCCCCACTTGTGTACTCAACCGCGCGACGCGCATCTGGCTCTCGAAAACTTCATCTTCATCTGCCGCGGCGCCTTCAGCTGACGCTGCAAAGTCGATAAATTTGCCAAGCTCAGTATACTCAGCCATCGCTGCTGCGACTGTGACCCCCGGGAGCAGCTCAAGCGACATAACTGTGTCCCGAATCTCCCGCTTTTCAGCGACGCTTAAGCGCTCTGATGGCGTTCCGGCTGTCGCCTCGGGCAGCGCTTGCGGCGAGTCGTTACTTACAACTAAGCGAAGATGCATAAGTTTCCTTTTTAGTTGATGGTCAAGGCGCCCTACGGCCTCAACCAGGGGAGGAGGGTTGCGAGCAAAGCGAGCCACTCTTGAGCACCATCTGCGCACCCTTCAGCCTCAACCAGGAGAAGGAGCAGCTCAATGTCGATACCCGAAACGGGCCGGCCCTGGTCACGCTTGAGTGCTCAACAGGGATCTGCCGGAGAGCTGTACAGGCGCCATGCTGGAGTCTGAAGTAGCACCGCGATGGAGCCTGAAAGAGCAACGCCGAGGCGACGCCGTGGCTCCGCGGCAGAGTCTAGGCAGGCACCGCAGTAGAGGCAGCAAGCGCGCGGTAAAGTGTCGCGCGAGAGACGCCAAGGTGACTTGCAACGTCATTCACAGGCATGCCTTGCTCAAGCCAACGGCGGGCTGCGTCGAGCTTCGCCGCGTTCATCTTTGAAGGCCGACCGCCGAGCCTTCCGCGAGCCCGAGCAGCGCTCAATCCAGCTCTCGTACGTTCACGAATGAGCTCGCGCTCCATCTCCGCCATGGCGCACATGACGTGAAAGAAAAAGCGTCCTGAAGGTGTGCTTGTATCGATGCTGTCAGTGAGGCTCTTAAAGTGCACTTCACGCTCACCAAGCGACTCAACAAAGTCGACTAAGCCTTTGACCGTGCGGCCAAGCCGATCGAGCTTCCATACCACAATCGTGTCGCCGCGTCGAGCGTAACTGAGGAGCTCTTCAAGCCCCGGCTTGATCGTCGTCGCACCAGACGTTTTGTCAGTGAAGACGCGGTCGCAGCCGGCTTGCTTAAGCGCATCGACTTGTAGCTCTAGGTTCTGCTCATCAGTCGACACGCGAGCGTACCCGAGAAGCACTCCAGTGTTCGCAGGCGGCGGCAACTTCATGTTGTCAGAAAGTTTACTCAGCGTCGCTCCCACGTCGCCATCGACTATCTCAATCTGCTGTACTTCGTCAAGCCATTTTTTATCCGTCATGTCGCATAACTCGTTGGTGAGGGCAGATCCGCGACGATGATTATGCAACAGCCTTATGAGAATCTCAATTCTCGTTTACACGGATTGATTTGAGACAACCGCGCGGATTCTCACAATCGACCGTTTTTGCGACACGTGGGCAGATCCGCGGCAGCTACAAGCGCAACGCGAAGGGAGTCATCGCGAAGCGCCGGCAGCTGCGATCGCGAGCTAATAAATTTTTGATGCAGCGATACAACCTATCTCACTATCGTCCGACAAGCGGTCGGAGCACGTGACACGAATTATGGGGAAGAAGGGCGTAGGGTACCTGAGCTCGCTGACCTATAAGAAGAGTCATGTAGCCCCTGGCAGCTGGCTGACCTATGGCCCCGAATTTATTTTTCACGAAAAAGCGCTTATTCCTCATTTTTTTGCCTATACATGTGCGAGGACTTAGTCAAGTCGTGATTACACTTAAAGAGGAAAGCACATGTATAAAGTATCTACGCTGATCGCCCGCATCAAAAAATTCTACAGTTTGCGCTCTGATGCAGTGAGCTACGAGGACCGTTGGGAACACATTCTTTCGCGCGCAGAGCAGTTCGGGCGCGACGCGAGATTGGTAAGTAAAGAGCTAGACTGGAACATTATCGAGAACGATACGAGCAGGTACGGTGACTGGTATCGCCGGATGACTTTCGTATTTTGGGATCGACAGGATGAAGCTCGAGATCGTCTGCGCGCGCTATTCGCTGAAGACGACGCACGTGAAGCTGTTATTAAAGCGGGCAACTTGGATGCGAGGCAATATCATCAGCGCTGCGATGACGCTCAGATACTCGAGCAACGAGCAGCAGCTTAACTAGCACTACCTCAACGCCCTGCTCACTTCTCGAGTGGGGCGTTTTTCTCTGTCCGTACTTATGCGTCTTGAGGCCTATACATCGATGAGGCACTCTCACAACTTCAGTGGAGGACATACGTATGTGCGAGGACATGGCTGAGCAAGCAACATACTTTCAACACTTCTTAAACACCATCCTGGGCCGGCCTTTGATGACTGGCAGCAGCACGGAGGCAAGCTATAAAAACGCGGGCGACGTAGAAGATGCATGGCAGCATGCGCGAGCAGAATGTGTCGAGTTTGAGCGAGCGCTAAGTGAGCTTAACTTCCCGTTTTCGGCGGATGTGCTTGAGTCAGTAGACAGCTTTAAGGAGTGGCAAGAGTCGCTTGCTTATCGCAAAGAAGACGAGCTACAGGCGCTGGGTGTGACGCTAGAATTCGATGATCGAGATGCAGCTACTGCGCGACAAATGGCGGCAGGTGTGCCGCTGCCGGGCCTCGAGCTCTATGCGTATGCTCGGCGCAAGGAAATACGGCAAAAGTATCGAGACGCGGCGCTACACGCGATTACGTCAACTCCCTGGTTGAGGGCTTACTTAGAGGAGCTACGAAACCTCGATAGCATTCCAGATTCTCAGGAACGCGTGAGGGAAACGATGAGGCTCTGGGCAAAGCACAGCGGATTGGACACGAAACTCGACGACATTTAAGGCGCCACTCCTCAAGCCCCCACTAGGGGGCTTTTCTGTTGCCGAAACTATACGAGTGCATACCTTTGAAGGATGCACTCATGACACAACTCACAGCTCAACAAGTCGCCGAAGCAACCGGCGCAACTCTCGTGCGATCGGCACTTTGGCTACCGCACTTAACCGCCGCTATGCGCAAGTACAACATTACAGAGCCGCTACACGTAGCAGCGTTTTTAGCGCAGATCGGCGTCGAAAGCGGAGCACTCTCGAGGCTCACGGAGAACCTGAATTACAGCGCACCTCGCTTGCGCCAAGTCTGGCCGTCGCGCTTTAAGTCAGACGCAGTAGCACAGCGGTACGCAAACAACCCACGAGATCTCGCCAACTATGTTTACGGGTCGCGGATGGGGAATCAACCAGGCAGCGATGACGGCTGGAACTATCGGGGCCGGGGCTTGAAGCAGCTCACGGGTCGCGACAACTACACAGAGTATCAGCGTGCCTCCGGCGTGCCCGTGCTTGCTAATCCGGACTACCTGGTGCGCTACGACTACGCCGCAGATAGTGCAGCGTGGTTCTGGCATTCGCGCGGCTGTGGAGGCTTTGTCGACCGCGGCGATTGGCAGGGTTTGACTAAGCGCATAAATGGTGGGCTCAACGGGCACAGCGAGAGGATGGCGCGCACTCAACTAGCGATCGATGCTATTTGCTGACGAAAAGTCGGGATTTCTTCGCTAGAAAATCCTTTAGATTCAAGGGCTTACAATTATTTTCAACACGCGCATGCGTTTCGTTCAATTTTTAAGAGGAATAACGCTATACATAATTGCGAAGAGCATGTCGCTTTCGCAGTTACTATGGAGAATTACTATGTCGAACTTTACAGAACTCGAACAGCTCGACGACGATGTGCGTCTCGAACTACTTAAACTTAAGCTTAATCGTTTGAGTAAGCAGTGGCGTTCTGCTTTAGTGCGCTATTACATTTACGAAGCACACAATAGAGCTGAGCCGGATATAGAAATATTGGATAGCGGCGAGCACGTGCGGGGGGAAGATGCGAATTCTTCAGTCTTCCATTTAGTTAGCATTGAAGAGTTCGATTTCGAGCACTACTTACTGTACGTCGAAACCGGGCACCGGCCGGTCGAGTTTCGCTTCGACAGATCGAACGATTTTGACAAAATGATCGACACGCTCGAAAAGCTGAATCCGGGCTTGCTCGAAATAGCTTATAGAAAAGTAAATGAAGATATCGCAGATCTAGATTACTAAGCCGCTCTACGCAACGCAACACAGCCCCCGCTCGGGGGCTTTTTTGTGGGCATACCGCTGGATTCTGCCTATACATGGTGTGGGCGTTGTCTTTGAGAGCGCGCGCGGGTCCTCCGAGGAGGGCTGAGTAGCGGGTGGCCGGCGAGCACGACGTATCGCTAGCGTGAGCGTTTTGAAATGGGTTTCAACTCAGCCCCTGGTTTCAGCTTTCACGCGCCGTAGCGCTTCCCGCATTATGAAATAAATCCCCGGCCAACGCTGGGAGATTCTCAAGTTCGCAGATCCATTTTTCACAACATGAAACTCTGTCGATCGGGTTTCACTTTTCGCAGCTGAGTTGATACCCAAAAACTATTGAGACGGCTATTCCGATGAATAAAGTTGATACTCAAACTCTTCTTACTCAGAACGCATACGCGAAGCATCGCGGCTGCTCGCACGCAGCTGTAGCGAAAGCTATCAAAGCTGGGCGTCTTGCGCGGTGTCTGCATCGCGACGACAAGGGTCGCGTGCGGATTGACGCAGCTGTGGCTGACAAGGAGTGGGCTGCGAACACGAATGAAATGAAGCGAACTAATGGTTCTGCTAAAGAGTCAGAGTCACTCGTGCATACCTCAGTCACAACTACGGAGTCATTGCCCGTCGGGAGTCATTCTCCAGCGCCTTCGGCGGAGTCACGCACTGCGGGGGACGAAGAGCGCTTCAAAACTGAGATGCTCGCTCGCGGCGAGTGGCGGGCTACCGCGGAATCTCAGAACGGAACAATCGGCTTCCATTTGAACGGACTTTACAGTCCACTGGGGTGGAAATCATGGGAAGACTGCGTGCAGGAGTTTCTGGCAACTAAAGATGGCCAAGGCGGCCATGACCCCGCAAAGCTCAAGGTCTGGGTTAACACGGTTCTCGCGGAGACCTGGGAAGAAAAAGCCGAGGGTGTAGATGCGGATAGCTTGAAAGCTCGAGTTGAGCCTTATGTCGCCGAAGTTCCCGCAGGTGTGCGCTTGCTTACAGCCGCTGTGGACGTTCAGGGCGACCGCTTGGAAGCGGTGGTGAAGGGGTGGGGCGCGGGCGAAGAGTCGTGGCTTATCGCGTACTCGCAATTTCACGGTGATCCTGGCGCTGATGAAGTGTGGAACGAGCTCGACGAGTTCTTGCTCGGATCGTTTGAGCATGAGAGCGGCGGTACGCTCAAGATCGACACTACGTTGATCGACTCAGGTGGGCATCACACGGATAACGTCTACAAGTTCTGCAAGCCTCGGCAAAACAGGCGTGTGTTTCCACTGAAAGGCATGCAACAACCCGGTCGCCCGATCGTTGGCAATCCAACGCAAAACAACAGCTACCGCGCTAAATTGTTCATCGTCGGTGTCGATGCTGCTAAAGATACCGTCGTATCTCGCATGCGCTTAAAGGTACCAGGGCCTGGCTACATGCACTTGCCGGATTGGGTCGAAGACGAGTACATCGCTCAGCTTACGTCTGAAAAAGCGATACGCAAATACGTGCGCGGGCGGGGCGCGGTGCGGGAATGGATCAAGACTCGCGAACGCATCGAGGCCTTCGACCTTGAGGTATACGCTCTGGCCGCGCTACGCACCCGTGGAGCCAATTATTTACGTAAAGCGCTCCAAGCTCCCGTAGCAGTAGAGAAATCGATTACAGGGCATCCTACAGCCGCGCCCGAGCCACCGGCTGAAGCGAAACAAGAACCCACTCATCACCATCCTCGCAAGCAAAAGGTAGATCAACCGCGCCCCGTAGCTAAAAAGAGCAGCTGGGGCCGCGCAGGAATCAGACCCCGCCCCTGGGGTCGTTGAGGACATAAGCAAAGGAGCTTGCACTCATTCCTTTGTTCACATGCAACTTCGAATCAAATTACCCCTTAGCCCTCTTCCCGCTTCACGGCCGCGCGCCACCCGAGGCAGAGGCGCTTACTACCCTCCCACATACGCTCGCTGGAAGCTCGACGCAGCCAACGCGCTCAAGTCGGCTCTGAGAGGCCGCGAGAGCCTTGGAAAGCTCCCTTTAAGGGTTCGATACGAGTTCGTCTGCAAACGCCCGCAAAAGCCTGCAAATCCATTCCCGCGAGGCGACATAGACAACTACGTAAAAGCCGTGCAAGACGCTGTCAAATGCAAAGTAATTTTGAGCCACAAAGCGCGTAGGCGCGCATTTGAAATCTGAGCCACCACTGGTGTTTACGGGTTCGGTGCTGGCGGAAAGAGGCCAGCCTTGCGTTGTCGTTTTAGGCGATAGCTGTCTCCTTTGATTTGCACGATGTGGGCGTGGTG
>JAUZQE010000048.1 GCA_030733815.1 Yanghanlia caeni
ACGCTTCTTCTTCATTGGCATATCCATGGTTTTTAACCCCTATGATATGCCTCACCCACAAAATTACGGATAGGCTCCAAGGGAGCGATACGAGCTCAAGTGCGCAGAAATGCTGACGGCACACCCATCTCATAACCTCAACAATGAGTACAGCATGATCCCTGCAAACGCGACGGCCAACACTATGAGCATTCCCAGCACTGCGATTAGGACTAAAACTGCTCTCTTGAGGTCGCTACCCATTAGCTGGTCAGGCATCCCGCCGCTTACTCACCGCCAAGCCTAGGCGAGTGAATCCCGACTTAGCGGGCTCATCCGTCGGTATCTCTGTCGACCTATGTTTCTTAGTTCCATGGTCCGTATGGCACGACTGCATACCCTTCATCATGAAAACCATCATCAGCGGACAGATCAACAAAAACAGAAATGGGCTTACCGCAACGAGCAGTTCGCGTGCGGCGGGAAACATTGCATAGGCAACCGCAATCCCAACGGCAAGCCCGGCGCCGGCCTTTAGCATCGTCTTCATATCGCATTTCATTTTCGGTTCTCTTTGGTGATATGTTTATCGTCCGCCATACAATCGAGCGGCTCACCTTACTGTAGCCGCCGCCGCCTTTCAGGGGCATTGCTCCTGCATTACATCTTTGTCATCTTCGACATACTCGCGCCCCTTGTACGGTGCGAGTCCTAACCCATCCCTCTAAGGGTGTGCTCCTATCAGGCGCGTGGTTCCGGCACTATGCTTTTGTAGTGGAAGAAGACCTGAAGGTTTGGAACTCTCTAAAGTAGACACCTGCCCGCCTTCCACCCGGAAAACTCGAACCAGTTCCACCAAACGCTGAGCCTGTTCGTCCAAGCTCGCCGAGGCGGCTGCGCTTTGTTCCACCAGTGCGGCGTTCTGCTGTGTCACGTCACTCAGTTGCAGCACGGCGTCGTTCACCTGCGATATCCCCATCGTCTGCTCAGACGTCGCCGCGCTGATCTCGCTGATGAGGTCAGTCACCTGCTTCACCTCAGAAACAATGCCATTCATGGTTTCGCCGGCGGTGTTGACCAGCTTGCTGCCGTCTTCGATCTTCTGCACGTTATCGTCGATGAGCGACTTGATATCTTTCGCTGCCGAAGCGCTTTTCTGCGCCAGGCTGCGGACTTCGCCGGCCACCACGGCAAAGCCGCGACCTTGCTCACCGGCCCGGGCTGCTTCCACCGCCGCGTTCAGCGCCAGAATATTGGTCTGGAAGGCAATGCTGTCGATGACGGAAATGATGTTCGCGATCCGCTTGGACGCTTCGTTGAGCACCACCATGGTCTGCACGACGTTACCCACCATCTCGCCGCCGTTCTCAGCCGAGTGGCTCGCGGCCATAGCCCTCTGGGCGGCCAGACGTGCGACGTCGGCGTTGCTCTGGACCGTGCCGGCGAGCTCCTCCATCGCCGAGGCCGTCTGCGTCAGATTGGCCGCCTGCTCTTCAGTACGCTTTGACAAATCGACATTCCCCGCTGCGATTTGGCTGGCGCCACTGGCAATGCTGTGGCTAGTGTTGAGCACCGAACTCACCAAGCGCCGCAGCGAAGCCTGCATCGCCGCCATGTTCGCCATCACGCTGTTGGGCGTCACACCAGAAGTGTCGATGCACACGGTCAGATCGCCCCGTGCGATGGTGGCCGCAATGCCAGCCACATCACCAGGCTCGCCGCCCAGCTGGCGAGAAATCATACGGGCCATCAGCAAGCCCAACGATAACGCCAGAACTACCCCTGCCACCGTGAGAGCCGTCACCATGAAAGTCGTCATATTCTGGACACCGTCAATGTCGTCTTTGTAGTGTTGCGCATGCTGACGCTTTGCAGCCAACATCTCGTGAATGAGCATCTCAGCTTCGGCGGCGATCGGATGCGCATTAGTCATCAACACTTCTACGGCACGGACCTGTGTGCCCATGTAATTCTGATTAACGGACGCCAACACCCGGCCCGTGGCCGCCTCGTAGTCACGCACCAAATCCTGTAGCCGCCGCACTTGGTCACGACCCTCATCGGTAACGAAATAGTTACCCACGTCCTTCACGAGAGCGTTGAGAGATCGAAAATGCCCCTGCAAAGCACTTATGGATTCACTGCGCTCGCTACCCGCGGGCAAAAGCAAGGCATTGCGCAGCTCACGCCCGGTCACGCGTATCTCTCCATCGATATGCCCAACCTGATAGACCCCCTCCAATTCGAAATCGTGCATGTGCCCGGCCATGTTATGGATGCGTTGAATGGAGGTCAGGCCGACCATTCCAATGATGGCAGCAAGGATCGCTACAAACACAAAGCATGCCGTAAGTTTGGCTCTTAACAGGCCGTTGAAAAAGTGGGCATCGAACGCATCAGGGACGCTGTTTTCGAAGAAACGAGTGGCCCAGACGCGTCTGCGCAGCGATTGCACCGGCCAATCTGGCCTGTTTGCAGGCCATCTCGCCCATTTCGGGCGCACGTATCCCCGGGCTCACGCATGATGCGCGTCCCACCAGCCGCCGATGCTGCCCATGCGCACCAGGTTGTAGGTGGCAAAGCACAGCAGCGCCTGACCCGTGAGCTTGGCCTGACCGATGAGCTTGGTCTTGGCCAGACCACCCACGGTCTTGATCCAGCCAAAGGCCTCCTCAATGCGCTTGCGCACCTTCTGACTGGTCTTGTAGCCCTCGTGTCGGGTGATCCGGGCATCCACCGCCGAGTGCCTGTCCTTGGCCGCCACGTGCGGCGTGACCTTGAGCTTGCGACAGCCCTCGATGAAGGTCTTACTGTCATAGCCCTTGTCGGCCCCGACCGTAGCCACTATAAAAATATTTTCTATCTGACATGCATAGGATATTTAAAGGCCTGTTTCTCGTCTTAGGCTACCTTATGACGAATACTGTGGCAGCATCGGAGGTCAGGCAGACTTCTATTATCGAAGGCCCCGTTCACACGCTTGGCAAACACTCGCATAAAGCACCACCTCGGCTTGAGAGCTTACGCAGGATGTTTCTGAACACGCCACTGAGCGAACACGTGCGTATCAATTCAGCCTATGGCTACCGACTTCATCCCGTATCGGGCAAGTGGGCCGGCCATCAAGGTATTGATTACCCTGCCCCAAAAGGGACCCCCATCCGCGCCACGGCTCAGGGAAAAATTTCTTTTATAGGCGTTCAGAACGGATATGGAAAAGTGATTTTCATAGAACACGACGATGTCTATTCCACTGTATATGCACATCAAAGTCGATTTAAGGAAGGCCTAAGAAAGGGTGTCAACATAGAAAAAGGACAGATCATAGGCTATGTCGGTTCGACCGGAATATCCAGTGGCCCCCATCTGCATTATGAGCTGCGAGTCAATAATCAGCCAGTAGACCCCATCCAAGAAAAACGGAAACTGGCAGCCTCCAAGCCCGGCAACCCCATGCCAGATCTTGCGCGCGGCGCAAGTCTGGCAGCAAAGACGCGTTGAAATCCGGGCTTACAGCAAGACTGGACGGACTTGACCGACGGGTCGCAAAGCCACCACCCGAGATTACAATTTTGTAATGATCCCGTCATGCACGTGTCACGATGATCACTCTAGACTGTAACGATGGTTTGGTAAGGCGAAATCCGGCCGCGGGAGCCCCCGCTTCCGCGGAAACTTTCAGGAGCGACCACATGAAACTGCTTGTTGTGGAGGATGAGGTCAAGACAGGCGACTACTTGCGCCAAGGTCTGCTCGAATCCGGCTTTGTGGTCGATCTCGCCCGCACCGGCCTTGACGGTCACCACTTGGCGCTGACAGGCTCCTACGATCTAATCATCTTGGACGTGATGCTGCCCGACGTAGACGGCTGGCGCATCATGCAGTCGCTGCGTGATGCTAAATCGCAGACTCCGGTCTTGTTTCTCACGGCGCGCGATAGCGTGGAAGATAGGGTGAAGGGCTTGGAGTTGGGGGCAGACGATTACTTGGTCAAACCGTTCGCCTTCGCCGAACTTCTCGCACGCGTTCGCACCCTATTGCGGCGCGGCGCTGTCCCGGCCGCGAGCGATCAGGTGCAAGTAGCCGATCTCGTACTCGACATTCCGCGGCGGCGGGCGGAACGCAAAGGAACTCGGATAACCCTCACAAACAAAGAGTTCGCCCTGCTGGAGCTCCTCGTGCGACGCCAGGGCGAAGTGCTGCCTCGATCGTTGATTGCTTCCCAAGTCTGGGATATGAATTTCGATAGCGACACCAACGTTATTGACGTCGCCATCCGGCGTCTTAGGGCGAAAATCGACGACGAGTACGAACCTAAATTGATACATACGGTGCGCGGGATGGGATACATGCTCGATGTCACCGATTCGACACCAAACCAATGAAGCGACGTCCTGTCTCCCTGGCGGTACGACTTACCGTCTCGATCGGCGCAGTGATCACGGTTGTATTGCTGACGTTCGGATGGGTCATCGAGCGCTCAATCAACAATCACTTCATCCAGCAGGACGTAGATGAACTGAATGCGGTTCTGCAAGCCCTAAAACACACCGTTGCGACACTGCCGGATGGCTCACGTGCCGAAGACGTACGGGCCATGTTTGCAAGCGCTGTTTCAGGTCATCACAATGCTCAGTACCAAATTTCGACGCTGGCTGGCTCGGTGGTCTATGCGACGCCCGGCTCGAACCTGGCAAGGTTTGCAAAGATTTCGCAACCTGTCGACCAGATCAGTGTTGATACAGTAAGTATATGGAAAGACCTTAACGAAACTTACAGAGGTGCGGTGATTCAGGTCCCCGCCGACAGCGGCGCGGGTATGGAAGTTCTTACCATTGCCGTGGGTACCGGCATAAATTTCCACCTGCACTACCTTGAGAGCTTTCGCAATTATCTGCGTGTCATTACGGCGGCTGCCTGCCTTATTGCAATTTTTCTTACATGGCTCGCTGTGCATCAAGGCCACGCGCCGATAAGACGAATCAGCCGTCAGATAGGAAGAATCAAGTCCGACCAGCTGCACATCCGGTTGTTCCCTGATGCAGTGCCAGTAGAACTTGCCGAGCTGGCCACATCTTTCAACCAGATGCTAGACCGTCTCGAAGACGTGTTCAGGCGTCTATCCGATTTCTCGGGTGATATTGCTCATGAATTGCGTACGCCGATTACGAACATAAAAACCCAGACAGAAGTCGCGCTTTCTCAAGCCCGCAGTGTCGAACAGTACCGTGAAATCTTGTATTCCAATCTAGAAGAATATGATCGGATGGCCAAGATGGTCGGCGACATGTTATTTCTGGCTCAAGCGGACAACAAGCTGCTAAAGCCAGAGCTAGTAGCCATCGACCTTGAAGCTGAAGTTCGCATGCTCTTCGATTATTTTGGCGCTTGGGCCGAAGAACGTGAAGTCGCCTTAGAGGTATCCGGTGGGCCTGTCAGTACTTTAGGTGACAGATTGATGATTCGCCGTGCGCTGAGCAATCTATTGTCCAACGCTATTCGACACACTCCGAGCGGTGAAACGGTCTTGGTCCGGCTGGAAAAAATGGCTGCACACGCCCCGAGTACGGTGAAAGTCCTCATACAGAATCCAGGCCCCGCCATCCCTTCAGAACATCTTCCCCGTATATTCGAGCGGTTTTATCGTCCTGACGCCTCCCGTCAGCGCTCGGGGGAAGGTGCCGGTCTGGGATTAGCAATTGCGAAATCTATTATTGAGGCCCACGGGGGTACCATCACTGTCAGCTCGAACGATGCAGCGACGGCCTTTGAAATTCTTTTTCCTGGACACAATTGACGTTTTTAGAGTCTAGATCCCACCCCGCACGACACACCGGCCGAAGGTGCGTCAGGGCTACCCAGGATCCCAGCCTCACCTCCATCCGGTTTGCAGGAATAGCCCGAAACCTGTAGAATGTCAACCATTATGAAACGATTGATTTTGCTGATAATATTTTCGATGCTTCCGCTCCAGGCCTCCTGGGCGGTAGTCGACGTCTATTGTCCGCCAATGTCAGTCGACTATGTGGAAGACCGTAGTTTTAACCTCGAGGAAACGAAGGCGCCATCCTACGGCGAAGTGAAGAAGGCAGACACTTCGTCGGAGATGTCAGGGCATTCGGACTATGTCTGTCATGCATCCTGTGCGTTTTTGTTGTCATCCTCACACTCCCCCCCTCCCCCGCTCGCTTCCGACTCTGGCCCTGACCTTCGGCAGGCCGCCATGAAGCAGCGCGCGCTCAACGAGCGTCCCGAACGCCCTCAGTGGCTGCCTCTCGCCTGAGCTGGTACGCCGGGCGCGAAATTCTCGCGCATTCGTGACCCATTCGTGGTTCTCGGCCTGAAAGGCATGCTTCGCCGTGCCAGCTCTGTCCAGCTTATCGAACTGCACTGAGGGTTGACGGCACCGCCGACATTCTTGCCCTTAGTATCCATAAGCTTTTTTCAGCGAGCAACGATATTGCAAACTGGGGCCGGTAGTGCTTGAAGCCATCAATCTGACCTGCGTGCGCGGTGAGCGCCGTCTATTCCATGACCTGAACGTTCATCTTGAACGTGGATCCGGCCTGTTCGTCCAAGGGCCAAATGGGAGTGGAAAGACAACACTGCTGCGTGTATTCGCGGGCCTCACGCCTCCTTGCGGCGGAGCTATCCTCTGGAACGGCAGTCCGATTCAAGTCGCTCGAGACCATTTGCGACGGGAGCTTCTTTATTGCGGTCACCTAATAGGCCTCAAAGACGACCTTACCGCAATAGAGAATCTCGTTTATGCAGCGGCATTAGCTGACGAACCTATCAGCGATGCAATCGCTCAGGACGCATTGAAGCAAAGCGGCTTGTATGAAATTGCAGACCTGCCGGTGCGGGCGCTTTCTCAAGGCCAAAAACGCCGGGTAAGTTTGGCCAGACTGTGCTATTTACGACGGTCTTTCTGGATACTCGATGAGCCTTTGACTGCGCTTGATGACGCGGCAGCGCAATGGGTGCTCGACAGAATTTCGTGGCATTTAAATGAAGGCGGAACTGCAATTTGGACCAGCCATTTACCGATGTTCCTGGCCGGATCAATACGTACGTTGCAGATCGGCTCATGATGCAATCACTTGGTTTAGCTGCCACATATGCGGTGATTCGCCGCGACTTAGGTCTTGCGATGCGTCGCAAGTCCGACGCTCTTACGCCGGTCTTCTTTTTCGTCATCGTGGTTAGTTTATTTCCCCTTGGTATAGGTGCCGAGCGCGATACGCTGAGACAGATCGCACCAGGGATCATTTGGGTAGCTGCATTATTAGCAAGCATGCTTTCACTCAACAGGCTTTTCGAAGAGGATCACGCTGATGGGACACTGGAGCAACTCATGCTGTCTACAGCTCCCTTTGGAATGCTCGTCACAGGGAAGGTGATTGCGCACTGGATCCTTACCGGTGTTCCTCTGCTATTCGTCGCACCGTTGCTGGCGTTGCAGTTTGATCTCCCACCCGCGTCATTGTTGACCTTAGCCACCTCCCTGGCGATTGGCACGCCCGTGCTGAGCTTGTTGGGGGCGATTGGCGCGAGCTTGACGATTGGATTGAGGGGAGGCGGCGTACTTATCGCGTTATTGGTTCTGCCGCTCTATGTACCAGTACTGATCTTCGGTGCCGGAGCGGTCGCCTCGGTTAATGCAGGGCTAGGAGCCGAGTCCCATTTCTCATTGTTAGCGGCGGCTTTGGCGCTGGCTGCGTTCTTCTCACCCTTGGCCACAACTATGGCATTACGGATCGCCTTGGAGTAAGGCAATAAATGATTAACTGGTTCAAATATTCCACACCAAGCACGTTTTACCCACTGGCAGGCCGTCTGGCACCATGGTTCATGCTCGCAGCTATAGCGATAGGATCCTTGGGGCTTTATATCGGTTTTTTCCTGGCACCCACAGACGCGCAGCAGGGTGAAGGGTACCGCATCATTTTTCTCCATGTGCCGGTCTCGTGGATGTCCATGTTCATATACCTTGTTATGGCATTCTGGGCCGCAGTAGGCCTTGCCTTTAACAGCAGATTATCAGCCATGATGGCGCGCGCGCTCGCGCCGACGGGCGCGATGTTCACCTTCCTCTCTTTATGGACGGGCGCCCTTTGGGGCAAGCCGATGTGGGGAACGTGGTGGGTCTGGGACGCACGCTTAACATCTGAATTGATACTGCTGTTTCTTTATATAGGAATTATGGCGCTTCAGTCCGCCATCGAAGACGCTCGCCGCGCTGACAAAGCCGGAGGACTCCTGACATTAGTCGGCGTAGTCAACATACCCATCATCTATTTCTCGGTCGAGTGGTGGAACACATTGCATCAAGGCGCGTCCGTATCGCTAACGCGCGCCCCGTCCATGGCAACGATCATGCTCGTTGCCATACTGCTCGTATCGTTGGCCGCTTGGATGTACACAATCAGCGTCGCACTGATACGCGCTCGATGCATCATTTTGGAACGAGAACGTCATAGCACCTGGGTACATCGATTGAATGAGAACAAACCATGAAGTGGAATAGCGCCGCAGAATTTTTCGCGATGGGAGGCTATGCCCCATACGTATGGGGCTCACTAAGTGTCACGCTCATCGCTCTAGTAGTGGAAGTCGCTCTGCTTAGCCGACGTCGGAAACGCTCGATATCGAAGTTGCCAGAGAAATCCGATTTTGAAAGGAAAAACAATGAAAGCTCGACATAAGCGGTTTGCCCTTATCGGGGGCGGCATAGCTACCTTAGGGATCGCGACTGCACTGGTCCTGAATGCTTTTCAGGACAACCTGGTATTTTTCTTCACGCCAGCACAGGTCATTGCCGGAGAAGCCCCTAAAGAGCGCACGTTTCGAGTTGGTGGAATGGTGCAGACCGGCAGCGTGCAGCGCGATGGCTTGACAGTAAATTTCGTCGTTACGGATTCAGTTCAAACCGTATCAGTGCTTTATACCGGGATACTGCCTGACTTATTCAGCGAAGGCAAAGGTGTTGTAGCGCAGGGAAAGCTGGATGGC
Source organism: Yanghanlia caeni (assembly GCA_030733815.1). Classification (GTDB taxonomy): domain Bacteria; phylum Pseudomonadota; class Gammaproteobacteria; order Burkholderiales; family Burkholderiaceae_B; genus Yanghanlia; species Yanghanlia caeni. The sequence goes on from JAUZQE010000048.1 coordinate 8,995, forward strand.
AACGGCCAGTTTCGAGCGGAGCAGGTATTAGCAAAGCACGATGAAAATTATATGCCGCGGGAAGCCCAGCACGCTATAGATCAGGCGACCCAGAACGCCGAAGGAACGAGGTTGTAGCCGACATGATTGCTGAATTTGGTCACTTTACCCTTATCTTGACGCTACTCGTGGCAGGTGCTCAAGGGGCGTTGACTTTGCCAGGTGCGGCAAATGGGAACCCGGCATGGATCGCTTTTGCACGGCCTGCAGCGCGTATCCAATTTGCCCTGGTCAGTCTGGCATTCCTTAGCCTGACTTGGGCGTTCATAACCAAAGACTTCTCTGTTGCCTACGTCGCAGAGAATTCCAACTCCCGGTTGCCGCTCTTCTACCGCATTGCTGCAGTTTGGGGCGGCCATGAGGGTTCGCTTTTGCTGTGGGTACTGATGCAAACCGGCTGGGCATGCGCGGTCAGTATGCTTTCACGTCAGTTACCGGAGCCAATGGTCGCCAGAGTCCTGGGCGTATTGGGTTTGGTCAATGCAGGGTTCTTGCTGTTTGTTCTGCTCACATCAAACCCGTTTGAACGCCTTACACCAGCCCCGTTGGAAGGACTCGATCTAAATCCACTTTTACAGGATATAGGCCTAATCTTTCATCCGCCATTGCTCTACATGGGTTACGTCGGATTTTCAGTGGTGTTCGCTTTTGCGGTCGCAGCACTTCTGGCGGGAAGACTCGACGCGGCGTGGGCTCGCTGGTCAAGACCATGGGCTACTGCAGCTTGGCTCTTCCTTACGCTCGGTATCGCAGTCGGAAGTTGGTGGGCATACTACGAGCTCGGCTGGGGCGGGTGGTGGTTCTGGGACCCCGTCGAGAACTCGTCGTTCATTCCATGGTTGGTGGGTACAGCCCTCATACATTCCCTTGCCGTCACTGAAAAGCGCAATAGCTTCAAAAGTTGGACCGTCTTGCTCGCCATTAGCACTTTCTCGCTATCCCTGCTCGGTGCTTTCTTAGTGCGTTCGGGCGTCTTGACCTCGGTACACGCTTTTGCCACAGACCCCCGCCGAGGCGTATTCCTCTTACTCTTGTTCGCTGTAGTGGTGGGAGCGTCACTACTCTTGTACGCGGTCCGCGCGCCAAAAGTTGGTCTAGGCGGACGGTTTGATTTTATTTCGCGCGAATCCCTTTTGCTCGTTAACAACGTACTGATGGCAGTGGCTGCCGGATCCGTACTACTCGGTACGTTATATCCACTCTTCATAGACGCGCTGGGGCTTGGAAAAATATCCGTTGGCCCGCCCTACTTTAACGCGATTTTTGTACCTCTCATGGTGCCGGCATTACTCCTTATGGCGGTGGGCCCTATAGCGAACTGGAAGTCCGCCAAGTTGCCAGCCATGTTGAAACGTCTGTACATCCCCGCATTCCTCGCCGTTGCATTCGGCATAGGTGTACCGCTAGCGCTCGGACGGTGGTCTCTGCTTGTTGCCCTCGGCGTGTCACTCGCGACGTGGATCGGTGTTGCCGTCGTCATTGGAATCTACGAACGCATGAAAGCAACACGTAGTGGCTTGTTCTCCCAGCCTCTCAGTTGGCTCGGCATGCACGTCGCCCACCTGGGCATAGCGGTTTTTGTCGTCGGCGTCACGCTCGTGATGGGCTACGAAACTGAAGAAGACGTAAGTATGGCGCCGGGGCAAACGGTACAGGTGGGAGGGTATGACTTGAAGTTCATAGGCGTGCGCAAGGTCCCCGGCCCAAATTATGTTGCCGATATGGGGGACTTCGAGATGTTCCGCGACGGAGCGTCTATGGGCCTACTGCATCCAGAAAAACGAACGTACGCCTCCTCTGCCATGCCCATGACCGAAGCGGCGATCGACGCCAACGGACTTCGTCATGTGTACGTGGCATTAGGAGAACCGCTCGGTGACGGCGCCTGGAGTGTTCGCGTGTACTACAAGCCCTTCGTAGACTGGATATGGGGCGGTTGTCTCTTGATGGCCCTAGGCGGGTTGTTGGCGATTAGCGATCGCCGCTACCGACTGAAGCGGAAAGCGCGTGATGCCTCTGTCGCTTTGAAAGGAGCGACGTCGTGAATCGTTTGCTTTGGCCCTTCGCGGGATTCATCGTGCTGGTGGCATTCCTTGCGGTCGGACTCACGTTGAAGCCAAGTGAGTTGCCCTCGCCTCTTATCGATAAACCGGCTCCAAACTTCTCTTTACCCCAATTGAAGTCGCCTGAAAACGTCTTTACCTCTGAGTCAATGAAAGGCCAGGTCTGGCTGCTGAACGTATGGGCATCCTGGTGCGCAGCTTGCCTTGACGAACATCCCGTCATCTCGGAGCTAGCCAACTCTGGTGTAGTACCAATCATAGGCCTGAATTACAAGGATGTACGCAGCGAGGCGATAGCATGGCTCGGGCGTTACGGAGACTCATATACGCTTTCTGTGTCGGACACACGGGGCCGCGTGGGAATCGATTTCGGCGTCTACGGAGTCCCTGAAACGTTTGTCATCGATAAGCAAGGAATGATTCGCCATAAGCACATCGGGCCGGTGACACAAAGCGCTGTACGCGACACGCTGCTGCCACTAATTCGGGAGCTCCAGCAATGAAATACTGGTGGTTTGCCATTTTATCTCTCTTGATTGCAATGCCGGCTTCCGCAACGACGGTCGACCCTGAGAAACGGATGTTCAACATCGCGCAAGAGCTGCGTTGCCTTGTATGTCAGAACGAATCCATTGCAGCGTCAAGGGCTGAACTAGCCGTCGACCTCCGTCAGCAGATCCGCGAGCTAATCCAAGCCGGCCGAACCGATGACGAGATCCGAACCTACATGGTTGAACGATACGGGGATTTCGTGCTCTACCGTCCGCCCATGAATGCCACTACGGTGTTGCTTTGGTTCGGGCCGATGCTGCTGTTCTTATTGGGCTTGACGATACTGATAATGGCACTCCGCCGCCGCAAGGCCCGCCTCGTCAATACTCCGCTGAGCGCCGAAGACCGCAAACGGGCACATGCGTTATTGGCCCAAACAGCTGACTCTGAGAAATTCTGATGAACCTCATTTTTACTGCAGTGGTTGTGCTGGTGCTTCTTGCCGTCGTCCTCCCACTAGGGCGCGTGCTGTGGCGCGGGCCCCGCGCAACGACACATCTTGAGCACCACGTCGTGAATTCGGCCGTGCTTCGTGATCAGTTGGCCGAACTCGAGCGAGATCGTAAAAGCGGCACCTTGTCGGCCAATGATCATGATGAAGCCGTTCAAGATTTACAACGTCGAGTGTTAGATGAGGCAAAACCCGTCGTAACAAGCGGGAAACAGCCTCGCAATGGGAAATATGCCGCGTTAGGTGTAGCGGTCGTTCTCCCCGTGGCGTCGATGTTGTTATACCTTCAACTAGGGAACCCCGCTGCGATGAATCCGGCGCCTACACAGCCGCCACCCAGCATCACACAAGCTGATATTCAGGCAATGGTGAATTCACTTTCTGCACGACTCGCACTGAATCCAGACGACCCGCAAGGGTGGCTCATGCTTGCCCGCTCATATCGGTATTTTTCGAGATATGAGGAAGCCGCAAAAGCGTTCTCACAAGCCGGAAGTGCAATTGAGACCGATCCGCTCGCACTGACCGAGTACGCAGAAACCTTGGCACGAAGCAATCCTAATGGCTTTTCCGGATATCCGACCACATTGCTCGAACGGGCGCTAGCCCTTAGTCCCGAGGAGCCATTTGCACTAACACTTGCAGGCGCTGCAGCATTAGAACGGCGAGATTATGACAGCGCCATCTCTTACTGGCAGCAGGTGCTTGGAGCGGTTCCCCCGGACTCGAACGCGGCGCGCGCTATTAGCGAGAGCATCCAACACGCGATCAATCAAAGAGACCACGACACAACTACTCCAACCCCAGCACAGTAGCCATCATGAAAAGTGCTTTGAAAATATTCTTTCTTACGATGGTAGTGATTGCTTCATTGGTCGCCATCGCATTTTTCTTGTTTACTTACCAGCGTGAGAATGCCACAGGAAAAGTCTCCGGGGGCACTCTCAACATCGCCATTGATATCGGCAATCAACGCTTCATGCGCTGGAGTACACCGCGAGATCTTCCAACCCTGCCTTTCAAGGGCGAAGCAGACAAAGCGCTCAGCTTGGCAGACTTCCGAGGGAAAGTCGTTTTATTAAACATTTGGGCTACCTGGTGCCCACCTTGCCGAGAAGAAATGCCCTCACTCGACCGGCTAAACGCCAAACGGGGCGGCGCAGACTTCGAAGTTGTGGCTTTGTCGATTGACCGTGATACGGCCTTGGTCGAATCATTTTACGAAGAGTTCGGAATAGAGACTTTGCGTGGATACTTTGATCCATCAGCACAAGCTCCAAATTTACTCCGTGCCCCCGGTGTACCAACGACTTTACTCATTGATCGAAACGGTCGAGAAATAGGTCGCGCATTGGGACCCGCTGCTTGGGACGGCGAGCAAGTCGAAGCGTTAATCGATAGAACATTACAGGGCTCGTAAACAAGCTGACGCGAAAGGCGCATTGCAATGACACAAAACGTCGTTCTTAGGATACTTCAATGCTAGAACTTACCACGATCGGAATGCTGACTGCATTTATCGCCGGTATTGCGTCGTTCTTATCACCGTGTGTTTTGCCTCTGGTTCCGGGGTATCTGTCTTATGTTGCCGGCGGCAACATATCTGCAACGACATCTGCTCACGAAGGGCGCTCGCAGCGTTTGAGAGCGTTCGGACTAAGTGCATGCTTTGTTTTCGGGTTTGCATTGGTATTCGTGATTTTAGGTGCCAGCATTACGGCAATCGGACGCCTCTTCCTCAGCTATCGCTACGAACTCAATATTGCGGCCGGTATCATCATAGCGTTAGCGGGCCTGACCGTGATGGGCGTTGTGCGCGTTCCGATGTGGGCGCAGCGCTATTACCGTTTTGACCCTGAGACAAAAGGCGGTAATCCCTGGTCCGCTCTGCTTCTGGGAGTCGCCTTTGGATTTGGCTGGACGCCCTGCATTGGCCCCGTGCTTGGCAGCATTCTGGTTCTTAGCGCAACATCTGAGAGCATAGCCCATGGGACTGCTCTGTTAGGAATCTACGCAGCCGGTTTAGGCGTTCCGTTCCTGCTTTCCGCATATTTCATGACGCCTTTTATGCGTCGCCTAAGCTCCCTACGTCGAACGGGTCGTTACATTCAGCTGATTACGGGCGCGATTCTCGTGTTGATGGGGATCGCGGTAGCGAGCGGACAGCTAATGCGTTTTGCGATCTGGCTCCTGAAGACATTTCCTGCTTTGGGGAGTATAGGCTGATGTCTTGCACCGACAACAACTCTTTCGGGACCGGTTTTTTATGATGAATGGCCCAAGCCTATCTGGGGCGCGATGGTATTGGCTCTTCGCTGCATGGGCTATTTCCCTTATTGCAACCTTCAGCGCATTATTCCTAAGTGAAGTAATGGGCCTTATTCCATGCGAGCTCTGCTGGCATCAACGAATTTTTATGTTCCCGCTTGTACTTATATTAGGGGTCGGCCTAGCGTCCTCGGACGTCGGGGTTTTTAAGTACGCGTTGCCCCTCGTTGTTCTCGGGTGGCTTCTCTCCGTTTATCACAACCTTCTGTACATCGGATTCATCCCCGAGGCATTACAACCTTGTGGGGCGGGGCCCTCCTGCGCGAAGGCCGATCTTAACTTGCTCGGCTTTATTTCCATTCCCTTGTTGTCGTTCAGTGCATTTACTGCGCTCGCCATTATTCTGGTAACCAAAATAGGTCGCAAAAAGTGAAAAAACAAACTCTGCTAGTCTTGACTAGCATCCTCGCCGTCATGACGTTTTCTGTTGGTGCTTTTCTATACGAGCAGAGCCAGCTGCGCAAGCAGGTGATCGCAGAAAATACGGCCAAAGAGCTTACTCGCATGCATTCGCCGGTGCTTGGCTCGGCGAATGCGAAGGTCACGATTGTCGAGTTTTTCGACCCGTCGTGCGAAACTTGCAGGGCCTTCTATTCATTCGTCAAGAAGATCGTGGAAACTCATGAGGGCAGGGTGAATCTTGTCATCCGTTATGCTCCCTTTCATGAGGGCTCCGAGGAGGCCGTTCGTATCCTCGAAGCTGCGCGTATCCAGGACAAGTATTGGCCACTTTTAGATGTCGTAATGGATGAGCAGCCACAGTGGGCGAGCCATCACGACCCGCAGCCTAGCTTGATCTGGAGCTACGCGGAGAAAATCGGCGTTGATGTCGATAAAGCGCGTAAAGACGCTAATAAAGACACCGTGACCTGGGTTATCGATCAAGACAAATCTGACCTCCGAACTTTAAACGTCAAGCAGACTCCAACCTTTTACGTCAACGGCAAGCCTTTGCCCAAGTTTGGATATGAAGATTTAAAGCGTCTCGTAGATCAAGAGGTTAAAGCTAACTATCGCTAGCAACACAGCTCTGTACGCCGCCACAAGGGAAAACAGAAATTCTTTAAACTCTTATGCTGACAGTAGAGATATGGACGCAACGAAGTTGATTATTATGGCGCTGAGCGCTCTTATCGGTTACGGATTTGTGCAAGGGTACCGTTATATATTTGAAGCTAATCTACCTATAAAAGGTGACGATTTTAACTTAGACGCGATCACGAAAAGTAGGGAGCAGCTACCACCTAAAGCTCGCAAAATTATACGGAAAGCCTACTCTACAAACAGAATTTCTCGCAGGGAGCGATCCTACTTGACGCGTCATCATTCCCGTTTAACACAACGGCGGCAATGATCACCCCTCAATAATTAGGTGCCGGAGATCCGCCGCTATTGCATCTATCGGATCATCGGCACGAATCAGAAGCCTAACTTGTCCACCTCGGTCAAATGCCAGAACGGCGCTGGAGTGCGAAACATCATAGCTACCGTCGTTATCCTTTTTACTGTAAGAATATGTGCTTCCATACCGCCGGGTCAATACGGTCAGCGCCTGTTTATCACCGGACAATCCTATGAATTGGGGCCCGAAGGCATCGGTATAACGCGCAAGAATCTCTAGATCATCACGCTCCGGGTCAACCGAAACGAACAGAACCTTGAGATCTTCTCGGATACTCTCATCTAGTCGTTGTGTCGCTTCAGCCAAAACGGCAAGGGTAGTCGGGCAAACGTCCGGACAATTCGCGAAGCCAAAGAATAGCAACGCGGGACCACCACGATAGTCTGCAGCTGAATCGCCCCGGGTTTGAACTGACCCCCAAGAGTTGGACGGTTAAATTTTAATGGGAGACTGCCCGTAGCCGATATTCCATTGGACTCATTCCGCCAAGCTTGAGTTTGATACGGTGCCGATTGTAGTAGTCGAT
>JAUZQE010000049.1 GCA_030733815.1 Yanghanlia caeni
TCCTCCGGTTTGCCTGTGAATACCTTCGCGTATATCACCTCTGAGCACTTTGATGCCGTCGGCCCGTGAGGATCCACTCTTCCTGCTCATCCCCACGCTCTGACGCATCACTTCCTCTCGAATACTGGAGGGGAGGCGGTCATTTCATTCTCCAGGCCGGTGCCGACTTCCAGGAAATGGAGCCGGCGCCGGCCGCTGCATACCGAATCAAAGAAGACATGGCGGCCTTCCGTGTCGAAGCGCGGGTGCAGATCGCAGCGGGTTTCGCCGCCATAGCGGAAGCCCTGATGGAAGCGGCCCAGTTCGATGATCCGGCCCGAATGCAGGTCACCTATCAGCAGATGCTGCATGCGTCGCTTGTCGGGATAGGTGTCGGTGACGAAGCAGTGACCGTGTACATGCGGATGCCCGTCTCCCAGGCCGTCGAGCCGGCCTTCCAGCAATGGCCGCATTGCACCGCTTGCAGTGTCCACGATGGTGTAGCCGTCATGGCCGTCAGGGCGGCGCAGGTAGCACAGCAGCGCGCCCTCATTCATCCAGAAACAATGGCTGACCATGCCATGCGCGCTCAGTACGCGCAGCTCGACGCCGTCTGCGCTGCCCAGCATCAGCCGGTCGAACTTGCGCCGGCCGACGAAGTACCGGTGCAGGAAGATGAAGTGCCGTCCGTCGGGCCCGATCATGATGTGATTGACCTTGTGAGCGGCCTTGTCGAACACGGGCTCATGGCCGCAGCGGCAGATCTGACTCAGCGAATAGAGCAGGTGGTGTCGGCCGTCGGCATAGTCCACGCGTTCAATGCCATCGTGCTCGAGGTCGGCCAGTGCATCCGGTCCGAGTGGCGGAAGATTGCGATATCCGTAATCGGGCCGCAGCGCCTGCAGCCGGCGGTAATTCAGCGAAAGAAAGTAGTCGTTGCGCCAGGAATCCTGTACCGGCTGCGCGTAGCGGCGGATCTCGCGGCGTTGTCCGATGCTCCACATCCGGCAGATGTAGCGCTGCTGCGTGGCGTCGAAGTCGTTGAACACGAACGTGTCGCCATCGAGCCAGTGAGCGCGTGCGCCCTGCTGCCAGTTGTACGTCTGCGTGTCGATCGACAGTGCTGCCCGGTTCAGTTCCCCGGCCCTGAAATCGTAGACCTGAACGGCAATGCTGCGGTCGGCGCGCGGCTGCTCGTTCGTGGGGTGCCCGGACGCGTGGCACAACAGCCAGCCGTTTGGCGACAGCGGGGACTTATCGTAGTACCCGAAGAAGGTTTCTACGCCCGGCGCACCCACCTGATGCACCGCGCCACGCGCCGAGGCCGGTTCGTCGCAGGCACCGCTCAGCACATACGCCGCACGGGCGTAACCGTATTTCACCCAGCTTTTCACCAGGGGAAAGCGGGCCAGCAGATGCGCAATGCGTCGTTCTATGGCGCCGTATTGGTCAGGCATGGCAGCTCCGGAAACGAGGGTGACGAACCAGGGCATGGCGCGAGATGCCCGTGTACAGGCCAAAGAGCAGCCAGAGTTCGGGCAGCAGGATGTACTCGTTCATCGTCATCATCACGGCCATCACCAGAAACGACGCCCGAAACGCGCGCTGATGCGAAGCGAGCGGGGCAAGGCCGGCGTAAATGCGCTGCAGCATGGCCATCAGAAGCGCGAAGCCGACGAGGCCCAGTTCGGTGAAATACGAGAGGAAGAAGTTATGGGCCTTCGAAGTCACGTCGCCGTGACCGGCCCGGCGCAGGCCTTCCCGGTAGTTCGTCATGCCCAGCCCGGTGCCCAGCCAGAAGTGGCGCTCTGCCGCATCCAGTGCACTGTTCACCAGATGCAGGCGATTGTGATCGCCCATGCTTTCATCGAGTTCGCGGCCTTCAATCAGGGCGGTGAGGGTCGTGCCGGTTCGGGACAGGCGCTCGACGCTGCGCTGAGCCATGCCGCTGCTCAGCACCATCACGAGTACGAGCACGCCGGCCGTCGCCTTGAGCAGGCTGCCCGGCGACAGACGGCCGTAATACAGCAGCAAACCGGTCGCCAGCCCGATGAGCCCCGAGCGCGAAAAGGTGAGTACCACGCACAGGGCGATGGTGCCGGCACACACGAACAGCCAGCGGCGCGACCTGCCCTGCGTTTCATACACGTGGAACACCAGGGGAAACAGCAGCGTCAGCAGCACGACCGTGCCGTTGCGGTTCATGACAGGCATGAAGTTGGCGTCGTTGCCGATGCCCGCTGCGAAGCGAAGCAGGCCCACTACGGCTGCGGCCGTCACGACCATCACGCAACGATACAGAACGCGGTCGATCAGTTCGGCATCCATGCGGCTTGCCGCTGAAGCCGTGGCAATGAAGATGAAGATATTCAGCGGCCATGCCACCCAGTACACGAAGTTGGCGAAGGTTGTGCCGTGCAGGATGACCGTATTGATGAATGTATATACAAAATAGAGACAAGCGATGATATACAGGGACATCAGGCGGCGCGGCAGCTGCAGCCCGTTGCGGGCCACCAGGGCGAGCCCGATGGCCGTGACCGGAAGGTAGACCAGCGGCATGCCGGCCAGACGCGCGATGTCCATACTGAGATAGGGCAGCAGCGCCAGAGGAAAAACATTCAGTGCGATGGCGGTCGGGAACGCGCGCACGGCGTGCCGCGGCGTGCGTAGCGCATACGCGAACAGTGCGCCGGAGATCGCCAGGTAATAGAGCTGCAGTGTCATGAGCATGGTCGCTGCTCCTTGGCGCCGCTGAGCCGATGCGTGATCGCTTCGGCCTGACGGTCTCGCGCATAGGGTGCGATACGCTCGGCGACGGGGGCATAGAAGCCGAACCGGCCCGTTTCGAGTGCCTGCGCCAGCACAGCCGCAATTTCGTGCGGGTTGCGCGAGCAGAAGCCCGTGCCGGTGTCACGGATCAGTGCGGCGGCGACCGAATCCTCGTCCAGGCCGACGCCCAGAATCGGCTTGCCACTGACCAGATACTCGAACAGCTTGCCCGTCATCACGCCGCGCGCTTCGGGTTCCGCCGATTCAAGCAGCAGCAGAAGGCTGCTGCGCGCCTGGGCTGCCAGCGCCTCGTCGCGCGACACGAAGCCGTGGGCCCGGACGATGCCATGCCGGTTGCCATCGTGTTGCGCGAGAATGGTGGCCAGTTCCTTTTCGTTCTGACCGTAGAAATCCACCGCCACCCGTTGCGCGTCGAGCCGTCCGGCGTCGATGAGCCGGTTCAGGGCATCGAGCAGCGGGGTGGGGTCACGGCGCCCGGGGTACAGCGTGCCGGTGTAGCAGATGCGCAGGGTGTCACCGACCTCGGGCGGCGTGCGCAGGCGTTCAGACCAGTCGGGAAACTCCTGCGGGTCGAAGCCGTTTTCCAGCACCACCACGCTCATGTCGGGGTAGCGCGCCTGCAGCACGTCGGCCAGAGGCTGGGAAACCGTCGCCAGCAGATCGGCGCGCCCCGTCAGGCTGCGTCGCTCCAGCGCGTCTTCGATACGGCGAAGGACACCACGGGCGGACGTGATGTGGTTGTTCGCCCAGAGATCCCTGAAGTCGGCCAGCCACACGGCTTCGGGGTGGGCCGCCTTGAGGCGGCTGGCCACCACGTGAACCGCCGGCGGCGAGAACGAGCTCACGATTGCGTCGTAACGCCGGTGGGCCATCAGCTCCAGACCGCGGCGCTGGGCAGGCCTGATCCAGAGATCGTGCACGTCGCACAGCGAGCCAATATAGCTGCGCCACTTGCGCAGCTGGCGGCGCAGCAGCGAGGCGTTGGCCGGCTGGCGGGGTGCAGTGCCCGGGTGACCCGTTGCGGGGGAGCGGTGCAGCCAGCGCGGCAGATAGGGCACCTCCACCACCTCGACCCCGTCGGGCAGCGCGGGCTGCAGACCATACGGGCCCAGAAACGGGTACTTGAGCGTGGTGAGGACGGTGACGTGATGCCCCTGCAGCGCCCAGTATTTTGCCCACTGGCCGACCCGCAGCACCGGAATGCGGTTCTGCGGATAGAAGTACGTGGTGACCAGCAGGATATTCATTCCCGGTGCTCCTTTATGCCAGTTCCAGTTGGCGGGCGATCAGCTGTGAGGCGCGTCCGTCGCCGTAAAGACCGGCGCTGGCGCGCATTGCAGGCGGATGGATCAGGCTGCGGGCGATGCGTGCGGGATCGGCGCCCACCAGCGTGTTGGCCCCGGCTTCAACCAGTTCAGTCCACTCCGTTTCCTCGCGCAGCGTCACGCACGGTTTGCCGTGGAAGTACGCTTCCTTCTGTACGCCGCCGGAGTCCGTTACCACGGCGAGACAGTTCATTTCCAGCCATACCATCTCGAGGTATCCGACTGGATCGACGACACGCACGTTGGGGGCGGGCCGCACGCGCTGCTGCGCCATCGATTTGCGGGTGCGTGGATGCAGTGGCAGTACGATCGGCCGGCCCGATGCCGACAGGCCCAGGAAGATGCTGTGCAGCCGCTCGGGGCAGTCGGTGTTTTCGGCACGGTGCAGCGTGCACAGCATGAATTCGCTGGTGTCGACGTCGAGGGTGTCGAACCAGGCGGGCCGGCGGGCCAGTTTGCGATAGTGCAGGGCCACGTCGGCCATCACGTCGCCACAGACGTGCACGTGATGGCCCGCGATGCCTTCGCGCTCCAGCTGTCGCTGCGCACCGGGTGACGGTGCGAACAGCAGCGCCGACAGATGATCGGTAAGAATGCGGTTGATCTCTTCGGGCATGCGCCGGTTGAACGAGCGCAGACCCGCTTCCACGTGCGCCACGGGAATATGCAGCTTTGCTGCCGCCAGTGCGCCGGCCAGCGTCGAGTTGGTATCGCCGTAGACGAGCACCCAATCGGGCCGCTCTTCCATGAGAATGGCCTCGATGCGGCGCAATTGTTCGCCCGTCATGGCTCCGTGACTCGAGCCCCCCACGCCAAGATGATGAGTGGGGCGCGGGATGTCCATCTCGTCGAAAAAGACGTCGGACATGTTCTCGTCGTAGTGCTGGCCGGTATGCACGATGCGCTCGGTCAGCCCGCTGACGCCGGCCAGTGCCCGCGAGACGGCCGCCGCCTTGATGAATTGGGGTCGGGCGCCCAGAATCGTCATCACGGTCTTCATGAGCGGCCCCCCTGGTGGTGGGCGATCAACTGCGTGTACAGGCGGCGATGCAGCGCGTGTTCCAGCTGGGTGTTGTGCCACAGCACGGTGTAGCGGCCGCGCACCCGCCGGCACGCTTCCATCAGCCGCTGTAGCGTATCTTCGGCCGCTTCCACTGTCTCGGGCAGCACATTGCCGATCACGGTCGATTCCATGACGATCAGGGGCCGGATGCGCAATGGCAGCGCACGCTGCGCGACGGGGTCAAAGGCGGGGTATTCGTGGCAGGTGCCACAACGGAATCCCGGTTGCTTGGCGTACCCCAGCGTCGCGTCATAGGCGAGGCCGGCGCCAGTCAGCGCGTGCAGCGTCGCGGGTGTCGACCAGCGCAGATAGTGCATGCGGGCACCCACCTTGGGAAGCACAATTCCGGCGCGCGCGCACGCCTCGCGCAGGCGGTCGGCCTCGGCGCAAAGTGCCTGGGGGTTCAAATGGCAGTGGTAGCTGGGGTGCAGGCCGATTTCATGGCCGCGCACATGAATCCGCTGCATGAGCTCGATGATGGCGGGGTCTTCGGGCCGATAGTGAGCGTCGCGCCGTGGGTCGGTGCGCCCGCAGATGAAGAAGAAGGTGCTGCGCAGACCTGCTTGTTCCGAGCGCTGCATGATCCAGTCGAAGGTGTTGTACGGGTCGCGCGTGTCGAGCAGCCACCTGCAGGTGCGCCGAATCGACGGTGCACGCAGAATCGTTCCAAATGGCCGGCGGCGCGCGATATCCGCGCACATTGCGCGGGCCAGTCGCGTCGCGCTCAGGAAACCGTAGCGCGCCGGTGTGTCGACGTCATGCGTCAACCACAGCGAATAGTGCGTTTCGCGCAGGGGCAGGCCGGGCCAGGCCGCTTGCATTACGCGCCGCAATACCTCCATCCATTCGTCGACAATGGGTCGGTCGAGGTAGCCGTGGCGCCAGGCGTGCGACGCTTCGGCGGGAAACCGCTGATTGGCGTCGAGCAGGCCGTCTGCATCGACTTCTTCACGGCGGCTCAGCATCCAGTACGTGAGCCCCAGCACGTCGTAATGCAGTGTGCTGCGCCCGGCATGTTCATCGTGCGTAACCAGGGGAGTGGGGGCTACCGCCATGCCCGGGGCAGGCAGACTGTGCCACGGTTGCGGCAACCAGCGCGCATTGCCGGGTGTCCAGCGCCCGCAGGGAAGATTGCGTGGATTGCGTTCGAAGTGCTCGTAGTCGTTGCGGATGCGCACGACATGGTTCAAGCCCGGTACGTTCAGTTCGTGATGGCCCGTGTCGGTTTCGCGCAGTGTGATGTCCGCGTTGAACCGTTCGCGCAGAATATCCTGCAGCCATGCCGTGACGGCCTGCGGCATGGCCACAGCCCGTCGCATGTGCAGCGTATCGGCACCGGCGTCCTCCGGAGGGCTCAGGCGGCCTGCGGATGGGGGCGTAGCGACCGTAGAAACAGGTAGCCCGCCAGCACCTTCGACGGGGTTTTCGACACGGAAAAGTAGGGGCATGGATGTCCTCCGAAAGCTCGGACGAAACGCTCGATCGGTTCGACCATCGAGCCGCAGAAATCGAACCGCTTGCTTACAGTGGCAGCATGGCGAATCGCTTCCCACATGCACAGGCTTGCGGCACCGCTGGTGCGCAGCTCCGGGTCGCCGCCACCGAGCAGGTAGTAGGCACTGTTGTGATCCCAGACGATGTACACGCCCGCATGAGCGCGGCCCTGAACGTCCTCGGCAATGAACAGGCGCCGCTGCCCGCGGGCCGCGCTGGCCGCGTCGATGGAGTGCAGCAGCGATTCCGGGTACGGCAGCGGCCTGCCCTGGCGCCCGAAGGTCAGGTGCTGCAGGCGCAGCAGCGTATCGAGTGGGCGGTCGTCGCGTACGCACAGTGCTGCGCGGCCCGAGGCCTTGCGGATCTCTTTACGGGTGTTTTCCTGGAAGCCTTCCCAGACCGCATGCAGGTCGCTCAGATCGGTGATGACGTAGCTGTAACCCGTCGTCTGCTGAAAACCGCTCCAGCGAAACGGCAGCCAGTTGGTCTGGTCGTAATGCCACTTCTGCTGGAAGTGGTCGTAGGGCGGCAACTGGGCAATCAGCGCTTCTAGCAGTTCCTTTTGTTGTGCGATGCGGCGGGGCAGCTTGGCGCTGGACGGCCGCAACCAGGGCCCGAGCGCAAGGGTGAGCCGCGGTTGCGTCAGAACACGAAACCCGGCACGCCGGTGATGCATGTAGGGCAGGGTTGCCAGCACCAGACCGCCCTTTTCCACAAGGGCCACATTCCAGTTCGCGGGGCCCGCGGTGGCATCCAGCCACCAGGGCTGTGCGAACAGGGGTATGGACGGCTCCTGCGCACACAGCTGCCGGTAAGTTGCCTTGCGTATCGTCAAGTCATCGTGCACGGCGCGCTCCTGCTCTAGCAGAACACTTCCGAATCCTGCAGGGTCTCGACGACCACCTGCTGGCTGCGGTAGGAAAGATAGGGGTGCATGGGCAGGCTCAGCACTTCTGCCGCAGCCTGTTCGGCGGCGGGCAGCACGGCCTGTGGCGCGGCGACAGCGGGCTGGCGGTGTAGCGGCAGAGGGTAGTGCACCATGCTGGGAATGCCGGCATTGCGCAGTCGTTGCTGCAACCGGCCCCGTTCGGGCGCGCGTATCGTGTATTGCGCATAGACGCTGGTATTCCAGGGCGCAATGACCGGTGTCGTAGAGATGCGCGCTTCGGCAAGCAGGGCGTCATAGTGCGCGGCGACCTTCTGGCGCAGGGCGATCTCGTCATCCAGAATTTCGAGCTTTGCCAGCAGTACGGCGGCCTGTAGCGTGTCCAGCCGGCTGTTCATGCCCAGGCGTACGTGGTGATAGCGTTGCTCCTGGCCGTGGCGGGCGATCTGGCGCAGGCGGTGAGCAAGCGCCCGGTCGCTCGTGAACAGGGCGCCGCCGTCGCCGTAGCAGCCCAGTGGCTTGCTGGGAAAAAAGCTGGTGCACGCCACGGTGCTGAGGGTGCATGAGCGCCGCCCCTTGTAGGTGGCCCCGAAACTCTGGGCCGCGTCTTCGATGATGGCCAGCTGATGGCGTTGTGCAATGGCCTGCAGTGCGTCCATGTCGGCACACTGACCGAACAGCGAAACGGGCATGATCGCCCGGGTGCGCGGCGTCACGAGCGCCGATACCGAGGCCGGGTCCACCGTATAGGTGGCCGGGTCGATATCGGCATAGACGGGCCGCGCCCCCGTCAGTGTGATGGCTTCCGCCGTGGCAATATAGGTGAAGGCCGGTGTGATCACTTCATCGCCTGGCCCGATGCCCAGAGCCATCAGCGCAATCTGCAGCGCGTCGGTGCCGTTCGCGCACGTGATGCAGTGAGCCGCCCCGGTGTACCGGGCGAGCGCGTCCTCCAGCTGTGCGATTTCGGGCCCAAGAATGTACTGGCCGTGTTCCAGCACGGCACCGATGCGGGCGTCAAGCGATGCGCGGATGCGCTTTTGCTGTGTCTTGAGATCGATGAAGTCCATCATGGCATGTGGCCTCTTTGGTCAGGGTCTGATCGTGCAACAGGTAAAGGTCGCCGGTGTGCGGGCAGTACGCCCGCCCCAGCCCGGAAGCGGGCAGTGCGAGCCGGTCGCCCCGCTCGCTCACCCAGCCGATGCGCCGGGCGGGCACGCCGACCATCAGCGCGTAATCCGGAACATCGCGGTTCACCACCGCGCCCGCGCCTACGAACGCATACGCACCCACGGTTACGCCGCACACGATGGTGCAGTTCGCGCCCAGTGTCGCGCCGCGCCCGATCCGGGTCGGCCGGTATTCCTGTTTGCGTTCGACGTGTGCCCGCGGGTTCCATACATTGGTGAACACCATGCTGGGTCCGCAGAACACGTCATCGTCCAAGGTGACCTCGTCGTATACCGACACGCCGTTCTGGATCTTGCAGCGGTTGCCGATAACCGCGCGCGCAGCCACGAAGACGTTCTGACCAATCGACACGGCCTCGCCGATGCGGGCCCCGGAGCACACATGGGAGAAATGCCAGATGCGTGTGCCGGGCCCGATGATCGCGCCGGGGTCGATGACCGCGCTGGGATGGGTAAAGTAGGATGTCATGGCATCAGCTCGCAGCAGCGTCGGCAAAGCCGGACAGCGCCAGGGTGGCTTGCAGCACGCCGCGTTCGTGAAGAAACGGGTGACGCTCGCCGCGCATGGGGGTGAGTGCCGCGTTGCGTATGGCCGCTACGGTCGTGATGGCGCAGCGGTTGTCTTCCAGCCCGAAACCATTGCCCGCCAGAATTTCCCGGTAACTCTGCTCGTGCAGGTCGGTAAAGCCGCCCGAGAATTCGATCTCCGTGCCGTCAAGCGTGATCGAGCGCCAGGTGCGCTGCCCCTTGGCGCGTGCGGCGGGTGGAACGTCTTCGATATCGACAGACAGGAACCAGCGCACGCGCGCGCGTTCGTACTCGAGATAACCGGCGGCTTTCTGGGCCGTGGCCAGGTGCACGATGTTTTCCTGCAGGTCGCCGAACACGTGGTGCAGCATGTCGAAGAAATGCACGCCGATGTTGGTGGCGATGCCGCCCGACTTGCGGGTGTCGCCCTTCCATGATCGCGCGTACCACTGGCCCCGTGCCGTCACGTAGGTCAGGTCCACGTCGTGGCGCGTATCGCTGCGGCCCTGCTGCACCTGTTCGCGCAGTGCGCGAATCGCTGGATGCAGGCGCAGCTGCAGTATTGTGTGCACCTTACGCCCCGTGGCCCGCTCCATTTCCTGCAATCCGTCCAGATTCCACGGGTTCAGCACCAGCGGCTTCTCGCAGATGGCGTCGGCATCACAACGCAATGCATAACGCACGTGCGCATCGTGCAGGTAATTGGGCGAACATATAGATACATAATCGATACGATTCGGGTGGTTCGAGCGGTTCAGCTTGTCGAGATGGCGATCAAAGCGCTCGAATTCCGTAAAGAAATCGGCATTCGGGAAGTGGCTGTCCAGAATTCCGACCGAATCGTTCGGATCAAGTGCCGCCACCAGGGCGTTGCCGGTGGCGCGGATGGCCTGCATATGGCGCGGCGCGATGTAGCCGGCGGCGCCGATC
Source organism: Yanghanlia caeni (assembly GCA_030733815.1). Lineage (GTDB taxonomy): Bacteria > Pseudomonadota > Gammaproteobacteria > Burkholderiales > Burkholderiaceae_B > Yanghanlia > Yanghanlia caeni. Next base: position 10,189 of record JAUZQE010000049.1, read on the forward strand.
AGTGCGAAGTTCTTCATTTTGCGGGATACCCCCCGTAAGCGGCCCGGCCCGTGCCATAGCGCATGCTGAACCGGTGGTGTGCGTTGTTGAAATCGTTGAGAATCACGCCGTTGACGCTGGCGCCGGCGCGTGCGAGGCGGCGCATCGATTCGTCGAGCTCCGCCAGCGTGGTGACCTCGGCCCGTGCCAGCAGAAACAGCGTGCCGGCGCACGAGGCGAGTGCCAGCGGATCCGACATGGTGAGTACCGGGGCCGTATCGAGAATCACCACGTCGTAGTGCTGTGCCCATTCCTGCAGCAGGGCGGACGTGCGCGGCGACAGCAGCAATTCGGCAGGCGTGCGTGGCAGCGTGCCCGTGGTGATGACGTCGACGTTCGGTTGTGCGTCGCGCCACAGCGCTTCGTCGAGCTCGCAGTGGCCCTGAATCAGTTCACTCAGGCCCTTGCCGCGCGGCAGACCGAATGACTGGTGGATGCGGCCGTTGCGCAGGTCGGTGTCGACCAGCAGCACTTTTTTTCCTGCCGCTGCAAATACCGTGGCGAGGTTGGAGCTGGTGAAGGTCTTGCCGATGCCGGCGGTGGGCCCCGTGATCATGATGATGTTGTTGGGTGCATCGCGCAGGCCGAAATGCAGCGCGGTTCGCAGCCCGCGCAGGCTTTCGATGGCCGGTGCATCGGGCGCCCGGGCTGCAAGCGTGCGGGTGGCATCGTTTCGATTCGGGCGGGGCAGGGCGGCGGCGGTTTCGGCCGGCGTGGCGCGAGGCACGGTGGCCAGCACGTCTAGCCCCAGGGCCTGTTCAATATCCGCCGGCGTTTTCAGGCCCGGGCGCATCAGGTTGCGCAACAGCGCCAGAGCCACGCCCAGCACCAGGCCGGCAACGGCCGACACCAGCAGCACGACCAGTTTTCGTGGCTTCACCGCGGCCTCGGGCGCGATGGCCGCGTCAACCAGCCGCGCACTGCCGACCTTGCCTTCCTTCACCAGACGCAATTGCTGCGCACTGTTGAGCAGGCCGGCGTACAGCTCGCTATTGACGTTGACATCGCGCACGAGGTTTAGCAGCTGCTGCTCAAGCGCCGGCAGGGTGCGAATCCGCTCGTCGAGCCGCCCGATTTCGGTATTCAGCGCGGCGATCTGCTCATCGACCGCCAGGATCATGGGGTGCATCGGCCCGTACTGAGCCGACAGTTCGAGACGCCGCTGCTGCAGCTCGAACCGTCGCGTCTGCAGCCCAACTGAGGTCTCGAGTGAAAGCGTGCCTTCGGTGCCGAGATTGAAAGTGCCGTGCTGGTCGCGGAAGGCGGTGTAGCGGTTGTCTGCCTCATCGAGCTGGCGGCGCAGTTCGGGCAGAAATTCATCGAGGAAGACGAGCGATTTCTCGGCTTCTGCCGCGCGTCGTTCGGTATTCTGTCGCACGTAGGCGTCGCCCACGGCATTCACGATGGCGGCCGCGCGCACGGGGTCTGTGTCTTCCAGCGAAAGCGCCAGCACGCCCGATGGCTTGTTCAGCTCCTCGATCACCAGCGTTTGCTGCAGCGATTCGATCACGGCCAGCCGTGAACGGCGTTCCATTTCGAAGCGCGCGCCGGGCTGCCCGTGCAGGGCGTTCAGCAGTACGGTGCCGGTTCCGCTGCCATAGTTGAACTCCACGATCTGGCCGGGCGCGCCTCGGGCGAGCCGGTGTCCCTGCGGGCCCAGCAGATCGAAGCCCTCGGCCGTAGCGACTATGGTGAGAGGTTGATTCTCCAGCTCGGGTGGCACCTCCAGAAGGCCTACGTCGATTGATTCGGTACCGTACACATAGCCGAACAGGCCGGGCACGACCGGATCCGACAATTGGCCGGCGCGCTGGGCGAGCCAGCGCCCCAATACCGGCAAATAGCGGGGCTCTGCGCGAACGTACAGCTGCAGGCTGTCGGTGGCTTCGCCCACCACGAGACGTGAGCGCAGAATTTCCATTTCGGCGCTCGATGAAGACGTCGAGCTGAACACTCCGGCCAGTTCTCCGAGCACGTGATTTGCCGCCTCCGTTGACTGGCGGGGTTCCACCTGTATCAGGGCGTCGGCTCGATAGACCGGCATGCTCAGGTAGGCGTAACCCCCGGCTGCAATCAGCGCGGTAAGTACCACGCCAATGATGAGCCCGCGCGAGTTCGCCAGCACATCCAGCAGACCGGGCAGATCCAGGTCTTCTTCGTATTGAGCGGGGGCGGCGGGCCCGGGCAGCGCCACGGCGGGTAGCGGTGTGCTGCGGGGCGCGAGAGATCGGGAGGGTCGGCTCATGCATGCACCTTCATCTCGTCATGACCCGTGCGGCATACACGGCGTTGTAGCTGGGCAGCAGGTTGCTGATTACGCGGTTCCAGCGCACCACGGGCGCGGGGTCCACGAAAACGATGTCGCGCGGCTTGAGGCGGAAGTCGGCGGCCAGTACGTAAGCAATGGGGCGGCTGGCATCGAGGTGGTAGATTTCCGGCTCACCATCGGCGCCGCGGCGGATCACGTACACCTGGCGGGGATTGCCCGTTTCGGGGCGCACGCCGCCCGCTTCGCCCAGTGCCGCGGCCAGCGTCACGTTGCCGTCGTGCATGACGTGTGCGGTGGGCAGGTAGACGTCACCCATCAGATACACCTTGGAATCCTGGCGACTCACGACCCGTAACAGGTCGCCGTCTTTCAGCAGGATTCGTGTCGGATCGATGCTGCTGCGCGTGAGGGCGGGCAGATCGATGAACGTTGTCATGCCATTGCGTGTCAGCATGATCGACGAGCGGTCGGCATCGGGCGTCATGCCGCCCGCCCGGTTCAGGGCTTCCGGGAGCGTCATCGGTATGTCGGTGATCGGCAGCACGCCCGGGCTGCGAACCTCGCCGTCCACGTATATGCGTGCCGAGCGGTAAGCCTGCACCCTGACCGTGATCTGGGGGGAATTGACGTAATCGGAAAGCCGGCGTGCGAGCCGTTCGCGGATCTGAAACTCGTTCAGGCCCGCCACCTTCACCACGCCCGTGAAGGGAAACTGTATGGTGCCGTCAGGTGCAACGTTGTAGCCGTTGCCCAGTTCGTTCACCCCGGTGAGCAGTGCCGTGCCGCCTGCGCCGGCCGGGGTCAGCGCCAGTTCGGGATGATTCCAGACGACGATGTTCAGCACGTCGCCCGGGCCGACGCGGTAGGGCTCGGCCGTTCCCATGAGTGGCTGCAGGCCCGATACCGCCTGGCGCACGTGGTTTTCATCCAGTTCGCGTATCAGTTCAGCGGTAATGGGCTTGAGCGCGTCGGCAGGCGCACCGTCTTCCTGCAATGAACGGCTGACGTCTTCGGGGGTGCCCATATGCATCCCTGGTGAAATACTGCATGCGGCCAATGCGAGGCAGGCCGCGGCACTCAGCGCCATGGCCAGCGCACGCGTGAAACGTTGATGCGCGGGCCGGCCAGGACGCACGTGTGTGGTGCTTACGGATGCTCCTGTATCGTCTTGCATCGATTCGCCCCGGTTAGCGTTACGAGATGCGATAGAAATAACCGGGTGTGGCGAGCACCAACTATCCGACAGACGCTGTACGCCGGCCGATCTAAGGTGCTTTGCGGGGAAGGCGCAGGGAGCGCGGCGGGATGCACCAAACCGCGAATTCTGCTACACTTTTCGATCTTCGAATTGCGGGCCCGGTTCAAGCACCTGGGGCCGCGCGGTAAACCCGCACGCAGGCGAAGACGCGGACAGGTGGCAGAGTGGTCGAATGTACCTGACTCGAAATCAGGCGTACGTGCAAGCGTACCGTGGGTTCGAATCCCACCCTGTCCGCCACCGAATTTACAAAAGCCCTTGAATTTCAAGGGCTTTTTCTATTTTTGGGTGTTGGAGCCTCTGCTGATGTCAGGGGATGAATGCGCCGAGAGACGATTTGGCGCAGTATCATTTTCAGCGTGCAGCACTGGCTGTGGAACCCGCTTCAATCTCGCCAAGCTGTCTTCTCGTTGCCCAGGGTGGCTCGCCCTTCTGATTTTCTCGCCCACGATGACTGGAAAAAACGAATCCGCAAGTCCCATCAAGCTGGCCTTGGAATTGCTCAAGCGCATTCCGCGAGATCGCTATGTGACAGCACCCGACTTGCACAGACAACTCGATGCGGCCGGAATCGTTCGCAGCCGGCGCACAATCGAGCGCCAGCTGGAAAGCCTGGTGGAAGAGTTCGACATCGAGCGCGACGATCGCAGCAAGCCCTTTGGATACCGCTGGAAAAGTCATGCGCGTGGTTTGGCGTTGCCCATGCTGAACGAGCAGGAGTCCCTGCTGCTGGCCTTGTCGCAACGGTATTTGCAGAACTTGTTGCCGGCTTCAGTTTTACAGTCGATGGAAGGTTTCTTCTACCAGGCGCGCAGCAACCTGCTTGGCGGAACAGAGAAGCTGGAAAGTCAGTGGTTGAACAAGGTTAGGGTGGTGGATGTCACCCAGCCCTTGTTGCCCCCGGCGGTGAAGAAGAACGTCTTTGAAGTCGTTTCCACTGCCTTGTATCGAAATCAGTGGCTGGACATCCGGTACAAGAACGCGTCGGAAAAAGTCGCCGAGTACCGGGTGATGCCCTTGGGGCTGGCACAGCAGGGGCCGCGCCTTTATCTCGTATGCAGGTTTGAAGGCTACGACAACGAGCGCAGCCTCGCGTTGCATCGAATCGAGGCCGCCACTGCGTCAGATCTCACGTTCACGCCACCTTCGGATTTCAGCCTGGAAAAATACGATGCGGACGGCCGCTTTGGCTTTGGCGAGGGAAAAAAAATCAGGCTCACTTTCTGCATCCGCAAGGATGCGGGCTATCACCTGCTGGAGTCCCCGCTGTCAACAGACCAGACGGTTCGCGAACTGGAGGATGGCTATCTTATTGAGGCGACCGTCGTTGATTCAGCGCAGCTGCAATGGTGGCTGAACGGTTTCGGGCAGAACATATGGGGTATTGAAAAGAACCACAGACCTCCTCCTACGTGTACCTGATAGGCCGGAGCGCCACGAGAAATATGTCCGTGCGCCCTTCTTGGTGATCGACCTCGGCAAGATTACAATGTCATGTGCATGATAATAATGAGGGCACCATGAAAACCGAACGCATTACTGTGTTGGTATCGAAGGAGTTCAAACACTTCTTGCATACCGAGGCCGCAGCAGAAGGGGTCAATGTCTCAGAATTTATTCGCAGACGTTGTGAGTTGAGGCCCGGCCCCGATGAGCAGTTGCTGGCAGAACTGGCGAAGCAGCTGCGTGAGGCCACGAAGTCTGCGGAGTCGGCGCTGGATGCTGGCTTGGAGGCCGTCCAGAAGGCTCGTGCCACAATCAGGAAGCTGCGTGCGGAAGAGGGGGTCGCCGTATGACTGCTCTACGTGAAGCTATCGAGGCGATCAAAGGCACATTGTTGTTGGCTGACAAGGTAGAGCGAGTCGGAGAAAGCCTGAAAGGTTTGGCAGAAGACGTCGCTGACCACGAGAAGCGGTTGATCAAACTGGAAACCAAATGGGAAACCGCCATGCAGTTGGCTGGCCGCAGGCTTGAAAGGCGCGGCTGAGCTGGTCCTCAACGACGCCAACAAGCCTCACCACCGTTTCAAATGTGTGGGTGCCGCCTGGGCCATCCCGATCGACCTGCAGCAGCGTGTCGCCGTCCTGCACCAGTTGCAGAAAGCCCCCTGCGAAGGGGTTGCCGCCTTCATCCGATTGCGCGGGAAACCTCGGCCTTCCGGCCGGGGAGGGATAGCGCGGCACGTTTCACGTGCCCTGCTCCCGCATCTCCTTTCGAGGTTGCTATCCTTGCGTAGCCGTAGCCATCGCTACGCTGAATAATCCG
>JAUZQE010000005.1 GCA_030733815.1 Yanghanlia caeni
CTTGATGCCGATCTGCGTGGCCGCGTATCCCAACGCAATGGCGATGTGTGTCTTGCCCACCCCGCTGGGGCCGAGCACGCTGATCAAGCGAACAGGGGCGGGCGAGAGAGTAGGTAAAGGAATGCGCACAAAGCCTGCCTTGTTGTTAGGACTGGTCACGCCAGCTGTCACTGCCACTCTTCGTGATTTGATGAGCTAGTAGGGGCGCCAACGCTGCTTTTACCGCGACGGCAGCGCTCGATGATGCGTCGCTTGACGGACGATACTTGTTTGTATTCTATATTTCCACGATAATGAAAGTATGGAATCTAAAGACATCATCCGGGTGTTGTCGGCGCTTGCCCAGGAGTCACGGCTGGCTGTTTACCGATTGCTGGTACAGGCCGGACCAGAAGGCCTTCCGGCTGGGCGCATTGCCAAACTCGCCCATATCCCTCCCTCATCGCTGTCCTTTCACCTGAAGGAGCTTTCCCATGCAGGGCTTGTGTCCTCGCGCCAGGAAAGCCGCTTCGTGATCTATAGCGCCAACTATCCCACCATGAACGCCGTGCTGGGATACCTCGCAGAGAACTGCTGCGACGGTATTTCGTGCGTACCAGCCTGCGATCCCACTGAGAGTCAGTCAGATGAACGACAAGATCTATAACGTCCTCGTGTTGTGCACGGGAAATTCCGCGCGAAGCATCATGGCCGAGGCGCTGATCAACACCATCGGCAAGGGACGGTTCCGTGCCTACAGCGCCGGTAGCCACCCTGCTGGTGCCGTGAACCCCTTTGCCATTGAGCAGGCCAGGCAGGCGGGATACCCCACTGATGGTCTGCGCAGCAAGAGCTGGGACGAGTTTGCCGGGCCCGATGCCCCGCACATGGACTTCGTCATTACCGTTTGCGATAACGCGGCAGGTGAAGTCTGCCCGGTATGGCCTGGCCACCCGATTACGGCTCACTGGGGATTTGAGGATCCGGCAAAGGCGGAGGGCACCGACGAGGAAAAACGTCACGCGTTTGCCAAGGTGTGCCGCCAGATTTCCACCCGCGTGCAGCTCTTTTGCGCCTTGCCTATCGACAAGCTCGATCACAACGCCATCAAGCGCGAAGTAAACGAAATCGGCCAGCTACCCAAAGACTAACGCAGGAATTCCCGTGCAAACCCGACGCCTATCCTTTCTCGACCGCTATCTCACGCTCTGGATTTTTGCCGCCATGGCGCTGGGGGTGCTTCTTGGCACCACCTTCGACGGCCTGCCGCAATGGCTGGAGAGCCTTTCCGTCGGCACGACCAACATTCCCATTGCCATCGGCCTGATACTGATGATGTATCCGCCGCTTGCGAAGGTGCGTTACGAGGAGCTTCCCCTGGTGTTCCAGGACAAGAAGGTTCTTGCGCTCTCGCTGGTACAGAACTGGGTGATCGGGCCGATCCTGATGTTCGCGCTTGCGGCGTACTTTCTGCACGACTACCCTGCCTACATGACAGGGCTTATCCTGATCGGCCTGGCGCGCTGTATTGCCATGGTGCTGGTGTGGAACCAGCTTGCCTGCGGCAGCAACCAGTATGTGGCGGCACTGGTGGCGTTCAACTCGATTTTCCAGATCGTCTTCTTCAGCGTCTACGCCTGGTTCTTCCTCGATGTGCTGCCACCGGTCTTCGGCTTGCAGAGCAGCGTGCTGGATGTCAGCTTCTGGACCATTGTGAAAGCCGTCCTGGTCTATCTGGGCATTCCTTTCCTGGCGGGGTACCTGACCCGGCGCTTTCTGGTCAGGGCGCGCGGCGAAGCCTGGTACAACGATACCTTCATCCCGCGCATCAGCCCGATCACGCTGATTGCGCTGTTGTTCACCATCGTGGCCATGTTCAGTTTGAAGGGCGGTTCCGTTGTTGAGCTGCCACTGGACGCCTTGCGTATCGCCGTGCCGCTCGCGCTGTATTTCGTGATCATGTTCGTCGTGAGCTTCATGATGGGCAAGCTTATCGACACCGACTACCCGCGCACCACGGCGCTTGCCTTCACTGCGGCCAGCAACAATTTCGAACTTGCCATCGCCGTAGGCATCGCGGCATTCGGACTGGCTTCCCCAGTGGCCTTTGCCACGGTCATCGGGCCACTGGTCGAAGTGCCCGTGCTGATTGCCCTGGTGCATGTGGCATTGTGGCTCGGCAGGCGCTACTTCACCTCCACCGCACCTCTGCAAAGCAAGGCATGAACGAAGTCGATGTCGTGATCGTGGGCGGCGGGCAGGCGGCGCTGGCCACCGCCTACTTTCTGCGCCGCACCGGGCTGTCCTTCGTGCTGCTGGATGCCGAGGAGGGGCCTGGCGCGGCTTGGCGGCATGGCTGGGAGTCGCTGACATTGTTTTCCCCGGCGCAATGGAGCTCGCTTCCGGGCTGGCCCATGCCGCCTGCCAACGGGTACCCCTCGCGTGACCACGTCATCGACTACCTTGCGCGCTACGAGGCGCGCTACAAATTGCCGGTCGTGCGGCCGGTCTGGGTGCAGGCAGTCCGGCGGGATGGCAGCTCTTTCTTGGTCGAGGCCGATGGCGGCCGTACTTGGCGCTCGCGCGCAGTCGTCAGCGCCACCGGCACCTGGCGTCATCCCTATGTGCCTGCCTACCCTGCGCAGGAGAGCTTTTCAGGTGTGCAGATTCATTCGGCGCACTACCGGCATCCTCGGGATTTTGCTGGGCAGCGTGTGCTGGTGGTGGGTGGTGGCAATTCCGGCGCACAGATCATGGCTGAGATGGCCGGCATCGCGCAGACTACATGGGTGACCCCTTCCGACCCGGTCTTCCTACCGGATGATGTGGACGGGCGCGTGCTGTTCGAGCAGGCGACCGCGCGCTGGCAGGCCATGCAGCAAGGCTTGCCGGTACCCGAACGGAGCGCAGGGTTCGGAGACATCGTGATGGTGCCTCCGGTGGCTGCAGCGCGTCGGCGGGGCGACCTGGTCTCAGTCCGACCCTTCACAGGCTTTACGCCAACCGGTGTCGTATGGCCTGACGGCAGGGAATCGGAGGTCGATGCCGTCATCTGGTGCACCGGCTTTCTGCCGGCGCTGGATCACTTGCAGCCGCTCGGTGTGCTGGACGCGGAAGGTCGCATCGCCGTCGATGGCACACGCTCCGTGGCCGACCCGGGGCTTTGGCTGGTGGGCTATGGCGACTGGACCGGTTTCGCCTCAGCCACCCTGGTTGGCGTCATGCGCTCGGCCCGCAGTACCGCACAGGAAATCGGAGAAACGCTGTCGACTGACAGCCACGATCAATCACAAGGAGTTTCGCCGTGAGCGATGTCATCATCTATCACAACCCCAAATGCGGCACCTCGCGCAATACGCTGGCGCTGATCCGCAATGCCGGCATTGAGCCACAGGTGATCGAGTACCTAGCCACCCCGCCAGACCGCGACACGCTCAGGTCACTGATCGAGCGCGCGGGCCTGACGGTACGCCAGGCGCTACGCGAGAAAGGCACACCTTTCCAAGAACTCGGCTTGTATGACGCATCGTTGACTGACGACGCTCTGCTCGACGCCATGCTGGCGCATCCGATTCTTATCAACCGACCCTTCGTCGTGACGCCAACGGGCGTGCGCCTGTGCCGTCCGTCCGAGCTGGTGCTGGATATCCTCGAACAGCCTCAACGTGGCCCATTCACCAAGGAGGATGGTGAAGTGGTCATAGACGAACACGGAAAACGCGTGCGCTGAGTCTGCGCACCTGGAACATTTATCATGAAGCAATTCACCTCACTACACGACAGCACTCTGCCTGCGCTGGACGAATCCCTTTTCGATACGCCAACCCATGAAAAACTGGGTGTGCCGGTCGATGCGGAACACCCTCCGCGCATCCTGCTGCTCTACGGTTCGCTGCGCGAGCGCTCGTACAGCCGACTTCTCGTCGAAGAAGCCGCACGCATCCTGCGACGCCTGGGCGCTGAAACCCGCATCTTTGATCCGCATGGACTGCCGCTGCCGGACAGCGTGCCAGCCGACCATCCCAAGGTGGCCGAGCTGCGCGCGCTGTCCCAGTGGTCGGAGGGACAGGTGTGGTGCAGTCCCGAGCGCCATGGCACGATTACCGGCATCTTCAAGAGCCAGATCGACTGGCTGCCCCTCGAAGTCGGCAGCGTCCGGCCCACGCAGGGGCGCACGCTTGCCGTCATGCAGGTCAGCGGTGGCTCGCAGTCCTTCAATGCGGTCAATGCCCTGCGCGTGCTGGGGCGCTGGATGCGCATGGTGACCATTCCGAACCAGTCGTCGGTTGCCAAGGCTTTCCAAGAGTTCGACGACGCGGGTCGAATGAAACCATCGGCCTACTACGACCGCGTCGTGGACGTAATGGAAGAGCTGGTGAAGTTCACGCTGCTGGTGCGCGGGCGATCGGACTACCTTGTCGATCGCTACAGCGAGCGCAAGGCGTCCGAAGCGGAGGTGCTGCGGCTCGCGGAGGCCGCAATGGCCCATGAGCGCGAGACCGAGCAGACGTAGTTCAGCAAAGCAAAGGAAGCGGCTGAGCAAGGTTTTGGGTAGCGCCGAAATCTCGGCTTGCCACTGTAATGTTGAATTGAATCACCCCGGGGTGATTCACATCGGCATTGCTTCCGTTAGACGAGTTCTTCGCAAAAACAAGTCTAGCGAATGTCGATCGTCCCCCTTTTATGATGTAGAGCCCAAGAACCCGCATAACACAATGTTTATGCGGGTTTTTTGCGTTCAGGCCCATCAACCGGTGCCAAGGCGCAGCGCCAGCGCACATAGCGTGATGATAAGCACGGGCAGTGTCAGAACGATGCCCACCCGGAAGTAATAGCCCCACGTGATCTTCACCCCCTTGTTGGCCAGCACATGCAGCCACAGCAGGGTGGCCAGGCTGCCGATGGGCGTGATCTTCGGGCCCAGGTCGCTGCCAATCACATTGGCGTAGATCATGGCCTCGCGCACAACATCGGTGGCACCGCTCGCCTCGATCGACAGTGCACCGATCAGCACGGTGGGCAGGTTGTTCATCAGCGACGCAAGCAGGGCGGCCAGCAGGCCCGTACCCAAGGTCGCGACCCATAGGCCGTGCCCGGCCAGCGCGTCGAGCCAGCCGGCAAGCATATGGGTCAGCCCTGCGTTGCGCAGGCCGTACACCACCAGGTACATGCCCAGCGAAAAGATCACGATGCCCCACGGCGCATTGCGCACCACCTTGCGCAGGCTCACCACCCGGCCCCAAGCGGCAACTACAAGAAGCAGTGCGGCGCCGCAAGCGGCCACGGCACTGACCGGCACGCCCGCATCTCCCAGCACATGGAAGCTTGCAAGCAGCAGCCCCAGCACCACCCACCCCGCCCAGAACGTGGCGGGGTCGCGAATGGCACTGGCCGGAGCTTTCAGCCGGCTGAGCGCGTACGTCTGAGCAATGCTGTGCCGGAAATAGAGGCGCAACACCACCAGCGTGGCCGCGACCGACACGAGGTTTACCGGCACCATGACCGCTGCATAATCGCCAAAGCCTATATTGAAGAAGTCGGCCGATACGATGTTTACCAGGTTCGATACGATCAGCGGCAGGCTGGCCGTGTCGGCCACGAACCCCGCTGCCATGACACAGGCCAGCATGGCGCCCGGCGGGAATCGCAGCGCGTGCAGCATGGCCATGACGATCGGTGTAAGAATCAGCGCTGCGCCGTCATTGGTGAAGAAGGCCGAGACCGCGGCCCCAAGGAACACGATCAGGGTGAAGAGGCGCGTGCCCTGGCCACGCCCCCATCGCGTGATGTGCAGCGCCGCCCATTCGAAGAATCCGGCTTCGTCGAGCGTCAGCGTGATCAGAATGATCGCGATGAAGGTGGCCGTCGCATTCCACACGAACCCCCACACCACAGGAATGTCGCTCAGGCTCACCGACCCGGCTGCAATCGCCACCGCTGCGCCCAGCGTCGCGCTCCACCCGATGTTCAGTCCACGCGGCTGCCAGATGACCAGTACGATGGTTAACAGGAATATGATGGATGCGACGATCACGGTTGAATCTCACGTTATACGAGAACACTGGCCACGGCCTCGTACGCCGGCGTTGGCGCAGTGGCGTGGCGGTGAAGAAGCACGGAGATTAACAGGGTGCCGGTGTATACGGGGAAGGAGGGTGCAGGGAATGATTCGACTGACGCGCGCGCCCGATCTGCTCATGGCGCAGCATTGGGTGAATCTGCTGCAGGCGGCGGGCATACGCTGCAGGCTGAGCGGCGTGTACCTGCAGGGTGGGGCAGGCGAGTTGCCAGTGGATCAGTGCGGCCCCGATATTTGGCTGGAAGATGCCCGCGACAGGCAACGGGCGTTGCGCATCATCGACGGTCGCGAGCCCGTCGCCGGCGGTGCGCAGCACGCGTGGCACTGCGACCGCTGCGACGAATGGCTGGAGCCTCAGTTCGCGGAATGCTGGCAGTGTGGCCGGCCACGGCCTGTCAATGGCGACTGACGGGCCGCAGCATTCTTGCGCCCACCGCCCGGATGCTCGCCGTCACCGCTTCCGTCGCGCATTCGGCAGGCAGTGCGAAAGCACGACAAGCATGGCCGCGGCACCCAATCCCGCGCAGGCCACGCCCTTCCAGCGCGTACTGAAATCGGTGTACAGGCTGTTGTGGCACACATGCGCCGCTTCCCCGCGCTCGACCGCCTCGCCGGAATGCCAGAGGGCGTCGTCGCGTTCAGTAGCGGGGCGGCCGCTGCGTTGCGCGCGATTCATCTTGGGCCCCAGAATACGGTCGGCCAGCCGTGGCATCGCCTGGCCGAACGCCGAAATGGCCCGTGCCGCGCCGCCCACGTAAATGTCGCGTTCCGGGTGTTCGGCGGCGTGAAGAATGGCCTCGGCGACCACCTGCGGGCTGTACACCGGTGGCGGCAGCTGCGGTTCCACGTCCAGATAGTTCTTGGCGTGCCTGACGTACCCGGTGTCGATTGCAGCCGGTTTGATCAACGTGACGGACACGGGCGCGCCCTCGTTTTCCAGCTCCATGCGCAATGCGTCGGTGAAGCCTTTTACCGCGTGCTTAGACGCGCAGTACGCGCCTTGCAGGGGAATGGCGCGATCAGACAGTTCGCTGCCCACGTTGATAAGCGCACCGCCTCGCGTACGCAGCTCCGGTACGGCCGCCAGTGAACCGTACACCACACCCCAATAGTTGGTTTCAAAAAGCTGGCGCTGATCTTCGAATGCCACGTCTTCCAGCTTGCCGAAGATCGACACACCCGCATTGTTCACCCACGTCTCGAAGCCGCCAAACGACAGCATTGCGGTCTGAACGATCCGTTCGTGGTCTTCCGGGTTGCTGACGTCCGCCTTGACGGCCACTACGGCCGCCCCCTGATTCTTAAGTTCGTTCACCAGCCGGTTCAATGCTTCGGCATTGCGGCTTGCCAACACCAGGCGGGCGCCGCGACGTGCCGCTTCACGGGCAGTGGCCAGGCCAATGCCGCTGCTTGCGCCGGTGATTACGATGGTCTGTTCCCTGATCGGTTTGAGTTTCAGTTTCACCTGCGTTCTCCTTTGTTTTCATAGCCCAGGCGTTTCATTGCCGGGCCCAGTGCGGCGGCCGAATCCGCGTAGCCTGCCCAGGGCGTGTTGCCCGTGTCCAGCCGTTCATCGATATTCGACACCGACCAGTGGTCGCCGCCTTCGATCATGTCCACTTCATCCCAGTCGATCGGCACCGAAATACCCATTCCGGGGCGGGCGCGCAGCGACCACGCGGCCACCGTCGTTGCACCAAAGCCGTTGCGCAGGTAGTCGATGAAGATCTTCCCGACGCGATTGCGCGGGCCGCTCTTGGCCGAGAATCGCTTGGGCAAGACGTCGGCGATGTGCTGCACCACCGCGCGCGAGAACCCTTTTGCCGTGTCCCAGTCGTAGCGGCGCACGATCGGCACGACCACGTGCAACCCCTTGCCACCGCTGGTCTTCACAAATGCAGGCAAGCCGAGTTCCTGCAAGAAGCTCCGTAGCAGGTGTGCGGCTTCCTGCATGGCGGCCCATTTCACGCCTTGGCCCGGATCGAGATCGAAGGTGATGCGGTCCGGGCGGTCGATCCGGTCACGGATTGCGTTCCAGGTGTGGAATTCGATGACGTTCAGCTGGGCCGTTTCATTCAGACCGGCCGGTGAGCGCACGACAACCAGCGGGTCACGGCCGGGGTCCAGAGCCGGGTCCAGCTGCATCAGGCCATCCATGCGTCCGACTTCAATATGTTTCTGAAAGAACAGTTCGCCCTTGAGTCCGTCGGGGGCGCGCAGCATGGCCACCGGCCGGTCCTTCAGGTGAGGCATGATCAGTCCGGCGGCTCGTTGGTAATAGGCAGCGACGTCGCCCTTGCGGGCGCCCGAGGCCGTGTCGATGAGGCGCTCGGCGTTTGTGATGGTGCGTGAGGATTCTTTCTTCATGTGGGACACGGGTTTGTCGTGGCGCAGACCCAGGAAGACGGCATGACGCACACGCCCCGAATCCGTCCATTGCGTGAAGGCAACCTCGGCGGCTAGCCGTGGAGCCACCCAGTGCGTGCCGGCCGTGCGCGGTGCGCCGGTAAACGGTGGGCTGCTGCGTTGCAGGGGTTCGAGTCGCGCATGCAGCTCGCGCAAGGTGGCGTCGGTGAATCCACTACCGACGTTGCCGGCATAACGCAATGCGCCGTCTTCGTCGTAATAGCCCAACAGCAACGCGCCAAACCCGGTGCGCCCCCCTTTCGGGTCGGTATAGCCACCAATAACGAACTCCTGGCGTTCGCCGCACTTGAGCTTGATCCAATGCCCGCTACGGCCCGCGCCGTAGCGCGACGTGCGCAGCTTGCCGATCACACCTTCCAGCCCGAGCTCGCAGGCCGAGCGAAGCAGATCGCGTGCCGGAGCTGTCCAGATCGCGCTGAGGCGCAAGCCGGGCTGCTCCACCTTCTCCATGATTGCTTCAAGCCGGGTACGCCGTTCGTGCAACGGTCGTTCGCGCAGATCGGTACGCTCAAACCATGGCAGGTCGAACAGGAAATACGTGATCTCGGCGCGAGCGCTGGCAACAGTATCGGGCGATGCCGGCGCACGGGCCGGGCGGCGGCCATTTCGAGGGCGGCCGGCATGAGGGTCCAGCGCGTTCTGCAAGGCCTGGAAGTCCGGGCGGCCGTCATCATCGAGCACCACGATCTCGCCGTCGTACCAGCCGTCGGGCAGGGTGGCCGCTTCGAGTTGGGCGGCCACCGTGGGCAGTCGTCGCGTCCAGTCGTGGCCCTGCCGTGTATGCAGGCGCGCCTTCCCACCGCTCACGCGCACAAGGATCCGGTAGCCGTCGTATTTCAGCTCGTACAGCCAATCGTCGCTGCCCGGCGCTGCCGATACGCGTGTGGCCAGCTGTGGGGCCAGCGTTTCCGGCAAGATGTTGTCTTTCGTAGTGGAGGCCCGGGTCTGGGCAGTCTTGCCCCGTGCTTGCGTCGTTGCGCCGTTCGCAGTACTGACGACACTGTCGGGCAACGCCTTTGTTATGTCGTACTGCGCGGCGGCCCGGGCCTCCTTGTCTTTTTCCTTGATCAGCAGCCACGCATGTTCGTCGGCGGCCTTGCCGCCCATGCGTACCAGCGTCCAACGGCCTTTGAGCTTATGGCCAATCAGTTCGAACTTGATTTTGCCCGATGCAAGATCGGTGGCCGGATCGTCGGTAGCAGGTATCCACGTGCCGCGATCCCAGATGATGACCGTGCCCGCGCCGTACTGGCCGGCCGGAATCGTGCCTTCGAACGTGTTGTAGGCGATGGGGTGATCTTCCACCTGTACCGCCATGCGCTTCACGGCCGGGTCGAGACTGGGCCCTTTCGGCACCGCCCAGCTCTTCATCGTACCGTCGACTTCCAGCCGCAAGTCATAGTGCAGCCGCCGCGCCCAGTGTTTCTGTACGACGAACTGTGCCGCGGCCCTGCCGTGTCTTTCCGTTTTCTTTTCAGTGGCCCTCGACAGTGGGGCGTCGGGTTCTGGCGTGATACTGAAATTGCGCTTGGCGCGGTAGGGTGCGAGCGTGTCTGGCGCGGCCGCCCGCGATTTCGGGCTCATGCCGCGCGTCGCTTGCCGGAACCACTGCCGGGCGTCGGCTTCTTGGCGGCGGCAGGCTTCTTGGCGGCCCGTTTCGCTGCGGGCTTACGGGCTGCCGCTGAGTTCCCGGCCGCTTCCTTTGCCGTCGCGTCCCCGCGCGAACTCGAGGATTTTTTCGCTGCTTTCGCGCCGGCCTTGCCCGCAGCCGCTTTCTTTGAAGATGGGCTCTTTGCCGCGGATTTCTTTGCCGCGGATTTCTTTGCCGCGGTCTTTTTTGTTGCCGCTTTTCCTGAAGTCTTCCTGGCCGAAGCTTTCGAGTTCCTGGCATCTGCCGGTTCGCCGTCATCGTCTTCGGCCCCGGATGCAGCGCTGGCGCCCGACGAGGCACCGGTCTTGCGCCCTTTGAGGCTGCGCTGCAGCATTTCGGTCAGATCATAGATGCGTGCCGTACCGGATTCGGGTTCTTCGGATTCCGGCTGCGTAACCTGTGCCGTTTCGCCTGCGTCGATCTTCTCCTGCATCAGCTGCATGATCTGCTCACGAAACGAATCGGTGAAGCGTTCTGGCTCCCATTTGATCGACATGTCAGTGACCAGCTGGCGCGCCATGTCGAGCTCCTTGTCAGACAGGCCTGTCGACTTGCCGTCTTCGTCGGGCAGGTTCAGTGCCGACCAGTCGCGCACCTCGTCGCCCCAGCGCAGCAGGTTCAGAATCAGCACCGGTCCGCAGGCGAAGAGCAGGGCCAGATGCTGCTTGGTCTGTATGACCACCTTCGCAAGGCCGGCGAGCCTCGATTCCGCAAGCACTTCGCGCAGCAGCGCATACACCTTGCCGCCCTTGTTGATGGGCGACACATAATACGGGCGCTCGAGGTAGACGAACGGTACGTCGTCCAGCGACACGAATGCCTCGATTTCAACGGTCTGGGTGGTTTTGGGGTAGGCCGCCGCGATTTCATCCGGCTCCATCACCACGTACTCGCCGTCGCCATAGGCGATACCCTTGACGATGTCTTCCCGGTCGATCTCCTCGCCCGTGACTTTATTGATGCGCTTGTAACCCACGGGTTCCATGCTGCGCCGGTCGAGCCAGTCGAAGTCGATCGACTGACTTTGTACGGCCGAGTGCAGGGCCACGGGAATGTGCACGAGGCCAAAGGAAATTGCGCCTTTCCATAGAACGCGCTTGCTGGTGGATGAAGGCATGGCTTGACTTGCCTCGCTCGGCACGATTGAATGCGATACGCTTGCATAGCAACTGCCATGCCGTTGCCGATATGAAGCAGCGGCCCGCAGATTCCCGGTACACGAGCCGTCACCGGCCGTGTCGATGGATGTCCGATTCGGCAAAATATCCACATCGTTCCCATCCGAATATGTGGGTTTAAGTCGTGTCCGATTCGGCCATCAGCAAGCTCGTGAACGCGTGCGGCGCGCCCATATAAAGGTGTTGCGCGCTGATCACAAGCCATGCAGGGTAATTACCTAGGTACGGACGAAGTTCGGCCGATGTTGTTGTGGTTACCCAACAGTGCTTCACAAAAACTGCGGCTTTGGCGACTGGGCAATGGCAATGTTTCGCGAATTTTGATGCAATAGCACCAACTTCCCATCGCGGAGTTGAAAAGAGCAGCAGCACAGGTCGTTGTAGTCGCTGCTCTACAAGTTACTCAAATCTACGGAGATTTCTTACATGAAAAAGACTCTGCTCGCTGCTGCTCTTGCGCTCGGCTTCGCCGGCGTTGCTCAAGCAGAAACGTCCGTGACCCTGTACGGTATCCTGGACGGTGGTATCGGCTACCAGCAAATCAAGGGTGACGGCTTCAAAACCCGCAAGACTGGCATGATCAATGGCGTTCAGTCCGGCAACCGCTGGGGCCTGCGCGGCACCGAAGATATGGGTAACGGCCTGCAGGCTGTTTTCCAAGTCGAAAGCGGCTTCGACCTCAGCACCGGTCACCAGCAACAAGGTGGTCGTCTGTTCGGTCGTCACGCCACCCTCGGCCTGCGTAGCGACGCCTGGGGTCAGCTCGACATCGGTCGTCAAACCAACATCGGCTCCAAGTACTTCGGCGCCATCGATCCGTTCGCTCAAGGTTTCGGCCAAGCCAACATCGGTACCACCTTCGGTTCGGTTAACACCGTCCGTTGGGACAACATGGTCATGTACCAAACCCCGAACTTCTCCGGCTTCCAGTTCGGTGTTGGTTACTCCTTCAACACCGACGGCGCTCAGCGTTCCTCGCTTGACGTCGACGGCGTATACGATCTGAACGAATCCGACCGCAACCGTCGTGGCATCACCGCCGGTATCCGCTACGGCAACGGTCCTCTGGCTGTTGCTCTGTCGTACGAGCAAGAGCGCATCGGTTCCGCTTCGGCTAACGGTCTGACCACCCCGGGCGACGACGTCAACGTTCGTGCATGGCAACTCGGCGCAGCGTACGACTTCGAAGTCGTGAAGGTTCACGCTGCTTTCGGTCAAACCCGCAACGGCATGTTCGGCGCCGGCATCGGCAGTCTCGACAGCAACGCCTCCGTCGCAGTTGGCGGCGCACTCGACGGCCTCAAGTACAACCACTACATGGTTGGTCTGAGCGCTCCCGTGGGTGCCGGCAGCATCATGGCTTCGTGGCAGATGGCCGATCCTCGCAGCAACCCCGATGCTGCTCCGAACGCCGAGCTCGACAAGATGAACATCTACAGCCTGGGCTACACCTACAACCTGTCCAAGCGTACCAACATGTACGTCTTCGGTTCGTATGCCAAGGATGTCAACTTCCAAGACGGCGTGAAGTCGACCTACGCTGGTGTTGGTCTGCGTCACCGCTTCTAATCGATTCGCATAGCACGTCTATGCAATCGGGCAGCCGCAGCAATGCGGCTGCAGAAGTTGAAAAGCCACCCCCCGGGGTGGCTTTCTTTTTTGGGTTCTCGCATTCAAACCAAGCCGCCGGAGCAATCCGCCCCATGCCGCAAGGAAGGCATGGGACTCCGCACCCATTGCGGATTTGACGGAAATCAAGAATTCACCCGTAGTCGCCATACCCGCTTGATGCGTATCAAGCGAGCAGGCGCGCGCACATCGCATACTCCTTGGGCTGTATTCATTATTTGTTACATTTAAAAGGAGTGTGCCATGCAGGCAAAGTTATGCCGAGTAAGTGTGACCGCGCTGGCCGCGGCAACCGTGTTTGCCGCCGCACCGGCTGCGGCGCATGAAGCAGGTGACTGGCTCGTAAAAGTTGGGGTCACGCACATCAAGCCCAAGTCTGACAACGGCAAGGTCATCGACGATTCCGTGGGAATCGACGTGGGCAGCAGTACCCGGCCCAGTTTCAGTCTTACTTATATGGCGACGAAGAACGTCGGCGTCGAGCTGCTGGGCGCCTTCCCGTTCAAGCACGACATCGATGCCGCCGGCCTGGGTAACATCGGCTCCACGCGGCACCTGCCGCCCACGCTGAGCCTGCAGTGGCATTTCCTTCCCGATTCCAAAGTCCAGCCCTATGTCGGGGTGGGCGTGAACTACACCACGTTCTTCCGCACCCGTAGCGTGCTGGGTGATCTGCACCTGTCGGATTCGTGGGGGCTGGCTGCGCAGGCCGGGGTCGACATCAAGCTCGACAAGAACTGGTTCATGTCGGCGGACATCCGGTACATCGACATCAAGTCGAAGGTACGGCTGAACGGCGAGCATATCGGCAAGGTTCGTATCGACCCGTTGGTGGCCACGGTGGGAATCGGCTACCGTTTCTGAGCTGCGACCACGTGGCAATCGTGCGACGGGCCATCCGAAGGGGTGGCCCGTATGTTTTGGCAACCCGCCAGGGTGGGTATGCCCTTCATCAAAATGCTACAATCCAAGGGTTTAACTCTAACCACGGATGCGCGGCATGGGCATGCAAGAATACTTCCCCGTCCTACTCTTTATCATCATCGCCACCATTATTGGTTTTGCGCTTCTGACCGTGGGGCGGCTGCTTGGCCCGCACCGCCCGTACGACGAAAAGCTGTCGCCGTACGAATGTGGTTTCGAGGCCTTCAGCGACACGCGCATGAAGTTCGACGTGCGCTACTACCTGGTCGCCATTCTGTTCATCATGTTCGACCTCGAAATCGCTTTCCTGTTCCCCTGGGCCATCGCCAATGGCACAGTCGGCATGGTGGGATTCTGGACTGTAATGGTGTTTCTCGCCATTCTTACGGTCGGCTTCATCTACGAATGGAAGAAGGGCGCGCTTGATTGGGAATGACTTCCCGGCTTTACACGGCGGCATGTCCGCCACCTCGGCATCGCGGCACTGAATAGGCAGAATTATGGCTATCGACGGCATTATGAAAGAAGGGTTCATCACCACCAGCGCAGACAAGTTTCTGAACTGGGCGAAAACAGGCTCGCTATGGCCCATGACATTCGGGCTCGCCTGTTGCGCGGTGGAAATGATGCAGGCCGGCGCGGCCCGCTACGACATGGACCAATTCGGCATTATCTTCCGCCCCAGCCCGCGCCAGTCCGACGTCATGATCGTTGCCGGCACCCTGTGCAACAAAATGGCGCCGGCCCTTCGCAAGGTTTACGACCAGATGGCCGAGCCGCGCTGGGTGGTCTCCATGGGCTCCTGTGCGAACGGTGGCGGCTACTATCACTATTCTTACTCTGTGGTGCGCGGCTGCGACCGCATCGTGCCGGTCGACATCTACGTGCCGGGCTGCCCTCCCACGGCCGAGGCCCTCATCTATGGTCTGCTGCAGTTGCAGAACAAGATCCGCCTCACCAACACCATTGCGCGCTGAGCCGCTTCCGGCCCCAGCCTCACCACTGAATCGCTCGTAATATGAACCGGCTTGAAACGCTAGAACAGAACCTGCACGCAGCATTTGGCGAATCCGTCACGTTGCTGCAGGAACACGGCCAGCTCACGCTCGTCGTTCCGCCCAAGCAATGGCTCGATACCTGCATGGCCCTGCGCGACACCGCCGGGCTGGGTTTCGAAATCGCCATCGATCTTTGCGGCGTCGACTATTCCGCCTGGGGCGCGCCTACGCTGCCACCCGAAAGCAACCCGCATCCCCGGCGCTTCGCAGTGGTGCTGCACCTGCTTTCGGTGCAGAACAACTGGCGCCTGCGCGTGCGCACCTACCTTGAAGACGACGAGTTCCCCATTCTGGCCACGCTCGTCGACGTCTGGCCCGCGCTCAACTGGTTCGAGCGTGAAGCCTTCGACCTCTTCGGCATCGTCTTCGAAGGCCACCCCGACCTGCGCCGCATCCTTACCGATTACGGCTTCATCGGCCACCCCTTCCGCAAGGATTTCCCCATTTCCGGCCACGTCGAGATGCGCTACGACCCCGAACAGAAGCGGGTCATCTACCAGCCAGTCTCCATCGAGCCTCGCGAGATCACCCCGCGCGTCGTGCGTGAAGAAGGTTACGGAATAGAGCGTTAAGCATGGCTGAAATCAAGAATTACACCCTGAACTTTGGTCCTCAGCACCCTGCGGCCCACGGCGTTCTGCGTCTGGTGCTCGAGCTCGACGGTGAAGTCATCCAGCGCGCCGACCCGCACATCGGTCTGTTGCACCGGGCCACGGAAAAACTCGCCGAGCACCGCACCTACCTGCAGGCGCTGCCGTACATGGATCGCCTCGACTACGTGTCGATGATGTGCAACGAGCACGCGTATGTCATGGCGGTGGAAAAACTGCTGGGCATCGAGGTGCCCCTGCGTGCGCAGTACATCCGCGTCATGTTCGACGAGATCACGCGCATTCTCAACCACCTCATGTCGCTGGGATCGCACGCGCTCGACGTTGGCGCCATGGCCGTCTTCCTGTACGCCTTCCGCGAACGCGAAGACCTCATGGACATGTACGAGGCGGTGTCGGGTGCCCGCATGCACGCGGCCTATTACCGTCCGGGCGGCGTCTATCGCGATCTGCCCGATTCCATGCCCAAGTACGAGGGCAACAGCAAGTACCGCAGCGAAAAAGAACTGCGTGCCATGAACGAGGCGCGTTCGGGTTCGCTGCTCGACTTCATCGAAGATTTCACGAATCGCTTCCCCACCTGTGTCGACGAATACGAAACGCTGCTGACCGACAACCGCATCTGGAAGCAGCGCCTGGTCGACGTGGGCGTGGTTTCGCCCGAAACCGCCAAGGCCATGGGCTTTACCGGCCCCATGCTGCGCGGCTCGGGTGTTGAGTGGGATCTGCGCAAGAACCAGCCGTACGAAGTCTACGATCGCATGGAGTTCGACGTGCCCGTCGGCGTGAACGGCGACTGCTACGACCGCTATCTGTGCCGCGTGGCCGAAATGCGCGAAAGCAACCGCATCATTCGCCAGTGCGTCGAGTGGCTGCGCAACAACCCCGGCCCTGTCATTGTCGACAACTACAAGGTTGCGCCGCCCCCGCGCGAACGCATGAAGACCGGCATGGAAGACCTCATCCACCACTTCAAGCTGTTCACCGAAGGCATGCACGTTCCGCCCGGCGAGGTCTATGCGGGGGTCGAGCATCCCAAGGGCGAATTCGGCATCTACATGATTTCCGACGGCGGCAACAAGCCGTATCGCATGAAGATCCGCGCTCCGGGCTTCGCCCACCTGCAGTCGCTCGACATCATGTCGCGCGGCCACATGCTCGCCGATGCCGTCACCATCATCGGCACCCAGGACATCGTGTTCGGCGAGATCGACCGTTAAGGCCGCCCGCCAAGGTACAAACCGGATTTCAACTATGCTGCTTTCCGCACAGGCTTACGAAAGAATCGACCGGGAACTCACCAAGTTCCCTGCAGACCAGAGGCGATCCGCGATCATGGCGGCTCTGGCAATTGCCCAGGAAGAAAAGGGCTGGGTCTCCACCGAGATCGTTGCCGACATCGCCGCCTATATCGGCGTGCCGCCCATCGCCGTACAGGAAGTCGCCACCTTCTACGACATGTTCGACAAGCGTCCCGTCGGGCGCTTCAAGGTCACCGTCTGCACCAATCTGCCCTGTGCGCTGCGCGACGGCGTGAAGGCGGGCGAATACCTCAAGGAAAAGCTTGGCATCGATTACGGCGAAACGACGCCAGACGGCCTGTTCACGCTCAAGGAAGGCGAGTGCATGGGCGCCTGTGGCGATTCGCCGGTCATGCTCCTGAACAACCACCACATGTGCGTGCGCATGGAGCCGGCCAAGATTGACGAAATGATCGAAGAACTCAAGAAACTCGGAGACTCCGCATGAGCGCGCCGGAACTTCTGCAACGGTTCGCCGAGGGGCTCAACCCCGATCCCGGCGGTGATCTTTCCCGCAGCATGATCTTCCATGGTCGCCATATCGGCGCCCAGATCCTCGACGGGCTCGACGGCAGCAACTGGGGCCTGGAAGACTACGTGAAGCGCGGCGGCTATGAGGCCCTGCGCAAGATCCTCACCAGCGGCATGACGCCCGATGACGTCATTGCCGAGATCAAGGCGTCGGCCCTGCGCGGTCGCGGCGGTGCGGGCTTTCCCACCGGACTCAAATGGAGCTTCATGCCGCGCACGCTGCCCGGCCAGAAGTACCTGGTGTGCAATTCCGACGAGGGCGAGCCCGGCACGTTCAAAGACCGCGACATTCTGCGCTTCAACCCGCATATCGTGATCGAGGGCATGGCCATTGCCGCCTATGCAATGGGCATCACCCAGGGCTACAACTACATTCACGGCGAGGTCTTCGAAATCTACAAGCGTTTCGAAGAAGCGCTCGAACAGGCACGCGCGGCCGGTTTTCTGGGCGACAACATCCTGGGCTCGGGCTTTAACTTCCAGCTGCATGCCTTTCACGGCTATGGCGCCTACATCTGCGGTGAAGAAACCGCCTTGCTGGAATCCCTGGAAGGCAAGAAGGGCCAGCCGCGTTTCAAGCCGCCGTTCCCGGCCAGCTTCGGTCTGTACGGCAAGCCCACCACCATCAACAACACCGAAACGTTCGCGGCGGTGCCCTGGATCATCCGCAACGGTGGCCAGCAGTACCACGACATCGGTGTGCCCAACGCCGGTGGCACCAAAATTTTCTCGGTGTCGGGCGACGTCGAACTGCCCGGCAACTATGAAGTGCCTCTGGGCACTCCGTTCAGCAAACTGCTGGAACTGGCCGGCGGCATGCGCGGCGGGCGCAAGCTCAAGGCGGTGATTCCCGGCGGTTCGTCTGCGCCGGTGCTTCCCGCCCACATCATGATGGACACCAACCTCGACTACGACTCGATCGCCAAGGCCGGCTCCATGCTGGGTTCGGGCGCGGTCATCGTCATGGACGAAACGCGCTGCATGGTGAAGTCGCTCTTGCGCCTGTCGTACTTCTATTTCGAGGAAAGCTGCGGGCAGTGCACGCCGTGTCGCGAAGGCACGGGCTGGCTGTACCGCATGGTGCACCGCATCGAGAACGGTCGCGGGCGCCCCGAAGACCTCGACGTGCTTGACTCCGTTGCACAGAACATCATGGGTCGCACCATCTGCGCCCTGGGTGACGCGGCGGCCATGCCGGTACGCAGCTTCATCAAGCACTTCCGCGACGAATTCGCACACCACATCGAGCACAAGCAGTGCGTGGTGCCCAAATATCTGTAGGGTCAGGACACGCAAATGGTTGAAATCACCATCGACGGCATCAAGACGGAAGCGCCCGAAGGCAGCATGGTCATCCAGGCCGCCCACAAGCTCGGCGTCTACATTCCGCATTTTTGCTATCACAAGAAGCTTTCCGTGGCAGCCAACTGCCGCATGTGCCTGGTCGACGTCGAAAAGGCGCCCAAGGCACTGCCGGCCTGTGCCACGCCCGTCACCAACGGCATGGTCGTGCACACGCGCTCCGAAAAGGCTGTGGCGGCGCAGAACTCGGTCATGGAGTTCCTGCTCATCAATCACCCGCTCGACTGCCCGGTCTGTGACCAGGGCGGCGAATGCCAGCTGCAGGATCTGGCCGTCGGTTACGGCAAATCGGCCTCACGCTATCAGGAAACCAAGCGCGTGGTCGCGCCCAAGAACATGGGCCCGCTCATTTCCACCGAAGGCATGCAGCGCTGCATCCACTGCACCCGCTGCGTGCGTTTCGGCCAGGAAATCGGCGGCATCATGGAAATCGGCATGGTGAACCGGGGCGAGTTCTCCGAAATCACCACCTTCATCGGCAAGTCGGTCGAATCCGAACTGTCGGGCAACGTCATCGACCTTTGCCCGGTGGGTGCACTGCTGTCGCGTCCGTACAAGATGTCGGCCCGCCCGTGGGAACTGGCGCGTCGCCGTACCATCAGCCCGCACGACAGCCTCGGGGCCAATCTCATCGCCCAGGTCAAGCTCGACCGTGTCAAGCGCGTGGTGCCCTTCGACAACGAAGACGTCAACGAGTGCTGGATCAGCGACCGTGACCGCTTCTCGTACGATGGCCTCTATACCGAAGACCGGCTCACGCACCCCATGATCCGGGGTGAAGACGGCCAGTGGCGCGAAGCCTCGTGGAGCGACGCGCTGCAGATCGTGGTGCAGACCATCAACATGATCCGCGAAGAATTCGGCGCCGAGCAGATCGGTGCGCTGGGCAGCCCGCTGGCCACGGTCGAAGAACTGTCGCTGCTTGCGCGCCTCACGCGTGCGCTGGGCAGCGAGAACGTCGACTTCCGTCTGCGCCAGGCCGATGCCACGTTCGATCAGGCCCTGAACGGTGCGCCCTGGCTGGGCATGCCGGTGGCCGACCTGAATCACGTCGACCGTGTTGTCGTGGTCGGTTCCTTCCTGCGCAAAGATCATCCGCTCATGGCGCAGCGCCTGCGTCAGGCCGCCAAGCGGGGTGCGCAAATCTTCTTCATCGATTCCGCTGCCGACGATCCGCTGTTCCCAGTCGCCGGTCGCATCACGGTTGCGCCCAGCGCGCTGCCCAATGCGCTGGCCGAAGTGGCGGTTGCCGTGGCCGAAGCCCGCGGCCAGGCCGCGTCGCAGGCCTTTGCCGGCGTGCAGGTATCCGACGCCGCTCGCAGCATCGCGGCCAGCCTGGCCACTGGCGAGCGCAGCGTGGTGCTCATGGGCAACATGGCCGTGTCGTCGGCACAGGCCAGCCTGCTGGCCGCCAACGGCGCAGAACTCGCCCGTGCCGCCGGTGCCAAATTCGGCTTCCTGACCGACGGCGGCAACACCGTGGGCGGTTACCTTGCCGGCGCCACGCCGCGCAACGGCGGCCGTACCGCGGCCCAAATGCTGGCCGAACCCCTCAAGGCCTATCTGGTACTGCACGCCGAACCCTCCATGGATTCGGCCAACGGCCCGCAGGCCGTGCAGGCACTCAAGGCCAGCGGTTTTGCCGTGGCGCTCACTGCCTACCGTTCCGCTGCCGAAGACTGGGCCGACGTGATGCTGCCCGTGGCGCCGTTCACCGAAACCTCGGGCACCTTCGTCAACGCCGAAGGCCGTGCGCAGAGCTTCAAGGCGGCCACAGCACCGCTGGGTGACACGCGCCCGGCCTGGAAGGTGCTGCGCGTGCTGGGCAACTTCTTCGAGCTGCAGGGCTTCGACGACGAAAGCTCGGAAACGGTGCGCGACGCCGTCATCGCCGGCGGCATCGAAGGCCGCCTGTCAAACGAGATCAAGGCCGCACCGGCACTTTGCGCAGCCCGGCCCCAGGGGTTGGAGCGCGTCACCGACGTGCCCATCTACCGCACCGACCCCATCGTGCGGCGCTCGCAACCCCTGCAGGAAACCATTGCATCGCAGTCGCCGCGCGCCCGCATGTCGGCCGCCACGCTGCAGCAGCTGGGTCTGGAATCGGGCGATGCCGTGCGCATCACGTCGGCGCACGGCCAGGTGTCGTTGCCCGCGCAACTCGATGACACCGTGGCTGCAGGCTGCGTGCGCATTGCCGCGGCCTTCCCGGAAACGCTGGCGCTTGGTGCCGCCGAGGCTGAACTGACCGTGGAGCGTGCCTGAACATGGAATGGCTGAACCCTCTTCACTCATTTGCCAGCGGCCTGCTCGGCGAGACTGTCTGGTACGTGGTGTGGACAATCATCAAGATTGCACTCATCGCACTTCCCATCATTCTGTGCGTGGCGTATCTCACCTACTGGGAACGCAAGATGATCGGTTTCATGCACGTTCGCAAGGGGCCCAACCGTGTGGGCTACCGCGGGCTGCTGCAACCGTTTGCCGACGTTTTCAAGCTGCTTACCAAGGAAGTCATCACGCCCAGCGAGGCCAACCGGGTGCTGTACACCCTGGGCCCCGTGGTCACGCTGATGCCGGCGCTTGCGGCCTGGGCGGTCGTTCCATTCGGCCCCGAGGTCGTGCTGGCCGACGTCAACGCCGGTCTGCTGTACATCATGGCCATCACCTCCATTGGCGTGTACGGCATCATCATCGCCGGCTGGGCGTCGAACTCGCGCTACGCCTTCCTGGGTGCGCTTCGTGCCGCGGCGCAAATGCTGTCGTATGAGCTGGCCATCGGCTTCATCCTGGTGGCCGTGCTGCTGGTGTCGGGCACGCTGAATCTCTCGGGCATTGTCGAAGGGCAGGGCCAGGGCTGGTTCGCCGAGCGCGGCATCAACTTCATGTCGTGGAACTGGCTGCCGCTGCTGCCGCTGTTCGTCATCTACGTCATCTGTACGGTGGCCGAAACCGCACGCCACCCGTTCGACGTGGTCGAAGGCGAATCGGAAATCGTGGCCGGCCACATGGTCGAATATTCCGGCATGGGCTTCGCGCTGTTCTTCCTTGGGGAATACGCGAACATGATCCTGCTGTCGGCCATGGCCTCCATCATGTTCTTGGGTGGCTGGGCGCCTCCCATCGAGATCGCGCCGCTTACCTGGGTGCCGGGCTGGCTGTGGCTGGGCCTCAAGACTTTCGTCGTGGTGTCGATGTTCATTTGGTTCCGCGCCACGTTCCCTCGCTACCGCTACGACCAGATCATGCGCCTGGGCTGGAAGATCTTCATTCCGCTCACCGGCATCTGGCTGGTGGTCTTGGCGATCTGGATGCAGACGCCCTGGAACATCTGGCAATAAGGAATCGGGAGCCAATTATGGAAGCAATCAAGGATTTTTTCGGCAGCCTGATGCTGACTGAGATGCTCAAGGGCATGCGCCTGACGGGCAAGTACTTCTTCAAGCGCAAGGTCACGCTGCGCTATCCCTACGAGAAGACGCCCGCATCGCCCCGGTTCCGTGGCCTGCATGCGCTGCGCCGCTACCCCAACGGCGAAGAACGCTGCATTGCCTGCAAACTGTGCGAAGCCGTTTGCCCGGCGCTGGCGATCTCGATCGAATCCACCGAGCGCGACGACGGCACCCGCCGCACCACGCGCTACGACATCGATCTCACCAAGTGCATCTTCTGCGGGTTCTGTGAAGAAAGCTGCCCCGTCGACTCCATCGTGGAAACACATATCCATGAGTACCACGGTGAAAAGCGCGGCGACCTGTACTTCACCAAGGACATGCTGCTGGCCGTGGGCGACCGCTACGAATCCGAAATCGCTGCGCGCCGTGCGGCGGATGCCCCTTATCGTTGACGCCGGGACCTGAAACTCATGAATTTCGTCACTGTCCTGTTCTATGTGCTGTCCATCGTGCTGATCGTCGCGGCGGCACGTGTGGTTACCGCGAGCAGCCCCGTCACGGCGGTGCTGCACCTCATCCTCAGCTTCTTCACGGCCGCCATGCTGTTCATGCTGGCCGGAGCCGAGTTTCTGGCGCTGCTTCTGGTCATCGTGTATGTCGGCGCGGTGCTCGTCATGTTCCTGTTCGTGGTCATGATGCTCGACATCCGCATGGATGACCTGCGCGCCGGCTTCAAGGCCTACCTGCCTCTGGGCATCGGCGTGGCCGTCGTCATGGTGCTGGAAATGGCCTTCGTGCTGGCCACCACCTGGCGCGATTCCGGCCCGCAGGCCGCGCGGCCCGAAGGCTATAACAACACTCTCTCGCTGGGCGAGGTCATGTACACCGATTACGTCTTTGCCGTACAGGTCGGCGGCGTGATCCTGCTGGTGGGCATGGTTTCGGCCATTGCGCTCACGCTGCGCAAGCGCAGCGACGTCAAGCGCACGGATCCCGGCAAGCAGGTAAGGGTGCGTGCGCGCGATCGCGTACGCATGGCCAACATCCAGGTGCCCCAGCAATCCGGCGCCGCCGGCAGCGCCAAAGGGGAAGCAAAATGACACTGACTCTGGCTCATTACCTGATACTCGGTGCGATCCTGTTCACCGTGGGTATCTTCGGGTTCTTTCTGAACCGCCGAAATCTGATCATTCTGTTGATGTCGATCGAGCTCATGCTTCTGGCCGCCAACATCAACTTCGTCGCCTTCTCGACGTGGTTCGGCGATACGGCGGGGCAGATCTTCGTGTTCTTCGTTCTTACCGTGGCGGCTGCCGAAGCGGCCATCGGGCTGGCGATTCTCGTGCTGCTGTTCCGCAACATGAACACGATCAACGTCGAAGATCTCGACCAGCTCAAGGGTTGATGGGGTTGCGCACATTATGAATTCACCAAGTCTTTACCTGTTGATCGCCCTGGCGCCCCTTGCGGGCGCTTTGCTGGCCGGTCTTTTCGGCACGGGCTTCCTGGGGCGGTTCGTTTCGCGCCGGGGCTCGCACGTCATCACCATTGCGCTGGTTGCCGTCTCGTTCATCGGGTCGGTCATCACGCTGATGCAGACGCTCGACGGCCACGTATACGACGGCGTGCTCTATACCTGGACAGTGATCGGCACCACGCCGCTGCAGCTGGGCTTTCTGATCGACAACCTGTCGGCCCTGATGATGGTCGTGGTCACCGGCGTGTCGCTCATGGTGCACATCTACACCATCGGCTACATGGCCGACGATCCCGGCTATCAGCGTTTCTTCGCGTACATCTCGCTGTTCACCTTCTCGATGCTGATGCTGGTCATGGCCAACAACATGGTCCAGCTGTTCTTCGGCTGGGAGGCCGTGGGTCTGGTGTCGTACCTGCTGATCGGTTTCTGGTACACGCGTTCCACCGCAATCTTCGCGAACATGAAGGCCTTCCTCATCAACCGGGTGGGCGACTTCGGCTTCATTCTGGGCATCGGCCTGCTGTTCGCCTACACCGGAAGCATGCACTACGGGCAGGTGTTCGAGCGCAGCCAGGAGCTGGCCACCATGCCGTTCCCGGGCACCGACTGGCAGCTGCTTACGGTGGCCTGCATTGCGTTGTTCGTGGGCGCCATGGGCAAATCCGCGCAAGTGCCGCTGCACGCCTGGCTGCCCGACTCCATGGAAGGCCCCACACCCATTTCGGCGCTGATTCACGCCGCCACCATGGTGACGGCCGGCATCTTCATGGTCGCGCGCTTCTCGCCCGTGTTTGAACTGTCTTCCACGGCGCTGTCGCTCATCATCGTCATCGGTGCCATCGGTGCGCTGTTCCTGGGCATCCTGGGCATCATCCAGAACGACATCAAGCGGGTTGTTGCCTACTCCACGCTCTCGCAGCTGGGCTACATGACCGTGGCGCTGGGCGCGTCGGCCTACTCGGCGGCCATCTTCCATCTCATGACCCACGCCTTCTTCAAGGCGCTGCTGTTCCTCGGAGCAGGTTCGGTCATCATCGGCATGCACCACGATCAGGATATCCGCAACATGGGCGGCCTGCGCAAGTACATGCCCATCACCTGGATCACGTTCCTCATCGGCACGCTGGCGCTGGTGGGCACGCCGTTCTTCTCGGGCTTCTATTCCAAGGAACAGATCATCGAGGCGGCCGGAGCGGCCAACGTGTGGGGTTCTGGTTTTGCCTACTTCGCCACGCTCATCGGTGTGTTCGTGACCTCGCTGTACTCCTTCCGGGTGTACTTCCTGGTGTTTCACGGTCCCGAGCGCTTCCGCAATCCGCCGCATCCGGCCGATCATGGCCACGATCATGGTCACGGCGGCGAACCGCACGAGTCGCCCTGGGTGGTCACGCTGCCGCTGGTGGTGCTGGCCGTGCCCTCGGTGCTGGCGGGCATCTTCTTCGCCGAACCGATCCTGTTCGGTGACTTCTTCGACGGCGTCATTGCGGTGCTGCCCGAGCACCCGGCCATGGCCGAGCTGGCCAGCCACTGGCACGGCTGGGTGGCCTACGCGCTGCACGGCTTTGTCACGGTGCCGTTCTGGCTCATGATTGCCGGCTTCGTGGTGGCCTGGTACTGCTACGTGGTGAATCCGGCCCTGCCGCCCAAGATCTACAGCGCGCTGTCCGGCATCAACCGCGTGCTCGAGAACAAGTACTACGCCGACTGGTTCAACGAGCAGGTCATTGCCCGCTTTGCGCGCTGCCTGGGTCACGGCTTCTGGAAGACCGGCGACCGCGGCCTGATTGACGGGCTGGTGGTCAATGGCAGCGCTCGCGTAGTGGGCTGGGTGGCGGCCATAAGCCGTCACCTGCAAACTGGCTTCATCTACCACTACGCCTTTGCAATGATCATCGGGATCATGGCTCTATTAACCTTTTTCGTGCTGACGGTTCACTGATGGCTAGCGATATGGCGTCTTCTACATTTCCATGGTTAACGCTTGCGATTTTCGTGCCGATCGTGGCCGGCCTGCTGGTTCTGCTGGTTGGCCGCGACGACCGGCCCGAGCTCACGCGGGTGTTGTCGCTGGTCGGTGCCGTCATCGGCTTTCTCGTGACCATTCCGCTGTATACGGGTTTCGACCCCTATACGGCCAACATGCAGTTCGTCGAGCTCACGCCCTGGATCTCCAGCTACGCGGTGAACTACCACCTGGGCGTTGACGGCATTTCGCTGTGGTTCGTGCTGCTTACCGCCTTCATCACGATCATCGTGGTGCTGGCCGGGTGGGAAGTGATCACCAGCCGCGTCTCGCAGTACATGGGGGCCTTCCTGATTCTGTCGGGCCTCATGATCGGCGTGTTCGTTGCGCTCGACGCGATGCTGTTCTACGTGTTCTTCGAGGCCACGCTCATCCCCATGTACCTCATCATCGGTGTGTGGGGCGGCCCGAACCGCGTGTATGCGGCGTTCAAGTTCTTCCTGTACACGCTGCTGGGCTCGCTGCTCATGCTGGTGGCCTTCATCTACCTGTGGCACGTGTCGGGTGGCTCCTTCGATATCCTCACCTGGCACAAGACTGCGCTGGGCTACACGCCGCAGATCCTCATCTTCCTGGCGCTGCTGGCAGCGTTTGCCGTGAAGGTGCCGATGTGGCCGGTACACACGTGGTTGCCCGACGCGCACGTCGAGGCGCCCACGGGCGGTTCGGTGGTGCTGGCGGCCATCATGCTGAAACTGGGGGCCTATGGTTTCCTGCGCTTCTCGCTGCCCATCGTGCCCGACGCCTCGCACAGCCTGTCGGGCCTGATGATCACGCTGTCGCTCATCGCCGTCATCTACATCGGGCTGGTGGCCATCGTTCAGAAGGACATGAAGAAGCTGGTCGCCTATTCGTCCGTGGCACACATGGGCTTCGTCACGCTCGGTTTCTTCCTCTTCAACACCGGCGGCCTCGAAGGCGGTATCGTCCAGATGATCTCGCACGGCTTCGTGTCGGGCGCCATGTTCCTGTGCATCGGCGTGCTGTACGACCGCCTGCACAGCCGCGAAATCGCCGACTACGGCGGCGTGGTCAATGTCATGCCGCGCTTCGTCACCTTTTTCGTGCTGTTCTCGATGGCCAACGCGGGCCTGCCCGCCACCAGTGGCTTCGTCGGCGAATTCATGGTGATCATTGCGTCGGTCGAATACAACTTCTGGATCGGCCTGCTGGCGGCGACCTCGCTCATCCTGGGCGCCTCCTACTCGCTGTGGATGCTCAAGCGCGTGGCTTACGGTGAGATCACGAACGACAAGGTCCGCTCGATGAGCGACCTGAACAGCCGTGAGTTCTTCATTCTTGGGATCCTGGCGATTGCCGTGCTCTACATGGGCATTTATCCCAAGCCTTTCACGGATGTCATGCACGTGTCGGTGGACGCCCTGCTGCAGCACATCGCCATCTCGAAACTGTAAGCCCCGATGACCATGCAAAACTCTTTTGACTTCGCTTTGGCTGCGCCCGAGATCCTGCTGTTGATCATGGCGTGCGCGGTCCTACTGATCGATGCTTTCGGCAAGTCGCAGACGCGGCATGTCACCTTTCTGGTAAGTCTGGGCACGCTCGCCGGCCTTACGGTGGTTTCGCTGCTGCAGTGGAACTCGGGCATCACGGGCACCAGCTTCGGCGGCCTGTACGTGGTCGATTCGCTCGCCCACTTCCTGAAGGTGCTGTCGTATCTGGCGGTTATCGCCACCCTGGTGTATGGCCGCGGCTACAACGAGGCGCGCGACATGACCCGCAACGGCGGCGAGGTCTATTCGCTCACGCTGTTTGCGCTCATGGGTCAGATGGTGATGATCTCGGCCGGCAGCCTGCTTACCGTGTATCTGGGCCTCGAGCTCATGTCGTTCGCGCTGTACGCGCTGGTTGCGGTGCGTCGCGATCACCTGCCCTCCAGCGAGGCGGCCATGAAGTACTTCGTCCTGGGCTCCATGGCCTCGGGCGTGCTGCTGTACGGCATGTCGATGATCTACGGTGCCACGGGTTCGCTCGATCTGGCGCGTGTGGCCGAAGTCATCGCCGCCGGGGGCGCCGAGCGCCTGCCGCTGGTGTTCGGCGTGGTGTTCATCGTCACGGGTCTGGGCTTCAAGCTGGCCTCGGCACCGTTCCATATGTGGACACCCGACGTCTACCAGGGTGCTCCCACCTCGGTCACGCTCATCATCGCTGCCGCGCCCAAGCTGGCGGCGCTGGCCATCACGCTGCGCCTGCTCATCGACGGCCTGCACGGCATTGCCGTCGACTGGCAGCCCATGCTGCTGCTGATGGCCGTGCTGTCGCTGCTGGTGGGTAACCTCACGGCCATCGTGCAGACCAACTTCAAGCGCATGCTGGCATTCTCCACCATTTCGCACATGGGCTTCGTCTTCCTGGGCCTGCTTTCGGGCGTGGTCGACGGCAACAGCCAGGCGGCCGACATGGCCTATGGCGCGGCGCTGTTCTACATGGTGATCTACGTGTTGACCACGCTGGTCACCTTCGGCCTGATCATGTTGCTGAGCCACCGCGGCTTCGAATGCGAAAATATCGCCGACCTCAAGGGTCTGAACCGCCGCAGCCCGCTCATGGCGGCCATGCTGCTGCTGGCCATGTTCTCGCTTACCGGCATTCCGCCCATGGCCGGCTTCTATGCCAAGCTTGCAGTGCTGCAGTCGCTGATTGGCGCGGGTTACGTGTGGCTGGCGGTGTTTGCCGTGATCATGTCGCTGATCGGTGCCTTCTACTATCTGCGAGTGGTCAAGGTGGCGTACTTCGACGAACCCGAAGGCGAAGCCGGGCCCATCGAAAACGGTCTGGTCACCAACGGTCTCATGACCATCAATGGCGTGCTGGTGCTGCTGCTGGGCATTCTGCCCGGTGGCCTGATGGCGCTGTGCGTCAGCGTGATTCGTCAGTCGCTGCAGTTCTGAGTGCATTGAATGAGTCAAACGTTCGCTGTCTGGCTGTTGATCGGCCTGTCGCTGGTCACGGCCAACATGCCGTTCCTGGTTGAACGCCCGTTTCTGGCGCTGCCCTGGCGCCAGAAGGGCGAGGCCGAACGGCCCGCCTGGCTGAGCTGGGTGTCAGCCGTGGTGTTCTTCGGGCTGCTCGTGGGCCTGGGCTACGCCACCCTGACGCTCATCGGCCAGGGTCTGTTTGCAGCAGCCGACACCGCTTCGGTGCTGCGCTTCCTGCTCATTCTGTTCGCGCTGGTGGCCGTTGCGGCCCTGGTGCTGGCGTATCCCGGCTGGCGCAACCGTGGCCGGGTCGTGCAGAAGTCGTTCTTCGAACGGCTGCTTGAACTGCTGGTTTTTTACGGCCTGGTGGGGGTATTGGGATTCGCGCTCGAAGCCAACCTGGGCAACCGCTTCCCGCAGGGCTGGGAATTCTACGCCATCACGTTCAGCCTGTTTCTGGTATTGGGGTACCCCGGCTTCGTATGGCGGTATCTCATGAAGCGGCGCAAGGGCCGCGCCTGAGGCCACACACGCATGTCTCACCTGATTCTTCAATCGCCCAGCCTCACGCCCGCACACATTGAACAGATCGCCGCCATCGTGTCGGCCTCGGGTGTTCAGGAATTGGGCCGCACGGCCGTGCGACTGCTCGACGCCGACGAGTCTGAAAAGGCGGCCGTGGCCGCCCAGTGCGAGGCGTACCGCATGGATTACGCCTTCCTGCCGCAGATCGATCTGCTGCGCGAATGCCGCATTCTGGCGATGGATATGGATTCCACGCTGGTCAGCATCGAGTGCATCGATGAAATCGCCGATGCCGTGGGACGCAAGGCCGAGGTGGCGGCCATTACCGAAGCGGCGATGCGCGGCGAGATTGCCGACTTCGCAGAAAGCCTGCGACGTCGCGTGGCGTTGCTCGAAGGCGTACCGGAGACGGCCCTGCTTGAAGTTTACGAGCAGCGTCTGCGCCTGAACCCCGGTGCCGAGCAGCTGATCGCTACGGTCAAGCGCCACGGCCTCAAGACACTGCTCGTGTCGGGCGGGTTCACCTTTTTCACCGAACGTCTGCGCGACCGGCTGGGGCTGGATGCCTGCCATGCCAACGTGCTCGAGGTGCAGAACGGAACGCTCACCGGCCGTGTGCTGGGCGAGATCGTCGACGCCCGGGGCAAGGCGGCCCGTCTGGCCGATCTGGCCAACGAGCTGGGCGCACGACGCGAACAGATCATTGCCGTGGGCGATGGCGCCAACGATCTCGAGATGATGGCGCTCGCGCACTATTCGGTGGCGTATCGGGCCAAACCCGTGGTGCGCGAAAAGGCGGCCTTCGCCCTGAACTACAGCGCGCTCGACGCCATATTGAACTGGTTCCGGCTCAGCCACTGATCTGAGCGGCCGGTGGTGCCTTCACGCCGGTTGGGGTGCAGCCGTGCACATTCGGTTGCGCCACCGGGATATCGTCCGGCGCCGCCATGCACGGCCACGCCACGCACGGCCCCGCATCCTCGGCCCCGCATCCTCGGCCAGCGCTGCCGATCGGAGTACCGGCTTGGGCGCCTTTGCGAGCGCCTTATTTGAGCGCCCGCAGCAGTTCGCGCAGGGCGTCGATGCGCGCCTTGAGTGCGAGTCCTTCCTTGAATTCCAGGCGCAGCTTGTCCTGACCCGAAAGTCGCACGTCGCGGCGCTTCTGCACCAGTTCGATGATGCGCAGCGGGTCAACCTGCGGCTTGGCAGAAAACTGAATGACGGCATGGCTTTCCGATGCGTCGATCTTGATGACGCCCAGGGGTTCGGCCAGCAACCTGAGCCGATGCGTGGCCAGGAGGTTGCCCGCTGCATCGGGCAGGCGGCCGTAGCGATCGATCAGCTCTTCCTGGATCTCGATCAGCCGGTCTTCATCGTGGGCGTGTGACAGCTTCTTGTAAAAGCTCAGGCGTGCGTGAATGTCCGGGCAGTAGTCGGAAGGCAACAGCGCCGAGGCGTGCAGATTGACTTCGCATTGCGCGTCGAAGGGCGATTCCAGGTCGGGCTCTTCGCCCGCCTTGAGCGCCCGTACGGCCGCGGTGAGCATGTCGTTGTACATCGAGAAGCCCACTTCCTGAATGTTGCCCGACTGCGATTCACCCAGCACCTCGCCGGTACCTCGAATCTCCAGATCGTGCATGGCCAGGAAGAAGCCCGAGCCCAGTTCCTCCATGGCCTGAATGGCTTCCAGGCGCTTCTTGGCATTGGACGTAATGGCGTCCTCAGGCGGGGTGAGCAGGTAGGCGTACGCCTGATGATGCGAGCGCCCGACGCGCCCGCGCAGCTGGTGCAACTGCGCCAGGCCAAGCCGGTCGGCGCGGTGAATGACGATGGTGTTTGCAGTGGGTACGTCGATGCCCGTTTCAATGATGGTGGTGCATAGCAGCACGTTGTAGCGCTGCTGGTAGAACCCTTTCATCACCTCTTCGAGCTCGCGTTCGGGCATCTGGCCATGCGCCACGGCGATGCGCGCTTCGGGCACCAGTTCTTCGAGCATGGCGCGCCGGTTGTGTATGGTTTCGACCTCGTTATGCAGGAAATACGCCTGGCCGCCCCGCTTGAGTTCGCGCAGCAGGGCTTCGCGTATGGTGCTCTTGTCTTCGCGACGCACGAATGTTTTGATCGCGAGCCGTTTCTGCGGCGCGGTGGCGATCACCGAAAAATCGCGGATGCCTTCCAGCGACATGCCCAGCGTGCGCGGAATGGGCGTGGCGGTAAGCGTCAGCACATCCACTTCGGCCCGCAGTTTCTTCAGGGCCTCTTTCTGGCGTACCCCGAAGCGGTGTTCTTCGTCGATGATGACTAGCCCCAATTCTTTGAAGCGCACATCGCGCGACAGAATCTTGTGCGTGCCGATCACGATATCGACGCTGCCGCGGGCAATGCCCTCCAGCGCCGCTGCGGTTTCCTTGGATGAGCGAAAGCGCGACAGTTCGGCAATGCGTACCGGCCAGTCGGCAAAGCGGTCGGCGAAGGTCTGCGCGTGCTGTTCGGCCAGCAGGGTGGTGGGGCACAGCAGGGCGACCTGCAGGCCGTTCGCCACGGCAAGGAACGCAGCACGCAGGGCGACCTCGGTCTTGCCGAAGCCCACGTCGCCGCACACCAGGCGGTCCATGGGGCGGCCCGAGGTCATGTCTTCGATCACCGCCTGAATTGCGGCGGCCTGGTCGGGCGTTTCCTCGAAGCCGAAGCCTTCGGCAAAGGCTTCGTAGTCGTTCAGCGGCAGCTTGAAGCGGTACCCCTCGCGGGCGGCGCGCTGGGCATACAGTGCCAGCAGCTCGGCGGCGGCGTCACGCACCTGCTTCGCGGCCTTGCGGCGCGCCTTGTCCCATTGCCCGGAACCCAGCTGGTGCAACGGTGCGTTCTCGGGGTCGGCGCCGCTGTAGCGCGAGATCTGATGCAGCTGCGCTACCGGAACGTACAGCGTGCTGCCGCCTGCGTACTCCAGATGCAGGAACTCCATGGCGCCTTCGCCCAGATCCATTTCCTTGAGCCCCACGTAGCGGCCAATGCCGTGCTGGGCATGCACCACCGGGTCGCCCTCGCGCAGCTCGGACAGGTCGCGCACCATGGCTTCGACGTCGGTGCTGCTTTGCTGTGCACGGCGCCCGCGTCGCGGGCTGCGCGCCTGTGCGGGGTAAAGATCATTTTCGGTAAGCAGCAGCGTGCCGTCGGCCGCGATGCCGAAACCGGCGGCAAGCGGGGCCACCAGCAAGGCAAACGGCGTGTCGCTTTCGAAGAAGGCGGCAAGCGACTCGATGCGGGTGTCGGCCTGAATGCCGAACTCACGCAGCATCTGGTCGAGCGTTTCGCGGCGCCCAGCAGAATCGGCGCACAGCGCAATGCGCCCCGAGTGCGTGTCGAGTTGACGGCGCAGCGCGGCCACCGGGTCGTCGGCACGCCGCGCAATG
Source organism: Yanghanlia caeni (assembly GCA_030733815.1). Classification (GTDB taxonomy): domain Bacteria; phylum Pseudomonadota; class Gammaproteobacteria; order Burkholderiales; family Burkholderiaceae_B; genus Yanghanlia; species Yanghanlia caeni. The sequence goes on from JAUZQE010000005.1 coordinate 32,503, forward strand.
GCCACGTCGGGCACCTGCAGGAATTCGGGTGCAGCCTGCCCGTTGCCCAACGCCAGGCGCGCAAACTGTTTGAGGCGTCCGAACCATTCCTCGTCCTCAAGAAAGAGGTCGGCGGGCGGCAGCACGGGTCGCTCGCGGTCGCTCTTGAGGAACTGGTAGCGGCCCCGGGTGTCCTGCGTGAAGCTGCGAATGGCGGCGGCCGGGTCACCCAGCGTGACGGTGATTGCGTTCTCGGGAAGGTAGTCGAACAGGGTCGCTGTCGCTTCGAAGAAGAGCGGCAGGTAGTATTCGACCCCGGCAAAGGCGATGCCGTTGCCGATATCCTTGTAGGGCAGGGCGCGCGAGGGGTCACCTTCGAAGACTTCCCGGAAGCGGGCCCTGAAGCGGTTGCGTGCGGCCTCGTCCATGGGGAATTCGCGCCCCGGCAGCAGCTCGATTTCCTTCACGGGGTACAGGCTGCGCTGCGTGTCGACGTCGAAGCTGCGTATGGATTCGATCTCGTCATCGAAGAGATCGATGCGGTAGGGCAGCACCGAACCCATGGGAAAGAGATCGATCAGTCCACCGCGAATGCTGAATTCGCCGGGGGCCGTGACCTGCGTGACGTGGCTGTAGTTCGCCAGCATGAGCTGCTGACGCAGCGCCGCTTCGTCGAGCGCGTCGCCCTGCCGAAACGAGAACGTGTACGCCGCGAGAAATTCGGGGGGCGCCAGTCGGTACAGCGAGGTGGTGACCGGCGCCATCAGAATATCGACCCCGTCTTGCATGAGCGCATGCAGCGTGCGCAGGCGCTCCGAGACCAGATCCTGGTGGGGCGAGAACCCGTCGTAGGGCAGGGTTTCCCAATCGGGCATCTGGCGTACGCGCAGTTCGGGCGCGAACAGCGGAATTTCGTCGGTCAGCCGCTGCGAGGTGAGCGGTTCGGCACACAGTACCACCACGGTACGGCCGGCTTCGCGCGCAAGCTGTGCAAGCAGAAAGGCATCGCCGGAGCCGGGCGGCAGGGGCTGGGCGTGACGTTGCCCGGGGCGTAAGGCGGAAAGGATCGGGGAAACGGAGGCTAGGGGGGGCACGGAGACGGAAACGAAGGCCATTGAGCGATCATTATAAAATGCCCGGGCCATGTCATTCAGCGAACCCCGAATCTTCGCGATCGTGCCGGCGGGCGGCGTAGGTGCCCGTGCCGGCACCGGTCAGCCCAAGCAGTATCGCCTCTTGTGTGGTCAGCCCATGCTGCGCCTGGCGGTGTGCGCACTGCTTGCCGATGCGCGCATCCGACAGGTGCGGGTGGCGGTCGCAGCCGACGACCCCCACGCCGAGGGCGCCTTGCGCGACCTGCCACGCACGACCTGCAGGCCATGTGGCGGGCCGACCCGCGCGCATACGGTACTGGGTGCGCTGCACGATGCGCTGAACGACTGCGATGGGGCCCTGTTGCCCACCGACTGGGTGCTGGTGCATGACGCCGCGCGCCCCGGGCTGCCGGCCGATGCGCTGGCGCGGCTGATCGATGCCTGCCTGCGGCACGATCTGGGTGGCCTTCTGGCCGAGCCCGTGGCCGATACGGTCAAGCGTGCAACCCCTCAGCAGCACGCGGGCGAGCCCGTGCGGGTGATGCAGTCGGTGAGCCGCGAGGCGTTATGGCTGGCGCAGACCCCGCAGATGTTCCGTGCGGGTGCATTGCTGGCTGCGCTCGAAGCTGCGTTGGCGGATGACTCCGCTGCGATTACCGACGAAGCGTCGGCGATGGAGCGCGCCGGTCACCAACCCCTCCTGGTGGCCGGGTCGTTGCTCAACCGGAAGGTGACGTGGCCGGAAGATTTCGACATCATGGAACGGCTTCTGGGCCCGCGTGCCTGAGGCTGCCCCACATCTACAGGAAAACAGACATGAATCTGCGAGTCGGCCAGGGTTTTGACGTGCACGCGCTGGTGGAAGGCCGCGACCTGATCATTGGCGGCGTGCACATTCCCCACACGCATGGCCTGCTGGGGCATTCCGATGCCGACGTGCTGCTGCACGCCGTGACCGACGCGGTGCTGGGTGCGGCCGGGCTGGGCGATATTGGCCGGCACTTTCCCGACACCGACCCGCGTTATGCCGGCGCCGACAGCCGCGTGTTGCTGCGGGCCGCCATGCAGAAGGTGGTGCAGGCCGGCTGGCGCGTGGTGAACGTGGATGCCACGGTGCATGCCCAGGCACCCAAGATCGGGCCACACGCCCCGGCCATGGTGGCCAATATCGCTGCCGATCTCGGGGTGCAGGCCACGGCGGTGAACGTCAAGGCCAAGACCAACGAGGGCCTGGGCTACCTGGGCCGCAAGGAAGGCATTGCCGCGACCGTGGTGGTGCTGCTGGCAGCCGGCTAGGGCCGTGTGCAGCGTGCTGTAGCTACAGCGTATCGCCGCCCACGCGGCGGTTGCACGGGCACGGTTCTTCGGTCTGCAGGGCATCCAGAATACGCAGAATCTCTTCGGGGTTGCGCCCCACGTTCACGTTGTTTACCGAGACGTGCTGGATCACGTTGTCGGGATCGACGATGAATGTCGCGCGGTGCGCCACACCTTCGCTGCGGTCGCGTACGCCCAGCTGATCGATCAGTGAGCCGGTGAGATCGCTGAACTGGTAGTGCCCCAACTTGTCGAGCTCGGCCTGCTCGCGTCGCCAGGCAAGTTTCACATACTCGTTGTCGACGGAGCCACCCATGAGTATCGCGTCGCGTTGCGAGAACTCGGGCGCGAGATTGTTGAACCCCACGATCTCGGTGGGGCAGATGAAGGTGAAATCCTTCGGATAGAAGTAGATGACCTTCCATTTGCCCGGGAATGAGCTTTCGGTAATGTCTTCGAAGGCCGATACCCCGTTTTCTTCGTGCTCGTTGAACCCGGGCTTCACGCCCGTGACTTTGAACGGTTCCAGTTTGTCGCCTATCGTCTTCATCGGTGCTCCTTGAGATGATGCCCGGCGCGTATGCGGCATCGTTTCAGGAATTCTATGTGAAACGCACCGGATCAGGTGTTGGTATCAACCTGGTAACCGCGCGGGCGGTATTTGGGTATTTCGATGCGGGCAATCAGCCCGCCCGGGGGCTGCGAAATCAGCTCGAGCTGGCCGCCCACCTGCCCGAGCAGGCGTTCCACGATGGCCAGCCCCAGGCCCGCACCGCTGACCCCCGTGCGGGCCGATTCTCCGCGCGAAAAGGGGCGCAGCAGGCGCTGGATGTCGTTGCTGGCAATGCCGCGGCCGTGGTCGCGCACCTCGATCGAAACGATATTGCCCCGCTGCACGGCCGACAGTTCGATGTGGGCGCGGTCATCGTCGGGGTTGCGGCCGTAGCGTCGTGCGTTCTCGATGAGATTGCCCACGATGCGCTTGAGGTCGTGGGCGTTGATGCGCGCGAAGAGATTGGGTTCGATGGAGGCCGTGAGCTGGCCGCCCAGCGACTCGGTGTGACTGCGTTCGCGCTCGTACAGTTCGCGCAGCGCCGAGGAAACGTCGATTCCTTGCTCTGGAATCTGGCCGGCAGGGCGTGCGTACTCCATGAGCTGGTCGATGGAGTGATCGATTTGCGCGAGGTCTTCGTCGATGGCCGCGCGGGTTTCGTCGCTGACGTTGCTCATTTCGATTTCGAGCCGCATGCGTGCCAGCGGCGTGCGCAGGTCGTGCGAGATGCCGGCCAGCATGATTTCGCGATCGGCCTCGGCCTGCCGGATATCGCGCGCCATTCGGTTGAAGGCTATGTTCATGTCGCGGATCTCGGCCGGGCCTTTTTCGGGCAGGGGCGAGGGCGTTTCACCGCGCGCCAGCTGTTGGGCCACCTTCGCCAGCTGCGCCAGAGGCCGGTTCACGAAGCGCACGCTGACTGCGGCGCCGATCAGCGCGAGCAGCAGTGCGGTGGCGCCCCACCCCAGCCATTCGATGCCGGCCGTGAGTGCGAGTTGTTCGCGCTCGAAGACGAGCCAGTACTGGTCTTCGTTCAGTTCGAAGCTGACCCACACGCCCGGGGTCTGGTTCACGCTCCACATGACCTGGGTCTGCGCACCGAGCTTGTCTTTGATTTCGGCGGCGACGTGATTCCAGTAGTTGGAATTCGGCAGTTCTTCCAGGACGTCGGATTCTTCGCGTGGCTGGACGCGCAGGCTTTCCTTGGTGGCCAGATCGAGCAGCAGGGCCGGCCGGACGCTGGTGGGCGCGTACACGAGCGCCGACCGGGTGATGCTGACTGCGGTGGTGACCCGTTGGGCCATCTGCATGGCGCGCGGGCCTTCTTCCATGCTGAAGAACACCTGCAGCCACGCGCCCAGGCTCACCATCATGAGGGTGGCAAGCAGCAGGAACGAACGGCTGAACAGGCCGAGCCGGAAACGCGGGGCAGAAACCGGGCCCCGCTGCTTGGTGGAAGAAGACATGGCCGTATGAAATTAGCGGACCATGTACCCGTACAAACTACTGACCGCCGTCGGGCACGAACACATACCCCAGCCCCCATACCGTTTGAATGAACACCGGCTTGGAGGGATTGGGCTCGATAAGCTTGCGCAGACGCGAAATCTGGACATCGAGGCTGCGGTCGAAGGCTTCGTACTCGCGGCCCCGTGCAAGTTCCATGAGCTTGTCGCGCGACAGCGGGATCTTGGGGTGGCGGGCGAACACTTTCAGAACGGAGAACTCGCCCGTGGTGATGGGGACGGGTTCGTTGTTCTTGGTGAGCGTACGGGTGGAAAGGTTCAGTACGTAAGGACCGAACTCGATGGATTCGTTTTCCTGGCTGGGGGCGCCGGGATGTTCTTCGGTACCTCTGCGGCGCAGGATGGCGTTGACACGGGCGAGCAGTTCGCGCGGATTGAAGGGCTTGGACAGGTAGTCGTCGGCCCCCATTTCCAGACCCACGATGCGGTCGATTTCTTCGGCCTTGGCCGTGAGTATGATGATGGGCGTGTTGTCGTGCCCGCCACGCAGGCGCCTGCAGATCGACAGACCGTCTTCGCCCGGCAGCATCAGGTCAAGCACCAGCAGGTCGAAGTGTTCACGCTGCCAGAGCTTGCCCATTTCCTTCGCGTCTTCTGCCACGAAGACATTGAACCCCTGCTCGGACAAATACCGGCGCAGGAGATCACGCAAGCGGGGATCGTCGTCGACGATCAGGATTTTGCGGGAAAGGGAGGGGTTCTGTGTGTTCATGGACGAAAATGTAACAGGGTCGGAAGACGCCGTGAAGTCGCCGTAGCAACATATTACATATTATGCATTCGGTAGAAAACGGCCAGATGTACGTAGCCCGATGGCCCATCCGCGGGGGGCCGTACGGCCTATCGGGACATCGCCGGATGGCCCGGAAAGATTCACGTAAAATCAGCGCCATGACCCTCCACCTTCTTGCCCTGGAAACGTCCGGCAGCGTCTGCGGCGTTGCCTTGATCTCGCGCCACGCCGACGGCCGCCTGACCGTCTCGCGGCTCGAGCACGATGCGGTCGGCGAGCACGCCGAACGCCTGCTGCCCATGGCCGATCAGCTGCTGAGCGAGCGAGGGCTCGGCCGGCGCGCGCTGTCGGCGGTTGCGTTCGGGCAGGGCCCGGGCGGCTTCACCGGCCTGCGCGTGGCCTGCGGCGTCGCGCAGGGCATTGCCTTTGCGCTGCAGATCCCCGTCGTGCCGGTGGTCAGCCTCATGGCCGTGGCGCAGCGCGATCGCGATATCGCGCCTCAGGAAGAGGCCGGTTCGATCAGGGTCGTGGCGCACGATGCGCGCATGAACGAGCTTTATCTGGCGGCGTACGCCCCGCAGGGTGAAGGCTGGTCCACGGTGCAGGCTCCCATACTGCTTGCCGCCGCCGATCTGCCGGCCTGGTTGCAGCAGGCGGGCGGGCCCATGCGCGAAGTTCATGGTGCATACGCGCTGCGCCTGGTCGGTGACGGCGTGCACCTGTGCCCCGGCTGGCAGAGCCTGGAAGCCCCGGCGGGCCTGGAACTGGCCATCGGCCCGTCGTTGCGCCCCGACGCCGGCACGGTCGGACGCCTGGCCATGCCCCTGTACGAGGCGGGTCAGCACGTGCCGCCCGAACAGGCTGCTCCGCTGTACGTGCGCGACAAGGTGGCATTCACCACACGCGAACGCGAAGAAGGCATGGGTGGCAATCCGAAGGCGCCCGGTCTGGGCGTGGCCTTGCGCCCCATGGGGCAGGCCGACGTGCCCGCCGTTGCCGACATCGAGGCGTCGGTACAGTCGTTTCCCTGGACGGCGGGCAATTTTTCAGATGGCTTGCGTGCCGGGTATGGCGGCTGGGTGGCGCAGCAGCACGGGCGCATCGTGGGTTTCAGCATGACACTCTTCGCGCCCGACCTTGCGCACCTTCTGGTGATCGCCGTAGCGCCCGACGCCCAGCGGGGGGGCATTGGCACGGCGCTCATCCGGCACTGCGAAAAGGAAGCGCGTGCCCGCAACCTGCCGGCCGTGCTGCTGGAAGTTCGGCCCTCGAACAAGAACGCCATTGCTTTCTACCATCGCCACGGTTTCGAGCAGATTGCCGTGCGCAAAGACTACTACCCTGCTGCGGGGGGCAAGCGGGAAGATGCCTGGGTCATGCGCAAGATGCTGCGTGCCGGGGCCTGAGGCATGACCGACTCACGCCCGGTACTCACCTCGATTCAGCGCGCCTGGCTGCAGGAAATCGGCATCGACGCGCGCATGTTGGCGCATTTCAGCAGTCAGGAATTTGCTGAAACGCATTCCCTCGAGCCTTCCGTCTCGCCGGCCCGTGACGTCGCCGCCACCACTGCGGCTCCCGTAACCATCACCCCCGCGCCGGCAGCGGATCACCCGCACGCTGCGCCCACTGCCACCAGTCTTGCTGCGTTGGGCGAGCAGGTGGCCGGCTGCGCAGCCTGCCCGCTGCACGAGGTGCGCAGCCGCACGGTGTTTGGCGAAGGTGTGCAGCAATCGCCGCGCTGGATGTTCATCGGCGAAGCGCCGGGCGAATTCGACGAAAGCGCCGGCCGCCCGTTCCAGGGCCGCGCCGGCGAGCTGCTGCAGGCCATGCTGGCTTCCATTGGGCTCGACGCGTCGGCGCCGGCATATTTTGCCAACGTGCTCAAATGCCGTCCGGTGAACAACCGCAGCCCCGAGCCGGAAGAAGTGGCCGCCTGCCTGCCCCATTTGCGCCGGCAGATTACCTTGCTGCAGCCGGGCTGTCTGGTGGCACTGGGGCGCGTGTCGGCCGCTGCGTTGCTGGGGCACGAGGGGGAACTCGACGACTTGCGCGGGCAGGTGCACCAGTATGTCGACGAAGCAGGCCGCAGCATTCCGGTTGTGGTAACACACCACCCGGCGGCACTGTTGTTGCACTGGCAATTCAAGGCCGACGCCTGGCGCGATCTGAACCTGCTGCGCAGCCTCGGCGCTCAGGGCAGCCCTGGCGCCGTTTAACGCAGCCATGGTGCCCCGTGAAGGTACGGGCGTTTCCTGATGTTCAGTGCTGCTTGAGCGCCTGGCCGTGACCGTGCTGCCCGATCATTGCGATGAGGCCCGGGTTTTCCAGCTGGTTGCGGCGGTTCCACATCATGATCACCAGCATCAGTGCGGCGACGAGCGTACCGAAAATGATGATGATGGCATTGATGGGCAGTTGCAGCCACAGCAGCAGGCTGTAGATGGCCAGCATCAGCAGAATGTTGAGCTGTTCGTTGAAGTTTTGTACCGCAATGGAGTGACCGGCCGACAGCAGCACGTGCCCCCGGTGTTGCAGCAGGGCGTTCATGGGCACCACGAAATACCCCGACAGTGCGCCCACAAGTAGCAATAGTGTATATACAGCCCACTTTTCGTAGACGAACGGCATCAGCATGACCGTGAAGCCCATCGCCACACCGATGGGCAGTACCGACAGCGCACGGCGCAGCGGCACGCGGCCGGCCAGCACGGCGCCCGCCACCGTGCCGAAAGCGGCCACCCCCATGAGTATGGAGGCCTGGTCGAGGCGGTAGCCCAGATGCTGGGCACCCCATTCGATGACGATGAACTGCAATGTGGCGCCGGCACCCCAGAACAGGGTGGTGACGGCCAGTGATATTTGCCCCAGTTTGTCGCGCCAAAGCACCCGAACATAATTCGAAAATATGGCAATGAGCTTGACGGGGTTGCGTTCCTGACGCGGATACGTGACGTTGGTGCGGGGAATGGCCAGATTGGTAAGGGCAGCGGCCAGATACACCAGGCCGATCAGGAGGATTGCGGCTTCGGTGCGGGTGTCGACCACCGCGCTGATCCAGTCGTGCGACAGCAGCGCGGCCGAGACGGTGGGGTTGATGAGCAGCCCGCCCACCACCGTACCGACGATGATCGATATGACGGTGAGCCCCTCGATCCAGCTGTTGCCCTTGACGAGGTCGTTGGGTGGCAGCATTTCGGTAACGATGCCGTATTTGGCGGGAGAGTACGCCGCGGCCCCCACACCGACCAGCGTATAGGCGATGAATACGGCGGCCAATTGCGAATCGGTGGAAAGGCCAAAGCTCTGGCAGCCGAACATGAGTGCACAGCCGGCCATTTTGACGGCGTTGGTGATGAACATGACCCGGCCCTTGGGCAGCGTGTCGGCGAACGCGCCGACGAAGGCCGCCAGCACCACGTAGGCCAGGGCAAACCACCACTTCATCATGGGGGCCATCCAGTCGGGGCCATGCAGGTCTGCAATGAGCGCAATGGCAGCGATGAGCAAGGCGTTGTCGGCGACGGACGACAATGCCTGGGCTGCCATGACGAGATAAAATCCTTTGTTCAAAAGCGGTCCCGGTACTTCGTTCAAGCCCACCGTGCGCTACCGGTCTTTTGTGGCTTTGGGTTTCAAAGGTTACTGAGTATAGCGGTGGGTGCAGTCCCCGAGCCAAAAATAATAACGCGTTTTCTTTTTGAAGGCGTCAGCGGTGTTTTCACGCGGCCGCCCGTGCGGGGCGCTGGGTTATCATAGCCAGCGACCTGGCCGCTTCCATTCGACCAACTATTCACCGTGCGACTCACGCAGATCAAACTCGCGGGCTTCAAGTCTTTCGTCGATCCGACCAGCATACCCACGCCCAGCCAACTCGTCGGGGTGGTGGGCCCGAACGGCTGCGGCAAGTCGAACATCATCGATGCCGTACGCTGGGTGCTGGGCGAGAGCAAGGCCTCCGAGCTGCGTGGCGAGTCGATGCAGGACGTGATTTTCAATGGTTCGGTCAACCGCAAGCCCGCGGCCCGCGCGTCGGTCGAACTGGTATTCGACAATACCGATGGCCGGGTGCCCGGCCAGTGGGGCACGTATGCCGAAATCTCGGTGCGTCGCGTGCTGACCCGCGACGGCACCAGCAGCTACTACATCAACGGGCAGCAGGTGCGCCGCCGCGATATCCACGATATTTTTCTGGGTACCGGGCTGGGCGCGCGCGGGTATGCCATCATCGGCCAGGGCATGATCAACCGCCTGATCGAGGCCAGGCCCGAAGAGCTGCGCGTGTTCCTCGAAGAAGCCGCCGGGGTGTCGCGCTACAAGGAACGGCGCCGCGAGACGGCCAACCGCCTGGCCGATACGCGCGAGAACCTGCTTCGGGTCGAAGATATCCTGCGTGAACTGGGCGGCAATCTCGAGCGCCTGGAAAGCCAGGCCGAAGTCGCACGCAATTACCGCAGCATGCAGCAGGAAGGCGAACTCAAGCAGCGCATGCTCTGGATGCTGCGCGAGCAGGCCGCCCGAGAAGAACGCCAGCAGAAGGCCGTGGCCATCGAGCAGGCCCAGGCGCAACTGGAAGCGGCGATCGCCGAGATGCGTGCGGGGGAAGCCGCGCTCGAGTCGCGCCGTCAGGCACATTACGCGGCGGGTGACGCCGTACATGCGGCGCAGGGGCGTCTGTACGAGGCATCGGCATTGGTCAGCCGGCTCGAGGCCGAGATCCGGCACGTGGCGGATTCACGCAATCGTCTGCAGGCCCGGCGCCTCCAGCTGCAGCAGCAACAGGAAGAATGGCAGGCGCAGCAGCAGCATTGCGCCGCCCAGCTCGAGGCGCTCGAGTCCGAGCGCGAAATCGCCGCAGCGCGCAGTGAGACCTTGCGTGAACAGGCCGAACAGGCACGTGAAAACCTGCCGCAAATCGAACAATCGGTGCGTCAGGCGGCAACGGAACGCGACACCCTGCGCGTTGAACTGGCCAAGGTCGAGCAGGCTCTCGCGCTTGCCGCACAGAGTCAGCGCGATGCCGACCGGCAGCTGCAGGCGCTTGCGCTGCGACAGGAACGGCTGGAACAGGAACGCGCGTCACTGAACGCCCCGGACCCGCAGCTCGTCGAACGGCTGGCGGGCGATTGCGTGGCCATGCAGGAACAGCTCGAGGAGGCTCAGGCCCAGCTCGCCGAGCTTGAAGCGCGCCTGCCGGCGATGGACGATGCACGCCGCCAGGCGCAGGCCGCCGCCCAGGAAGAAAAACACAAGCTGGCAGGGCTCGAGGCCCGGCTGAACGCACTGAGCCGCCTGCAGGACGACGTGCAGAAGCAGGGTGCCCTGCAGCCCTGGCTCGAGCGCCATGGTCTTGCCGGGCTCACGCGTCTGTGGCAGCGGCTGCAGGTGGAACCGGGGTGGGAAACGGCCCTGGAGGCCGTTCTGCGCGAGCGTATGGCCGCCATTGAACTGCGTCAGCTGGAAAGTGCGGCGGCTTTCGCCAACGATGCGCCACCGGCGCGCCTGGCGTTGTATCAGCTGCCTGTGGCGGGGCCCGCGCCTGCGGCACCGCTGCCCCTGCGGCCGCTGGCGGCGTTGCTGCGTATCGCTGATGCCGATTTGCGCAGCCTGCTGAACGAGTGGCTGGCGGGCGTGTATGTGTGCGACAGCCTGACGAAGGCCGTGGCCATGCGCGACCAGCTCGACTCCGGCCTCATGCTGGTGGTGGCCGAGGGCCATGTCGTCGACCGCCACAGCATTCGTTTCTATGCCGCTGATTCCGAGCAGGCGGGGCTGCTAGCCCGCCGCCAGGAAATCGAGCACCTGCAGCACGATATCAAGGCGCAGCAACTCATTGCCGATGAGGCTCAGGCCAAGGTGGTTCGGGCAGAGGCCGCGTGGCAACAGGCATCTCAGGCCATCGGCCCGGCACGCCTGCGCGTTTCCGAAATTACGCGCCGACTGCACGACGTGCAGCTCGAGCACACGCGCCTGCGTCAGCAGGCCGAACAATCCGGTGAACGTGAGGCCCGGCTTGCCGAAGATCTGGCCGATATCCGTGCACAGGTCGAGGAACTGACGGCCGTGCGGCTCGAGGCGGAAGAGCGCTTCGAGGCCCTTGATGAACAGCTGGCAGATTGGCAAACACGTTTTTCCGAAGCCGAGATGGCCGGCGAAGCGCTGCATGAGCGTGCGGAGGCGGCACGTCGCCAGCTGCGTGAGTTCGAGCGCCAGGCGCAGGAAGCCGAGTACGCCGAGCGTGCGCTGCAGGCGCGCCGTAGCGACCTGCAGCGCACCCTGCAGCTTGCAGCTGAACAGGAACGCCGTGCCGTTGCGGAGCTGGAAGGCTTGCAGGGCGAATTGTTCGAACTGGATGCCGCCGCTGCGCAAGCGGGTCTGCAAGACGCCCTTGAACAACGTGCGGCCTGTGAGCAGGCGCTGGCACAGGCGCGCATCGAGCTGGACGATGTCGCCGCCAAGCTGCGTGGTGCCGACGAGCAGCGCATGCGACTTGAACAGTCGCTGGAGCCGCTGCGGGCGCGCATTACCGAACTGCAGCTTCAGGAACAGGCTGCGCGGCTGGCGGTGGAACAGTTCGCCGAGCAGCTCGATGCGGCCCAGGTCGACCGCGCTGAACTGCGGCGCATACTCGAGGCGCAGCCGCCGGAATGGCGTCGCGTGACATGGCTGCAGTCGGAAGTGCAGCGCATATCACGGGCCATGGATGCCCTGGGCCCCGTGAACCTTGCGGCGCTCGACGAACTGAATGCGGCGCGGGAACGCAAGGGGTTTCTCGACGCCCAGCATGCCGACCTGATCACGGCCATCGAAACGCTCGAAGACGCCATACGCAAGATCGACCGTGAATCGCGCCAGCTGCTGCAGGAAACCTTCAATGCGGTGAATGGCCATTTCGGCGAACTTTTCCCGCGCCTGTTCGGGGGCGGCGAAGCCCGGCTCATCATTACGGGTGAAGACCTTCTCGATGCCGGCGTGCAGGTCATGGCACAGCCGCCGGGCAAGCGCAACAGCACGATTCATCTGCTTTCCGGCGGCGAGAAGGCGCTGACGGCCACCGCGCTGGTGTTTGCCCTGTTCAAGCTGAACCCGGCGCCGTTCTGTCTGCTTGACGAAGTCGACGCGCCGCTTGACGATGCCAATACCGAGCGCTATGCGGCGCTGGTCAGCAGCATGGCCGAGCAGACCCAGTTTCTTTTCATTTCACACAACAAGATCGCCATGCAGATGGCCCGGCAGCTGATCGGCGTTACGATGCAGGAGCAGGGCGTATCGCGTATCGTAGCGGTGGATATCGATTCCGCCATGCAACTTGCGCAGGTGTGACGGAGTTTCGGCATGACGCAACATCGTGATCTCAACGGGGCTGACAATGAGTGATCTTCAAATCGCCTTGATCCTTCTGGGGATCGTACTCATTTTGCTTGTTTTGCTATTCAACTGGTGGCAAGACCGGCGGGTGCGCAAGCAGATGCAGGAACGCTTCCCCGAACGCGAGGTCGATCCCCTGCTTGGTCCGCCCCCCCCTTCGGCCACCGGCTTGCGGCGCGAACCCGCCTTCGGCCCCGTCGATCCGGGGCCGGCGGGCCCCGCCGTCGCCCCTGGCATGACGCCCGATCCGGCTGCCGATGAGGCCGACGACATCGAGGAAGTCGATGCGGCAACCGAAATGGTCATCGATATCAGTTTCGCCCAACCCGTGCCCAGCGATCTGCTGCATGCGGCCACGCATACCGTGCGGCGTGTGGGCAGCAAGCCGGTGCGCATGTTCGCCGAGCGCGACGGTGGCGGCCACCGGGCGCGCCTGCGGGCCGGGGAATCGTACGTCTCGATGCAGCTGGCGGTACTGCTGGCCAATCGCAGCGGTGCGCTCACCGAAATCGAATGGTCTGAGCTCTGGACGATCGCCCAGGGCATCGCCGAACGCTTCGACGGTGCGCTGGAAGGCCCCGAGCAGCAGCAGGTGGTGGAACGTGCCCGGGCGCTTGATGCCCTGTGTGCCGATCTCGATGCCATGGTCGGCCTGGCGCTGCAGTTGCCCGGCCCCGTGGCCGCTGCCGATGCCATTCGCGCGCTTGAAGACGCGGGCTTCCTGCGCTATGGTGCGGCGCTTGCCTGGATGTCCGACCGCGGCATTCCGCGTTTCACTGCGCTATTCGACGGCCAGCAGCCCGGTGTGCTGCAGGCGGCCGAGGTCGAGCGCATCGATCTGGTGCTCGATTTGCCCAACAGCCCGCAAGACGACCAGGCCTTCAGCCGCATGGTCGGCGTGGGGCGCCATCTGGCCGCCACGCTCGATGCTCAACTGGTCGACGATCACGGCAATCCGGTACCCGAGGGCACCGAGGAAGCGATCGACCGGCAACTGCATGAACGCTACGGGCAGCTGGCTCAGGCCGGTTTCGTGGCGGGTGAGGCGCGGGCGGCAAGGCTGTTTTCATGAGTGCAGGCAAGGTGCAGAACGTAGCGCAACGCATCGAGGCCTTGCGCCGCGAGATCGATGCGCATAACCACCGGTATTACGTGCTCGATGCGCCGGTGATTTCCGATGCCGAGTACGACCGGCTCATGAATGAGCTGGCGGCGCTCGAGGCCGACCATCCCAATCTCATCACGCCCGATTCACCCACTCAGCGGGTTGGCGCCGCGCCGCTGTCTGCTTTCGGCAGCGTGCGCCATGCAGTGGCAATGCGGTCGCTGGGCAACGCCTTCGAAACGGCTGACGTCGAATCGTTCGATCGGCGCAATGCCGAGACGCTGGCGGCCGCGGGCATGTTGCCCGAACACGGCAAGGTCGAATACATGGCCGAGCTCAAGTTCGACGGCCTGGCCGTCAGTTTGCGCTATGAACAGGGCCGGTTCGTGCAGGCCGCCACGCGCGGCGACGGCCAGACGGGCGAAGACATCACGGCCAACGTGCGCACCGTGCGCTCCGTGCCGCTGCGCCTGCATGGCGACGACATTCCCGAGGTGCTGGAAGTGCGTGGCGAGGTGCTGATGACCCGTGCCGACTTCGAAAAGCTGAACGCCCAGCAGCAGAAACGCGGCGAGAAGATCTTCGTCAATCCCCGCAATGCTGCGGCCGGCAGCCTGCGCCAGCTCGATCCGCGCATCACCGCACAACGCCCGCTGCGCTTTTTTGCCTACGGCTGGGGCGAGATCCGCCTGCGTCGCAACGGCCAGGTCGACCTGTTTCAGCAGGAGGCCGGAGCCGCCGACATGCCCTGCGATACACATTCCGGCATGCTCGAATGGTTTGCCGCACTGGGTTTGCCTGTAAACGATCTGCGGCGCCGGGTGCAGGGCGCAGATGGTCTGCTGGCGTTCTACGAGGAAATCGGTGCGCGCCGTGCCGAGCTGCCGTTCGAGATCGACGGCGTCGTCTACAAGGTGGATTCACTGGCGGCTCAGGGGGTGCTCGGGTATGTCTCGCGCGCGCCGCGTTATGCGCTCGCGCACAAGTTTCCGGCTCAGGAAGAGACCACCGTCGTGCTGGACATCGACGTGCAGGTGGGGCGTACGGGGGCGTTGACGCCCGTCGCGCGGCTCAGGCCGGTGTTCGTGGGCGGTGTAACGGTCACCAATGCCACACTTCATAACGAAGACGAGATCCGTCGCAAGGATATTCGCATCGGCGACACCGTCATCGTGCGCCGTGCCGGTGACGTCATTCCCGAAGTCGTCGCCCCGGTCATCGAGCTGCGGCCCGACGATGCCCGTCACTTTCACATGCCTTCCAGCTGCCCCGTGTGCGGGTCGGCCGTTGAACGCGCCGAAGATGAAGCCGCGGCGCGCTGTACGGGCGGCCTGTTCTGCGCAGCGCAGCGCAAGCAGAGCCTGACGCACGCGGCGGGCCGCAAGGCGCTTGATATCGAAGGTTTGGGCGAGAAGCTGGTCGATCAGCTGGTGGATAGCGGTCGCGTCAAGTCGATCGCAGACCTGTTCACGCTCAACGAGCTGGAGCTGGCGGCCTACGAGCGCATGGGTCGCAAGTCGGCCGAAAACCTCATTCAGGCCATCAACAAGGCCCGCAAGCCCGCCCTGGGACGCCTGCTATTCGCCCTGGGCATTCGCCACGTGGGGGAAACCACGGCACGCGACCTGGCGCTGCAATTCGGCTCGCTGCAGGCGATCATGGATGCCGATGAAGAGGCGCTGCTGGCGGTACGTGACGTGGGCCCCGTCGTGGCGGCCTCGGTCCGGCGTTTTTTTGCCGAACCGCACAATCGCGAGGTGGTGGCGGCGCTGCAGAAGGCCGGTGTCGAGCCGCAGGCCGAGGCGGCTGCGCAGGAGGGCGATCTGCCACTTGCAGGCAAAACGCTGGTACTTACGGGCACCCTGCCGAACTGGACGCGCGATGAAGCCACCCGCCATATCATGGCGGCCGGTGGCAAGGTCAGTGGTTCGGTGTCACGCAAGACCGCCTACGTGGTGGCCGGCGAGGAAGCCGGCAGCAAACTTGAAAAAGCGCGCAGTCTGGGCGTGCCGGTGCTCGACGAAGATGGGCTCAAGGCCCTTCTGGGCGGGCGCTGACAGAGGGTGCGACGCCGCGCGGTTGCGCCGCGCGGCGTCGTCAGGCAGTGCTCGGGCCGTGCCCGGGCCGTATTACTGCTCGATCTTGGCGTCTTTCACCAGCTGCTGCTGGAATTGCACCACCTGCTGCTGGCGCATCATTTCTTCCAGCTGCGGCTTCACCGACTCGAGCGGCGGGAACTCCACCGGGCGTTCGTCTTCCACGCGAATGATGTGCCAGCCGAACTGGGTCTGCACCGGCGCGTCAGACGTTGCACCCTTGCCGAGGCTTTCAACCGCCTGGGCAAATTCGGGCACGTAGTTGGTGGCCGGGCCCCAGCCCAGGTCGCCCCCGTTCTTGCCACTGCCCGGGTCGATGGAGTGCTTGCCCGCAGCGTCTTCGAAGCTGACCTTCTTGGCCTTGATATCGGCCAGCAGATCCTGCGCTTCCTTCTCGTCCTTCACGAGAATGTGACGCACCTTGTATTCCTTGCGATCGGCCTGGCTGGCCTTGATTTTGTCGTATTCGGCCTGAACCTTGGCGTCGTCGATCGGGTTCTTTTCCAGGTGATCGGCGATGAGCGCGCGCACCAGGATGCCCTGACGGGCCAGTTCGAGTTCCTGCTGGACGGCGGGCTTTTTGTCGATGCCGGCCTTCTGGGCAGCCTGAACGGCTACCAGACGATTGATCATTTCCTGCTTGACCTGCTCGCGCAATTCCGGCGAGTCGGCCGCGCCCTGTTCGACCAGCAGTGAAACGAACTGGTTGAGCTGGTCTTCGGTGATGGCCTGCCCGTTTACGGAAGCAATGGTCTTGGCCTGTAGCGGAAAGGCCAGTGCGCAGGCAGCGGCGAGTACGGCGAGTCTCTTCATGAATTTCCTTTATTTGGCGGCCCGGGCGTCGATGGCCAGGGCGTGGATGGGATGCGGCATCAGATCGCGCACGAGATCATACACAAGGCGATGGCTGGCCACGGGGCGCAGGCCTTCGAAGCGGGGAGAGACGATTCTGACCCGGTAATGGCCCGCGCCGTCACGTGCGCCGGCGTGGCCCACATGCAGGTGAGACTCGTCGATGATCTCGAGATCGACGGGCTCGAGCGCGGCTAGGCGCTCGCGGATCAAATCAATGCGTTCGGTGGTCATTGCTTTACTTGGGCTCCTGGGGCAGGCGGGTGGGGTCGGCCGGGTCTTTCATGTGCCGGCTGAGCCAGATCGACTGGCCGATCACGAAAAGCACCATGAGGGCCAGCAGACCGAACACCTTGAAGCTTACCCATTGAGATTCGGTGAAATGGCCCGAGAAGGCCACGTAGAGATTGAGTGCGCCGCAGAACAGGAAGAACACGGCCCAGCTCGTATTCAGCGCATTCCATGCTGCGGCGGGCAGATCGACCTGGCCGCCCATGAGCTTTTGCATGAGGTTGCGGCGGAACAGCCATTTGCCGCCCAGCAGCGCGCCGGCGAAGATCCAGTACAGCACGGTGGGCTTCCATTTGATGAAGGCGTCATTCTGGAAGAACAGGGTGGCACCACCGAACACGATGATCACCGTAAGGTTGATCCAGTGCATGGTTTCGATGGCCTTGCCGCGCAGCTTGAGCCACAGGAACTGCACGACGCCTGCGGCAATGGCCACCGCCGTGGCCGTGTAGATATCGGCCAGCCTGAACGCAATGAAGAACAGGATCAGGGGAAAGAGGTCGAACAGGAATTTCTTCATTGGTCTTGCGGCTCGAATTTGAGCGACAGCGAATTGATGCAGTAGCGCAGGCCCGTGGGGGGCGGGCCGTCGGGGAACACGTGGCCAAGGTGGGCGTCGCACACATTGCACAGCACCTCGGTGCGCACCATGCCGTGACTGGTGTCGGGTTCTTCACGCACGTTGTCGGGGTTGAGCGGCTGGAAGTAACTGGGCCAGCCGCAGCCGGCGTCGAACTTGGTGTCGGAGGCGAACAGCGGCGTGCCGCAGCCCACGCAGCGGTAGATGCCCGGGGCAAAGGTGTCGTTGTAGCGGCCGGTGAAAGGGCGTTCGGTGCCCTTTTGCCTGACGACGTAATACTCTTCGGGTGACAGCAGGGCCCGCCACTCCTCTTCGGATCGT
Source organism: Yanghanlia caeni (assembly GCA_030733815.1). Lineage (GTDB taxonomy): Bacteria > Pseudomonadota > Gammaproteobacteria > Burkholderiales > Burkholderiaceae_B > Yanghanlia > Yanghanlia caeni. Next base: position 50,318 of record JAUZQE010000005.1, read on the forward strand.
GTGACTTTTTTCACGCTTGTGAACTCGTGCAAGAGAGGCAAACGTACATGTTAATCGACTTCGTTCGACCGGGCGGGGCAAAAAGGGTTCCCGTTGGTTGCAGCCTCGATGCTCGCGGCGTGAAATAATGACGAACTGCGTAATAAAGGTATTGAAGTTTTCACTGGAAAACACCTATATTTGACGCTTCTAGCGATGTGATACGCTAATTCGGATGACGGGCAAATAATTGTATAACTTGAGCCGCCGCCTTCCCCGTCAGGCAACCTTCCCGTGCTCATTGGAGACAAAAGATGAATCGAAAGCAGTCCCTTCGACTTTCGGTGCTGGCTGGTGCGGTAGCGCTGGCCATGCCCCTGCTGGCCTCGGCTCAGATCAAGGTCGGCATCACCGTCGCCAGCACGGGCCCCGCGGCCTCGCTGGGCATCCCTGAACGCAATACCGTTTCACTGCTGCCTACCGAGATCGCCGGCCAGAAGGTCGAGTACATCGTGCTCGACGACGGTACCGACACCACGGTCGCCGTGCGCAACATGCGCAAGCTCATCACCGACGACAACGTCGACGTCATCGTGGGTACGTCGGTCAGCCCCGGTTCGCTGGCCATGGTCGACGTGGCGGGCGAAACCAAGGTGCCCATGATCAGCGTGGCCGCCAACGCCCGCATCGTCGAACCTGTCGAAGGGGCTCGCGAGTGGGTCTTCAAAACGCCGCAGAATGACCAGCTGATGGCCGACGCACTGGCCGATGCCATGGTCAAGCACGGCGTCAAGACCCTGGGCTTCATCGGCTACAACGACGCCTATGGCGAAGGCTGGCTGAACGTGATGACGGCCGCGGCCGAGAAGCGCGGCATCAAGATGGTCGCGGTCGAGCGCTATGCCCGTAACGATACCAGCGTCACCGGTCAGGCACTCAAGCTTGTCGCGGCCAAGCCCGACGGCATTCTGGTGGCCGGCTCGGGTACACCTGTTGCGCTGCCGCAAAGCGAGCTCAAGAGCCGCGGCTACAAGGGCATCATGTACCAGACCCACGGCGCTGCCAACAACGACGTGCTGCGTGTCTGTGGCAAAGACTGCAACGACATGTACCTGCCGGCCGGTCCGCTGCTCGTGGCCGATCAGCTGCCCGACGACAATCCGGTCAAGAAGACGGCGCTTGACTACAAGACCAAATACGAAGCCAAGTACGGCCCGGGTACCATCAACACGTTCGGCGGCCACATGTGGGATGCCGGTCTGCTCATCGAAGCCGCCATTCCCAAGGCTCTGGAAACCGGCGCCAAGCCGGGTACGCCCGAGTTCCGCAAGGCGCTGCGCGATGCCCTAGAGCAGGTCAAGGAACTGCCGGTCTCGCAAGGCGTGTTCAACATGTCACCCACCGACCACGCCGGCTTCGACGAACGCGCCCGTGTCATGGTCAAGGTCGTCGACGGCAAGTGGGTCTACCAGCCCGACCTCTGATTCTCACGTTTCAAGTGCTGAACTGAGCTGGTGCCGGCGCCCCGCGGGGGCCGGTACCGCTCACGTGTCAGTGAGTCTTGCCCGGGGTGCGGGCGCACCCCGGCGTCATCAAGGTGCAATCCGAAATGGATTTAACGATCGTTCTCATCCTCCTGCAGGATGGCGTGATGAACGGGGCCATTTATGCGCTGCTCGGGCTGGCGCTGGTTCTGGTGTTTGTCGTCACGCGCGTGATTTTCATTCCTCAGGGGGAGTTCGTCGCTTTCGGCGCACTGACCCTGGCCTATATGGTCAATGGCCAGATTCCCGGCACGGTGCCCATGCTGCTGATTCTCGGGGCTCTGGTCTTTCTGGTCGAACTGTTTTCTGCGGTTCGTTCCCGGCAGTACGCGGGCCTGGGCCGCACCGCCGGCTGGACACTCGGCCTGCCGTTTCTTCTGTACTTGCTCGCTCCATACGTGGTCAGCCCCGAGACCTCGCTGTGGGTGAACGTACTGTTTGCGCTGGCACTGGTGGTGCCCATGGGCCCCATGCTGTACCGGCTGGTGTATCAGCCCGTGGCCGAGGCCACCGTACTGGTGCTGCTCATCATCTCTGTCGCGCTGCATTTCGCCATGACGGGTCTGGCGCTGGTGTTCTTCGGTGCTGAAGGCTGGCGCACGCCACCGTTCGTCGATGGCCAGATCGACATGGGCCCGGTCACCTGGTCGGCGCAAACCTTCTTCGTACTCGGTACCTGCGCGGCGCTCATCGTGGCGCTGTGGGTGTTCTTCGGTAAAACCCTGTACGGGCGTGCGCTGCGCGCCACCGCCGTGAATCGCCGTGGGGCGCGCCTGGTGGGCATCAGCACCAACATGTCGGGCAGTCTCACCTTCACGCTGGCCGCTGCCATCGGTGCGCTTTCGGGCATGCTCATCGCACCGGTCACCACCATTTACTACGACACGGGCTTCCTCATCGGCCTCAAGGGTTTCGTTGCCGCCATCTTCGGCGGGCTGCTCAGCTACCCCATTGCCGCCATCGGCGCAATGGGCGTGGGTGTACTCGAATCGTTTTCCTCGTTCTGGGCCAGTGCCTACAAGGAAGTGATCGTCTTTACGCTCATCATTCCGGTTCTTCTGTGGCGCTCCTTCGGCTCGAAGCACGTCGATGATGAGGAATAGGTCATGAATCGCATACTGCTTTATCTCGTCATCGGCGTCATTGCGCTGCTGCCGCTCATGCCGTTCACTCCGGCATTCTGGGTCACCCATCTCAACTACGTGGGCCTTGCCAGCCTGGTCGTGCTGGGTCTGGTGCTGCTTACCGGCGTCAGCGGCCTCACGTCATTCGGCCAGGCCGCCTTCGTGGGTATCGGCGCCTACACCACAGCATGGTTCACCACGGCCATGGCGGGTTCGCCGTGGCTCGCGCTCATCATTGCACTGGCCATCACCTTTCTGGCGGCGTACGCCATCGGGGCACTTACGCTGCGCCTGTCCGGGCATTATCTGCCTCTGGGCACCATTGCGTGGGGGCTGTCGCTGTATTACCTGTTCGGCAACATGCAGTTCCTGGGCCAGCACGACGGTATCGCGGGCATTCAGCCGCTCGAGATCTTCGGCATTTCCCTGGCCAGCGGGCGCAACATTTATTACCTGATCTGGGCGTGCGTGCTGCTGGGCCTCTGGGGTACGCGCAACCTGCTCGATTCACGCCCCGGGCGGGCCATCCGGGCGCTCAAGAGCGGTCAGGCCATGGCCGAATCGTTCGGCGTGAACACGGCCCGCTACAAAATCATCGTGTTCGTGTACGCGGCGCTGCTGGCGTGTCTGTCGGGCTGGATCTACGCGCACATGCAGCGGGCGGTCAGCCCCAGCCCATTCGGCCTGAACTACGGCATCGAATACCTGTTCATGGCCGTGGTGGGTGGCGCAAGCAGCGTCTGGGGGGCGGTCATTGGCGCCGGGCTCATCCTCACGCTCAAAGACCAGCTGCAGAACGTGCTGCCGGCCATCTTTGGCACGCAGTACAACTTCGAGCTGATTGTCTTCGGCGTACTGATGGTGCTGGTTCTGCAGTATGCCCGCGAAGGCGTCTGGCCCATACTCGCGCACTGGTGGGAAATTCTTACTGGTGGCAGCCGCGGGGAACGTCGCCGCGAACCGCCGCCCAAGGCGGCGGTGCTGCCGCAGCGGCCGCGCCCGGAAACCGGCAAGGTCGTGCTGGAAGTCGAGGCAATCCGCAAGGAATTCGGCGGGCTGGTCGCGGTGAACGATATCAGTTTCACCCTGCGCGCAGGTGAAATCATGGGCCTGATCGGCCCTAACGGTGCCGGCAAGAGCACCACGTTCAACCTCATCACCGGCGTGCTCGAACCCACCAGCGGTCTGGTGCGTTTTCAGGGCGAACGGCTCGACAAGCTGCCCGCCCGCGAGATCTCGCGGCTGGGGGTGGGGCGCACCTTCCAGCACGTGCAGTTGCTGCCCACCATGACGGTGCTCGAAAACGTGGCACTGGGCGCACACCTGCGGCGCAACGTGGGGGTGGTGGCGGCATCGCTGCATGCCGACCGGCGCATCGAAGCCGAACTGCTGCACGAAGCGGCGGTGCAGCTGGAGCGCGTGGGGCTGGGCGACTACCTGTACGAGCAGGCCGGCAACCTTGCACTGGGTCAGCAGCGCATTCTCGAGATTGCGCGTGCGCTGGCGGCCGACCCGGTGCTGCTGCTGCTCGATGAGCCGGCTGCAGGCCTGCGCTACAAGGAAAAACAGGAACTTGCCGCCGTACTGAATCAGCTGCGTGCCGAGGGCATGAGCATATTGCTTGTCGAGCACGACATGGATTTCGTCATGAAGCTCACCGATCACCTGGTGGTCATGGATTTCGGAACCAAGATTGCCGAAGGCACACCCGAATACGTGCAGGCGCATCCGGCGGTACTGGAAGCTTATCTGGGCGGCATCGACGACGACATTGAAATCGAACCGGCACCGGGCGAGCAGCCCGGCGGGCCGCAACCCGGTGTGGCACCGGCCGGCGCACTGGAAGGGGGCGGCGCATGAGCAGCAAGAAACCCAAACACCCGGTCTTGCGGGTAACCGATCTCACCGCCCGCTATGGCAAGGTAACGGCCGTCTCGGGTGCCAACATCATGGTGACCCGGGGCAGCATCGTCACGGTCATCGGCGCCAACGGTGCCGGCAAGTCCACACTGTTGAACTCGATCATGGGTTCGCTTCCCTCCACGGGCAGTGCCACGGGCTCGGTGGAATACCTGGGCTCGGAAATCGGTTCCTGGCAGGTCGAGCGTCGCGTTTCGAACGGCATGTCGCTGGTGCCCGAGCGGCGTGAGCTGTTTGGCAGCATGTCGGTGGAAGACAACCTGCTGCTGGGCGGTTTTCGTCTGTACCGCGAAGGCAAGCATGGCTGGAAGGAAACGATCGAAGAGGTGTACGAACTGTTCCCCCGGCTGCGCGAACGCAGTTATCAGCAGGCGGGCACGCTTTCCGGCGGTGAACGCCAGATGCTGGCGGTGGGCCGTGCGCTCATGGCCCAGCCTCAGCTGCTGATGCTCGATGAGCCCAGCCTGGGTCTGGCGCCGCGCGTGGCACGCGAAATCTTCCACATCATCGGGCGTCTGCGCAGCACCGGCGTGGCGATTCTGCTGGTTGAGCAGAACGCCAGGGCGGCGCTGCAGGTGGCCGATTACGGTTACGTGCTCGAAACCGGCGAGGTGGTGCTCGAAGGCAAGGCCAGGGAACTCGCGGGCAATCCGCGGGTCATCGAGAGCTATCTGGGCCTGGGCAAGAAATCTGAAGAAGTGGCCGAGCCGGTCTGAATCGTTTCAACCGTATGGCTGCAGTATTGCTGCAGCCATCGGCCCTGCCACAGGCACCGACTCGAGGAGCGCCGTAACGTTCTCGCTGTGGTGTATTGCAGCAGCTACCGGCCTTGTCTCAGGCACCGCGCAATGAAATGCGGCTCACATTCCATTGAATGTGAGCCGCATTTTTTGAGGTGTGGCAGGCCTTTGAGGTGTGGCCGATCTTGGAGATGCGGCCGATCTTGGAGGTATGGCCGGCCTTTGTTGTATAGCAGGCCTTTGTTGTATGGCCGGCCGGGAACTATGCCGTGGCCTTGCGGGTACCGTAGCGGTGCAGAATTTCGCCGATGATGCCGCGGCGGAACAGCATGACGCACAGGATGAAGATGAGGCCGATCACCATGGTGACCGATTCACCCAGCACCCTGAACCAGCCAATGCCGGTAAGCTGCGTGAGGAAGTGGCCGAACTCGCCCACCTTGTTTTCGAGCACCACCACGATCAGTGCCCCCAGCACGGGCCCCAGGAAGGTGCCCAGACCACCGATGAGTGTCATGAGAATGACCAGCCCCGACATCTGCCACGTGGCGTCGGAAAGGGTGGCCGAAACGAACACCAGCGACTTGGTGGCGCCCGCCAGGCCGGCGAGCGTGGCCGAGATCACGAACACCAGCAGCTTGAAGCGTGCAACGTCGTAGCCCAGCGAAACCGCCCGGTCTTCGTTTTCGCGCAGCGCCTTGAGCACCTGCCCGAAGGGCGAGTTGACGGTACGCCAGCACACCATGAAGCCGAAGGCGAAGATGATGAGAACCAGGTAGTACAGGTTCAGGTCGTTCGACAGGTCGATGCCGAAGATGCTGCCGCGCGGGATGCCCTGCAGCCCGTCTTCCCCATGTGTGAAGGGCGCCTGCAGGAAGTAGAAGAAGATCATCTGCGCCATGGCGAGCGTGATCATGGCGAAGTAGATGCCGCTGCGGCGAATTGCCAGCGCACCCATGACGAGACCCAGGATCGCCGCGACGCCAGTACCGAACAGCAGCCCCAGCAGCGTGGGAAAGCCCCAGACAGCGAGCGAATGGCCCGTGGCGTAGGCCGCGCCGCCCAGGAAGGCCGCGTGACCGAAGGACAGCAGGCCCGTGTAGGCCAGCAGCAGGTTGAAGGCGCAGGCGAACAGGGCGTAACACATGATCTTCATGATGAAGATGGGATACGCGCCAACAGCCGGCAACAGGGCGATGACAATCGCAATGACGAGATAAAGTGCCAACTGACGGTTCATTTTTCTTTCCCGAAAAGACCTGCCGGGCGCAGCAGAAGAACGATGACCATGATGATGAAGACGACGGTGTTCGAGGCTTCGGGCCAGAAGACCTTCGTGAGGCCTTCGATTACACCGAGGCCCAGCCCGGTGACGATGGAGCCCATGATCGAGCCCATGCCGCCGATGACCACCACGGCGAACACCACGATGATGAGGTTCGACCCCATGAGCGGCGACACCTGCATGACCGGTGCGGCCAGCACGCCGGCAAAACCGGCCAGTGCTACGCCAAAGCCGTAGGTCAGCGTAACCATGCGCGGCACGTTCACACCGAAGGCTTCCACCAGCTTGGGGTTTTCGGTGCCGGCGCGCAGCAGGGCGCCCAGCCGGGTTTTCTCGATCATGAACCATGTGGCCAGACACACGACGATGGAGGCCACCACGACCCATGCGCGGTAGATGGGCAGGTACATGAAGCCGAGATTCACACCGCCCTGCAGCAGCGCGGGAGTGGAATAGGGCTGACCCGACACGCCATAGAAGCTGCGGAACACGCCTTCAAGCAGCAGGGTGATGCCAAAGGTGAGCAGCAGGCCGTACAGGTGGTCGAGCTTGTAGAGATGCCGTATGAGGGTTTTTTCGAGAACGATGCCGAAGGCGCCGACGAGGATGGGCGCCACGATCAGCATGACCCAGTAGTTCAGGCCCAGGTAGGTCAACCCCATCCACGCCAGGAATGCTCCCAGCATGTAGAGCGCGCCGTGTGCGAAGTTGATGATGTTGAGCAGGCCGAAGATTACCGCAAGGCCCAGTGACAGCACTGCGTAGAACGAGCCGTTTACCAGACCCAGAAGCACCTGGCCCAGCAGCGCCTGGATGGGGATGCCGAAAACGTCAGTCATAAGTGTTGGTGATCCATGATGATGCAGATGGCGTATGCGCAAGCGCACACGCCCCCGCCGCGCAAGCGGCCAGGGGCGTGGCAGAACTCACGCGCTTACTTTTTCACCAGTTTGCAGGTGGATTCTTCAAGAGAACCGTAGACCTTGTCGCCGGCCAGACGCTCGACGATCTTGTAGTAATCCCATGCGCCGGTGGATTCTGCGGGCGTCTTCACCTGAACCAGGTACATGTCGTAGATCATGCGGCCGTCTTCACGCACGTAGCCGTCTTTGGCGAAGAAGTCTTTGATGCGGTTGGACTTCATCCACTTCATGATGGTGTCGGGATCGTCGGTGCCCGTTTCCTTCACGCCGCGCAGGTAGAACGAGGCCGCCGAGTAGTCGCCGGCCTGCAGGAAGGAGGGCATGCGCTTGTGCATTTCATTGAAGCGCTGCGCCCACTGGCGCGATTCGTCGTCCATGTCCCAGTACCAGCCCGAGGTAAGGTACATGCCCTGCGTGGCGTCGAGCCCCAGCGCGTGAACGTCGTTGATGAACACGAGCAGGCCGGCCAGGTTCATGCCGGGCGTGACGCCGAATTCGCGTGCCGCTTTGACGGAATTGATGAAGTCGCCGCCGGCGTTGGCCAGACCAAGAATTTTGGCGCCGGAGGACTGTGCCTGCAGCATGAACGACGAGAAATCGGTGGTGCTGAGCGGGGCGCGCACGTTATTGACGATGCGGCCGCCGGCTTGCTTCACGACGTTGGAGGTATCGCGCTCGAGTGCGTGGCCGAAGGCGTAGTCGGCAGTGAGGAAGAACCAGTCTTTGCCGCCGTTGTTCACCACGGCCGAGCCGGTGCCGCGAGCCAGTGCGGTGGTGTCGTAGGCGTAGTGCACGGTATAGGGCGAGCACTGGGCATTGGTGAGATCGGAGGCGGCAGCGCCCACCGAGATGAAGGGCTTTTTCTTTTCAGCCGCGACACCGGCCATGGCCAGCGCGGTACTGGAGTTCGTGCCGCCGATCAGGACGTCGATCTTCTGTTCGTCGAACCATTCGCGAGCGCGGGCCGAGGCAATGTCGGCCTTGTTCTGGTGATCGGCAACAAGCAGCTCGATCTTCTTGCCGTTGATCTCGCCACCCATGTCCTCGATGGCCATCCGGATGGAATCACCACCGGCGGGGCCGTCGATATCGGAATAGACACCCGACATGTCGGTGATGAAGCCAATACGAATGACGTCGTCGGAAATGCCTGCCGCGTGAAGCGGAGCGACGGCGCCGAAGCCGGCCAGAGCCAGGACGGCGGGAAGGGTGCGAAGTTTCATCGAAATGTCTCCTTGATGTTGCCGGGATCGCCGGCGATAAGGCTTTACGTGTGGTAAGGCGTGTTATTGATGTGCCGGGGTATCGTTCAGACCCCCAGCAGGGTATTGAGGGTGTCGTGCTTGGCCTCGAGCTGCGAGGCGTCGAAGGATTCGACGATTTGGCCGTGCTCGACCACGTAGAAGTGATCGGCCAGCGGCGCAGCGAAGCGGAAGTTCTGTTCGACCATGACGATGGTGTAGCCCTTGGACTTCAGGGTTGTGATCATTCGCGCCAGCGCCTGCACGATGACCGGCGCCAGGCCCTCGGAAATTTCGTCGAGCAGCAGCAGGTTCGCGCCGGTGCGAAGAATGCGCGCGACGGCCAGCATCTGCTGTTCGCCCCCGGATAGCCGGGTGCCCGGCGAGTGGCGGCGTTCGTACAGGTTGGGGAACATGTCGTAGATTTCGGCCAGCGACATGCCCCCGCCCAGGGTGCCGACGGACGGCGGCAGCAGCAGGTTTTCTTCGCACGACAGGCTGGCGAAGATGCCGCGTTCTTCAGGGCAGTACCCGACGCCCAGGTGGGCGATACGGTAAGTGGGCAAGTGAATGGCTTCGGTGCCATGGATGCGTACCGAACCCTTGCGCGAGCCGGTCAGGCCCAGAATGGCACGCAGCGTGGTGGTACGGCCGGACCCGTTGCGCCCCAGCAGGGTGACGACCTGGCCCTGGCCGACGCTGAAATTGATGCCATGCAAAACGTGAGATTCGCCATACCAGGCCTGCAGGTCACGAACCTCGAGTGCAGGAGTGCTCATCAGTGGGCTCCTTCGAGTTCGCCGCTGGTGGTGCCCATGTAGGCCTCCATGACTGCCGGGTTGCGCGAGACTTCCTGGTACGGGCCTTCGGCCAGTACGGCGCCGCGCGACAGTACCGTAATGGTGTCGGCGATCTGGGAAACGACGTTCATATTGTGTTCGACCATCAGGATGCTGCGGCCTTCGCTGACCTTCTTGATGAGTTGCGTGACGCGGTCGACGTCTTCGTGGCCCATGCCCTGGGTGGGTTCGTCGAGCAACATGAGCTCGGGGTCCATGGCCAGAGTGGTGGCGATTTCAAGCGCCCGCTTGCGCCCGTAGGGCAGGTTGACCGTGATTTCGTCGGCAAAGCTGCCCAGATCGACTTCCTCGAGCAGTTCAAGGGCCCGATCATTCAGGCGGTTAAGAATTTTGTCGCTGCGCCAGAAGTGAAACGACTGGCCCGTGCTGCGCTGCAGACCAATGCGCACGTTCTCGAGCACGGTGAGTTGCGGAAACACGGCAGAGATCTGGAACGAACGAATGATGCCGCGCCGCGCGATGTCGGCCGGTGCCTCGTGCGTGATCTCGGCGCCATTGAAGAAGATCTGCCCGGCGGTGGGCGTGAGGAATTTGGTAAGCAGGTTGAAGCAGGTGGTCTTGCCGGCGCCATTGGGCCCGATGAGGGCATGGATGGTACCGCGGCGCACCTTCAGGTTTACATCATTTACGGCGATGAAGCCCCGAAACTCCTTCACGAGATTTCTGGTCTCGAGTATGTAGTCGGTCATTGATGCCTCGTGGACGCGGGGGGTTACATAACAACAGAATGGGTGAAGTATGAAAGGTGCGCCGGGGGCTTGCTATGCGGGTTTTACATAGGTTTGTGGAAAACCCGGAAAGGGAAATCACCGGGTTGCAACAAATGGTAATAACCCCATCCATGTTGCAGTGCAACCACTATGGGAACGCGGTTTATTGTTGCGATGTGATAGGTCGCGTCCAGGCCGCTCCACGCGCGCGTTGCAGAAGCCATTGAAAACTAAGACAAATTGTCGACACTTGGGCGTGGGCAAGTCGGGCGGCACGGCGTCCGCGCGCCGGCCCGGATGTCAGGCGGGTGCGGGTTGCACGTCAGGCGGGCGTCTTGTGGCGATACTCGCAGAGATCGGCAATGCCGCATTGAGGGCAGCGCGGCTTTCGCGCGACACATACGTAGCGGCCGTGCAAAATCAGCCAGTGATGCGCATTCAGCAGGAACGGCTTGGGAATCACACGTTCCAGACGGCGCTCCACCTCCAGTACGGTTTTGCCCGGAGCGATGCCCGTTCGGTTGGCCACCCGGAAAATATGGGTGTCGACCGCAACGGTGGGATGGCCGAATGCCGTGTTCAGCACGACGTTGGCGGTCTTGCGCCCCACGCCGGGCAGCGCCTCGAGTGCGGCCCGGTCATCGGGCACCTGGCCACCATGCTGTTCGATCAGAATGCGGCACGTTGCGATCACGTTGCGGGCCTTCGTGCGGTACAGGCCGATCGTCTTGATGTATTCGGCCAGGCCCTCTTCGCCCAGGGCAAGCAGCCCTTCCGGCGTGCCGTGCTGCGGAAAGAAGCGGCGCGTCGCCAGGTTGACCGAGCGGTCGGTGGCCTGTGCGGAAAGAATTACGGCGATCAGGAGCTGGAAGGGGGTTTCGTATTCCAGTTCGGTTTGCGGGTTCGGATTGGCGGCCTGGAAGCGCGTGAAGATTTCGGTGCGTTTTGCGGCGTTCATGTCGTGTGTCGGCGTGCGCGGGCTTTGGCCAGCACGTCGGCGATCAATTTCTGCTTGTCCGGCCCCTGGGCGGGCAGGTTCGCCAGGGGTGCCTTGTTGGTCAGGGTGCGTGCGGCAGCCGGAAGTTCGTCGTGCAGCCCGTCGAGCCGCTGTTGTCGTTGCTGGTGCCGCATGCGTGCGGCATCGGCGTCAGGGCGGCTCCAGTCACGTCCGGCCGGCGCCATGACGATGCAATCGACGGGGCAGGGCGCCACGCACAGTTCACAGCCGGTGCACAGATCGGGAACCACCGTATGCATGAGTTTGTTGGCTCCCACGATGGCATCGACGGGGCAGGCCTGAATGCACAGCGTGCAGCCGATGCAATGGGCTTCATCGATCACCGCGACGTGCAGGCGATCGGGAGACGTGCCGCAGGTCGGGTCGAGGGCAAGGGGTTCCCGGCCCAGCAGGGCGGCCAGCGCCGCGATGCCGGCGTCACCACCGGGGGGGCAGCGGTTGATGGGCGCATCACCCGCGGCGATCGCCTCGGCGTAGGGGCGGCAGCCGGCATACCCGCATTTGGTGCATTGCGTCTGCGGCAGCAGGGCGTCGATACGATCGGCAAGCGTGGTGTGATTCATTGCAAAGAAACGAAAAGCGGGGGGCATGCCCCCGCGGTTCAGCCCGGCAGCGCGCCGCGGTTCAGGCGGCGCGAATGAACTCGGCAATGCGTGGGCAGATGCCGTTTCGCCAGCGCCGGCCCGAGAAGATGCCGTAATGCCCGCAGCCGTCGGCGGTGTAATGCTGCTTGCGCCCGGCGGGAATGCCACTGCACAGCTTGAGCGCGGCCCGGGTCTGCCCCAAGCCGGAAATGTCGTCGAGCTCGCCCTCGATGGTGAGCAGTGCGACCTTGGTGATGGCAGCCGGGTCGACCAGCACACCATCAATTTCCCATGTTTTGCGCGGCAGACGGTGTTCCTGGAACACGATGCGAATGGTGTCGAGGTAGAACTCGGCGGGCAGATCGAGCACCGCATTGTATTCGTCGTAGAACCGACGGTGCGATTCGGCGTCGTTGTCGTCGCCCCGCAGCAGGTCGAGGTAGAAATCGTAGTGCGATTTCATGTGGCGGTCGGGGTTCATGGCCACGAATCCTGCATGCTGCAGGAAGCCGGGGTACACCCGCCGCCCGGCACCGGGGTAGCGCGCGGGCACCCGGTGAATGACGGTATCTTCAAACCATGAATACGGCTTGGTGGTGGCCAGCCGGTTGACCTGCGTGGGCGATTCGCGGGTGTCGATGGGCCCGCCCATCATGATCATGCTGCGCGGCTGACAGGGGTTGTCTTCGGCAGCCATGAGTGACACCGCAGCCAGAACGGGCACCGTGGGCTGGCAGACCGAGATCACGTGCGTGTCGGGGCCCAGGTATTCCAGGAATTCCTTGACGTAATACACGTAATCGTTCAGATGGAACGGGCCGTGCGACACATGCACCATGCGCGCGTCGATCCAGTCGGTGATGTAGACGTCGTGATTCGGCAACAGGGCACGTACCGTGTCGCGCAGCAGCGTGGCGTGGTGACCCGAAAGCGGGGCGACCAGCAGCACGCGCGGGTCGGCGGGGCGATCGGGTGGAGTTTCGCGTACGAAACGAACCAGATTGCAGAATGACTTCTGCAATACGATGCGCGGCTGTACCGGAATCTGCTGGCCGTCGATATCGGTGTGGTCAATTCCCCACTGCGGTTTCTCGTAATCTTTGCCCAGGCGGTGTACCAGTTCGTACGTGGCCGCGATATGGCGTGAAACGGGGGTATAGGCCAGGGGACTGTAGGGATGCGAGAACAGGAGCGAGCCCGAATCGGTGAAACGCGCCAGCGGGTTCAGAAAGGCGCGCTGGAGCTCGTGGAGGTCATACAACATTGTGAGTGTTCCGCTGTGGTGTGTGACAGACCGTTGGAATGAGGGCCTGCAGGGCAGACCGGCAAGCCCATATTAGAAGCGTGATCTTAACGTTCTGTGACAGGAATAGGTGATTACCACTAGCAGTACGAATTATTCATGTCTCGAGATACTGACGCTTGTTGGGTTTGCCGTTCCATTCGTCGGCATCGGGCAGCGGCTCGCCGGAACGGTTTATCATTGAGAATATCGGCGAGAGCTCGGCATTCAGTGCAATGTATTCAACCTGATCCTTGGGCACGTCTTCCTCGGCGAAAATGGCATTGGCCGGGCATTCTGGCACACAGACCGCGCAGTCGATGCATTCGTCGGGGTCGATCACCAGGAAGTTCGGGCCTTCCCTGAAGCAATCCACCGGGCATACATCGACGCAGTCGGTGTATTTGCATTTGATACAGTTTTCGGTAACGACGTGAGTCATTTCAGCACTCCAAGATCAATTACGGGATTTTACCTAATCCTGCAAGGTTGCTTCGGAACAACCCTTGACTCAGTCGGGTTCCGCTCGGGGCGCATCCGTGCAAGCATTGCCCCTCTTTGCGAGGACACTCCCACCTCATGATCATTACTTCCCTGCTCGACACCGACCTGTACAAGTTCACGATGATGCAGGTCGTGCTGCACCATTTTCCGGCGGCCCAGGTCGAATACCGTTACAAGTGCCGCACGCCGGACATCAATCTGCGTCCGTATCTCGAAGAAATCCGCGACGAAATCGCGGCGCTTTGCCAGCTGCGCTTCAATGAAGAAGAACTCGCGTATCTGCGCGGCCTGCGCTTCATGAAGAGCGATTTCATCGACTTTCTCGAGCTCTTTCATCTGCCCGAGCGGTGCATCACCGTAAGCGAAGGCGAAAAAGAAGGCGAGATCGCCATTTCGGTGAAAGGGCCGTGGCTGCACACGATACTGTTCGAAATTCCGGTGCTGGCCATCGTGAACGAAGTCTATTTCCGCAACGAGTGCCGCAACCCCAATTGGGAAGAGGGGCGCAGGCGCCTGCAGGAAAAGATGTCGCTCGTTACCGCCGACCCCTCGCTGGCCGACTTCCGGGTGGCGGAATACGGCACACGGCGTCGTTTTTCCAAGCGCTGGCACGACGAAGTGGTGCGCACCATGAAGGCGCAGATGGGCGAGCACTTTGCCGGCACCAGCAACGTGTGGATGGCGATGCGCCACGGCGTCACGCCTCTGGGCACGATGGCCCATGAGTACCTGCAGGCCTGCCAGGCGCTGGGCCCGCGGCTGCGCGATTCGCAGGTGTACGGGCTGGAAGTCTGGGCGCGGGAATATCGGGGTGATCTGGGCATTGCCCTGTCAGACACCTACGGGCTGGACGCCTTCCTGCGTGATTTCGACATGTACTTCTGCAAGCTCTTTGACGGCGCGCGTCACGATTCGGGCGATCCCTTCGTGTGGGGCGAGCGGGTGCTGGCGCATTTCGCGGCCAACCGCACCGACCCGCGCACCAAGACGCTGGTATTTTCCGATGCACTCACGATGCCGCGTGCCATTGCCCTGGCGCGCCACTTTGCAGGCCGTTGCCGCATTGCATTCGGCATTGGCACCAACCTTACCAACGATCTTGGTCACGAGCCGCTGCAGATCGTCATGAAAATGATTCGCTGCAACGGCCAGCCCGTGGCCAAGGTTTCCGACACCCCCGAGAAGACCATGTGCGAAGACCCGGCCTATCTGGCCTATTTGCGCCAGGTATTCCAGTTGCCCCCGGCATAGTCCGAACACTCAACAAGGGGAACTTCGGCATGGCGCCGGTTCTCTACTCATACAAAACCGGAGAAAAACAATGCAGGAAATCGAACGCGTCAACGTCGAGAAGCGCCTTTCCGACATGGCGATCTACAACGGCGTGGCATATCTGGCGGGTCAGGTGCCCGATGATGCCGGGCTCGACATGGAAGGTCAGACGGCGCAGGTACTGGCCACGATCGACCAGCTGCTTGCCACGGCAGGCACCGACAAATCGCGCATCCTGATGGCTACCGTGTACGTGGCCAACATGAAGGAATTCGACGCCATGAACCGGGCCTGGGACGCCTGGGTGGCACCGGGCAATGCGCCGCCGCGCGCCACGGTCGAGGCGCGCCTGGCCAACCCCGACTACAAGGTTGAAATCGTGGTGACTGCCGCACTGCGCTGAGCCTTACACCAGCAGGGCGGCCAGCGTGCCGCCCAGGGTGCGGGCGGCATCGCGCTGCTCGGCGCTGAGTGTTTTGGCGGCGAGTATGGCTTGGGGCGTCTGGGCGTCGGTGTGAGCAATATATGGTTCGGCCACGGCGCGCAATCGCCACCCCGTGCAGATGCGTTGCACCTGATTCAGTGCCCCCTGGCCGTCGCTGCCGGCGGCGATCGCCAGCGCATAGGGGCGCCCGTTCACATGGTCGAGCACGTCGTAATAGCAGCGGTCGAAAAATTCCTTCATGGCGCCGCTGACAGAGCCCAGGTTTTCGGGTGCGCAGAACAGGTAGGCATCGGCCTGCAGTACATCGGCCGCAACCGCCTGCCCCGCGGTACGTGTCACGATACGAAGTTGGTCGAGGGCGTCGAGCTCGTGAAGCACGTCACGCGCACCCTCTGCAGCCGCTTCGGCAAGCTGGCGTGCAGCGCCGGTGCGCGAGTGCCACACGATCAGCAGGGTTTTCCGGGCCGTATCCATTGTTCAGGGAATAAACATAAGGTCGCCGCGTGGCGGCCCTGGCAGGTAGTATAGGCGCTTGTGCGCCCGACACGTTTTCATATCGCCACAGCAGCAATCATGGTCAACCGTTCCGAACCCGTATCAGAATTCGTGCCGTTCGATGACGCATGGCGCGAACGCGCCGAGAAAGGTCTCGACAGCGAGGGGCGCACCCTGCTGCGCGATGCCGTGCGCTGGGCCGAAGAGGGCTTGGCCGATCGCCGTACCGATACGGGCGAACCGCTGGCCGTGCACGCGGCGGGTTCTGCCCTGATTCTTGCCGATATCGGCGCCGACGCGCAGGCGCGCGCCGCGGCCGTGCTGACCATGGTGCCCGCAAAGAAAGACGCGGGTGCCCATGCCGATCTCGAACAGGTGCGCAAGGTTTTCGGCCCGGCCGTGGCAACGCTTGTGCAGGGCGCACGCAGTCTGCTGCGTCTGGGCACCATCGCTGGCACGGCCGCACCCGAAGGCGGGCCGCAGGGTCAGGACCAAAAGGAAATGCGGCGCAAGATGCTGCTTGCCATGGCAGCCGATCTGCGCATCGTCGTCATGCGGCTGGCCTCGCGGCTGCAGACGCTGCGCTGGCACGCCGCCGAAAAAGTGCCGTACCCCGTGGAACTCGCTCGTGAAACCATGGAGCTGTATACGCCCCTGGCCAACCGCCTGGGCATCTGGCAGCTCAAATGGCAAATGGAAGACCTCGCCTTCCGTTTTACCGATCCGGACACCTACCGCACGATTGCGCGGCAGCTCGAAGAAAAGCGGGTGGAGCGCGAGGCGCTGATCGATGCCGCAGTCAAGCGGCTGTACAAGGTGCTGGCCGAAGCGCATATCCAGGCCAAGGTCTATGGCCGGCCCAAGCACATTTACAGCATCTGGAACAAGATGCGCATCAAGCGCCTGCAGTTTCACCAGTTGTACGACTTGCGTGCGCTGCGTGTGATCGTGCCCGATGAACGCAGCTGCTACGCGGTGCTGGCGCTGGTGCATTCGATCTGGACACCGCTTGCCGACGAATTCGACGATTACATATCCCGCCCCAAACCCAATGGCTACCGTTCCCTGCATACGGTGGTCACCGATGAGCAGGGCCGCAGTTTCGAGATCCAGATTCGTACGGAAGAGATGCATCATTTCGCCGAGTACGGCATGGCGGCGCACTGGCTGTACAAAGAGTCGGGCGCGCGCGGCGGGCAGGCCGCGGCAACGTCGGGCTACGACCAGAAGCTCGCCTGGATGCGTCAGCTGCTTTCATGGGATGGCGCGGCGCCGGCCGATGACGCCGGATTGGCTCCTGCGGCGGCCGACGACCGCATTTACGTGATGACGCCGCAGGCCCGCGTGATCGAGCTTCCGGCGGGTGCCACGCCTGTGGATTTTGCCTATCACCTGCACACCGATCTCGGGCATCGGTGCCGCGGCGCCCGTGTCGACGGCCAGATGGTTCCGCTCTCCACTGCGCTGCATACCGGGCAGATCGTCGAGATCATTGCTGCGAAATCGGGCGGGCCGTCGCGCGACTGGCTGAACCCGCAGCTGGGCTTTCTGGCAAGCCCGCGCGCCCGGGCCAAGGTGCGTGCCTGGTTCAATGCCGTTGAACTGCAGCAACGCATTTCGCATGGCCAGACCCTGGTCGAGAAAGAGCTGCAGCGACTGGGCAAGACAGCCGTGAGCATGGAACAGCTTGCGCAGCAACTGGGCTTTGCACGCGCCGACGACCTGTACGTGGCGGTGTCGAAGGAAGAATTCAGCCTGCGCCAGATCGATTATCTGCTGAGCGGGCAGAAGGCGCGCGATGAACAGGAGCAGGACGACGCCGGGCGGCTGACACTGCGTACGCCGGCCAGCACCGCGGCCACGGGCAAGAGCGGGGTGCTGGTGGTGGGCGTGGACTCGTTGATGACGCAGCTGGCGCGCTGCTGCCGGCCCGTGCCGCCCGATGCGATCAGCGGATTCGTCACCCGCGGGCGGGGGGTGTCGATCCACCGCAGCGACTGCCCGTCGTATGCCGCGCTGGCGCGCCGTCAACCGGAGCGGCTCATCGACGTGACCTGGGGCGATACCGGCAACACGATGTACCCGGTCGACATTGCCATTCATGCGCAGGAACGCCCCAATCTGCTGCGCGATCTTTCCGAAGTTTTCGCCAAGCTGCGCATCAACGTGATCAGCATCAACACGCAGAGCCGCCGATCGCTGACGCACATGGTGTTCACCATCGAGGTGCGCAGCGGCGAACAGACCACGCGCGCGCTGACGGCACTCAACGAGCTGGCGGGCGTCGAAGCCAGCCGGGCCTGACTGCCGGGGGGCGACCCGCGCCGCGGCTGCCCGTCACCCGGGCTCACCGGCGCAAGGGCTGCTAAAATGCCTGATTCGGAACCTCGGCTTGCGCCGTGCACTGAGAGAGTAAAGCTTTGGAACCTTACAACCTTCCTGACGGCGACGGGCATTTTGGCCGGTTCGGCGGCTCATTCGTGGCGGAAACGCTGGTTCACGCGCTCGACGAGCTCAAGGCCGCCTATGCGCGTTACCGCAACGATCCCGAATTCCTTCGTGAGTTCCACTACGAGCTCAAGCATTTCGTCGGGCGCCCCAGCCCCGTGTACCACGCCAAGCGCTGGTCAGAACATCTGGGCGGCGCGCAGATCTGGTTCAAGCGCGAAGACCTCAATCACACCGGTGCGCACAAGGTCAATAATTGCATCGGGCAGATTCTGCTCGCCCGCCGTCTGGGCAAGCAGCGCATCATTGCCGAAACCGGCGCCGGGCAGCATGGTGTGGCTACCGCCACCGTGGCGGCCCGCTACGGGCTCGAATGCGTGGTGTACATGGGCAGCGAAGACGTGCGCCGCCAGGCGTCGAACGTGTACCGCATGAAGCTGCTTGGGGCCACCGTGGTGCCGGTCGAATCGGGTTCACGTACCCTGAAAGACGCCCTGAACGAGGCCATGCGCGACTGGGTCACGAATGTGGAAAACACGTTCTACATCATCGGCACGGTGGCCGGCCCGCATCCCTATCCCGCAATGGTGCGCGACTTCCAGTCGGTCATCGGCAACGAATGCCTCGAACAAATGCCTGAAGACGCCGGTGCGCAGCCCGACGTCATCGTTGCGGCCGTGGGCGGGGGTTCAAACGCGATGGGCATTTTCTACCCCTACATCAACCACGCCGACGTGCAGTTCGTGGGCGTTGAAGCGGCGGGTCGCGGGCTCGATTCGGGCGCGCATGCGGCGTCGCTGAACGCCGGCTCGGTGGGCGTGTTGCATGGTAATCGCACCTACGTGCTGCAAGACGATGACGGCCAGGTGCTGGCCACGCATTCCATCTCGGCGGGGCTCGATTACCCCGGAGTGGGGCCGGAGCATGCCTGGCTCAAAGACAGCGGCCGGGCCACGTACGCCACCATTACCGACGACGAAGCGTTGCAGGCGTTTCACGACTGCTGCCGTTTCGAAGGCATCATGCCTGCGCTGGAATCCTCGCATGCCATTGCGCAGGCCGTGAAGATGGCGCCCACGCTGTCGCGCGACAAGATCATTCTCGTGAACCTTTCAGGCCGAGGCGACAAAGACATGCATACCGTTGCAGAATGCAGCGGCATACAGTTGTAATGAACGGGGTCGTTGCACAATGAACGCTTCCAACGAGCGGCTGTCCGCCGCTTTTGCGCGCCTCTCGGGCCGCACTGCGCTGGTTCCCTACATCACCTCCGGTGATCCTTCCATTGCGGCCACGCCCAAGCTCATGCACGCGCTGGTGCGCGCCGGGGCCGATATCATCGAACTGGGTGTGCCGTTTTCCGACCCCATGGCCGATGGCCCCGTCATTCAGCGCGCCGCCGAACGCGCCATCGCGCGGGGTACCGGGCTGCGTCAGGTGCTTGAAATGGTGGCGCAGTTCCGTCGCGAAGACACCACCACGCCCGTTGTGCTCATGGGGTATGCGAACCCTGTCGAGCGCATGGGGCAGCAGACGTTCGTCGATGCGGCACGCGAAGCCGGCGTCGACGGGGTGCTGGTGGTCGATTACCCACCCGAAGAAATCTCCGAATTCGCCGCCATGCTGCATGCGGCGCGCATCGATCCCATTTTCCTGCTTGCCCCCACCTCCACCGAAGCCCGCATGAAGGCTGTGGGCGAGGTGGCGCGCGGCTATGTGTACTATGTGTCGCTCAAGGGTGTCACAGGCGCAGGTCACCTCGACACCGACGACGTCGCCCGGCGCCTCGAAGTCATCCGTCGCCACGTCAGCGTGCCGGTGGGCGTGGGTTTCGGCATTCGCGACCCGCAAAGCGCCCAGCGCCTGTCGCAGTGTGCCGACGCCGTCGTCATCGGCAGCAAGATCATCGAAATCATGGAAGCGGCCGTCAAGGACGCCCAGCAAGAGGGTGCCTCGCAGCAGGATATCGACCAGCGCGCCATACAGGCCGCCGCCGACTGGCTGGCGGGCATACGGGCGGTGCTCGACTGACCCTGTTGCCGGGCCAGGCCTGGCGGGTCGAAAACACTCAGGAACGAACAATGAGCTGGATAGACAAAATCCTTCCACCGCGCATCAACCGCAACGGCGGTGACGGTGCGGGCAAGCGAGTGCCGGAAGGTCTTTGGGTCAAGTGCCCCGCATGCGAGTCGGTGCTTTACAAAGAAGACCTCAAGGCCACTCTCAACGTCTGCCCCAATTGCAATCACCACATGCGTATCGGGGCTAGGGCGCGCATCGACGCCCTGCTCGATGAGGAAGGGCGGGTGGAAATCGGCCATAACACCCGGCCAATGGATCCCCTGAAATTCCGCGACACGCGCAAATACCCCGAGCGCATCTCAGAGGCCACCAAGCAGACAGGCGAATCCGAAGCCATGGTCGTCATGAGCGGCACGATTCACGCAGTGCCCACCGTGCTCGCCTGTTTCGAGTTCGAGTTCATGGGCGGCTCCATGGGTTCGGTGGTGGGCGAGCGCTTCTGCCGGGGCGTTCAGGCGGCCATCGACAATCGCACGCCGTTCATCTGCGTGTCGGCTTCGGGCGGGGCGCGCATGCAGGAAAGCCTGTTCTCGCTCATGCAAATGGCCAAAACGAACGCCATGCTCACCCGTCTGGCGGCGAACCGGCTGCCGTTCATCAGCGTGCTGACCGACCCCACCATGGGTGGTGTATCGGCCAGTTTTGCATTCATGGGTGATATCGTCATTGCCGAACCCAAGGCGCTCATCGGTTTTGCCGGCCCTCGCGTCATTGAACAAACGGTGCGCGAAAAGCTGCCCGAAGGCTTCCAGCGCGCCGAGTTCCTGCTCGAGAAGGGCGCCGTCGACATGGTGGTCGATCGCCGCGAGATGCGCCAGGAACTTGCCCAGCTGCTGGCCATGCTGATGCGCCAGCCGGCCGACATCGTGCAATAAAGCCCTCCACACATAAAAAAAAGTAAAAGGAAAAGCAAAAGGCCCTGTGAAGTTCACAGGGCCTTTTGCTTGAATGGCACCCGGCTGCGCGCCGGGTGCATGCGCCGGACTAGTTGCCGGACTGCGTTTCCACCTGCTGCAGCGGCTCGGTGGCCACCACGCTGCGGGGCTTGCGCACCCGGCCCAGGCGAACGGGCGGTTCCGTCACGATGATGTCGCGCGTGTCGCTGCGCGTCTCCACCAGCTGCAGGCCGGCCGACTCGAGTGCCGCGGCAATTTCCTTCGGTTCGGCGCTGCTGCCGTTGACGTGGCCGCGGGAGTCGGCCTCGTCGTCGGACGTGGTGTCGCTGCCTTCATTGGCTGCGGCGGCGGTTGCAGTGACCTCAGGCGCGGCTTCCTCAGCCACCGCTTCCTCAGTCGCGGTTTCCTCAGCAGCGGTTTCCGTAGCAGCGGTTTCCGTAGCAGCGGTTTCCGTAGCAGCGCTCACCGCAGCCACTTCGGGTTGGGCGTCAGCTTCGGTGTCGGACTTGGCCTCGGTTACAGCTTCGGTACGGGATTCATGCTTGACGTCGGTTTCTGCCTGGGCAGCGGCTTCCGGTTCTGCGCCGGCTCCGGTTTCTGCTGCGGCGTTGCCCTGAGTGGTAGCCCGTGCCTCAACAGCCGTTTCCGTTTCGACAGCTTCGGCAGCTTCGACTGGGGAAACGGTCGCGTCGCTGCTGTCGGCTTTGGCTTCGGCCGGTGCCATTACGGCGGGCAGTGTGGCGTCTGCAGCTGCCGGGGGCGTGTCGACCTTGGGCTCTGCTGCAGCAACCGCAGCAGGCGTGGCGACCGGCGCAACGGGTTCGCGGGCGTCTTGTGCTTCCGTAGCGGTTTGCGCGGCCATCACGGGTACGGATTCCGGCTCGCCTGCCGCCTGCTCTTCGACCTCGCCGGGCTCTGCCTGGGTGGCAGCTTCGGGTTCGGTGGCCACGGGCTTGCCGGAATCGGCTGCGGCGCCGGTGCTTTCTGCGGTCTCGGGCGCAGCGGATTCTGCAGCGCTTGCCTCATCGGCACCTGCGGTGGCTGCGGCGGAAGCACTTTCGCCACTGCGGCGGCCACGGCGGCTGCGACGGCGGCGGCGCTTGCGTTCCGGTTCCACGTCGTCTGCGTGTGCCGTATCGGTGTCGGTCTGGTCTGCTGCGTCGGCCGCCCCATCGCCGGCCTCGGCTGCCGCCGACGCCTGTGCCGCGATCTCGGTGTCGGACACTGCGGTGGCCGCCTCGGCAACCTTGGCGGGAGCCTGTGCGGGCGCGGCCTCTGCAGGAGCGCCGGAGACGGTTTCCTGGGCTTCGGTGTTGCCGCCGGCAACCTGAGCGGCACTTGCGAGCACTGCGGTATCGGCCGCTGCGGTGTCGAGGGCGCCGTTTTCTTCGCTACGGCGGCTGCGGCCACGGCCGCGACGACCGCGGCTGCGCGGTGCGGGGGCGGCGGTTTCGGTATCGCTTGCTGCGGCTACGGGTGCTGCAGGTGCCGGCTGCTTGCTTTCGGCGACGGCGGTGTCGGCGGTTTGGCGACGGCCGCGGCCGGTCTGGCTGCCGGATTCCTTGCGCGCTTCGGCATCAGGGCGCCTTTCGCGACGACGGTTGCGTTCGCCACGCTGGCCGGCGCTGCGTTCACCGCTGCGGCCGCGGCGCGGGGTCTCGGGCTTGGGCGGTTCGGGCGGTGCTTCGACAGGTGCCGCAGTGCTGCCGCCACCGGTGAACCAGCTGATGATGCGCTTGAACAGGCCACCCTGCGCGGCGGGAGCGGCCGGGGCTGCTGCTGCAGGCGCAGGCGTATGCACCGGCGCGGGTTGCGCGTGCGTGATGCTCTTGACCAGCGCTTCGGGGCGTTCCTTCGCGTCTTGGGCGCGGGCGGGCGACCACGTGGTGGGTTGCTCGGGTTCCGTGACGATGTCGTAGCTCGACTTGTTGTCGTCGAGACGCGGGTCGTCGTGTCGCAGGCGCTCGATGTGATGATGCGGGGTTTCCAGGTTCTTGTTCGGAATGAGAACCAGGTTGACCTTCAGGCGCGACTCGATCTTCGTGATGTCGTTGCGCTTTTCGTTCAGCAGGAACGTGGCCACGTCGACCGGCACCTGAGCGTGCAGGGCGGCCGTGCCTTCCTTCATGGCCTCTTCCTGCAGCAGGCGCAGCACGTGCAGCGCGCTGGATTCGGCATCGCGGATCACGCCGGTGCCGGTGCAGCGCGGGCAGGTGACGTGGGAGCCTTCGTTCAGGGCGGGGCGCAGGCGCTGGCGCGACAGTTCCATCAGACCGAAGCGCGAGATCTTGCCCATCTGCACGCGGGCACGGTCGAAGTGCAAGGCATCGCGCAGGCGCTGTTCGACCGCACGCTGGTTCTTGCTGTCTTCCATGTCGATGAAGTCGATCACGATCAGGCCGCCCAGGTCGCGCAGGCGCAGCTGACGGGCCACTTCATCGGCCGCTTCCTGGTTGGTGCGCAGGGCGGTTTCCTCGATATCGGCGCCGCGCGTGGCACGGGCGGAGTTGACGTCGATTGCCACCAGCGCTTCGGTGTGATCGATGACGATCGAGCCACCGGAAGGCAGCTGAACGGTACGTGAATAGGCCGTTTCGATCTGGTGCTCGATCTGGAATCGGGAAAAGAGGGGAATGTCATCGCGGTAGAGCTTCACGCGATGCACGTTGTCGGGCATGACCACGCTCATGAATGCGGTGGCCTGCTCGAAGATGTCTTCCGTGTCGATGAGGATCTCGCCGATTTCGGGCGAGTAGTAGTCGCGGATGGCCCGGATGACCAGGCTGGACTCGAGGTAAATAAGAATGGGCGCCTTGTTTTCGCGCGCCGCGTTGTCGATCGCGTTCCAGAGCTGCAGGAGGTAGGAAAGATCCCATTGCAGTTCTTCGACGCTGCGCCCGATGCCCGCCGTGCGGGCAATGATGCTCATGCCCTGGGGCACGTCGAGCTGGTCCATCGTTTCGCGCAGTTCCTGGCGGTCTTCGCCTTCGACGCGACGCGATACGCCGCCGCCACGCGGGTTGTTGGGCATGAGAACCAGGTAACGTCCGGCCAGCGAAACGAACGTGGTCAGGGCTGCGCCCTTGTTGCCGCGCTCCTCCTTCTCGACCTGAATGATCAGTTCCTGGCCTTCGTGAAGGGCGTCTTGTATGCGTGCCGTGCGTACATCGACGCCTTCCTTGAAATAGCTGCGTGCGACTTCCTTGAAGGGCAGGAAGCCGTGGCGGTCTTCCCCGTAGTTGACGAAGCAGGCTTCGAGACCCGGCTCGATGCGGGTGATGACACCTTTATAAATATTGCCTTTGCGTTGTTCACGCCCGGCGGTTTCGATGTCGAGGTCGATGAGTTTCTGACCGTCGACAATGGCAACGCGTAATTCTTCTTGATGCGTTGCATTGAACAACATCCGTTTCATGAGTGCGATTCTCCGTAGTCTTTGCGCACCGATCATCGGCGCACGACCGCGGGTCACTCGGCGTGAGGCAGTGGCTCTGCAGGCAGGAAGGGGAGCTGACGGACGTGAAAAACCTGTGCCCCCCGGTTTGTCAGGATGGCACGGCGCACCGGAGTAGTGGGGTGCGCGGTTCAGTCAGCACTGAGGTCAAGTTCACTGTAGTGGTTGACGGTGTAATAAGTGACTGGGAACGGCAGTCGCGTGTACGCGGCTGGTGCAATATACGATGACAAATTCTGCAGAAACTCGTGCCGCACACGGAACCTGGCTTTTCGTCATGCGGCGGGCATTGTGATCTTCCGCAGCCATGCGAGGGGGGCCGATCCCGGCGACCTAGTGACCCAGAAGCTGAAACCTGGGCATTACAATGGAGCCTGTTCGCCCAACGGAGACGCACCCTTGCATCTCTACGCTGGCGGTAATTTCAGCTTCTATAGGCTGACGCGATTATATGCCTGTTTCCTTTGCGCGTAAAACAACCGCGCGCCCCGAATCCCGCCCCTCAGTGCGAATGCTTACCATTGACCACGAATCGGCGGGGCAGCGCGTCGACAATTTTCTGATCCGCGTCTGCAAGGGCGTGCCAAAAAGTCATATCTACAAGGCCATTCGTGGCGGGCAGGTGCGCGTGAACAAGGGCCGGGTGCAGGCCGATTACCGGCTGGCGGCTGGCGACGTAGTGCGGGTTCCGCCCCTGCGTATGCCGGCTCCCGATGAACCCAGGCGGGTGCCGCCGGCAGCCTTTCCGGTGGTGTACGAAGATGACGCCATGGTTGTCATCGACAAGCCCTCGGGTGTGGCCGTTCATGGTGGCAGCGGTGTGTCGTTCGGTGTTATAGAACAGGTGCGGGCGGCGCGCCCCGAGGCCCGTTTTCTCGAACTGGCGCACCGGCTCGATCGCGAAACCTCGGGGCTGCTGATCATCGCCAAGCAGCGCAAGGCGCTGGTGGCGCTGCACGACATGATGCGGCAGAGCGCGGGGCGCAAACTGTACCAGGCGCTGGTGGTCGGCGACTGGGTGAATGACCGGCAGCATATCCGCAAGCCGCTGCTCAAGTTTCTGACCCCGGGCGGCGAGCGCCGGGTGAAGGTCGATCCGCTGGGCAAGCCTGCACACACCATCGTCACCTGTCTGAAACGCTTCGGCCGGTACACTTTGGTGGGGGCCGAACTGCGTACGGGCCGCACCCACCAGATACGGGTGCACCTGGCATCCAGCGGTTTTCCCATCGTGGGCGACGACAAATACGGCAGCGAGGCGGTGCGTGATCATTTCGCCAGCCTGGGCTTCAAACGCATGTTCCTGCATGCTGCGCGGCTCGAGATTCCACATCCCGTCACGGGTGAGGCCATGGTGTTTGAGACCCCTTTGCCGCCCGCCTGCGTCAACCTGTTGCGTTTACTGGAGCACGAGAAGTGAAGCGTTACAAGGCCGTGATCTTCGACTGGGACGGCACGGTGATGGATTCCACCTCATGTATTGCGGGCGCCATACAGGCGGCCTGCATCGATCTGGAGCTTCCCGTTCCTTCGTTCGAGGAAGCCAGCTGGGTCATCGGGCTGTCGCTCGACAGCGCGCTGCAGCGCTGTGCGCCCACGCTGCCCCCCGAACGCATACCCGAATTCACCGAACGCTATCGCCATCATTTTTTCCAGCTTGACCAGACACTCACCATGTTCGAGGGCGTGGTGCCCATGCTCGACGATCTCAGGGCGCGCAACGTGCGTCTGGGTGTGGCCACCGGCAAGTCGCGCGTCGGGCTCGACCGCGTGCTGCAGGCGCAGCGGCTTGCCGACCGCTTCGATTACACGCGCTGCGCCGATGAATCAAAGGGCAAACCGCACCCGGCCATGTTGTTCGACATCATGCAGCGGCTCGATCTGGAACCGCAGCACGTGCTCATGGTGGGCGACACCACGCACGATATACAGATGGCGGCCAGTGCGGGGGTAGACAGCATGGCGGTGACTTATGGCGCGCACAGCAAGCGCACGCTGCTGCTTTCCGAGCCCACGGTCATGGTTTCGAGCGTACGCGAAATGCACAACTGGCTGATCGAACGGCTCTGACGGCGGGTGCCGCCGCAGGTGCGCGTCATACCTCGCCCTGCAGGGTGGCAAGGGTGGCGCAGCCGCACCCGCTGGCGGGGCGCCGCGCGCGCATGGGCGGGTCGGGGCAGGTGTGTCCGGCGGATCAGGGCAGGGAGTCCAGAATGGCCAGTGTCTCGGCGTCGGGTTCGCCGTCGTGGCGCGCGGGGCGATAGCGCATCTGGAAGGCGGCGAGCACCTTGCGGGTGGCGGCGTCCAGCGTGCCGCTCAGCTCCACGGGGTAGCCGGCTCGGCGCAACTTTTCCTGAATGTCGCGCACGGGTGGCAGGCCGCTGCTCTGGTAATGCTGAATGCGCTGCATCGCCCGGGTTTCATCGTACCAGCGCGCCAGCCCGGCCTCGGCCAGGCGCTTCCACGGAAAGGCGGGCCCCGGGTCCTGTTTGCGTTGCGGCGCAATGTCGCTGTGCCCCACCACATTGCGGGCGTGGATCTGATGGCGCGTGACGATATCCCTGAGCAGCGTGATCAGCGTGTCGATCTGCGCGTCGGAATAGGGTTGCCACCCGCCGTTTTCAGGACCGCGGTTCACGATCTCGATGCCGATCGATGCAGCGTTCAGGTCGCTGCGGCCATACCATGCGCTTTCTCCGGCATGCCAGGCGCGCCGGCTTTCGTCCACCAGCTGGAAGACTCGTGGCGGGGTTTCGTCGGTGATCAGGTAGTGGCTGCTGACGTTGCGTTTGGAAAGAATCTCGAGGGCGCGCGGCGTGTCGGCCACGGTGTAGTGCAGCACCACCACCGAAACACGGCTGCTCTGGCTCACCGCCTGGATGCTGCGGTCGATTTTGAGCCCGCCTGGCCCGGGTGCCGCACAGGCCGCCAGCAGGCCCACGCACGCAAGCACCGTGGCACGCGCGTAGCCGCGCATCAGCGCGCCGCCAGAAACAGGAACAGTGTGGGCTGCTTGTCGAGCTCGGGAGCCGGACGCTGCTTCCATTGTGCGATGCTGCAGGTGTGTATCCATTCGTGGGCGGTGGTGAGCGAACGCGCCACGCAGAGCCGGGTATCGCCCTTCAGGGTGCGCAGCAGGCTCTGAAACATGGCGTCGTTGCGGTACGGGGTTTCTATGAAGAGCTGGGTCTGGTCGTGCTGGCGCGATGCCGCTTCCCAGGCCTTGAGCGTACGCGTGCGTTCGTCGGGCTTCACCGGTGCGTAGCCGTGGAAGGTGAAGCGCTGACCTTCAAGGCCGCTTGCCATCAGCCCCAGCAGCAGTGATGACGGCCCCACGTGCGGCACCACGCGTATGCCCAGGGCGTGGGCCAGCGCCACCACGCGTGCACCCGGGTCGGCCACTGCCGGGCAGCCGGCTTCCGATACCAGCCCGATCTCGCCGCCTGTGCGCAGCGGCGTCAGCCATTCGCGAATTCTGGCGTCGTTGGCGCTGCGATCCAGCACGTGAATGGTTATTTCCTGTAGCGGGCGAACCGTGCCCGCCAGCTTGAGAAAGGCGCGGGCGGTCTTGGCGTTCTCGGCGATGTAGGTATCGAGCCTGCCGGCGAGCACGCGCACGTCTTCGGGCAGCCATGACGAGGGCGGGGCCTCGCCCAGCCCCACCGGAATGAGATGCAGCACGCCCTGCGTCATGCCTGGCCTCGCGCGTTGGCGTGCAGCAGCGGGTCGAGACCGAAGCTGCGCAGCATGCGGCACAGGGCGATGAGCGGCAGGCCGATGATGGCGGTGGGGTCGTCAGACTGCATGGCGTCCATGAGGGCGATGCCCAGGCCTTCGGCTTTGGCGCTGCCCGCCGTGTCGTAGGGGCGCTCGCGCTGCAGGTAGTGTTCGATTTCGGCGTCGCCCAGGGTGCGGAAGCGGCAGTGTGTGATGATGTCGTCGAATTCTTCGCGCTGGCCGTCGGTAACGCACAGGGCGCTGTGAAACGCCACGGTGCGCCCGCTCAGTTCGCGCAATTGTGCGAACGCCCTGTCATGGGTGCCCGGCTTGCCTACCGGCTGGCCGTTGTAGGTGGCGACCTGGTCGGCGCCGATCACCACCGCCCCGCGGTGCTGACGTGCGACGGCGGCCGCCTTGGCCCGCGCAAGCCGCAGCGCCAGTGCCGCCGGTGCTTCACCGGAAAGCGGGGATTCATCGATATCGGGCGAGACTGATGTAAATGGCAGGCCCAGTCGGCCAAGCATTTCCTGTCGGTATGGCGAGCTTGAGGCTAGAATGAGACGCATGAGAGTGAGCTTGAGCTTCCTGCAATTGACTCTAAGGGCGGCAAACAGCTATTATTCTACGTTTTCTTTGTGCTTGAAACTGCAAGCCCGGTTTACGTAATGAGCCCTTTGCCCAAGGCCGTATCGCAGGTCGACGTGTGGCAGCTTGCCCGCAAAGGTGAAACGCTGCAAGGCGTTTTTGCGCTTTCCGGGTGTGCTCGGCTGCTCGAAGGCATGCTGGCGCAGCCGGTCGATCGTGTGGTCGAGTGGTCGCTTGCCGGTCAAACGGGCAGCCTGGGCCAGCAGTGGCTCACGCTGCAGGCGCACGCTCAGGTTACGCTGCAGTGCCAGCGCTGCCTGTCGCAGTTCGACCTGCAGCTGCGCGTCGACACGCGCGTGCAGCTGGTCAGCAACGAAGAAGAGCTTGAGGCCGATGGTGCGGACGAAGACCCCGACACCCCGGACAGGCTGCTCGGATCCACGCATTTCGACGTGCACGCCCTTGTCGAAGACGAGCTGATCCTTGCTCTGCCGTACGTGCCCAAGCACGAGGTTTGTCCGTCGTTGCCCAAGGCGCTTGTTGAAGCGCACGGCACCGATACCCGCCGCGCATCGCCTTTTGCGGTGCTGGCCGATCTGAAAAAAGATTGATCTAACAGGAGTCATTCATCATGGCCGTTCAGCAGAACAAGAAAAGTCCGTCGAAGCGCGGCATGCATCGTTCGCACGATGCACTGGTCAACCCTCCCACGGCCATCGAGCCGACCACGGGCGAACTGCACCTGCGTCACCACATCAGCCCCAACGGTTTCTACCGCGGCCGCAAGGTTCTCAAGACCAAGAACGACGAGTAAGCCGGCACGCATTGCTGCCCGCATTTCCAGCAATCGGCTGAAAACCGTTCCCAGATGTCTTCGGCATCCGTTCGCATCGCAGTAGACTGCATGGGCGGTGATCACGGTCTGTCGGTCACCATTCCTGCAGTGGTGCTGTTCGCAAGGCAGTATCCCGACACGCACTTCCTGCTTGCCGGCAACGCCGAGGCCATCGCCCAGGCGCTCGCCACCGAAGGCGTGCAGGCCGCGTCATGGTACGAAATCCTGCCCGCCTCCGAGGTCATCCTCATGGATGACACGGTCGAGGTCGCGCTGCGGCGCAAGAAAAATTCCTCGATGCGGGTGGCGATTCAGGCTGTGAAAGACGGCCGGGCCGACGCCTGCGTGTCAGCGGGCAACACCGGCGCGCTCATGGCCGTGTCGCGCTACGTGCTCAAAACCCTCGACGGCATCGACCGTCCGGCCATTTCCACCTCGATCCCCAACGTCAAGGGCGGTGCCACCACGGTGCTCGACCTGGGCGCCAACGTCGACTGCACGGCCGACCACCTTCTGCAGTTCGCCATCATGGGCACCGCGCTCGTTGCGGCACTCGACCAGCGCCGCCAGCCCACCGTTGGCCTGCTCAATATCGGCGAAGAAGTCATCAAGGGCAACGAGGTCGTGAAGCAGGCGGCCGAACTGCTGCGCAACAGCGGGCTGAACTTCTACGGCAACGTCGAAGGCGACGACATCTGCAAGGGCACCGTCGACGTCATCGTATGCGACGGCTTCGTGGGCAACGTGGTGCTCAAGTCCATCGAAGGCGTGGCCCGCATGGTCGCCTCCATGATGCGCGCCGAGTTCACACGCGACATTTTCTCGATGGGCGCGGGCATCATTGCCCGGCCGGTGCTGAACCGCTTTCGCGATAAAGTCGACAATCGTCGCTATAATGGCGCGGCGCTGCTGGGCCTGCGCGGCATTGTCGTCAAAAGCCACGGCTCCGCCGACGCCTATGCCTTCGGGCATGCGTTGCAGCGCACCCGTGAAGCGGTGCAGAACGGTCTGCTTGCCGGTACCACGCAAGCCATTGGGCATCTGCGTGAGCGCATGCAGGCCGCCACCGTCCAACCCTCCGACAAAACCCCCGCGTAAGGGGCGCCGTGGCGCACGAGCGGGACCTGGAAGCACACGATGCCTAATGCCAAGATAATCGGTTCGGGCGGCTATCTGCCGCCTCGCGTGGTCACAAACGATGCACTGGCGGCCGATCTGGCGACGCGGCAAATCGAGACCTCCGACGCCTGGATCACCGAGCGCACCGGCATCCGGCAGCGCCATATAGCCGACCCGGGCGTCACGACCAGTCAGTTGGCCACACATGCAGCGCGTCAGGCGCTGGCCGACGCCGGCATCGAGGCCGATGCGCTTGACCTCATCATCGTCGCTACCTCCACGCCTGATTTCATCTTCCCTAGTACGGCGTGCCTCGTGCAGGCACAGCTGGGCAACAAGGGCGCGGCCGCCTTCGACGTGCAGGCGGTCTGCAGCGGCTTCGTGTACGCGCTTGCCACGGCCGACAGCTTCATTCGCGCCGGGCGCGCCACCACGGCGCTGGTCATCGGCGCCGAGGTTTTTTCGGGCATTCTCGACTGGAACGACCGCAGCACCTGTGTGCTGTTTGGCGACGGCGCCGGCGCGGTCGTGTTGCAGGCGTCTGACGAGCCCGGCATTCTCGAGGCACAGCTGAACGCCGATGGCAGCCAGATGAAAATCCTGCACGCGGCGGGCAATGTCGTTCATGGCAAGGTCACCGGCGACCCGTTCCTGCGCATGGACGGCCAGGCCGTGTTCAAACTCGCGGTCACCTCGCTGGCGGAATCGGCCAAAACGGTGTGCGCGCGCGCAGGCGTGTCTTTGCAAGATATCGACTGGATGGTGCCGCACCAGGCCAACGTGCGCATCATCAATTTCCTGGGCCGCAAGCTGGGCATGCCCGAAGAGAAGGTCGTGGTCACCGTCGACCAGCATGCCAACACCTCGGCGGCCAGCGTGCCGCTCGCCTTCGACGCAGCGCGTCGCGACGGGCGCATCAAGTCGGGCGACCTCGTGCTGATGCAGGGCGTGGGTGGCGGATTCACCTGGGGCTCGGTGCTGGCGCGCATCTAGCCGCCTGCAGCTGCCGATTGCCCCGCGCGCCATGCGGCCTTCCTTCCACCTCATTCAAAGAACAAGACCATGAAGTTTGCTTTCGTCTTTCCTGGCCAGGGGTCGCAGTCGGTCGGCATGCTCGACGCATGGGCCGACAACGCTGCCGTTCAACGAACACTCGAGCAGGCCGGCGCGGCGCTGGGTCAGAATCTGGCCGGGCTGATCGCACAGGGCCCTGCCGAAGATCTGAACCTCACCACCAACACGCAGCCGGTGATGTTGACCGCCGCGCTCGCAACGTACGCGGCGTGGCAGGCGGCGGGCGGCCCGCAGCCGGCCGTGGTGGCCGGCCACAGCCTGGGCGAGTATTCGGCATTGGCTGCAGCCGGTGCCATCAGCCTCGATGACGCAGTGCGCATCGTGCGCGTGCGCGCCGATGCCATGCAGGCCGCCGTACCTGTTGGTGCGGGCGCCATGGCCGCCGTGCTGGGCCTGTCCGACGACGACGTACGCTCAGTGTGCACCGAGGCCGCGCAGGGCGAGGTGGTCGAGGCCGTGAACTTCAACGCTCCGGCGCAGGTCGTGATCGCCGGGCACAAGGCGGCGGTCGAGCGTGCCTGTGAGCTGGCCAAGCAGCGCGGTGCCAAGCGTGCACTGCTGCTGCCCGTGTCGGCGCCGTTTCACTCCAGCCTGCTGCGCCCGGCGGCCGAGGTGCTGCAGAAGGCACTGGCCGACGTCACGATCAACGTGCCCTCGATTCCCGTCATCAACAACGTCGACGTGGCCGTTGCCGACACGCCCGACGCCATTCGTGATGCCCTGGTGCGTCAGGCCTGGCATCCCGTGCGCTGGGTGGAAACCGTGCAGGCCATGAAGGCGCAGGGTGTGACCCACATCGTCGAATGCGGGCCGGGCAAGGTGCTCAATGGTCTGACCAAGCGCATCGACAAAGATCTGGTGGGGCTGGCGATTACCGACCCTGCATCCATGCAGGCGGCTCTCGAACTTCTTCAGGGGTAATTTCATGCAAGAAAAGGAATTGCAGGGGAAGCTGGCGCTGGTGACCGGCGCGACGCGCGGCATTGGCAAGGCCATTGCACAGGAACTGGCCGCACGCGGCGCCACGGTCGTCGGTACCGCCACGTCGGAATCCGGCGCGCGCAGCATTGCCGAATACCTGAGCGCTTCGGGCGGCCGCGGCATCGTACTCGACGTGAACGACGCCCAGGCCTGTGAAGCGCTGGTGGCCGAGCTCGGCAAGGATGGCGGCCCGCACATTCTGGTGAATAACGCCGGCATCACCCGTGACAACCTGGCCATGCGCCTGAAAGACGAAGACTGGCAGACCGTGATCGAAACCAATCTGTCGGCCGTTTTCCGGTTGTCGCGCGCGGTGATCCGGCCGATGATGAAGGCGCGCTGGGGGCGCATCATCAACATCACGTCGGTGGTGGGGCACAGCGGCAACCCGGGGCAGTCGAACTACGCGGCGGCCAAGGCCGGCGTGGCCGGCATGAGCCGCGCGCTGGCGCGCGAGCTGGGCAGCCGCAACATTACCGTCAACTGCGTGGCACCCGGCTTCATTGAAACCGACATGACCCGCGCCCTCGACGAAAACCAGACATCTGCCATTCTGTCGCAGATTCCGCTGGGCCGCATGGGCTCGCCGGCCGACATCGCCAATGCGGTGGCATTCCTGGCCGGCCCGCAGGCCGCCTACATCACGGGCACCACACTGCACGTGAATGGCGGCATGCATATGTAAACGCTTAAGTTACGGGGCGGGAGTCGGGTAGAATCGGCTCCAGCCGTTTTTTGTCACGGCCAGCACCTATTGAATGGTTGTTTGGCTATAATTCGCGGGAATTTTCCCAACTTGGAGATCTGCATGGAAAGCATCGAACAGCGCGTCAAGAAGATCGTCGCTGAGCAACTTGGCGTCAACGAAGCCGAGATCAAGAACGAGTCTTCTTTTCTTGACGACCTCGGTGCCGATTCGCTCGACATGGTCGAGCTCGTGATGGCACTCGAAGACGAATTCGAAACCGAGATTCCCGACGAAGAAGCCGAGAAGATCACAACGGTTCAGCAGGCTGTCGATTACATCACCACGCACAGCAAGCAATAATCATCAAACCATCCAGGTTGGCGCACGCATGCTGTGCGCGGCGCTATCCTCAAGGCGGTTTCCAAGGGGCAGTTCCCGATGTGGGGCCAACCCGCAACTGGGTCGGCGACACGGTGCGTCTGCCACTTCGAACCGCTTTTTTTATTAGGAGTCATCCGTGAAACGACGTGTCGTCATTACCGGTCTCGGTATTGTTTCTCCAGTCGGAAACGATATAGATTCGGCGTGGGACAATCTCGTCAATGGTCGCTCCGGGATCGGTCGCATCACGCGTTTCGACCCTTCGCCGTTCAACGCCCAGATCGCGGGTGAGGTCAAGGATTTCGACGTTACGGAATACCTCTCGGCCAAAGAGGCCAAGACCATGGACACCTTCATCCATTACGGTCTGGCCGCGGGCGTCCAGGCGTGGCGCGACAGCGGCCTCGAGGTAACCGAAGAAAACGCCGACCGCATCGGTGCCATCATCGGCTCCGGCATTGGCGGCTTGCCGCGTATCGAAGAACAACAAATCGAGTACCAGCAGCGTGGCGCGCGGCGCATTTCGCCGTTCTTCGTGCCCGCATCGCTCATCAACCTCGTTTCGGGCCAGCTGTCGATCCTGCTGGGCCTCAAGGGCCCCACCTATGCCGTGGTCTCGGCGTGTACCACGGGCCTTCACTCCATCGGCGACGCCGCACGGCTCATCGAGTATGGCGACGCCGACATCATGCTGGCCGGCGGGGCCGAATCCACCGTCTCGCCGCTGGGTGTGGGGGGCTTTGCCGCCATGCGTGCGCTTTCCACGCGCAACGATGACCCCGCCACGGCATCGCGCCCGTGGGACATCGACCGCGACGGCTTCGTGCTGGGCGAGGGTGCCGGCGTACTCGTGCTCGAAGAATATGAACATGCCCGCAAGCGCGGAGCGCGCATCTACGGCGAGTTCGCAGGCTACGGCATGAGTTCCGACGCCCACCACATTACGGCACCGAACAGCGACGGCCCCCGCCGCGGCATGCTCAATGCGCTCAAGAACGCCGGCGTCAATGCGCAAGACATCGACTACGTGAACGCGCACGGCACGTCCACCCCGCAGGGCGACGTGAACGAAACGGTGGCGCTCAAGCTGGCCATGGGCGAGCACGCACGCAAGCTGGTGGTCAACTCCACCAAATCCATGACCGGTCACCTGCTGGGTGCTGCCGGCGGTATCGAAGCGGTGTTCACCACGCTGGCGGTGCACCATCAGATCTCACCGCCCACCATCAACATCTTCAATCAAGATCCCGAGTGCGATCTCGATTACTGTGCCAACACCGCGCGCGAAATGAAGATCGACGTTGCCCTGTCGAACTCGTTCGGCTTTGGCGGCACTAACGGGTCGATGGTCGTACGCAGGCTCTGAGATCCCCGGGGTGAGCGCCACCGCCGCCTGGTTCGCGAAGGCAACGCCGATTGTCTCTGTGGCAGGGGCGGTGGTGCTTGCCCTGGGTATCGTTTCCATCGTTCATGCGGCCATCACGCTCGCGCTGCAGGGTGCGGCATGGAACTTTTTTGCGTATGCCTGTCTGAGTCTGGCCGGTGTGCTGGCGCTTTCGCGCCTGCGCGCCGTACTGCGGCGCACAGGCACCCTCGTGTTCTGGGACACCGGCGCGGGGGCGTTTCGTGTGGCGGGCGTGCGCGAACCCCTTACTCTGCACAGGGCGTGGCGCGGCGCGGCTTGGGTTACCCTTGAGCTGCGGCCGCAGGTACCCCGTGGCCGCACGCAGCAACTGGTTATCTGGAAATCCGCCATGCCGGCCCCACTGTGGAATGAGCTCGTCCTGCGCGTGCAGGCCGCGCGTTCGGTGGGGAACAGCCATCAGAACAAGGAACGCCCATGAACCAGCGTGATGTCGATGCGGCGCTCGTGGCCCGCGTGCAGCGGGGCGACAAACGCGCATTCGACCTGCTTGTGCTCAAGTACCAGCGCAAGATCATGCGCCTGCTTTCACGCATGATCCGTGATCCGGCCGATATCGAAGACGTCACTCAGGAAGCCTTCGTCAAAGCATACCGTGCGCTGCCGCAGTTTCGCGGCGACAGTGCCTTTTACACCTGGCTATACCGTATCGCGATCAACACGGCACGCAACTGGCAGGCCGCACATGGCCGCCGGCCCCTCACCACTTCGGTCGTCGAAAACAGCGATGGTGAAACTTTTGACGAAATCGACAACCTAACAGACAACAGCACACCGGAATCGATGCTGGCGAGCCGTCAGATCGCCGATACGGTCACCGCCGCCATGCAGGCGCTGCCTGAAGAACTGCGCACTGCGATCGTGCTGCGCGAGATCGAAGGCATGACCTACGAGGACATCGCCCAGACCATGGGGTGTCCCATCGGAACCGTACGCTCACGAATTTTCAGGGCACGCGAGGCCATTGCCGCGCAGCTCAGATCGGTATTGGGAAGCGATCACGATACAGATCGCCGTTGGTAAGGAGTCAACAGATGCACGCTAAGGAGCACGATCAGCAGGCCTCCCTCGAAGCATCGATATCGGCATGGATCGACGCCGAGGCCGACATTCGGCCCGAAGATCTCGATTCACCCTATGGGCGCCAGGTCTGGGACACCTATCATCTGATCGGCGACGTACTGCGCAGCGAAGAGCTGGCTATCCGGCCCAGCGACTTCCTTTACGCACGCATCAGCCGCGCCATCGATGAAGAACCGCCCATCGTGGCACCCCACGCGCTGTCATCGCGCCGCTACGTGCGTGCGGGGCTTTCGGGCCTGGCCATTGCCGCAGCGGTCGCTGCGGTTGCCTGGGTGGCGCTGCCGCAGATTCTCGCGGTCGACGAACCGGCTGCCGAGGCTCCGGTACTGGCGGCCGGCGAGCCCGAAGGCATGCACGATTACGTTGCCGCGCACCGCGACATCACCGGTGTGGGGCCCGTGCGGCTCGCCTCCTTCGGAGACGGCCGATGACGCCGAACACCCTCCGGGGCGCCACCTGGCCCGGTGCCCTTGCGCACATGCGTGTGCGCTCGAACCGCGCGTTCTGCGTTGTGGTGCTGCTGGTTCTGGCGGCAAGTCTCGCCGCTGCACCGGTGGCGGCCCAGTCGGCGCGCGGTACGAAGGCCGATTCCGCCGGCGCGGCCAAGCCCACCGCCGAAATGCAAGTGCTGCAAAAAATGCAGGAAGCGGCCCGCAGCCTCGATTACGCAGGCGTCTACACGTATCAGCAGGGCGATGTCATGCTCTCGACGCGCGTCGCGCACATTGTCGATGGCACGGGCGAACGCGAACGCATTGCCCTGCTCGACGGCCAGCCGCGCGAATACATTCGCCACAACGACACCACGAAGTGTCTGTTGCCTGAACACAAGGTGGTGCTGGTCGAACGCCGCGATTCCGACCGCTTTCCCGCCATTCTGTTCGACGAGGGCGAGCGCCTTCCCGATCACTACACGCTCGAACTCATGGAAGCACCGCAGCGGGTTGCCGGCCGCGAATGCCGCGAACTGGTGCTCACGCCGGTTGACTCCCTGCGCTATGGCTACCGCCTGTGCGCCGACAAGGCAACCGGCTTGCTGCTGCGTTTGCAGACGCTCGGGCCGGAAGGCGTGCTCACGCAGATTTCGTTCAACACGCTCGACGTGGGCAAGGGCGTGCAGTCCGAAGCCTTGAACCCCGCATGGAACACAAAGGGGTGGAAGGTTGTCGAAGTGCCCGTGCAGGAAGTCGATCTGGCTTCCGAAGGCTGGCGCATTCCCTTGCCGCCGGGGTACAAGCCGCTCGCGCAGGTGGCGCGCGACATGAAACCCGGGCGGCAGGTGAAGCAGCTGGTGGCGTCCGACGGCCTGGCCGCGCTTTCGGTCTTCATCGAGGCCTATGTCGAATCGGGCAGCCCCGCCGGCGAGCCGGGTGTGTTCCGCAAGGGCGCGCTGAATGCGTATCGCAAGCGTATCGGCGATCACTGGCTCACCGTAATGGGCGAGGTGCCTGGCGATACCGTGCGCGATCTGGCCGAACATACCGAATACGTGCCGCTGGCGGCTCACTGAACGGGCTCCCGATACAGATTTCAACTGGAGATGACTGATGCAATTCAATCCGCGAGTCAATAACCGCATTCTGCGCAACATGGCGGCAGCGGCGGTCGCAGCCTTGCTGGCATTCGGCCCCGTGGGCACGCCGGCCGTGGCGCGCACCGCCTCTGCGCTCGAAATGGCCATGCCCGACTTCACGCAGGTCGTTGAACAGACCGAGGCGTCGGTGGTCAACATTCGCACCACTGAAACCATCCGGGTGCGCAATCGCATGGGGCCGGGGCCCACCGATCCTTACGAGATGTTCCGCTGGTTTTTTGGCCCCGATTTCCTGCCCCCGATGCCCGGCCAGCCGCGTGAGCGCGAACCGGCCGAACCCCAAGAGCGCACGGTTCCGCGTGGTGTCGGTTCCGGGTTCCTCATTTCCGGCGACGGCTACATTCTCACCAACAATCACGTGGTGGCCGGTTCCAGCGATATTTTCGTCACCCTGCACGACGGCAAGGAATACAAGGCCGAGATCGTGGGCACCGACGAGCGCACCGACCTGGCGCTGGTGAAAATCGAGGCCAAGGGTCTCAAGCCCCTGCCGATCGGCGAATCGCGTTCGCTGCGCAAGGGGCAGTGGGTGCTCGCCATCGGTTCGCCGTTCGGGCTCGAATCCACGGTGACGGCCGGTATCGTCAGCGCCATCAATCGGGAAACCGGCGACTACCTGCCCTTCATCCAGACCGACGTGGCGGTGAACCCCGGCAACTCGGGTGGCCCGCTCATCGACCTCTCGGGCCGTGTGGTGGGCGTGAACTCGCAGATCGTCTCGCGCAGTGGCGGGTTCATGGGCATCTCGCTGGCCATTCCCATCGACGAGGCCATGCAGGTGGTCGAGCAGCTCAAAGAACACGGCAAGGTCACGCGGGGTCGCATCGGCGTACAGATCGGCAACGTGTCCGAAGACGTGGCCAAGGCCATTGGTCTGCCCAAGGCCATGGGTGCCATGGTCAGCAACGTCGAACGCGGCAGCCCGGCCGACAAGGCAGGTGTTCGTTCCGGCGACGTGATCACCGCCTTCAACGGCAAGGAAATCACGCACATGTCCGATCTGCCGCGTCTCGTGGGCAATACCAAGCCCGGCACACGGGCGCCGATGCAGGTCTGGCGCAAGGGTAAGAACGTGGCGCTCAATGTGGTGGTGGGCGAAATGCCCGGCACCGAAGACAGTCGCACGACCCGACCCGGCACGCCGCCGGCAAGCCAGGCCGACGTGCTGGGCCTTACCGTTACCGAGGTGCCGGCCGCCCTGCGCGAGAAATACCAGTTCGAGGGCGGTGTGCAGGTGGCCGCGGTTGAAGGGCCGGCTGCCGAGGCGGGCCTTACCGACGGCGACATCATCCTTACGATCAACGACACCGATGTGGCGAGCCCCGCCCAGTACGCCGAGATCATCGGCAAGCTCGACCGCTCGCGTCCGGCCGCCGTACTGGTCATGCGTGGCGAACAGTCGCAGTGGGTGACCATAACGCCTCGTAAATAAACGGCTAAAATGCCATGTTGCGAAGGGGGACGCCCTGAGGCGCCCCCCTTCGTCTTTTCCGAATCAGAGTTCTCTCATTGGCCCTTTGTACGGGCCCCACGTTCCCCGGGTATATGGATCACATCCGCAATTTTTCCATCATTGCTCACATCGACCATGGCAAGTCGACCCTGGCCGACCGCCTCATTCACCGTTGCGGCGGGCTGGCCGACCGCGAAATGTCGTCGCAGGTGCTTGATTCGATGGATATCGAGAAGGAACGCGGCATCACCATCAAGGCCCAGACCGCATCGCTGGCGTACACCGCGCGCGACGGCAAGACCTATCATCTGAACCTCATCGATACCCCGGGGCACGTCGACTTCTCGTACGAAGTCAGCCGCTCGCTGTCGGCATGCGAAGGCGCGCTGCTCGTCGTCGACGCCTCACAGGGCGTCGAGGCCCAGACGGTGGCCAACTGCTATACTGCGATCGACCTCGGCGTCGAGGTCATTCCCGTTCTGAACAAAATGGATCTGCCCTCGGCAGACCCCGAAGCGGCGGCACAGGAAATCGAGGACGTCATCGGCATCGAGGCCACCGACGCAATCCGTGCCAGCGCCAAGACGGGCGAGGGCATCGACGAGATCCTCGAAACCATCATTCACAAGGTGCCGCCGCCCAAGGGCGATCCCGACGCCCCCCTGCAGGCGCTCATCATCGATTCGTGGTTCGACAACTACGTGGGCGTGGTCATGCTGGTGCGCATCGTCAATGGTGTCTTGCGCCCCAAAGACAAGATTCTGCTCATGGCGACGGGCGCCACACACCTGTGCGAACACATTGGTGTGTTCACGCCCAAGTCCGTACCGCGCGAACAGCTTTCGGCCGGCGAGGTCGGTTTCGTGATCGCCGGCATCAAGGAACTCGAACACGCCAAGGTGGGCGATACCATCACGCTTGCCGGGCGCAAGGCACCGCAGGCGCTGCCGGGCTTCAAGGAAGTGAAGCCGCAGGTGTTCGCCGGGGTGTACCCCGTTGAAAGCAGCGAATACGACCAGCTGCGCGACGCACTTGAAAAACTCAAGCTCAACGACGCCTCGCTGATGTTCGAGCCCGAGGTGTCGCAGGCGCTGGGCTTTGGCTTTCGCTGCGGCTTTCTGGGCCTGCTGCACATGGAGATCGTGCAGGAACGCCTGGAACGCGAGTTCGACATGGACATCATTACCACGGCGCCGTCGGTGGTGTACGAGGTCGTGACGCGCGACGGCGAAGTGCGTTATGTCGAAAGCCCGTCACAAATGCCCGAAGTGGCCGCCACACAGGAAATCCGCGAACCCATCGTGGTCGTCACCCTGTTCATGCCGCAAGACTACGTCGGCCCGGTGATGTCGCTGTGCAACGCCAAGCGCGGCGTGCAGATCAACATGACCTACCACGGCCGCCAGGTGCAGCTGGTGTACGAAATGCCGCTGGCCGAGATTGTGCTCGACTTCTTCGACCGGCTGAAATCGGTGTCGCGCGGCTACGCGTCGATGGATTACGAGTTCAAGGAATACCGTGCCTCCGACGTGGTGAAGGTTGATCTGCTCATCAATGGCGACCGGGTGGATGCGCTTTCCATGATCGTGCACCGCTCGAACGCACGCAGCCGTGGGCGCGAAGTCGCTTCGCGCATGCGCGGCCTCATTCCGCGCCAGATGTTCGACATCGCCATTCAGGCGGCCATCGGCGCCGAGATCATCGCACGCGAAAACGTGAAGGCGCTGCGCAAGAACGTGTTGGCCAAGTGCTACGGCGGCGACATCACGCGCAAGAAGAAACTGCTGGAAAAACAGAAGGCCGGCAAGAAACGCATGAAGCAGGTCGGCAACGTCGAGATACCCCAGGAAGCATTTCTTGCTATCTTGCAGGTTGAAGATAAATAACGCCGCCGAGGACATGCCTGTATGAGCTGGGATTTCGCCCTGATTCTCTTCGTGTTGCTGGTCGTTACCGGCACGGTCTGGTGTCTCGATGTGCTGTGGCTCAAGAACCAGCGCCGCACCAGTGCGGTGGCGGCCATGGGCGCGATCGAGCCGGCGGTGGCCGGGCTCGACAAGGCCGAGGCGGCACGGCTGCGACAGGAAGCCTACGACAAGGCCAACCGCCCGCCCTGGTGGGTGGAGTACTGCACCAGTTTCTTCCCGGTGATCCTGGTCGTATTCCTGTTGCGTTCGTTCCTGTTCGAGCCGTTTCGCATACCGTCGGGTTCCATGCTGCCCACCTTGCAGAACGGCGACCTCATTCTGGTGAACAAGTACGAATACGGCATCCGCTTGCCCGTCCTCGACCGCAAGATCATCGAGGTGGGCGACCCGCAGCGCGGCGACGTGGTCGTATTCCGCTACCCTGTCGACCCGTCCATCGATTACATCAAGCGCGTGGTGGGCGTACCGGGCGACGTGGTGCAGTATCGCGACAAGGTGCTCACCATCAATGGGGAACGTGTGGAAACCGTGCGTACCGGCGACTACTACGAACCCGACCGCTCGTCATACGTGGGTCGCTATACCGAAGTACTGGGCAACGTGCAGCACGACATCCTGCTGAATCGCCAGCAGCGTCAGGAATACATGCCGATTTCCAATTTCCCTCTGCGCGATCACTGCGAATACGGGGGCGGTGGCGTGCGGTGCACCGTGCCGGCGGGCCACTATTTCATGATGGGCGACAACCGCGACAACAGTCTCGACAGCCGCTATTGGGGCTTCGTGCCCGACCGCTACATCGTCGGGCGCGCGTTCATGGTCTGGATGAACTTCAGCGAGCCCAGTCGTATCGGCAGGGTGAAGTAATGGGTTCCAGGCTGCACCGGCTCGAGGCGGCGCTCGACTACCGCTTCACGAATCGCTCCCTGCTTGAGCAGGCTCTCACGCACCGCAGCTACGGTGCCCAGCACAACGAACGCATGGAATTCCTGGGCGACGGTGTGCTCAATTTCGTGGTGGCCTCGCTGCTGTTCGACCGCTTTCCGGGTACCGATGAAGGCGAC
Source organism: Yanghanlia caeni (assembly GCA_030733815.1). Classification (GTDB taxonomy): domain Bacteria; phylum Pseudomonadota; class Gammaproteobacteria; order Burkholderiales; family Burkholderiaceae_B; genus Yanghanlia; species Yanghanlia caeni. The sequence goes on from JAUZQE010000005.1 coordinate 93,052, forward strand.
CTGTCGCGCATGCGTGCCAACCTCGTGCGCCAGGCCACCCTGGCCGAAATCGCCACCCGCCTGGGGCTGTCCGACCAGTTGCGTCTGGGTGAGGGCGAGCTCAAGAGCGGCGGGTACGGGCGCCCCTCCATTCTGTCCGACGCCTTCGAGGCCATTCTGGGCGCCATCTATCTCGACGGTGGCTTCGAGGTGGTGCGCCGTGTCATCGCCACGCTGTACGAGGAGCTGCTTGCAAACATCGACCCGCGCAGCCAGGGCAAGGATCCCAAAACATTGCTGCAGGAGCGGTTGCAGGCGTTGCGGCTCGAACTGCCCACGTATACGGTTGTAGCCACCCATGGCGCGGCGCATAATCAGCTTTTCGAGGTGGCCTGCGAAGTGGCTCAGCTCGACATCCGGGCCGAAGCGTCCGGCTCCAGCAGGCGGGCCGCCGAACAGGCCGCCGCGCAGCGCGTGATCGAGCGGCTCGAAGCCAAGCAGGGCACCGTCGAAGTGCCCCGCCGTCGCAAGCGCCGGGCACCGGCCCAGGCGCCTGCAGCCCTGTCTCAGGAAGACAAATGACGACACCATTCCGTTGCGGTTACGTCGCCATCGTCGGGCGGCCCAACGTAGGCAAATCGACGCTGGCCAATGCCCTGATCGGTGCCAAGATTTCCATCGTGTCGCGCAAGGCCCAGACTACGCGGCATCGCATCAACGGCGTGCTGACGCGCGAGCATGAACAGTTCGTGTTCGTCGACACACCCGGTTTCCAAACGCGTCATGGCGGCGCCATGAACCGCATGATGAACCGCGTGGTCACGCAGGCATTGTCTGAGGTTGATGTGGTGGTTCATGTTGTCGAGGCCGGCAAATGGTCACCGGGCGACGAAAAATTGCTGCCGCTGCTGCCGGCCCCGGAAAAAACCATACTGGTGCTGAGCAAGGTCGACAGCCTCAAGAACAAGAATGAGCTGTTTCCCTTCACGCAGAAGCTGCTGCAGCAGTATCCATATTCGGCGGTGGTGCCCGTTAGCGCCGTGAAGAACGTGCAGCTCGAGCAGCTGCTCGATGAAATTGCACAACGCCTGCCCGAAGGCGAGCCCATGTTCGAGGCCGACACGCTCACCGACCGCTCCATGCGCTTCATCGTCGCCGAGCTCATCCGCGAAAAGATCTTCCGGCTGGTGGGCGACGAGCTGCCCTATGGGTGCACCGTGGTCATCGAGCAGTGGGAAGAGAACGAGACCGGCGCGCGCATTGCGGCCTGCGTGGTCGTCGAACGCGAAAGCCACCGGCCGATTCTGCTGGGTGCGGGCGGCAACCACATGAAGCGCATTGCCACCGAAGCGCGCCAGGACATCGTCAAACTGCTGGAAAAGCCGGTGTTTCTCGACGTCTACATCAAGGTGCGCAAGGGCTGGTCGGAGCGCGAGAGCACCTTGCGCGATCTGGGGTATGAGTAGCCGCGGGCAGCGCGTCAATCATGTGGGCGCCTACATGCTGCATGGCTCCGCATGGCGCGAGACCTCGCTCATCGTGCAGATCTTCACCCGTGAACACGGTAACGTCGCGTTGGTGGCAAAGGGCGCCAAACGCCCGTATTCCGCGCTGCGCGCGGTACTGGTCGCGTTTCAGCCCCTTGTGGTGTCGTGGTCGGGGGCGGGCGAAGTCAAGACCCTCACTCGGGCGGAACTGGCCGGAATCCGGCGGCTCGATGGGCGTGCGTTGATGTCGGCCTGGTACATGAACGAGCTGTTGCTGCGTATGCTGCCACGCGAAGACCCTCATCCCGTGCTGTACGACGCCTACGATGCCGCCCTGCAGGCTCTGCAGGAGGGTGGCCGCGCAGCCGCTGCGTTGCGACGGTTCGAGTGGGTGCTGCTGGAAGAAACCGGCTATGGCGTGGGGGGCGATGTGCCTGCCTTCGACGACCCGGAACAAGAGCGCCGCATGCGGCCCCTGCTGCGTGCCCGGCTCGATGAACTGCTGGGGCGGCCCCTGCGCACGCGCACGGTCATGCTCGAACTGCAGCGTTATTCCTGATGTCTCCCGGTTCTGAAATGCCTCTTGCCACTCCGAAACCCGTCGCGGCGGGCACGCGGTCCCTGACGACGGCTTCGGCTGCACCCCGGGTGCTGCGCCCGGCCGCAGCCGCTTTAGCTGCAGCCGGCCAGCAGGCGCGTCCGTTGCCCGGCATCGTCGTGCTCGATACCTGCGTGCTGCTATCGAACGTATTGCGGCGCGTATTTCTTGCGCTGGCCGCCGAAGGGTGCTTCGTGCCGGTATGGAGTCAGCGCATCGGTGAGGAGTGGCGTCGCAACGCGGCACGCATCTGGGGTGTCGCCCAAGCGGATATCGATGCGCAATGGGCTGCGCTGCAGCGCGCGTTTCCACACGCCGATCAGGGTGACGTGAGCGCGCACGAGGCCGGCCTGCACCGCAGCGACCCCAAAGACTGGCACGTGATTGCTGCCGGGCGGGCCGCTAAAGGCCGGTTTCCGGCGCGCACGGCCGCAATCGTTACACGCAACACCCGTGATTTCAACCGCACCGAGCTGCGCGGCTACGGGCTGACGCTGCACGAGCCCGATGAACTGCTGGTGCGCTGTCACACCGCGCAGCCCGAGCTCATGGGCGCGATCGTGCCCCAGGCACCGGTCATGGCCGCCGCTCCGGGGCGTGCGCCCGACACGCTCGAAGCGGTGCTCAAGCGCGAGCGCCTGTTCCGTCTGAACCGTCTGTACAGGAGCCAGCCGTGAGGCAAGGCGTTGCCCTTTCGGTTTTTTCCTCCTTTCTCTTCGCGCTGCTGTACTACTACGCCACCGTGCTGCATCCGCTTTCCGGTGCCAGCATCTTCGCGTGGCGGGTGGTGCTGGCGCTGCCGTTGGTGGCGCTGTTGATCACCCGTGGGCGCGACTGGAGCAGCGTGCACGCGGTGCTCGTACGCCTGCGCAGCGAGCCCTTGCTGGTGGCGGCATTGCTCGTGTGCGGTGCGCTGATCGGCGTGCAGCTATTGCTGTTCGTATGGGCGCCCCTGCACGGCTACGGGCTGGACGTGTCGCTGGGCTACTTCCTGCTGCCGCTCGTCATGGTGGTGGTGGGCAGGCTGGTGTATGGCGAGCGTCTCACGCCCTGGCAGAAGGCCGCGGTTTTCATGGCGGCGATCGGGGTGGGGCACGAAGTGCTGCGTGTGGGCTCCGTGTCGTGGCCCACGGCCGTGGTGGCGCTAGGTTACCCCCCGTACTTCATGCTGCGGCGCCGCCTGCGCCTGAGCTCACTGGTAGGGCTGTGGTTCGACATGCTGCTGCTGTTGCCGGTGGCGCTCTGGCTGCTGTACAGCGAAACTCCGGGCGTGGTCGCGCAGTTCACCGACAGGCCGTTGCTGTGGGTGCTGGTGCCGCTGCTGGGCGTGATCAGTTCGGTGGCATTGTTGTGTTATCTGATTGCAAGCCGGCGCCTGCCCTTGGGGCTTTTTGGCGTGCTCAGTTATGTGGAGCCCGTGCTGCTCTTCTGGGTGGCGTTCCTGCTGCTGGGTGAGCCCGTTACGCTGCGCGCCTGGTTCACTTATGTGCCCATCTGGGTCGCGGTGCTGCTGCTGGTGTGCGAAGGTGTGCTGGCGCTCAGGCGCGGCTCGCGCTGACGCCGCGTACTACGGCTCGCTGACCTCGGGCGCGATCGGGCACCCCAAAAAAATGCCCGCGACATGTGCGCGGGCAGGGTTTCATGGCGTGAAGTAGGCGCCACTGGCGCCCGCATTCGTGGCGCCTTTTAGTCGCGATCGCCGCCAAAAATGCCCAGCAGCATGAGCAGGTTGGCGAAGATGTTGTACAGGTCGAGGTAGACGGCCAGCGTGGCGGAAATATAGTTGGTTTCGCCGCCGTTGATGATGCGCTGCAGATCGACGAGCAGCAGCGCCGAAAAGATGCCGATGGCCATGACCGACACGGTGAGCATCAGCGCCGGCAGTTGCAGGAAGATGTTGGCCAGCGACGCGACGATCAGGATCACCACGCCGATGAACAGGAACTTCTGCATGCCCGAGAAGTCGCGCTTGGTGGTGCTGGCCACACTGGCCATGACCCCGAACACGGCCGCCGTGCCGCCGAAAGCCAGCATGATCAGCTGTGCGCCGTTGGCCATGCCCAGCACGAAGCCCAGCAGTCGCGACAGCATCAGGCCCATGAAGAAGGTGAATGCCAGCAGAAGGGCCACCCCCAGCGAGCTGTTCTTGTTGCGCTCGATGGCGAACATGAGCCCGAAGGCGCCGATCAGAAAGAGAATGGCAGTGACGCCGGGGCTTGCGCCCATAATCTGATTGAAGCCGGTGGACAGCCCGACCATCGCGCCCAGTACGGTGGGCACCATGGAAAGCGCGAGCAGCCAGTAGGTGTTGCGCAATACCTTGTTGCGCGTAGCCTGCGAAATCGCGGTGTCGTAGCCGGCTTGCCTCGATAGCGATTGGCGAAAATCGTTCATCTGTGAACCTCTGTTTGAATGTGAACGCGCGGTTGCGCACCAATAGGTGTGAGCTTAACTTACAAGAAGCTGACATATCAAGCGGCAATCCGGCAAGAGCCATGCCGTATGCGGGCATTTCAGGTGCCCGAAATGTCAAAGGCGCGCAGTTCGTGCCCCGCGTCCTGGTAGGCTCGCCAGCGACGCCGCGCCGCGGCCTTGTCGTCGGGGTGGCCCGACACGATTTCGAGAATGCGCCCGAAATGCTCGGCGCCTGGCGGGCACTCGGTGTCGAGATTCAATAGCCACGTGTTGTCGGTCGCCAGGGCGGGCTCGGGCGCCCGGGTGGTGAGCAGCACGGGCGTGCATGACGCAAGCGGGTCGTCGGCCATGACGTGCGGCACGAACGCTGTGGACTCGAACTGCCACAGCAGGCGGTCGAACTTGGCCAGCCGGGCCGCATTGCCCGTGTACACCACCAGCCGCCGGCCGGCCGCCACCTGCTTGCGAGTCACCTCGCAGGCCTTGAGCAGCCGGTCGGCGGCACCGAACGCGAAATCGACCCGTACCGGCATCAATCGCTGGTTTGAGTCAGCAGGAACTGGGTGAGCAGCGGCACCGGGCGGCCCGTGGCGCCTTTTTCCTTGCCGCTCTTCCAGGCCGTGCCGGCGATGTCGAGATGCGCCCAGCGGTAGCTTTTTGTGAACCGCGACAGGAAGCAGGCTGCCGTAACCGAGCCGGCCGGCATGCCGCCGATGTTGGCCATGTCGGCAAAGCGCGAGCGCAGCTGTTCCTGATAGGCGTCGTCCAGCGGCATGCGCCATGCGGTGTCGCCGGCTTCGCGGCCGGCCGCCAGCAGATCGTTGGCCAGGGTGTCGTCTTTGCTGAACAGGCCGGTGTTGACGTGGCCCAGTGCCACCACGCAGGCGCCCGTGAGTGTGGCGATGTCGATGACTGCTTCGGGTTTGAAGCGCTCGGCATAGGTGAGGGCGTCGCACAGCACCAGGCGGCCTTCGGCGTCGGTGTTCAGGATTTCGATGGTTTGCCCCGACATGCTGGTGACCACATCGCCCGGCTTGTTGGCGCGGCCGCTGGGCATGTTTTCGCACGATGCGATGAGGCCGACGACTTCACGATCCAGTTCGAGCTCGGCCACGGCGCGCAGGGTGCCCAGCACGCTGGCGGCACCGCACATGTCGTACTTCATTTCGTCCATGTTGGCGGCCGGCTTGATGGAGATGCCGCCCGAGTCGAAGGTGAGCCCCTTGCCCACCAGCACGATGGGCGCCTTGCCCTTGGCCTTGCCGCCCTTCGGGGCATGACGCAGCACGATGAACGCGGGCGGTTCGTCGGAGCCGCGCGCTACCGACAGGAAGGCGCCCATGCCTTCGGCTTCGATCTGCTTGCGATCGAGCACCTGCACCTTGAGCGATTTGAATTCCTTGCCCAGCTTCTTGGCCGTTTCGCCGAGGTAGGTGGGGGTGCAGACGTTGGGCGGAAGGTCGCCCAGCATGCGGGCCAGGTTCACTCCGTTGCCGATGGCCGTGCCTTCTTTCAGGCCGGCCTGCGCTTCGGAGGCGGCACCGCGGCTGCACCACAGCACGAGCTTCTTGAGCCGGGCAGGGGGTTCGCGATCTTTGGTGAGCGTGGCCTCGTAGCGGTAGGTGGCCTGCAGGGCACCCGAAGCCATGGCGCGGGCGCGGGCGCGCAGACTGCTGCCCTCGCATTCGATGCTGGCCAGGGCCGAGGCGCCCTCGGTCACGTTCAGGCCGATGCAGGCGGCGGCGAAGCTGCGCTCGGCGCCAGCGTGTGCAGCCGCGTTGTAGGATTCCTGCTTGCCCAGCCCGACGAGAATCACGCGTTCGGCCTTCACACCCGGCAGATTGCGCAGAACGGTATGCGTATTGGCCTTGCCCTTGAACTCGGACTTGACTACGGCGCGGATGGCGCCCTCGGCTGCCCGATCGATGACTTCAGCCGGCGCGCTCAGCACGCCGTCTTCGAAAACGCCGACGCCCAGTGCGGGAGAACGCAGTTGCTGAAGGCCGGCAGTGGTCTGTGTGCTAAATTCCATTCAGATTTCCTGTGATGATCTCGGGGATGCCGACGATTATCTCGCAAATTCATTTATGTCACTATTCAAGCGTTCCGTCGTCTCCGAGATCCTCAGTCATGCAGGCGTCGTGGTCTCGACCCTGCTGGTTGTCTGGCTGAGCGTGCTGCTGGTGCGTCTGCTGGGCGAGGCCGCCAACGGGTCGATCGGTGCCGACGTGGTCGTGGGGCTCGCCGCGTTTTCCAGCATCACGGCTTTGCCCGTCATACTGTCGGTGTCGCTGTTCATTGCGGTCCTCACCACCATTACGCGCAACTACCGCGAATCCGAAATGGTGGTGTGGTTCGCAAGCGGCCTGTCGCTGAAAGACTGGATCGGCCCCGTGCTGCGTGTGGCGGTGCCCTTTGCGGTGATCATCGCGCTGCTCACTCTCATGGCGTCGCCCTGGGCCTATCGGCAGATCAGCGAATACCGCCAGCGCTACGAGCAGCGCTCCGACCTTTCCAAGATCGCGGCCGGCCAGTTCATCGAGACGAGCGGCGGCGAGCGCGTCTTCTTCACCGAAGAACCCACCGAGCCCGACCAGGAGATCGGCAACATCATTGCACGCGTGATCGACAAGGAGTGGCTCAGTATCGTCACCGCCGAAAGCGCCCGAATTGAAGAACAGGACAACGGCGACCGCTTTCTGGTGCTGAGCGAGGGTCACCGCTATGACCTGCAGCCGGGCAAGCCCATCTTTCGCCTGGTGGATTTCGAACGCTACGGCGTACGCCTTGAAAGCGATGCCGAGCAGAGTTCTCCCGAGGCCGTGCGTGCGCGTGCCGAAGAAAACATCAAGGCGCGCCCCACCGCAACCCTGCTGGCCGACGATACCGACGTGGCGCGCTCGCAGGTCATGTGGCGGCTCGCCTTGCCGATTGCCGCGCTCAATCTTGCCCTGCTGGCCATTCCGCTGGGTGCGGTGAATCCGCGCCTGGGCCGTTCGGGCGACATCCTCATCGCCGGGCTCGTGGGCCTGCTGTACATGAACCTCATCAATCTTTCGCGGGGCTGGATCGCACACGGACGCCTGGATTTCTCTGTTGGCGTATGGGCCGTGCACGCGCTTTTCGCCAGTCTCATGGCGTGGATGATGTGGCGCCGTCTGCGTGTGCGCCGCCCGCGCCGATCTCGTGCCGTGCGTAGTGGAAATGGTGGTGCAGCCTAGGGTGCAGCGTTAAACTCGTTGGACCACCCACTACAAAAACACGGAGACAAACCTCATGAAAGCACATCACAAGCTGGCAGTGCTGGCTGCATGCTGCCTGGGCGCCGGCGTGGCCCATGCTGCGGCACCCGCAGTAAAGATCGGCATTCTCACCGACATGTCGGGCACCTATGCCGCCATGGGCGGGGCAGGGTCAGTGGCTGCCGCACAGCTGGCCATCGACGACTGCCTGGCCAACGAATGCAAGGGCATGGATATTTCCCTTGTGTCGGCCGACAACCAGAACAAGGCCGATATCGGTGCGGCCAAGGCGCGCGAATGGTTCGACCGCGACGGCGTCACGGCCATCGCCGACCTCACCAATTCCGCCGTGGCGCTGGCGGTGCAAGACATTGCGCGCGAAAAGAACCGCGTGGCGATGTTCTCCGGCCCGGCCACCAACGTGCTCACCAACGACAAATGCTCTCCGGTGGGCTTTCACTGGATGTTCGACGTCTATTCGCAATCCGTGGGTGGTGTGAAGGCGTCGATCGACAAGGGTGGCAAGTCCTGGTACTTCATTACGGTCGATTACGCGTTTGGTCACTCGTTGCAGAAGGGCGCCGAAGAGATGGTCAGGGCGCAGGGCGGCACGGTGGTCGGTTCGGTGCTGCATCCGCTGAACGTGCCCGATTTTGCGTCGTACCTGCTGCAGGCACAAAGCTCCAAGGCGCAGGTTGTGGCGCTTGCCAATAGCGGGGCCGACGTTGTCAATGCCATCAAGCAGGCACGCGAATTTGGCATTGTCGAGGGCGGCCAGCGCCTGTCTTCGTTGCTGATCTTCCTTTCCGACGTGAAGGCGCTCGGTCTGGAAAATGGCCAGGGCCTCACCTACGTCGACGGCTTCTACTGGGATTACGACGAAGGCACGCGCAAGTGGTCCGAGCGCTTCTCCAACGCATTCCGTGGCGTGAAGCCCACCATGACCCACGCGGGCGTGTATTCCAGCGTGCTGCACTACCTGCGTGCCGTGGCCGCTGCCCAGTCCGTGGAAGGCGACGTGGTGGCACAGAAGATGCGCGAAATTCCCATCAACGACGATGTCATGCGCAACGCATCGATCCGGCCCGACGGCCGCGTGATCCACGACATGTATCTGTACGAGGTCAAGAAACCCTCTGAATCGCAACATGAATGGGATCTGGCCAAACTGGTGGCAACCATTCCCGCACAAGACGCCTTCCAGCCGCTCGAACAGAGCACCTGCCCGCTGGTGAAGAAGGCCAGCTGAGGAGTCCACGATGAATGCCGTTCCTCAACCCAAAGACGTGCCGCGCATTCCCATGCTGATCGGGGGTGAGCTGGTGCAGTCGCAAACCACCGAATGGCGCGACGTCATCAACCCTGCCACGCAAGAAGTGGTGGCGCAGGTGCCGTTCTGCACCCGCGAAGAACTCGACCGCGCGGTTGCCAATGCGAAACAGGCCTTCGACATATGGCGCAACAGCAGTCAGGGCACCCGCATGCGGGTCATGCTGAATCTGCAGAAGCTCGTGCGCGACAACACGGCAGCGCTTGCCAAGGCCATTACGCTCGAACACGGTAAAACCCTGCCGGATGCCGAGGGCGAAGTCGGGCGCGGGCTCGAAGTCATCGAACATGCCTGCTCGATCACCAGCCTGCAGCTGGGTGAATACGCCGAAAACGCCGCCAGCGGCATCGACGTCTACACCGTCATTCAGCCTCTGGGCGTGTGTGCAGGCATCACCGCCTTCAATTTTCCGGTCATGCTGCCCTCGTTCATGTTTCCCATCGCGGTGTCGGCGGGCAACACCTTCGTGCTCAAGCCGTCTGAACAAGACCCCAGCTCGGCCCTGATGCTTGCGCAGCTTGCCTTGCAAGCCGGTCTTCCGCCCGGTGTGCTCAACGTGGTGCACGGTGGCCCCGATATCGCCAACGGCCTGTGCGAACACCCCGACATCCAGGCTGTCTCGTTCATCGGTTCCACTCGCGTTGGTACGGAAATCTATCGGCGCGCCTCGCAGCATGGCAAGCGGTGTCAGGCCATGATGGGGGCCAAGAACCACTGCGTGATCCTGCCCGACGCCGACCGCGAGGTGGCGCTCAACCAGCTGGTGGGGGCGGCGTTCGGGGCGGCCGGGCAGCGTTGCATGGCCACGTCCGTGGCCGTGTTCGTGGGCGACACTCGCGACTGGATTCCCGACTTCGTCGAGCGCGCACGCAAGCTCAAGGTGAATGCGGGCGTCGATCGTGAGGCCGATCTGGGGCCGCTGGTTTCGCAGGCGGCACGCAGCCGTGTCGAAGGGCTGATCCAGAAAGGAATCGACGAAGGCGCTGAACTGCTGCTCGATGGTCGTGGCGTGCAGGTGCCCGGTTACGAGCGTGGCAACTTCGTCGGGCCCACCGTCTTTTCGGGTGTGAAGGCCGACATGACCATCTATCGGGAAGAAATCTTCGGCCCTGTACTGTGCATCGTCACCGTCGACACGCTTGATGAAGCCATTGCCTTCGTCAATGCCAACCCCAACGGCAATGGCGTGGCCTTGTTCACGCAAGACGGCGGCAACGCGCGCTACTTCCAGAATCACGTCAACGTCGGGCAGATCGGCATCAACATTCCCATTCCGGTACCGGTCGCGTGGTTCAGTTTCACCGGTTCGCGCGCCTCCAAGCTGGGCGATCTGGGGCCAAACGGCAAGCAGGCCGTGCAGTTCTGGACCCAGACCAAGACGGTGACGGCGCGCTGGCAAGCCCATGCGCAGGGCGTGAACACCACTATTTCCATGAAGTAAGCATATTCCGTAAAGTAATATGAAATAAGCTTGTTATTACATATAATATCCCGTGTATCGGCGCCGGTTGCGACCGGCGCCGTTTTTCACAGTGCACGGGAGCCCTCCGGCTCCTCCACGTCTCCGGCGCGGTGGTCACCCCTCGCGCGGCACGCAGTTCAGGCCTAGAAGGGCTCCCGATGAATCTTCAGCAATTTCGTTTCGTACGCGAAACCATACGACGCAACTTCAACCTCACCGAGGCGGCACGCAGCCTGTATACCTCGCAGCCGGGCGTCTCGAAGGCCATCATCGAATTTGAAGACGAGCTTGGCATCAAGATCTTCGAGCGGCACGGCAAACGCATCAAGGGTCTCACCAAGCCCGGTCAGGCCGTGGCCCAGGTGATCGAGCGCATCATGCTCGAGGTCGATAACCTCAAGCGCGTCAGCGACGAGTTCGCCCGTGAAGACGAGGGCAGCCTCACCATCGGCTGCACGCACACCCAGGCGCGTTACCTACTGCCACGGGTGATTCCGGCATTTCGTGAACGCTTCCCCAAGGTGCGGCTGCAACTGGCCGAGGGCGACCCGGTCACGCTCGCGCGCATGGTGCTGCACGAGCAGGCCGACATGGCCATTGCCACCGAAACACTGGCGCGCACACCGGGCCTGGCGACCCTGCCGGTCTACGAATGGGAACACACCATCGTCATTCGGCCCGACCACCCGCTGGCTGAGCTGCGTTCCAGCGCGGCACGGGCCATTTCACTCGAGCAGGTGGCCGCGTACCCGATCGTGACCTACGACCGCGCATTCACGGGCCGCAGCTCCATCGACGCGGTATTCGCGAAGAAGGGCATTCAGCCCGATATCGTGCTGGAAGCCATCGATGCCGACGTCATCAAGACCTACGTCGACGTGGGGCTGGGCATCGGCATCATCGCCGGCATTGCGTTCGATCCCCGCCGCGACAAGGGCTTGATCGGTCTGCCCGCAGGCCACCTGTTTGGCTCTCACACCGCCCGCGTGGCCGTGAAATCCGGCGTGTTCCTGCGCGACTACGTTTACGTGCTCATCGAGATGCTGGCGCCTCACCTTACGCGCGACATGGTGCAGGAAGCGGTCGAGAACAGCGGGGTGGTCGAGGCGTAATCGTCGCCTTTCGCCCCGTCTCGGCCTTCCACCTGATGATTCGATTCCTCAAACACCGATTGACAGCGTAAATAGGAATGATTAGCATTTACCTGACTTTCAACGAGGTGGAGATCCGAAATGTCGCAACCCGTCAGTGCCGTTGTCGTCGGAGCCGATCGACTGGGAAACATTCCCGACGTCTTGCGCGGCCACAATATCTCGATCATGCAGCACATCAGCGGGCGTGATCCGTCGCACCAGAAGAAAACCCTCCAATTACCCTCCGGCACGCAGCTTCTCATTCTGCTAACCGATTTTCTGGGCCATAACGTCATGAAGACGTTTCGCGCCGCCGCGCAGCGTTCAGGCATACAGGTGCTGATCTGTCGCCGATCGGTATGCAGCATGAAGCAGGCACTGGCCAAGTGCGGCTACTGCGAAACAGGATGCCCGCGTGCCTGCGCGCGCAGGCGGCTGTCGGCCTGATGCCGAACCCCGTGGCCATGTGTTAGGGCAGCAGAACCGATTCGCGCTATAGTGCGACGTTTCAGCCACCATGGGGTAAGAAGATGGCAATCACCAAAGGGTACAAGCAACTTCTCAGCGAAGCCCGTGCGCGCATTCGCACGCTCACACTCGACGAGGCGCAGGCCATGCTCGATGATCCGGACACCGTGTTCGTCGATATTCGCGACGTTCGGGAACTGGAACGAGAAGGCATGGTGCCGGGTGCCTTTCATGCGCCGCGCGGCATGCTGGAATTCTGGGTGGACCCGGAAAGCCCTTATTACAAGGAAATTTTCGGTTCCGGCAAACAGTTTGTGCTGTATTGCGCGTCCGCTTGGCGCTCCAGCCTGGCCACAGCCACTCTGCAAGACATGGGGCTTGAGCGTGTCTGCCACATGGAAGGCGGTTTTTCGGCCTGGAAGAAGGCGGGTCTGCCTGTGCAAAGCAAGGCGGCGAAAAGCTGAATCGTTATGCCTGCCTGCCGGCGGGCATGTCGATTGCTACGGCGGGGCATGTGTAACGAACATGTGCCCATCCGATACGGCGGCGCGTTGTGTCGCCTGATTCGTAACACGCCCGTGCGTCACGGCGCCGTGCATTACCGCCGTGCATCACATGCGCGCGGGCCGCTACGCTACATGAGGCGTTTGGATTTACTTGGAGGCGACTTTCTGGGTGGCGGCCGATTTGCCGCTGACGCGCGCGTGCGTGGGGCCGTTGGCCGCAAGCCGGCGCGCACCGTTGTAGCGCTTCTTCCAGTACCCGATGTTCATGTCTTCGACACGCACGCGCGAACCGGTGCTGGGGGCGTGCACGAACTTGCCTTCACCCAGGTAGATGCCCACATGCGAGAAGCGGTGGCCGCGCGTATTGAAGAAGACGAGATCACCGCGCTCAAGTTCGTCGCGCTTGACCGATTGCCCGAGGCGCGCCATTTCGCTGGAACGCCGGGGCAGCTTGAGGCCCAGGGATTTTTCGGCGGCGTAAACCACCAGGCCGCTGCAGTCGAACCCGGTGTCGGGCGCATTGCCCCCGAAGCGGTATTTGATGCCGAGGTAATTGAGAGCGGTGGATGCCAGGCCGCGCGGGGCGCTGGGCCGGCTGACTTTTTCCTGTGCCGAGAGGTAGGCCCCCAAGGGGTCGGAGCGAACGTGGGCGAGGTATTGATCGCGGTGACTGCGATCGCCAACCAGCATGAGCGAGTCGGTGCCCGGGCCGCCTAGCGCGTAGTTTTCGTTCTGGGTGGCGCAGCCGGCAAGAACCACACAAGCCGCTACGGCAAATAACCGTATACGACACAGTTCGGGCGCGCGTAGCGACCGGGCTCTGCCTGTATGTGGTGGTGGAGCGGACATGGGATTCCAAAGGAAAAAGGCCGCTGCGAAGTTTACCCCACGCCGCAACTAGCGGTAAAGTGCGGGTTGTTTCATGAAATCACCACAGGGAAGTATATGAACACCAAACCCATGCTTTCGGTCAATGACGTCCAGGCTGTGCTCGATGCCGCCCGCCGGCATGCAGAACAGAACAAATGGCCGGTCACCATTGCCGTGGCAGACGACGGCGGTCACCTGCTCGGGCTCGTCCGGCTCGACGGCGCTGCACCGCTTTCCGCCCACATCGCGCCGGCCAAGGCGCGCTCGGCGGCACTGGGCCGGCGCGAATCCAAGGGCTTTGAAGACATCATCAATCAAGGCCGCTACGCCTTTCTTTCCGCGCCGCTCGAAGGCATGCTGGAAGGTGGCGTGCCCATCGTCCACGAGGGGCATGTCGTAGGTGCCGTGGGTGTATCGGGCGTCAAATCCGACGAAGACGCCCAGATCGCCCGCGCAGGCATCGCAGCCCTGCAAGCATGAATACCGCCGGGCCGCATGCTGCGTCCCGGCTGGGCGAGGCCCTGAACCCAGGGGTCACCAAGCGTGAGCTCTGGGCATGGGCCATGTACGATTTTGCCAATTCGGGCTACACCACCGTGGTGCTCACCACGGTGTTCAGCGCATACTTTGTGGGCGTAGTCGCCGCAGGCCATGCCTGGGGCACGCTGGCATTCACCAGCGCACTTTCGTTTTCGTACCTCTTCGTCATGCTCACCATGCCCGCGCTTGGCACGCGGGCAGATGCGCTGGCGCGCCGGCGCCGCTTTCTCTTCATCAGCACGGCCGGGTGCGTGGCCGGCACGGCCATGCTGGCGCTCGCCGGCCCCGGCGATATCGCCATCGGCCTCATTGCCCTGGCCGTGTCAAATTACTGCTATTGCGTGGGTGAATCGCTCATCGCCGCGTTCCTGCCCGAGATCGCGCGGCCGCAGGCGCTGGGGCGCGTCTCCGGCTGGGGCTGGAGCTTTGGCTATTTCGGCGGTATGCTGGCGCTAGGCCTGTCGTTGCTGGTGGCCGCACGCGCAGAAGCTGCCGCATTGCCGGCGCACACCTATGTGCCCTGGATCATGCTGCTTGTCGCTGCGCTGTTCGCCATCGCCGCCATTCCATCGTTTCTGTTTCTGCGCGAACGCACGGCTGCCACGCATCGAGTCACTGAAGGCGTGGGGCAGCGGCTGGTCACCGCCTGGCACGACACGGGCAGCAATTTTCCAGATTTCCGCCGGCTCCTGATCTGCGGCGCGTTTTACCAGGCCGGTATCGCCGTCGTCGTCACTCTGGCGGCGGTTTATGCATCGGTGGCCATGGGCTTCACCATGGCGCAGACCATGCTGCTGGTGTTTACCGTCAACATCGCAGCGGCCATCGGCGCATTTTCATTTGGTCATCTACAAGATCGAATTGGTCACAAGCCTGCGTTGGCGCTCACGCTGTTCGGCTGGATCCTGATGGTGCTGGTGGCCTACGCGGCACTCCAGGTTTGGGTGTTCTGGGTTGCGGCGACGCTTGCCGGCCTGTGTATGGGAACCAGTCAGAGCGCCGGCCGCGCAATGGTTGCCGCGTTCGCCCCACCAGGGCGTCTGGCTGAGTTTTTCTCGCTCTGGACCTTCGCAATACAGCTGGCTGCGGTAATCGGGCCATTGTTTTACGGTGTCATCACCTGGGTGAGCGATGGCAATCATCGCCTGGCATTGCTGTTCACCGGCAGCTTCTTCGTGGCGGGGCTGATCGTTCTGTCGGCGGTCGATTTTTCGAGGGGCATGCGCGCACGCGAGCAGGCACGCAATTCAGAGCTGCAGGCGGCGGCTCCGGGCCAATCGTAGCCTGGTGTCGCAGCCTCGGCGCTGCAGCATGAAGTCAATACACATTTCAACCAAGAGGAGATGTAGACATGTCTAGTGGAATTGAATCGGTGCTAACGGAGACCCGGGTTTTCGGGCCGTTCGAGCGCGTGGCTGCAACGGCCCATATCTCGGGCATGGATGCCTACCGGGCACTGTACGACGAGGCCGACCGCGATCCCGAGGGGTTCTGGGCACGGCAGGCGCGCGAGAACCTGATCTGGGACAAGCCCTTCACCACCGTGCTCGATGAGTCGAACAAGCCGTTCTACCGCTGGTTCCCCGATGGCGAGCTGAACGTATCGGCCAACTGCCTCGACCGCCATCTGGGCACGCCTGTCGCCGACAAGACCGCAATCATCTTTGAAGCCGACGATGGCGAGGTCACGCGCATCACGTATCGCGAGCTGCACGCCCGGGTGTGCCAGCTGGCCAACGCAATCAAGTCGCTGGGCTATCAAACCGGCGATCGCGCCATCATTTACCTTCCGATGTCGATCGAGGCCGTGGTGGCCATGCAGGCATGCGCCCGCCTGGGTATCACGCACTCGGTTGTGTTCGGCGGGTTTTCATCCAAGAGTCTGCATGAGCGCTGCGTCGACGTGGGCGCCACGCTCGTCATCACGGCAGATGAGCAGCGCCGCGGCGGGCGCGCCATTCCTTTGAAGCGGGCGGTCGACGAGGCGCTGTCGCAGCCGGGCGGTGAAGCGGTGCGGCACGTGATCGTGTACCGCCGCACGGGCGGCGCGGTCGACTGGAATGAAGGCCGAGACCTGTGGCTGCACGACGTGCTGGAAGGCCAGTCGAACGAATGCGCGCCGGTGCCGGTGAATGCCGAACATCCGCTGTTCATTCTGTACACCTCGGGGTCCACGGGCAAGCCCAAGGGCGTGCAGCATTCGTCGGCCGGTTATCTGCTGATGTGCCTGCTCACCATGAAATGGACGTTCGACATCAAGAACGACGATATTTTCTGGTGCACGGCCGACGTGGGCTGGGTCACCGGTCACAGCTACATCGTGTATGGCCCCCTGGCCGCAGGTGCCACGCAGATCATGTTCGAGGGGGTGCCCACATACCCCACACCGGCACGATTCTGGGAAATGATTCAACGCCACCAGTGCACGATCTTTTACACGGCACCCACGGCCATCCGTTCGCTCATCAAGGCGGCCGAATCCAACGAGGAACACCACCCGCGCAAGTTCGACCTCACCAGCCTGCGCATCATCGGTTCGGTGGGCGAGCCCATCAACCCCGAGGCGTGGATGTGGTACTTCACCAATGTGGGTCGCGAGCGCTGCCCGGTACTCGACACGTGGTGGCAGACGGAAACCGGCGTGCACATGATCACGCCGCTGCCCGGCGCTACACCGCTCAAGCCGGGTTCGTGCACGTTGCCGCTGCCGGGCATCGATGCGGCGGTCGTCGACGAATCGGGGCGCGAAGTCGAGCCGGGGCGCGGCGGCTTCCTGGTGGTGAAACGCCCGTGGCCCGCCATGATCCGCACGATCTGGGGCGACCCAGAACGCTTCAAGAAAAGCTACTTCCCACCCGAGCACAACGGCTATTACCTCGCCGGCGACGGGGCACAGCGCGACACCGACGGCTACTTCTGGATCATGGGTCGCATCGACGACGTGCTGAACGTGTCGGGTCACCGCCTCGGCACCATGGAAGTGGAATCGGCAATGGTGGCGCACCCGCTGGTTGCCGAAGCCGCGGTGGTGGGACGCCCCGACGCGACGACGGGCGAGGCGGTGGTGGCCTTCGTGGTGCTCAAGC
Organism: Yanghanlia caeni; assembly: GCA_030733815.1. Lineage (GTDB taxonomy): Bacteria > Pseudomonadota > Gammaproteobacteria > Burkholderiales > Burkholderiaceae_B > Yanghanlia > Yanghanlia caeni. Next base: position 110,168 of record JAUZQE010000005.1, read on the forward strand.
GTCCGCTGCCTCAGGGCGATGAAGCCAACGAGATTGCTCGCGAACTGCGCGACTGGGTGGGCCGCGAAATCGGCCCCATCGCCAAACCGCGCGAAATCCGCTTTGGCGAGAACCTGCCCAAGACGCGCTCGGGCAAGATCATGCGTCGTCTGCTGCGCCTTGTGGCCCAAGATCAGCCCATCACGCAAGACGTGTCCACGCTTGAAAATCCGGCCATCCTGACTCAACTGTCGCAGTCGTACTGAGTACCAGCTGATACGGTGGCAAAGCCGGCTCCGGTGGTGACACCGGGGCCGGTTTTTTCTGGCCGCCGGAGTGATACCATCAATGCTGCCGCTCGTAAGGCGGCACGGGCATCACGTTTCGTTTTTCCTCTCCAGTTTTCTCGGAAGTTTCCTCTTGAGTTCAACGCGCAATGATCCGGTCGCCCTGATGCTGATGGGCTTTGCCATCGTGGTATGGGGCTTTAGCTGGATCGTGATGAAATACATGACGGCCTGGATCGGGCCGTTCGATCTGGTGTTCTGGCGCTGTGTGCTGGCGTTCGTGGTGTTGCTGGGCATCCAGCTTTCAGTGGGCCAGCCGTTTCACGTTCCGCCCATGGGGCCGACGGTGGCCGTGGCGGTGCTGCAGACGGTGGGTTTTCAGGCGCTGGGGCAACTTGGCCTGACGATCGGTGGCGGAGCAGGGCAGGTGGTGCTGCTGGCTTACACGATGCCATTCTGGGCGGCGGCAATCGCATGGCCGGTGCTGGGCGAGCGCCCGACGCGCCTGCATATGCTGGCGTTCGCGCTGGCGGCGGCAGGGCTGCTGCTGGTGATTGCACCCTGGAAGGGCATGGGCAATGTGCTGGCGCTGATTCCCGGGCTGGCGGCGGGTCTGTGCTGGGGCGGCGGGGTGGTGGTCAGCAAGAAGCTGTTCCAGGAACGGCCGCCGGCGATGCTGAATTTCATTACATGGCAGATGCTGCTGGGTTCGCTGCTGTGCCTTCCGCTTACGTGGGCGCTACCACAACGGCCGCTGGTGTGGTCGGTGGAGCTGATCATGGGGCTGGCCTATATGGCGGTGCTGGCGTCGGCGCTGGGCTGGTGGCTGTGGCTTTCGGTGGTGCGGCGGGTGAGCGTGGCGGTGGTGGGAATGTCGAGTCTGGGCGTTCCGGTGCTGGCGGTGATACTGGCGTGGCTGCTGCTGGGCGAGGAACCCGATGCGGCTACGTTGGCAGGTATCGGGTGCATTGTGCTGGGGCTCGTGACCGTGAATCTGGCGGCGCTTCGACCGGTTCGCGACTGATGCTGGCGGGTTGATTCGCGGGCTTTCTTCAACGCGTGTTGCTGTGCGTGTCTGAGTTCTAAAGAGCCGCGCCGGGTGGGTGGGGTGCTGCTTTGTTGAGCTCTTGTGGCGGCGTTTCAAATCGTTCGAGATGCCGTTTGTCTGGGTTCTTAAGGGGGCGGTCGGAGCCTGGGGGTGCGGCTAAACGTAGCCGGCAAGGCCCGCAAGAACCCAGACCAGCAGTACTACGCAACAAAAAAAACCGCGGCCTCAGAAAAGAGACCGCGGTTCCATAAACCACTGCGCAACACAGCGGCTCACATGCCGTTGTACACCGGCCCTTCGCCCCCCTGAGGCGCCACCCAAACGATATTCTGCGTCGGGTCCTTGATATCGCACGTCTTGCAATGCACGCAATTCTGCGCATTGATCTGCAGCCGATCCCGCCCGTCGTCGTCCTTCACGAACTCGTACACCCCGGCCGGGCAATACCGTGCCTCAGGGCCTCCGTACTTCGCAAGATTCACCTCCACCGGCACCGAAGCATCTTTCAGCGTCAGATGAACCGGCTGGTCTTCTTCATGGTTCGTATTCGAAATGAACACCGAACTCAGCCGGTCGAACGTCAGCTTGCCATCCGGTTTCGGGTACTCGATCCGTGCGCATTCCGATGCAGGCTGCAGACAGGCGTGATCCGGCTTCTTCCGATGGATCGTCCACGGCATCTTGCCCTTTAGCAGCCACTGCTCGATGCCCGTCATCAGCGTGCCCACCGTGCGGCCCTTCTTGAACCACTGCTTGAAATTGCGCGCCTTGTTCAGCTCCGCGTGCAGCCACGATGCCTCGAACGCATGGGCGTACGACACCAGCTCGTCGCGGCTGCGGCCCGCCTGCAGCGCCTCGAACATCGCTTCGCCTGCCAGTGCGCCCGACTTGATCGCCGCGTGACTGCCCTTGATGCGCGATGCGTTCAGCATCCCGGCTTCGCAGCCCACCAGCACCCCGCCCGGAAAACATAGCTTCGGAATCGACAACAGCCCGCCCGCCGTCAGCGAGCGCGCCCCGTACGCAATGCGCTTGCCGCCCTCGAAGATCGGGCGGATTGCAGGGTGCGTCTTGTAACGCTGAAACTCCTCGAATGGCGACAGCCACGGGTTCGCGTAATCGAGGCCCACAACCAGCCCCACCACCACGATATTGTCGTTCATGTGGTACAGGAACGAGCCGCCGTAGGTGTCGGAATCGAGCGGCCAGCCCGCCGTGTGGATCACCGTGCCCGGGCGCGACTGCGACGGATCGACTTCCCACATCTCCTTGATGCCGATCGCATAGCTTTGCGGATCGCGCCCCGCGTCGAGCTTGTAGCGCTCGATCAGCTCGCGGCCCAGCTGGCCACGCGAGCCTTCCGCGAAAATCGTATAGCGTGCGTGCAGCTCCATGCCCGGCTGGTACGCGGCCGTCGGTTGCCCGTCGCGGCCTACGCCCATGTCGCCGGTGGCCACGCCCTTCACGGCGCCGTTCTCGTCGTACAGCACCTCGGTTGCGGCAAAGCCGGGGAAAATATCCACGCCCACCGCTTCCGCCTGCTCACCCAGCCAGCGCACCACGTGGCCCAGGCGAACGATATAGTTGCCCTGATTGTGGAAGCATTCCGGCAGCAGCCACTGCGGTGTTGAGCGACTGCCCGATTCCGAAAGGAAAAGAAAGCGGTCTTCCGTCACCGGCGTATCGAGCGGCGCACCCTTTTCCTTCCAGTCGGGAATCAGTTCCGTCAGCGCACCCGGGTCGATGACCGCACCCGAAAGCGTGTGGGCGCCGATCTCAGACGCCTTCTCCAGCACACAGACGCTGATTTCCTGGTTGTGCTCGGCAGCAAGCTGCTTGAGGCGGATGGCCGCTGCCAGCCCGCCGGGGCCGCCGCCGACCACCACTACGTCATATTCCATTGATTCGCGTTCAGCCATGGCTTGTTGTCTCTCCTTGCTGTCGTACGGTCGGCGCTGCGCGACTCGACCTTCCGAGCATTTCTTGGGATTTTCCGTACGTGATACGGTCGATTGTAATTGCACCCCATCAAAAATGTTGCACTGCCACGAAAGAGGCTTCACCGTTATACTCTGGGCACAATGAAGCAATAAGGAGACTGCGGGTTTGGAACAGCACGACAACATCACTCTGCCGCAAGACGCCCAGGTGGAATCGGGCGGTATCTATAGTATTGAGATGCCGGTGCGGTGGGGCGATCTCGATGCCCTCAATCATGTCAACAACACCCTCTACTTCCGATACCTGGAAGAGGCACGTGTGCGGTGTTTCACCGAGGCGGGGGTGGGCGTCGCCGGCTCCGGCCGCGACTTCGTGCTGGCGCACACCTCGTGCGATTTCCTGCGGCCCGTTCATTGGCCGGCAACCATCCAGATCCGCATGCGGCTGTCGCGCTTCGGGCGCTCGAGCGTCGAGTTCGATGCCGAGCTTCACGTGCTGGGCGATACCGGCGGGCCGTGTGCCCGGGCGCGCAGCGTGATCGTGGGCACCCGTAGCGAAACCGGGCGCTCCGAACCCTGGACATCCGAAGAACGTGAGAACCTCTTGCGCGTGTTCGGGGCTGCCGAATGAGCAGTCTCTTCGTCATCATTCGTTCATGTGAGCCGGGCGTGATGCGGCGGCAACATGCATCAGCTTCGATCCTCAGTCTTACACAAGGAAGGATGTAATGAATAAAGTCTTTGCTAGCGCCGCAGAAGCACTCGAAGGCGTGGTGGCCGATGGCCAGACGATCGCGGTGGGTGGTTTTGGCCTTTGCGGCATTCCCGAGGCACTGATCGCCGCGTTGCGCGATACCGGCGTCAAGAACCTGACCTGCATCAGCAACAACGCCGGTGTCGACGGCTTCGGTCTGGGGCAACTGCTTGAAACGCGCCAGATCACCAAGATGATCGCCTCGTACGTGGGCGAAAACAAGGAATTCGAGCGCCAGTTCCTGGCCGGTGAGCTCGAACTGGAATTCACGCCGCAGGGCACCCTGGCCGAAAAGCTGCGCGCCGGGGGAGCGGGCATTCCCGCCTTCTTCACCAAAACGGGCGTGGGCACCATGGTGGCCGAGGGCAAGGAAACGCGCGAGTTCGACGGCGAGACCTACGTCATGGAACGCTCGCTGGTGGCCGACGTGTCGCTGGTCAAGGCCTGGAAGGCCGACCGCGCCGGTAACCTCCTCTTCCGTCGCACCGCCCGCAACTTCAACCCCAACGTCGCCATGGCCGGCAAGATCACGGTGGTGGAAGTCGAAGAAATCGTCGAGACCGGCGCATTCGACCCCGACAGCATTCACCTGCCCGGCATCTACGTGCATCGCATCGTGCTGAACGCCAACCCCGAGAAGCGCATCGAGCAGCGCACCACCCGTAACGTATAAGGAGCTTCATCATGGCCTGGACACGCGATCAAATGGCTGCGCGCGCCGCGCGCGAGCTGCAGGATGGCTTTTATGTGAACCTGGGCATCGGCCTGCCCACTCTGGTGGCCAACCATGTGCCCGAAAACATCGAGGTGTGGCTGCAGTCTGAAAACGGCCTGCTGGGCATTGGCCCGTTCCCGACCGAAGACGAGGTCGACGCCGATCTCATCAACGCGGGCAAGCAAACCGTCACCACGCTGCCCGGTTCTTCCATTTTCTCGTCTGCAGATTCCTTCGCCATGATCCGTGGCGGCAAGATCAACCTTGCCATTCTGGGCGCCATGCAGGTGTCCGAGAAGGGCGACCTGGCCAACTGGATGATTCCCGGCAAGATGGTGAAGGGCATGGGCGGCGCCATGGACCTTGTCGCAGGCGTCGGCCGCGTGGTCGTGCTCATGGAACACGTTGCGCGCAAGAAAGACGGCACCGAAGACCTCAAGCTGCTGCCCGAATGCACGCTGCCGCTCACGGGCGTGGGCGTGGTCGATCGCATCATCACCGATCTGTGCGTGCTCGACGTCACCGACGACGGCCTCAAGCTCGTTGAGCTGGCCGACGGCGTCACGGTCGACGAGGTCGTGGCCAAAACGGCCGCCAAGCTCGACGTCTCGGCCATCGCCGCCTGAACGCACATGTCGGTTGTCGTTGAGCGCCTGGAATCCCTGCGGGAACTGATGCGCCGGCACGGCGTGCACGCGTGCGTCGTGCCCACGTCCGATCCGCACCTGTCGGAATACCTGCCGCAGCGCTGGCAGACGCGTGAGTGGCTCTCGGGGTTCACAGGGTCTGCCGGAACGCTGGTCGTATGCCTTGATACGGCGGCGCTTTGGGCCGACAGCCGCTACTGGGAACAGGCCGAGGCCGAGCTGCAGGGCAGCGGAATCGATGTCATGCGGGCGGGGGCGGCCGACGTGCCGGCGCCTTCTGCCTGGGTGGCCGAGCGCCTGCAGGCCGGAAGCACGGTGGCCGTCGACGGACACGTGCTTTCGGTGCAGGCGGGGCGCCAATGGCGCGAGGCCTGCGAAAAAGCAGGCCTGCGGCTTGACACCCGGCTCGACCTGGCCGGGCTGGCCTGGCCCGAGCGGCCCGGCCTGCCCGACGGCACCATCCGTGCGCACGAGGCCCCATGGGCCTGCCGCACCCGTGCCCAGAACCTGGCCGCAGTGCGCGAGGCCATGCAGCGCAACGACGCGCAGTGGCATCTGCTTTCGGCGCTCGACGACATCGCCTGGCTGTTCAACCTGCGTGGCAACGACATTCCCTACAACCCGGTCTTCCTCGCGCATGCGCTCATCGGCCGTGACAACGCACGGCTGTTTGTCGATGCCGGCAAGATTCCCGCCGCGCTGCAGGCCGAACTGTTGGCCGACGGCATTGCGTTGCACCCGTACGAGGCCATTGACGAGGCCCTTGCGGCCTTGCCGGAAGGTGAGCGCCTGCTGGTCGACCCGGCGCGGGTCACGGTGGGTCTGCTGGAAGCCGCCACAACCGTCACGCACGTCGAGGCGGTGAATCCCGCACACCTGCTCAAGGCACGCAAAAACGACGCCGAGATCGCGAATGTGCGGCGGGTCATGGAACACGACGGCGCGGCGCTGTGCGAGTTCTTCGCGTGGTTTGAAGCCGCGCAGGGCAGTGAGCGCATCACTGAGCTCACCATCGACGAACGCATCACCGCGGCACGGGCGAAGCAGCCCAACTTCGTTTCACCCAGCTTCGGCACCATTGCGGCGTATCGCGCGAATGGTGCAATGCCGCATTATCATGCGACTCCCGCGGCCCATGCCGTCATCGAAGGTGACGGCCTCCTGCTCATCGATTCGGGCGGTCAATACCTGGGAGGCACCACAGACGTCACGCGCGTTGTGCCCGTAGGGCAGGTCAGTGCCGAACAGAAGCGTGATTACACGGCCGTGCTCAAAGGCATGATCGCGCTGTCGCGCGCGGTGTTTCCCGAGGACCTTCCCGCCTACGCACTCGACGCGCTGGCGCGCGGCCCGATCTGGCAGTTCGGTGCCGATTACGGCCACGGTACCGGGCATGGCGTGGGCTACTTCATGAACGTGCACGAAGGGCCGCAGTCGATTTCCTGGCGTGCCACGGTCAATCCGCATGCGCTCATGGCACCCGGCATGATCACCTCGAACGAGCCCGGTCTGTACCGGCCGGGGCGCTGGGGCATCCGTATCGAAAACCTGGTCCTCGCGCGAGCCCACGAAACCACCGAATTCGGCCGCTTCCTGTCGTTCGAAACGCTAACCTTGTGCCCGATCGATGCGCGCTGCATCGACGTGGCGATGCTTGCCGCCGACGAGATCGCCTGGCTCGATGCGTACCATGCCGAAGTGCGGGCGCGGCTCGCCCCGCTCGTCGACGGTGCGGCGCTCGATTGGCTGCAACGCCACACACGCCCCCTGCAGGCCTGAGGTATTGCGCCGCAAACCTCGGTTCGTGCCCGTGAGCCACGTTACATCGGGCTATAATTCAAATTTCGTGCTGCAGCCCGGTTGCCCCGGGCCACCCCCACAATGACAAAGTACGTATTCGTCACGGGAGGCGTCGTATCCTCCCTGGGTAAGGGTATTGCCGCCGCATCGCTGGCAGCCATTCTCGAATCCCGCGGCTTGCGCGTCACCATGCTCAAGCTCGACCCCTACATCAACGTCGATCCCGGTACCATGAGCCCCTTCCAGCACGGCGAGGTGTTCGTGACCGAAGACGGTGCTGAAACCGACCTCGACCTGGGCCACTACGAGCGCTTCATCTCGACGCGCATGCGCAAGGTCAACAACTTCACCACGGGTCAGATCTACGAATCGGTGCTGCGCAAGGAACGCCGGGGCGATTACCTGGGTAAAACCGTGCAGGTCATTCCGCACATCACGAATGAGATTCAAGACTTCATCGTGCGTGGTGCGAAGGCCGCCTGGGATGGCGCCGCCGACGTGGCCATCGTCGAGATCGGCGGTACGGTGGGCGACATCGAATCCCTGCCTTTCCTGGAAGCGGTGCGTCAGATGAGCCTGCGCCTGGGGCGCAACAATTCCGCCTTCGTGCACCTTACTCTGGTGCCGTTCATCGGTTCGGCGGGCGAGCTCAAGACCAAACCCACCCAGCACTCGGTGCAGAAGCTGCGTGAAATCGGCATCTACCCCAATGCGTTGCTGTGCCGGGCCGATCGCCGCATTCCCGACGAAGAGCGCGCCAAGATTTCGCTGTTCTCGAACGTGCCGCTCGATGCCGTGATCTCCGTCTGGGATGCCGAAACCTCAATCTACGAGATTCCCGGCATGCTGCACGAGCAGGGGCTTGATTCCATCATCTGCGACGCGCTTGCGCTGGCGCCCCCACCGGCCGATCTCACCATGTGGGAACGCCTCATCGAGGCCATTCGCAATCCGCAACACCATGTGCGCATCGGCATGGTGGGCAAGTACGTCGATCTCACCGAATCGTACAAGTCGCTTTCCGAAGCGCTGACGCACGCCGGCATTCACACCCGCTCGCGCGTCGAAATCGAATACCTCGATTCCGAAGTCATCGAACGCGAGGGGACGGCCTGCCTCGAGGGCCTCGACGCCATTCTCGTGCCGGGCGGCTTCGGCAAGCGCGGCACCGAAGGCAAGATGCGCGCGATCCGTTATGCGCGTGAAACGGGCACACCGTTCCTGGGCATTTGCCTGGGCATGCAGCTGGCGGTGGTCGAGTTTGCGCGCAATGTGGCGGGCCTGGGTGGCGCCAACAGCACCGAGTTCGATCCGGCGGCGGCCCACCCGGTGGTGGCCCTCATTTCCGAGTGGCAAGACCGCGAGGGCAAGATCGAGCGGCGTGATACCAATTCCGATCTGGGTGGCACCATGCGCAAGGGTGCGCAGCGCTGCCCCGTAATGCCGGGTACCCGCGCAGCGGAAATCTACGGCGAGGAAGTCAACGAGCGCCATCGTCACCGCTACGAGGTGAACAACGTGTACGTCACCCGCCTCGAAGAAGCGGGCATGGTGATCAGCGCACGCACGCCCACCGAGCAGCTGCCCGAGATCATGGAGCTGCCCGATCATCCGTGGTTCATGGGGGTGCAGTTTCACCCGGAATTCACCTCAACCCCGCGTGACGGCCACCCGCTGTTCATCAGTTACATCAAGGCGGCACTCGAACACCAGAAGCGCCGCAGCGAGCAGGCTTGATGCCGCGCGAGCGGCAGCGTGGCCCGCGGGCTGCGCTGCCGTGCGCACACGCCGTCAAGCGGGCCGGCCGCGGCGGGCGATTCTTCACCGAAGGAAGTTTGCATGAAACTGTGTGGCGTAGAAATCGGGCTTGACCGGCCCTTCTTTCTGATTGCAGGGCCCTGTGTGATCGAGTCGCGCCAGATGGCGTTCGATACCGCTGGGGCGCTCAAGGAACTCACCGCCGAGCTGGGCCTGCACTTCATCTACAAGAGCTCTTTCGACAAAGCCAATCGCAGTTCCGGGCGCTCGTACCGGGGGCCGGGGCAGGAAGAGGGGCTGCGCATTCTGGCCGACGTGCGCGAACAACTCGGCGTGCCCGTGCTCACCGACGTACACACCACCGAGCAGGTGGCCGACGTGGCGGCCGTGGTCGACGTTCTGCAGACGCCGGCCTTCCTGTGCCGGCAGACCGACTTCATTCATGCCTGTGCGGCCACGCTCAAGCCGGTGAACATCAAGAAGGGGCAGTTCCTGGCTCCGCACGACATGGCGCAGGTGGTGGCCAAGGCACGTCAGGCGGCGCTCGACGCGGGCGGCGACGGTCACAACATTCTGGTGTGCGAGCGCGGCGTGTCTTTCGGCTACAACAATCTCGTATCCGACATGCGTTCGCTTGCCATCATGCGCGAAACCCGCTGCCCGGTGGTGTTTGACGCCACGCATTCCGTGCAGCTGCCGGGCGGGCAGGGCACGTCATCGGGCGGCCAGCGCGAATTCGTTCCGGTGCTGGCGCGGGCGGCCGTGGCGGCGGGCGTATCGGGCCTGTTCATGGAAACCCACCCTGATCCCGACAAGGCGCTTTCCGACGGCCCCAATGCCGTACCGCTTGCGCAAATGCGCCGCCTGCTCGAATCGCTGATCGCAATCGACCGGGTCGTGAAGCAAAGCGGCGTGCTGCAAGACGAGTTTCAACCCGGAATGTAGCGTTCCCGCATCGCAGGCCGCAGTCGGCTTGCGTTATAATTATTGACACGTCAAGAATTGACTGGTCATCTAAATGAAGCCCACTGCAGATCGCGCCCCCGGCCCCGGCATGTTGCTCCCGTTCCGGCAATCCATGCTTGCCATGACCGGTCTGGGTTTCGTAACCATGATGGTCGCCATCGACCAGACGGTGGTGGGCACCGCATTGCCCACCGTGGTGGCCGAGCTGCGGGGCTTCGAACTCTACGCCTGGGTCACCACCGCGTACCTGCTTACTTCCATCATCACCATCCCCATCTTCGGGCGGCTGGGCGATTTTTACGGGCGCAAGCCGTTCGTGGTGGCGTCGATCATCCTGTTTCTGATTTCGTCTGTTCTGTGCGGCATGGCGCAGTCGATGATCCAGCTGGTGATGGGCCGGGCGCTACAGGGAGTGGCCGGCGGCATGATGCTGGGTACGGCCTTCGCCGTAGTGCCCGACATGTTTCCCGATCCGCGGGTGCGGCTGCGCTGGCAGGTCATACTGAGCAGCTGTTTCGGCGTGGCCAACGCCGTAGGCCCCACCCTGGGGGGCTTTCTCACGTTTTATCTGGGCTGGCGGGCCGTGTTCTTCATGAACCTGCCGCTGGGTCTGCTGGGCCTGTTCTTTCTGCTGCGCTATCTGCCCAACGTGCGGCACATGCAGCAGGCCAATATCCGGCTCGACTGGCAGGGTTCGGTGCTGATTGCGCTGGCCCTGGCCGGCCTGCAGTTTCTGGTGCAGCTGCTGCCCATGTACGGTGCGCGGCTGCCCATGGTGGGGCTGGGCTTGTTCGCCGTGGCGTGCATGACCGCCTTCGTGTGGTGGGAACGGCGCTGCGAGGCTGCGCTCATTCCGCTCGACATGTTCACCGACCGCAGCGTGGTCATTCTGTGCCTGCTGTCGTTTTTCGTGGGCTTCATTCTGTTCGCGCTGCTGATCTATATTCCGCTTTTGCTGCAGGGGGGCTTTGGGCTCACCGCGCGCGAGGTGGGTGTGCTGATTACGCCATTGGTGGTGTCGATCACGGTGGGCAGCATTGCCAGTGCGCGCGTGCTGCCGCGCATGAAGCGCCCCGATCATATTCTGCACATCGGCTTTGCGCTGCTTCTGGTGTGTGGTGTCGGGCTGCTGCTTGTGTGGGCGCAGACGCCGCGCATCGTGCTCATTACGTGTCTGACCGGCTGCGGTGTGGGGCTGGGCCTCATCATGCCCAACCTCACCGTGTTCATACAGGAACGGGTGAAGCGCTCGCAGCTGGGCATTTCCACGGCCCTGATGCAATCCACCCGCATGGTGGGCGGCATGGTCGGCACCGCAGTGGTGGGCTCGATCATCAACCATTATTATGTCGAACGGGTGCGCCAGCTCGACGTCACGCCGTTCGGCAAGGGCAGCTGGCTGGCCCGGCTCGAAGATCCGCAGGTGCTGGTCAGCGATCAGGTGCAAAGTGCGTTCATCGGCGCGCTGCAAAGGCTTGGTTTGCATGGGGAAACCTTCATTCTGCATGCACGCGAATCCCTTGTATGGGGCATACACGCCGGGCTGATCCTGACCCTGGTGGTCGCTGCCATTGCGCTGTTATGGCTGTTGCGTCTGCCGGCCATCTCGTTCGACCGCCAACCTGCGGCCGCCCCCCTGCAGAATGCCGTCGCCGCAGGGCGCGAGCCGGCGGCCGATACCCGGGAGTCGCCATGATCGAACCGCATCACCTGCGCTTCATGCAGCAGATCGGTCGCAGTTACCGTGCGCTGATCGCCGGTTTTGAGGCGCATACCGGCATGTCGGTGGCGCGCTGGCGCCTTCTTCTGCAGCTCGACACCAGCGGCGAGCTGTCGCAGAAGGTGCTGGCCCGCAATCTGGGTATCGACCCCGCCGCACTCACACGCCAGCTCAAGGCACTTGAGGCGGAAGGCTGGGTCGAGCGCCAGCGCGACCCGATGGATGCGCGCCTGACCAATGTGGTGCTGACCGATGCCGGCCGCGACGCCGTGAAAGCGACCCTGGCGCGGCGCAACGAGTTCTTCGAAAGGGCGTTGGGGCCGGTGCCGGCCGACGAGCTCGACGCGCTTACCGACACCCTCGAAAAGCTGGAAGCGCGCTTCACGCTGTCCCGGGGTTGACGCAGCGAAACCTTCCGATGCATAAAATGTGAGGCTCCGTACACGGCGCGGCGCCGCCGCGCGTTGCCGCGGCTACAATCATGCTTTGAATTCCAACCTTTACACGCAGGACACACAAAGATCATGAGTGCAATCGTAGACATCATTGGCCGCGAAATTCTCGATTCGCGCGGCAATCCCACAGTGGAATGCGACGTGCTGCTGGAATCCGGCGCCATGGGTCGCGCGGCCGTGCCTTCGGGCGCCTCCACCGGCTCACGCGAGGCGATCGAACTGCGTGATGCAGACGCCGGGCGTTATCTCGGCAAGGGTGTCCTGCGCGCGGTCGAGAACGTCAACACCGAAATCTCCGAAGCGCTCATGGGTCTCGATGCGCAGGAGCAGACGTTCATCGATCACACGCTCATCGACCTCGACGGCACCGAAAACAAGGGGCGTCTGGGCGCCAATGCCATTCTGGCCGCCAGCATGGCGGTGGCGCGTGCCGCGGCCGATGAATCCGGCCTGTCGCTGTACCGCTATTTTGGCGGCAGCGGCCCCATGCAGATGCCCGTGCCCATGATGAACGTGATCAATGGCGGCGCGCACGCCAACAACACGCTCGACATGCAGGAATTCATGATCCTGCCTCTGGGCGCATCCAGTTTCCGCGAGGCGCTGCGCATGGGGGCCGAGGTGTTTCATGCGCTCAAGAAGCTCATCGACCGCCAGGGCATGTCCACGGCCGTGGGCGACGAAGGCGGTTTCGCACCCAACGTGGCCAACCACGAGGCGGCGATTCAGCTCATTCTGAACGCCATCGAAGAAGCCGGTTACGAAGCCGGCTCGCAGATCGCACTGGGTCTCGATTGCGCCAGCACCGAGTTCTACCGCGATGGCAAATACCATTTGGCCGGTGAAGGCGGGCTCGTACTCGAGGCGGCCGACTTTGCCAATCTGCTGGCCAGCTGGTGCGACAAGTACCCCATCATCTCCATCGAAGACGGCATGGCCGAAAACGACTGGGAGGGCTGGTCGATTCTCACTCAGCAGCTGGGCCGTCAGGTGCAGCTGGTGGGCGACGACCTCTTCGTCACCAACACCAAAATCCTCAAGCAGGGAATCGAGCAGGGTGTGGGCAACTCCATTCTCATCAAAATCAACCAGATCGGTACGCTCACCGAAACCTTTGCCGCCATCGAAATGGCCAAGCGCGCGGGCTACACGGCCGTGATTTCGCACCGTTCCGGCGAGACCGAAGACTCCACCATCGCCGACATTGCCGTGGCCACCAATGCCATGCAGATCAAGACCGGTTCGCTGTCGCGTTCCGACCGCATGGCCAAGTACAACCAACTGCTTCGCATCGAAGAAGAACTGGCAGAGGTCGCGACATACCCCGGCCGTGATGCCTTCTACAACCTGCGTTGAGCACGCGCCCGGCGTCAACGGCCGGGCGAGACCGCATGCGTCTGCTGCTGATCGTTCTGATCCTGCTCACTGCCATCACGCAATACCCGCTCTGGTGGGGTAAAGGCGGGTGGCAGCGGGTACGCGAGCTCGAAGCCCGGCTGCAGACGCAACAGGAAATCAATGAGGCACTGGCGGCGCGCAACAACGCTCTGGCGGCCGAGGTGCAAGACCTCACGGCCGGCACCGATGCCATTGAAGAGCGTGCCCGCACCGAGATGGGGCTGGTGCATGAAGATGAAATCTTCGTGCACTTGCTGCCCACCACGCCGCCGAAATCTTCCCGCTAGCGCGTCACGCTGCACCGGGTCAGCCGCAACAGCCCGGGCAGTCGTCGAGGTCGATGCCGGATTCCGGTTCGTGGGGTGCGTCGGGTACGCCGCTGGGGTGCGACGTGTGATCGACGGCCGGATTCCCGCCGGTGCGTTGCGCCACGGGGTGAGGGCCCGGCTGCGGGGTCTGAGGCCCACCGGCGCCCGTCACTTCGTGCGACGGCAGGTGTGCAGGCCGACGCAGGGCTGCAATGAGGCGTTCACCCAGACACCACAAACCCGTGCAGCGGTAAGCTGCCGCTTCGGCGCCAGGAATCATGTCGATGTCCGAATGGGGCGCAGGCTCGTATGCGGCGGTGTTCCCGTTTGAAGTTTCGTGGGCGGCGGGCGTTGTGCCGCTGCGGGTATCGTGTGCGTGCCCGGGCCGTTGATCGGGCCATTCAGGCGTACCGGTGTCATGAGGGTGTGCCGGCGTGTGCCCGGCGCTGATGCCGTTGTGGGCGCCTGTGCGGGAGCTGTGGGCTGCAAGCTCGGGGGAGTCGTTTCTTGCAATTCGCCCATGTGCAGGCATGGGCCATTCGACGGCATGCGACTGCATGACCAGCGCGAGCTCGCGCCGTATGGGCAGAAAACCGCCACGCGCCATGGCGAGTGAACCGTAGCGCGAGTCGCCGGGTGCCAGCTGGCGCAGCAAATGCCGCACACCGGGAAGCAGGGGTTCATGCAACCAGGTCAGGTGCAGGGCAAGGGTGTTGGCGTCGAGCACCGACTGTCGCGACTGCGGCGCCTGGCCGGCGGGCCAGCCCTGTTCGAGGCGCGCCAGGTGTTGTTCGTGCAGGTAATCGTTATCGATGACCCTGAGGCCGTCGGGGCGTGCGAGGTCGGGCGAATGCGAGGCGAACTCGGCAAACGCCGCCGTGGATGGCGAGAGAATGCGGATGCGCCACGCGGGCAGTGCCGTGGCCTGAGTGCGCCGGTGCATGGCGCGCTGCAGACGCGCCCGGGTTTCGTTTTTTGACGGTGCCGTGAACAGCGGCGCGAGCGCATGGGCAAAGGCCTGATCGAGCACGAGCGGGTCGGCCTGCTGAACAGCGGCGGCACGCGCGGCCTGCATCAGTGCCAGGCTGACGGCCTGCCGCGCGAAATGCCAGTGAACGGCCTCGATGCAGCCCAGCCCCAGCAGCAGCACGGGAACGGCGGCAAGCAGAAATTCAACGGCACCCTGGCCGGGCTGGAACCGAAGGGAAGGATGGTGGCAGCGCATGAGCGGCAGTGTGCCGCCGCCCAGGCGTGATGTCGATTGTGGAGAATGCGTGCCTTAGTGCAGGGTGCGCGAGCCGCTGTCGTCGAGGTTTTCGACGAAGAGCGCGGCGCAGTCGACGGCATCGAACTCGTAGGGTTTGCCGCAGAAATTGCACGACACGGTGATGTGTTCGCGTTCCTGCAGCAGGGATTCGATTTCGTCGCGCCCGAGCATGCGCAGCATGTTGCCCACACGCGTGCGTGTGCAGGGGCAGTGCCACTGCACACGGCGGGTTTCGAGCTGCAACAGGGGCTCTTGCCAGAACAGGCGATGAATGATGGTGTCGATGTCGGCCTGCAGCAGTTCGGGTTGCGTGAGGGTGGACGCCAGCTGCGTGACCCGATTCCAGGATTCGGCCCGCGATTCGGGTGTGGAGTCTGGGGCGTTGGGTGTGCCCCCGTGCGTGGGCCGGATGCCGCCCGCGTCGGGCAGCCGTTGCAGCAGCATGCCCGCCACCGTGTCGCCATCGGCCGCAAGCCACAGCCGGGTGTCGAGCTGTTCGGAATTGCGCATGTAGGCTTCCAGCACTTCTGCGACCGTGTCGCCTTCCATGGGCACGATGCCCTGGTAGGGCGCCATGTCGGTATCGCGACCGGGGTCGAGCAGCACGGTGAAGCGGCCGCTGCCCGTGCCGTTCAGCAGGGTTTGCAGCGTGCCCTTGGCGGGCACCAGTTCGGGGTCGCGCAGGCTGACGGTGGCGCGAAACGTGAGCTCTGAGGTGCATTCCACCACGATCAGTGATACCGGGCCGTCGCCCTGCAGCTGCAACACCACCGAACCCTGGAACTTGATGTTGGTGGCCAGCAGAATGGCTGCAGCGGTGAGTTCGCCCAGCAGGCTGCGTATGCATTCGGGGTATGACTGGTGCGCCAGCCCCGTTTGCCAGGCCGACTGCAGCCGCACGGCCTGGATGCGTGTGCTGTTGTCGGTGAGCAGGTATTTTTTGAAGGTATCCGTCATTGCGGCATTTTAGCTGATCACTTGCCGGCCGACTGCGCTCTGGCCGCAGCCAGCATGCTGCGCTGCTGTTCGCGGGCACGCAGCACGTGGCGGCGTACCTGGCCTTCGGCGGTGACGGGCAGGCGATCGACGAATTCGATTTCCTGGGGGGTTTGCCATGCCGCCAGCCGTTTGCGCACGTGGGCCTGCAGCATCGCTGCCGTGTCGGGCTGTGCGGCAGGCGGCGGCATTTCATTCAGCACGACGAACGCCTTGATGAGGTTGCCGCGTGCGCCTTGCGGTTTGGGCACCACGGCGGCGTTGACGACGTCGGGGTGCTGCTTGAGGCATTCCTCGATCTCGGGGGGGCTGACGCGGTAGTTGCCGCAGCGGAAGATGTCGTCGCAGCGGCCCACGAACCAGCAGTAGCCGTCTTCGTCGACCGAAGCCATGTCGCCCGTGAGGAACCAGTCGTCGAGGTGGCGCGAACGGGTCAGGGCCTCGTTACGCCAGTACGACAGGAACAGCACGGGGTCGGGATGCCCGTGCTGGTCGCGCACCGCCAGGGCAAGCTGCCCGACGGAACCGCGCCGGCACGACCGGCCTTGGGAATCGATGATGCCGATGCGGTGACCGGGAATGGGCCGGCCCATGCTGCCGGGTCGGTCGGGCCACTTCTGGAAACTGTTGCCGATGATGCCCGGCGCTTCGGTGAGGCCGTACAGGGCGTTGGGCAATACCCCCAGGCTGGTCACCACCCATTCGTGCAGCGCCGGCTGGAGGGTTTCACCCAGCACGGCGATGGCCCGCAGGGCGCACCCTTCGGCCGAGGCGCCATTGACGACGGCCTCGTGCATGAGCGCGACGTCGCCGGGCAACACGGCCGTGTTGGTGATGCGGTGGCGGCGCATGAGCTCGAGCGCCTGGATGCCCTGTGCGGGGCAGCGCGTGGTGACCATGGGCCGCCCGAAATACATGACGGCCAGCAGCGCGTGCAGCAGACCCGGGGCCGTGGTCCATGCCAGCGGGCTCCAGAAGAGGTCGCCCGGCTGCGGGTACCAGTTCTGTGCGGCCACGAACGCCGGCAGAATGCCGATGAGAACGCGGTGGGCGTGCAGCACGCCCTTGGGCATGCCGGTGGTGCCTGCCGTGTACAGCAGAATGGCCGGGTCGTCGGCTTGCGTGGCTACAGGCAGAAAGTCGCTGCTTTCACGGGCGAGCAGCGTGCGCCATGAAAGGGTGTCGTCGTTCTGGAATTCCAGGCCCACCAGCTGCTGCAGCGACGGGCACTGCTTCATGATATGCGTGAGCTCGGGAGCGGCCGTGGCGTCGGCAATGATGATGCGCGCCTCGGCGTCGCGTACCCGCAGGCTCAGGGCGTCGCTGCCCAGTTGCGGCGACAGCGGCACAAGCACCGCGCCCGATGCGAGCACGGCCAGGCTGGCGGCGACGGCTTCGGGCCGCAGAGGCATGATTACGGCAACCCGGTCGCCCTTTTGCAGGCCCATTTTGCGCAGGCCGTTTGCAAGCCGGTTGCTGAGCTCGGCGATCTGGCCGTACGACCAGTCGGTGCTTTGGGCCTCGTCGTGTTCATGACGCATGGCCAGACGGCGGCCTTCCATGACATTGCCCGACCACCGCTGCAGGCATGCCTGAGCGATGTTGAACTGGGTGGGCACCAGCCATTGATAAGACGAATACAGAACCGGATATTGATCGCTCATCTGGAACGCTTCTCGTGGTGGCGGGACATAACGAACGGGATCTGCCGATCACCGAAAGCATGGCCCAGTTCATCGATCCGCGCAATGCCTGTGCGCAAACGGGCCGCAAGGTATAGGGGAATGCCGTTCCGCAATACCTACGCAAAACTAGTCATTTCTGACTAAATCTGCTGCTTGCTTCCTGCTTCACCGAGGCCGGTTTCACCGCGCTCTTGCGAGTGCGGCCAGCGCCTTCCTCTCCACAGGCTGACACGGTGGAACTCACCGCCATGTTCTTCAGATTGGTTGCCGCGTTCAGGTCGCGGTCATGGACCACGCCACAGGCGGGGCACGTCCACTCGCGCACGACCAGCGGCAGAGCTTCGAGCCTGTGCCCGCAAGCCGAACACGTCTTGCTGCTCGGGTAGAACCGATCTGCCACAACGACCTGCCCGCCGCGCATCGCCGTCTTGTATTCCAGTTGCCGACGGAACTCGAAGAAGCCCATAGTAGGGCGCCTGTACGTTGTTCGGATCAAGCGCGATGCGGTGCGCGATCAGCATTGCGATGCCTCCACGGCGGCCTTTACGCCATCGAGCAGTTTCTGATTCTTACGCGAGCGCGAGCCATACAGTCCTGCGCTGAATACAGTAATAATTTCCAGCACGTCCTTCGCCAGATCTTCCTCGAACGTCGTGTCTTCGCCTTGGTTGAGGATCACCACCTC
>JAUZQE010000050.1 GCA_030733815.1 Yanghanlia caeni
TCCTCCGGTTTGCCTGTGAATACCTTCGCGTATATCACCTCTGAGCACTTTGATGCCGTCGGCCCGTGAGGATCCACTCTTCCTGCTCATCCCCACGCTCTGACGCATCACTTCCTCTCGAATACTGGAGGGGAGGCGGTCATTTCATTCTCCGTGAGGTACGGGCGTGCGTCAGATGGGTTCGTCGAGGCCGTGCTGAACCTGCTCGGCCGCGCGCAGCACGGCGCGCGCCTTGGCCTCGGTTTCCTGCCATTCTTTCTCGGGGTCGGAGTCGGCCACGATGCCGGCGGCCGCCTGCACGTAAAGCATGCCGTCCTTGATGAGCCCGGTGCGAATCGCGATCGCCACGTCCATCTCGCCGCCATAGCTCAGGTAACCGGCCGCGCCGCCGTAGATGCCGCGGCGCACCGGCTCCAGCTCGTCGATGATCTCCATGGCGCGTACCTTGGGGGCACCGGTGAGCGTGCCCGCCGGGAACGTGGCCCGCAGCACGTCCATGTTGCTCATGCCGTCGTTCAGTTCGCCGGCCACATTCGATACCAAGTGCATGACGTGCGAGTAGCGCTCGATGGTCATCGTGTCGGTCACCTGTACCGTGCCCGTCTTAGCCACCCGGCCCACGTCGTTGCGTGCCAGATCGATCAGCATGACGTGCTCGGCGCGTTCTTTGGGGTCGGCCAGCAGTTCCCGGGCAAGCTGCTGATCTTCTTCCGGGGTGGCGCCACGCTTGCGGGTGCCGGCCAGCGGTCGAATGGTGACCAGTGTTTTCTTCTGCCGGTTCTTTTCCACGATTTCCTGGCGCACCAGAATTTCGGGCGATGAACCCACCACGTGGAAGTCGTCGAAGTGCCAGTAATAGAGATAGGGCGAGGGGTTCAGCGATCGCAGCGCGCGATACAGCGACAGCGGCGAATCGCGGAACGGCTTGGCGATCACCTGCCCGATCTGCACCTGCATCAGGTCGCCGGCGGCAATGTATTCCTTCGCCTGGCGTACGGCCGCCAGGTAATCTTCCTTGGCAAAGTCGCGCCGTTCGGGCGTCTGCATGCTGGCGTAGGCGTAAGGAATGGTGAGCGGCGTGCGCAGTTTTTCGCGCAGTTGCTTCTGGCGACGCCGGGCGCGCGCGTAGGCCTCGGGTTCGGCCGGGTCGGCATACACCAGAATGTACGTGCGCCCGGCGAGGTTATCGACGATCACCAGTTCGTCGATCTGCAGCAGCATGATGTCGGGTGTGCCGCCTTCCTGGCCCGCAGGAAAGGGCTTGTCGGGCCAGCCCAGGCGCGGTTCGATGTGGCGCACCGTGTCGTAGCCGAAATAGCCGGCGAAGCCGCCCGCAAAACGCGGCATGCCCGGGCGCAGCGCCACCTTGAAGCGGCGCTGGTAGTCTTCGATGAAGGTGAGCGGATCGCCTTCATGGGTTTCCACCACCTTGCCCTGATGCACCACTTCGGTGGTCGTGCCGCGAGAGCGGATCACCGTTTTGGCGGGCAGGCCGATGAAGGAATAGCGGCCGAAGCGCTCGCCGCCCACCACCGATTCCAGCAGGCAGCTGTTGCGCCCGCCTTCGGGGCCGCTGTGTGCCAGCTTAAGATAGATGGCAAGCGGCGTGTCGAGATCGGCATAGGTCTCGGTGATGAGGGGTATGCGGTTGTAGCCTTGTGCGGCCAGTGCGTTGAATTCGATTTCTGTCATGGGGGCCTCTGTTCGGGGAGCATGCGGGCCGGGACAGAAAAAAATAAAGCCCGGCCATTTCTGGTTACCGGGCTGCTGCCTTGCTGCTGGCATGGCGACCACGACCGTGTCGTGGGCGCCGGTGTGGAATCACCGCGACCCGGTAGACAAACGCCACCAGCGCCAATAGGCGCCAGCTGCGATGCTCGGGGTACGCGATGTGTTCATTCGGTATTCGTGATTCAGTTACGGGTGGCCGCCTGCCCTTTTTCGGGGCCTGCGCGGGTTTGCGGCCCACGCTGCGGCGTCATCGATGCCAAAAACTATACCATCAATGTCAAGCTCATGTATATCGCG
Source organism: Yanghanlia caeni (assembly GCA_030733815.1). Lineage (GTDB taxonomy): Bacteria > Pseudomonadota > Gammaproteobacteria > Burkholderiales > Burkholderiaceae_B > Yanghanlia > Yanghanlia caeni. The sequence goes on from JAUZQE010000050.1 coordinate 2,029, forward strand.
CCCTTCGTTGTAACCGTAAGGCACCGCCAGCACCGTGATGCCGGCGGCGCGGGCAGCGAGCGCGTCGTTCACGGAATCGCCCACGGCCAGTGCGCGTTGCGGCGGGCAGTCGAGCAATGCGCAGGCATGCAGCAGCGGCTGGGGATCCGGCTTCTTGCGCTCGCACGTATCACCACACACCACCGCATCGAACCAGTGCGCAAGCCCCATGTGCGCAAGTAACGGCAGCGTGAATTCCGTGGGTTTGTTGGTGACCACCGCCAGCTTCAGGCCCTGCTCGCGCAGCGCGGCCAGGCCTTCCACCACGCCCGGGTACAGGCGTGCAGCGCGCCCGTTCACCGCATGGTAATGGCGGCCAAAGATGGCCAGTGCCCGCGCCACGCTGGCCTCGTCGATCGGCAGCGCCACGCGGGCGTCGCTCAGGCAGCGGCGCACCAGATTTTCGGTGCCCTTGCCCACGTAGGTGGCAATGTCGGCTTCGGGAAGGGCCACGGCGCCCAGCTCGATAAGCATGGCGTTGGCTGCCGCCGCCAGATCGGGAATCGTGTCGAGCAAGGTGCCGTCAAGATCGAGCAGGGCCGCCTGAAATGAAATGGCCGCGAGGGGTGCTTCAGAGGTCATGCAGGGGTGTCGGTGGCAAGGGTGAAGGGTGTGCGGGCGTCGGTGCGCCGCCCGTGCGCAAGGGGGTCAGATGGTGTGCGGGCTGGCCTTGAGGATCTCGTCGCGCATCGCCTGGATCACCGCTTCGTAATCGGGCGCGCCGAAAATCGCCGAGCCGGCAACGAAGGTGTCAGCCCCGGCGGCGTGGATCGCGCCGATGTTGTCGACCTTCACGCCCCCGTCGATTTCAAGCCGGATGGGCTGGCCGCCCGCCTGCATCCATGCGTCGATGCGTTGCCGCGCTTCGCGCAGCTTGCTCAGTGTGCCCGGAATGAACTGTTGCCCCCCAAAGCCGGGGTTGACCGACATCAGCAGCACGATATCGAGCTTGTCCATGACGTGGTCCATCCAGGCCAGCGGGGTGGCCGGATTGAATACAAGACCGGCCTTGCAGCCGTGGTCGCGAATCAGCGCGAGGCTGCGGTCGATATGGCGCGAGGCTTCGGGATGAAACGTGATGATGTTGGCGCCGGCCTTGGCGAATTGCGGGATAATGGCGTCGACCGGTTCGACCATGAGGTGCACGTCGATCGGTGCCGAGGTGTGGGGGCGAATTGCCTCGCACACCATGGGCCCGATCGTCAGGTTGGGAACATAATGGTTGTCCATGACGTCGAAGTGAATCCAGTCGGCGCCTGCGGCGACGACATTGCGCACTTCTTCGCCCAGGCGGGCAAAGTCGGCGGAAAGAAGGCTGGGCGCGATACAGATGTCTGACAAGGTCATGGCAAAGGAACGATGAAAGAATGACGGCAGAGATGAGTGTATTGCAGATTCGCCGGGCGCTGGTGGCGGCGCTGGCCGTGCTGCTCGCGTCGTGTGCATCGGTCGACATCGAGGAACCCGGCGCATCCTCGCCCGATATCGACATTACGCAGCAGCCGCTCAAGGTGCCGCCGCTCGAGGCCCTGCGCGATTCGGCTGAACGGCCGCTTGCCGGCCGCTTCGTGCCGGTGAGCTGGGCCGCGCTGCCCTCGTGGGCCGACGACGATCTTTCGCAGCTGTGGCCGGTGTTCATCAACAATTGCAAGGGTCTGATGCGCCCCACGGGCGGCTCGCAGACACAGCAGGCACGGGCAACACCGCGCGCCTGGCAGCCCGTATGCCAGGCCGCGGCCCAGGCCGCCCCGCAGTCGGGCGCTGAAGTGCGTGCCTTCATTGAACGGCATCTGCAGCCCTGGCGGCTGCTGAACGAACAGGGCCAGCCCGCGCGCAATACCGTTACGGGCTACTACGAGCCGCTGGTTCGCGGCGCGCGCAAACCCGGCGGCGCGTACCAATGGCCGCTGTATCAGCCGCCGGCCGACCTGCTGACCATCGATCTGGGCAGCGTCTACCCCGAACTGGCCGGCAAGCGCATACGCGGCAAGCTCGACGGGCGGCGGGTGGTACCCTACGACACCCGAGCCGAAATCGCTGCCACGCCCGGGCGCCAGCCGCCCGCCATCGTCTGGATCGACGATCCCGTCGAGGCCTTTTTCCTGCAGATTCAGGGCTCCGGCCGGGTGCAGCTGCCCAATGGCGAGGTCATCCGCCTGGCCTATGCCGATCACAATGGCCGGCCCTACGCTTCGATCGGCCGCTGGCTTGCCGATCAGGGCGAACTGCCGCTTGCGCAGGCGTCGATGCAGAACATCAAGGCCTGGGCGCAGCGCAACCCGCACCGGGTTCAGGAAATGCTGAACGCCAACCCGGCCATGGTGTTTTTCCGCGAAGAACGCGTGGTCGACCCGGAACACGGGCCCAAGGGCGCTTACGGTATACCGCTGGCAAGCCGCCGCACGGTGGCCGTCGACACCCGATACGTGCCGCTGGGCACGCCGGTGTACCTGGCCACCAGCATGCCGGCCAGCACGCAACCCTTGCGGCGGCTGGTGTTCGCGCAAGATACCGGCGCGGCGATCAAGGGCGCGGCGCGCGCAGACTTCTTCTGGGGGTATGGCACCCAGGCGGGCGAGCTGGCCGGGCGTATGAAACAGAATGGTGAAATGTGGGTTTTGTGGCCCAAACAGGCAGGAGCTCCCTCGGCACGATGAACACTGAAATACTGGTATGCGGCAGTGGCATTGCAGGGCTGGCCATGGGGCTGGGCCTTGCGCGCAAGGGGTTCCAGGCGTCATTGCTGGGGCCACCGCCGCCCCGGCCCGAACTCGGGCCGCACGATTACCACCCCAGGGTGTACGCCATTTCGCTCGCCAGCCGGCGATTTCTCGACAGCCTGGGCGTGTGGCAGATGATGGACACCCGGCGCGTGACACCGGTCGAGACCATGGAAATCTATGGCGACACCGGCGGGCGGGTCATGCTGCATGCCTGGCATGCCACCCAGCATAACCTGGCATGGATCATCGAATCCGGCGAAATGGAACGCGTGCTGCAGCAGGCCGTGCAGGTGTATGGCCTGCCCTGGCTGAACGACAAATTCACTCACCTGGAAGGGCGTGTGGCGTGCACGGATTCCGGCCGCCGTGTTGCGTTCGAACTGCTGGTGGGTGCCGACGGCGCCCGTTCGCAGGTCCGCAAAAGTGCCGGCATCCAGCATCATTCGCGGCCATACGGCGACTCCGGCGTGGTCGTGCACTTGAACGCCGAACTGCCGCACCAGAATACGGCGATCCAATGGTTCACGGGCGACTCGATTCTGGCCTTGCTGCCCATGCCCGACACGCCCGACGGCCATCAGGTTTCCATGGTGTGGTCGCTGCCCGAGCGGGTGGCCACCGAGTTCATGGCCATGGAGCCGCAGCAGCGTGCCGCTCATCTTGAAAGCCGCCTGGCTGCTACCACCGGAGGCCGGCTGGGCCGGCTCACCGTGCGCAGCACCCCCTTCGCGTTTCCGCTGTTTCTTGAACGCAGCAGCATGGTCGGGCCCGGTGTGGCGCTGGTCAGCGACGCCGCCCACCGCGTGCACCCGCTGGCGGGGCAGGGGCTCAATCTGGGTCTGGGCGACGTTGAAACGCTGCTCGACATGGTGGCCCGCCGCGAACGCTTTCGCGGGGTGGCCGACGAGCGGGTGCTGAGCCGTTACCGTCGTGCCCGTGCGCAGCCGCTGCTGGCCATGAGCGTGGCCACCGACGGGTTGCACCGTCTGTTCGCCATGCAGGCGGCACCGGTGGCCGCGCTGCGCAATCTCGGCATGCACGCGGTCGATCGCCTGCCCGCCATCAAACGTTTTCTCATTGGGGGTGCGGCCGGCTGACGCCACCCGCCCCTCCGGCGCCGTCCGGCAACGGGCGGCAGCCCCGATTCAGGAGTCATCATGTCTTTTCGTACCAAGCTTCGCCGCAGTGTGCTCGCCGGGGTGCTGGCCTGTCTGGTGGCCGCGTCAGGCGCAGCCTTCGCGCAGGACAAGGTTCTTTCGACCACGGGTAACGATCCAAAGGGCGCCGTGGTGGTTTCCACGGAACAGGTCAGAAAGGGATTCGAGGAGCGCTTTCCCGGGCTGGGCATCACCGAGGTGTCGCCCACGCCGTTCGAGGGCCTGTTCGAGATTCGCATCGGTACCGACCTGCTGTATGTCGACAGCGAGGTGAACTACGTGCTGCAGGGGTCGCTGATCGACGCGCGTTCGCGCCGCGATCTCACGGCCCAGCGTATTGCCAAGCTTTCGGAAGTCGATTTCGAAACGCTGCCGCTGAACGACGCAATCAAACAGGTAAAAGGCGACGGCAGCCGTCGTGTGGCGGTCTTCGAAGACCCGAACTGCGGCTACTGCAAGATGCTGCATCAGGCCCTCAGGCAAATCGACAACGTCACGGTCTACACGTTTCTTTATCCGATTCTTTCGCCGGATTCCCACGAGCGCTCGCGCAACATCTGGTGCGCACCCGATCGCGCGCAGGCGTGGCGCGACTGGATGCTCGATGGCAAATCACCCGAAACGGCCCACTGCGATACCCCCATCCAGGACAACCTGGCGCTGGGGCGCAGCCTGATGGTCACGGGTACGCCGGCCTTGTTCTTTGCCGACGGTTCGCGCGTGAACGGCGCGATGCCGGCAAAGGGGTTGGAAGAGAAGTTGACCGAAGCGGCGAATGCGGCCGGCGAGGCGGGCGGTACCGACGCGTCGCAAGCACAAACGACCGACTGAACGGGAACCGGCAGGAGGCCGACTGAACGGGAACGGGCAGGAAGAAGGGCCCACCCGGCGGCGCCTGAGGGGAAGCAGCCGCGCGTGGGCCCCGGCGCTTACTGGCCGGCTTCCAGAGCCTTGTTTTCCAGCTCCGCCTTGAGCGAGGGCTCGAGCTGCAGGCTGCGTGCCAGCTCGTCGAGGTACGCGCGCTCCATGAAGCTGTCGCGTTCGGTCACCAGCAGGCTCACCAGGTAGATCTCGGCCGCCATCTCCGGCGACTGGGCCAGTGCGGCCACGGCCGCCGGGTCGGCCGGTTTTTCCAGTTCGTCGTGAAGCCAGCGGCGGTCGTGGTCGTCTGGGGCAAGCCGCTCGACTTCCGCTTCGATGAGTGCGCGCTCATCGGCACCGATATGGCCGTCGCACTTGGCGGCGGCAATCATGGCTGCCAGCATTGCGCGGCTGTGCTGTTCCATTTGCGGGGTCTCGACATCGGTGAGCCGCAAGGGCTTGGCCTGCGCAGATTCGGGCGCGCTGATCGCGCCGGGGCGTGGCGTGGCGTGGCGGGCCTGCCAATCCTGATACGTTTTCAGTGCCAGGGCACCCAGAGCGGCCGCGCCGCCGTAGCCGGCCAGCTTGCCGCCCATCTTGCGGAATTTCTTATTGCCCAGCAGCAGCCCCAGGGCGCCGCCGGCGAGAGCGCCGCCCCCAAAGCCGCCGAGCGCCCCCTGACCGATGCCGGACGTGTTGAGCGCAGAGCCCGTGTCCTGGGCGAGCCCTTTGCCGGACTGCAGGATCTGATGAAGCAGGTTCTGAATGGACATGGCGGACTCCTTTTTCTTGACGTGCGCCGCCGGGAATGCGGGGGCGCAGTAGCAAACATGCGGCTGAACGGGCCGGGCGTCAAGAGGGCGGAACGAAAAAAAGCACACCCGGCCAGGGGCCGGGTGTGCGTGGGGCACGTCGGGCGGCCCTGCGACCGCCGGTGTGTGAGGTGTTACTTTGCCGTGGGCATCACGAATTCTGCACCCTTGGCGATGCTGTCGGGCCAGCGCTGCATGATGCTCTTCTGGCGCGTATAGAAGCGTACGCCTTCCTCGCCATAGGCATGGCAGTCGCCGAAGAGGCTGGCCTTCCAGCCGCCAAAGCCGTGCCACGCCATGGGTACCGGAATGGGTACGTTCACGCCCACCATGCCGACTTCGATGCGACGCCCGAATTCGCGGGCGATGCCGCCGTCGCGCGTGTAGAGGCTGACGCCGTTGGCGTACTGGTGGCGGTTGATGAGGTCGACGGCATCGGCGAAGGTGTCGACGCGCACGCACGACAGCACCGGGCCGAAGATTTCTTCCTGGTAGATGCGCATGTCGGGCGTTACGTTGTCGAACAGCGTACCACCCAGCCAGAACCCGCCTTCGCAGCCTTCACCGGTGGTGGAGGCGTCGAAGTTGCGGCCGTCGACCACCAGCGTTGCACCTTCCTTCACACCCTGCTCGATATAGCCGGTGATGCGCTCGAGCGCAGCGGCATGCACGATGGGGCCCATTTCCGCTTCCAGGTCGAGCCCGTTGCGAATCTTGAGTGCGCGGGCGCGTTCGGCCAGGACGGGAATCAGACGGTCGCCGACGTCGCCCACCAGCACTCCGACGGAGATCGCCATGCAGCGTTCGCCGGCAGAACCATAACCGGCGCCGATGAGTGCGTCGGCCACCTGTTCGAGATCGGCGTCGGGCATGACCACCATGTGGTTCTTCGCACCGCCCAGCGCCTGCACCCGCTTGCCGTGGCGCGCACCGGTTTCGTAGATGTAGTTCGCAATGGGCGTCGAGCCGACGAAGGACACCGCCTTGATGTCGGGATGCACCAGGATGGCGTCCACGGCTTCCTTGTCGCCCTGCACCACGTTGAATACGCCGTCGGGCAGGCCGGCCTGTTTGAGCAGATCGGCCAGCATCAGCGAGGCGGACGGGTCGATGGGGCTGGGTTTCAGAATGAAGCAGTTGCCGGCGGCGATGGCCAGGGGGAACATCCATAGCGGCACCATGGCCGGGAAGTTGAACGGCGTGACGCCGGCTACGACGCCCAGCGGCTGGCGCAGGGTCCAGTTGTCGATGCCGGTGGAAACCTGGTCGGTGAAGTCGGATTTCAGCAGCTGGGGAATGCCGCAGGCGAACTCGACGATTTCGATGCCACGCGTGACTTCGCCTTGGGCGTCGGTGAACACCTTGCCGTGTTCGAGCGTGATGGCACGGGCGAGCTCATCTTTATGTGCGTTGAGCAGTTCCAGGAAGCGGAACATGACCCGGGCGCGGCGGATCGGGGGGGTATCGGCCCAGGCGGGGAAAGCGGCCCTGGCTGCCTGCACGGCTGCATCGACGTCGGCCGAGGTGCCCAAGGCAACCTGACCGGTGATCTTGCCGGTGGCGGGGTTGTAAACGTCGCCGCGGCGGGAGCCGTCGATGCCGGTGAGCTTGCCGCCAATCCAGTGGCCGATGCTGGCCAGGTTCGTGTTGTCACCCATGTTACCCATTTCGATCTCCTGAAAATCGGTGTACGCGCGCCCAATTTGGGGGCACGTGGTCATGCATAGTCTAGTGCGGGCGACGTCGTGCATCTATGGGGGTATGCTTAAAACAGTGTTCATTTTTTTCGACGAATTGACGCCCAATGAGTACAACATCTGCGACGCCGTTTGCCGACATGCATCTGCTTACCATACTGGCCGAAACGCGCAGTTTCACGCTGGCCGCCGAGCGGCTGGGCATTTCGCGTTCGTCGGCGAGCATGCGCATCGCGGCGCTCGAGCGTGCGGTGGGCGTGCCGCTGGTACGCCGTTCCACACGCCGGGTCACGCTTACCGAGGCGGGGCAGCAGATGGTCGAAGAGGTGGCACCGGCTTTTGCGCGCATTGCATCGAGCTACCACGCGGCTCACGACCTCACCGGCGCACCCCGCGGGCGTCTGCGCATCACCGCACCCGTTGCCCTGGGCCGCCAGCACATCAGTCCGCTGCTCGGTGAATTCCTGTTGCGCTACCCCCAGGTCAGCCTCGAACTGGAGTTGACCGATCGGCTGGTGAATCTGGCGCACGAAGGTTTCGATCTGGCCATTCGCCATGCGCGGCATGTTCCCGATGACTTCGTCGTCTGGGAACTGGCGCGCAGCGAGTCGTTGCTGGTGGCAAGCCGCGCGTACCTGGAGCGCCGGGGGCGGCCGCGTCATCCGTCGGAGCTGGTGGCGCACGACTGCGTGCTCTACATGGGCAGCCCCGGCAGCCTTGTCTTCACCCGTCGCGGCCAACGTACCAAGCCGGTGCATGTCGACGTGCGTGGCCCGTTCACCGCCAACAATAGCGAAGTGCTGCGCGAAGTGGTGCTCGCCGGCGTGGGCGTGGGCCTGCTGCCCGACTTCAGCGTGCCGGGCGAACGCGGTGCGCAGCTCGAGCGCGTGTTGCCCGAATGGGAGGTGCAGGGTTACTTTGGCAACTTTCTGCTGGCTGTACGGCCATTTTCGCCCCGCGTGCCGCTGGCGGTACACTGCCTGGTGCAACACCTTCAGGCTGGGCTGGGGGGCTGCGCCGCCGCTCGGCGGCGGCTGCTTTCAGCCAATTTTGAAAAAAAAGAGTAAGGTAGTGCGCGTTTCAGCATCCACGCAGGCGCAGTACGAATGACAGCAGCAACACCAAAGCAAGGCGATACGTGGCGTGTACTGGGCGTCACGCTGGCGATTCAGGCCATGGTCTCGATGGCCGTGCTTACCATACCCGCGATCGCTCCCGCCTTTGCCGAACGGCTGCACGTGCCGGTTTCGCTGCTGGGCGTGTTCGTCGTGCTGGTATACAGTGGTGCCATCCTGGCCAGTTTAATGTCCGGACAATTAGTGCGCAGGTTCGGTGCGATTCGTCTGAGCCAGGCCGGACTGCTGTTTTGTGCAACCGGGCTTTTACTGACCATGGCACCCAGCGTGTGGGCGGTGGCACCGGGCGCATTTCTAATCGGCCTGGGCTATGGCCCGATCACGCCGGCCAGTTCGCACTTGTTGGCAATCAGTACCCCCGCGCATCGGGCGGGGCTGGTGTTTTCGATCAAGCAGACCGGCGTGCCGGTAGGTGGCATGTTGGCGGGTGCAATCGCACCCCCGCTGGCGTTGCAGGCCGGGCCGCTGGCGGCGGTGGCCGTCGTGCTGGCCGCCTGCCTGATCTGTGTGCTGCTGGGCCAACCCCTGCACGCGACGCATGACACCGATCGCGTACCCGGCACCCCGATGCGCATTGGCGGGCTACTGCGCCCTCTGCGGCTTGTGCTCGCACATGCCGCCCTGCGCAGGCTGGCGACCACGTCATTCGTGTTTTCCGGCGTGCAGCTGTGTCTGGCGGCGTATCTGGTGACCTACCTGCACACCGAACTCGCGTTCGATCTCATCAGTGCCGGCATTGCCCTGTCGATGGCGCAGGTGGGGGGCGTGATCGGACGAATAATGTGGGGCTACGTGGCCGACCGCTTTTTGGGGGCCACGCGCACGTTGATTACGCTGTCGCTTCTGATGGCAGGCGGGTCGATTGCAACCGGCCTGCTGGGCGAACAGGCCTCTTTTGTGTGGGTCATGGCGCTGGCGGTGGCGTTCGGTGCAGCCGCCACGGGCTGGAACGGCGTGTATCTGGCTGCAGTGGCCCGCCTTGCCCCCGAAGGCATGGCCGGTACGGCAACCGGCGGGGCGTTGTCGGTCACCTTCTTCGGGGTGTTGCTTGTGCCTGCGGCCTTCGGCCTGGTAAGCGATGCGGCAGGCAGTCTGGGCGCCGGTTACGTGCTGCTGGCGCTGCCGGCCCTGTTGTGCGCCGTGGTGCTGCTGCGCGCGCTTAAACTGGGCGGTGAACGCTGATTCGCCAGCGCACAGGCGCGCGCGGGCAACGCAGCAGGTACGCGGCCTGCTGAGCGTGGCTTGGCCGGATGCCCCGGGTATTGTGGGCAATCATCGTGAACAGGAGGATTAACGTGCGTTACATCACGCCATTGCTGGTTGCTGCTGCCGTGTCGGCTTCTTGGCTGATACCCGCAGCCCATGCCCAGACCCCGCTGGCCAATCGTGAGCCGGGCCTGTGGGAACTGCGACTGGTCGACGGAACGCGGCTGGCCGCAATGGCACTGAGCATGGAGCGCACGCTCAAGAGTCTTCCGGAAGATCGACGCAGGCAGATGATGCAGTTGATGGGAGGCAGCGATATCACGTTACCCACCGTCATCCGGCAGTGCCTGACCCCGGAAATGGCGCGCAGCGACATTCGCCCGCAGCTGGCCGAGCATGACATACACTGCAGCACGCTCGAGTGGCAGGAGTCGGACGATAGCGGCGAATTTTCGTTCGTCTGCACGAACCCGCAGGGCAAATGGAGCGGCAAGGGTCGCATCAGCGACGCGACCCCACGCAGCTTCACTAGCCAGGCAAGCGTTGAGGGCACCTACCGGGGCCAGCAGCTCGCCTTCGATATGACACACGAGGCGCGCTGGCTGGGTGCCGATTGCGGCGACTTCAGGCCGCCGAAATGATCAATCGATGTGGTGGGTGACGTAGGCCTCGAGCGGCAGGCGCTGTGGCCTGAACTCGTTGACCGGGTCGTCGGGGTCGGCGTAACCGATCGAAAGTCCGCAGACGATGAGCTTGTCGTTGCCGATGCCCAGATGCTCACGCACGATGTCGGGGTAATTGGCAAGCGCCGCCTGGGGGCAGGTGTGCAGGCCGTAGCCACGCGCCGCGATCATGATGCTCTGAATGAACATGCCGTAATCGAGCCAGCTGCCGGCTTCCATGTCGCGATCGATCACGAAGAACAGTGCGACCGGCGCACCGAAAAACTCGTAGTTGCGCCCCAGCTGACGCGAGGTCGCCTCGTGATCACCCTTGCGGATGCCCAAGTGGCCGTACAGCCCCCAGCCGGTTGCCCGGCGCCGGTCGATGTACGGGCTGCGCCACTCTTTGGGGTAGTAATGATATTCGCGGGCTGACGGTACACCGGCCTGGTGCGCGGCCAGCATGGCGGCGGCCAGTTTGTCGCGGGTGGCCCCGGCCACCACGTGTACCTGCCAGGGCTGGATATTGCTGCCGCTGGGTGCGGTGCCGGCGATGCGCAACAGCTCATTCACCAACTCGAGGTCGACCGGTGTTGGCAGGAATGCGCGGATGCTTCGGCGTGAAGTAATGGCGGCGGTCACCACTTCGTGATCACTGGAAACGTAACTCTCGTCTACCCTCTGCGTCATTGTCATTTTTTCCGTGTACAGCGTGTTGGCAAGTCTTCAGCATACTTCAGACAGTGGCTGCCGCACGTCGCCTGACGCTGCCCAACGCGAGCGCCAGGCCGATTCCGGCCAGGGCAAACGCGCCGGTGGCAAGCCAGGTCGACTGCCAGCCACCCGTCAGGTTCACCACCCACGCTACCACGGGCGGGCCGACGAACTGGCCGAGCGAGGAGCACTGCTGCAGCCACCCGACGGTGGTGGTGGTGGTCTGTGCGCTGGGCGCTACGGCGATGGCCTGCACGAACAGGGTCGCCGGAATCAGCCCGCCCACCGCCGAGAGTGTCACTACGGCGGCGTACTGCACGCCGGCCGGCAGCGTGGTGCCGAATGTCACGAACGCGCAGCCGATCATGGTGAGAAAGCCGAAAACAATGAGGCGTTGCGGCGCGAAGCCGCGGTGCAGCAGCTGGCCGGCGGCGAGATTGCCGATGATGTTGGCGCCGGCAACCAGGCCGGTGAGCACCCCCGCCACCTTGCCCAAGATGCCCGCGGCCGAATAGATCGTCGGCAGGAAACCGATTACCGAGATCCATTGTGCCGAATAGGTGCCGAATGTCAGCGCCACCAGCCAGACACCTTTCGAGCCCAGGGTCAGGCGCACCATCTGTAGGGCAGAGGGGCCGCCTGCGACACTGCGGGCATGAGGAGCCGTGGCCGGGGCATCGCCGGGAACCAGCCGCCATGCCAGCAGCAACATGGCCAAAGTAAGGCCGGCAAGACCCAGCCACAGGGTCTGCCAGCCTGCAACACTGAGCGCCCACGCGCCGGCGATCAGGATCAGGACGGTGCCGAACGGCATGTAGCAGCTCCACAGTGACATCACCCGGCTGAGTGAGGCTGGCGGAACCAGCCTGCGGATCAGCGACGGAACCGGCATGGCGACCATGAGGAAGCCGCAGCCTTCAATGCCGCGAAAAAGCATGATCATGCCGGTGGTGTCGAACAGGGTGCCCGCCGCGGAGGCGGTGGTCAGTATGGCCATGCCCGCCAGCACGCAGCGCCGCAAGCCGATGCGCTCGGCCGCCAGCCCGATCGGAAGACCCAGGATCATGCCCCCGATCTGGACGATCGACAGCAGAAAGCCCGATTGCACCAGGTCCAGGCCGAGCTGAGCCTGCAGTGAGGGCAGTGCAGGAGGCAGTTTCCAGATATGAAGGGCAGCGCAGACGCCCACCGCCACCAGGGTGAAGGCGGCCAGCAGGTCGCGTCGTGATTCGTCGCAGCTCATGAGCTCTGGCGCTCAGGCCTTGCGCACGAACTCGGATTTGAGGCTCATCGGGCCAAAGCCGTCGATGCGGCAGTCGATGTCGTGATCGCCTTCCACCAGACGGATATTCCTGACCTTGGTGCCCATTTTGATGACGCCGCCGGAACCCTTGAGCTTGAGGTCCTTGATGACCGTGACGGTGTCGCCGTCCTGAAGGACGTTACCGGCGGAATCCTTCCAGACCCGCTCTTCACTGGCCGCCGCCTCGGCCTCTGCCTGAATGGGCCATTCATGGGCACACTCGGGGCAGACGAACAGCGGGCCGTCTTCGTAGGTGTACTCCGACGAACAGTTCGGGCAGGGGGGCAGGGTGGACATTGGAACTCCTTGGATAAAGCTGTGCAGCGGCGGCCGATTGCAGCGTTGCAGCCGCCCGCACTGGAAACCAAAGAGTATAGCCTCGGCCTGTTGACGCACTTTGAAGTGGGCATGTGACTTGCCGCCAGGGCATACAGGCACACAAAAGCGTGTTGCGGGAAAGCGCTGCCATCGACTTTTCTTCCGGAGCACGAACAAATGCAAAGAATTGCGATTGTCAGCGAGCACGCATCGCCGCTGGCGCAGCTGGGTGGAGCCGACAGTGGGGGTCAGAATGTATACGTCGCCAACGTGGCGCGCGCGCTGGCACGCCAGGGCCACTGTGTGGATGTGTTCACGCGTCAATCTTTACGATGCGGATCCCGCACGCATTCGAATGGTGCCTTGCGGGCACGACCCCCAGGAACTGGCCCCCATGGACATGCGTGCGGCGCGCCGGGTTCTCGGCTGGGAGCCCGACACCTTCTACCTGCTGCAACTGGGCCGCATGGTGCCACGCAAGGGCATCGACAACGTGATTCGTGCGCTGGCGCGACTGCGGCGCTCATATGGCGTGAATGCGCGACTGTGCGTCGTGGGCGGGGATCTGGTGGGCGGCACCGACATCGATGAACTGCAGCGGCTGGTGCGCGTGGCCGAAGAGGAACGCGTGGCGGACTACGTCGAGTTCACCGGCAGCCGCGCGCGCGACGTGCTGAGCCGTTACTACAGTGCAGCCGATGTACGAGCCGTTCGGCATTACGCCGATCGAAGCCATGGCCTGCCAGCGTCCCGTGGTGGGGTCGGCGACCGGCGGCATCAAGTACAGCGTGGTGGACGGCAAGACCGGTTATCTGGTACCGCCAAAAGACGCCGATGCACTGGCTGGCCGGTTGGCGACACTTGCTGGCAACCGCATGCTTGCGCAACAGATGGGACGTGCGGGTGCACTGCGTGCGCGCAATTTGTTCACCTGGTCGAAGGTCGGTGACGAGCTTGCCGCAATCTTTCGCGATCTGGCTGCGCAAAAGCTTCCGGCGTGGCAGGTTGCTGCTCCGGGTGCCGCTTCCGTGCTGAACGGCTGACGAACGATTGTCGTGGCAGCCGTTTATCTGGCGGGCTGCGGAGGAATTGACCCGGTGCGCGGCAAGCCTCGGCCTTCAGCCGGGGAAGGATAGCGGGGACGCCGTAGGCGTCCTTTGGGCGGTCAGTGTGGCGTCTGCTGCTGTTCGATGTACTG
>JAUZQE010000051.1 GCA_030733815.1 Yanghanlia caeni
TCCTTCTGAAGCATGGTGGGCCTTCGCGCAAAAAGGCCTCACTTTACGGAAAAGTGGCTCAGATTTACTTTGCACTTCGTGGCTCATTTTTACTCTGCGCGCAACACAGGGGACTTAAAATCCCCCGGCGCAAGCCTTACGGGTTCGAGTCCCGTCCTGGGCACCAAAACTGCAGCCGTCCCGCGGGGCGGCTTTTTTGCGTCGTTTCACGCCATGGCCCTTTTTAGCTATGGCGCAGGGGCAGCCGACTTCCTACACTCCGGGAACAGTCGTGAACATGCAAGAAAGGAGGATGCCCATGAGTCCCGATACCCGGCTCGTCGAAACCTTGCAGCAACTGTTTCAATGCCAGCCTGAACTGATTCGCGAATTGAAAGCCGTGGAAAATGCGGAGGACGCGGTCGAAAGGATTGCGGTCGCCGCCCAACGTACAGGAATCGTGCTGGATGCCGGTCAGCGAGCCGCCCTGGAGGCGGAAATCGCCCGGAAATCGAGGTTGATGACCCTGCTGGGCGAGCTGATTCGTGATGATGCGGCTCTTGCCGAAACACTGCGGACGGCCGGCGATTCCGATCAGGCCGTGGAGGCCGTCATGGCGGCTGCCGCTGGTCGCGGCCTGTCCCCAGACACGGACGAACTCCGTGCCTGCCTGCAGCAGATTCTCAGGATGCAGTCTCCCGGGGAACTGAGCGATGAAGAACTGTCGGAGGTGTCGGGCGGCCTGCTGGGCGCCATCCTGACCGGCGCCGGAATACTGGGGGCCCTGGGCGTCCTTACAGCAGGGTCTGTGGCTCTGGTGGGAGTCGGGATCGCGAACATGCCGGCAGGGCGGCAGGGGTGAAGATCGTCTCCCGGCGCGGCCGGCACGCGGGCGCGGTAGAATGAGATCTGCGTCTGTGCGCAAGGAACAGGGAGACGCTGGGATGGAAGAACGGCTCAGAATCGACAAATGGCTGTGGGCCGCACGGTTCTACAAGACGCGGGCCCTGGCGGTCGATGAAATCGGCAAGGGCCGGGTGCTCGTGAACGGGCAGCCGGCCAAGCCGGCGAAGGAAGTCGGCCCGGGTGACCGGGTCATGGTCAACAAGGGATATCCGCCCATTGAAGTCGTCGTGGAAGGCATCAGCCGCGTTCGTGGGCCGGCTCCGGTGGCCGCGAAGCTTTACAGGGAAACCGACGAAAGTGCAGAACGCCGGGCGCGGGCCGCGGAAATGCGCCGTCTGGCTCCCGAACCGTCGCTCGACTATTTCGACGGCCGTCCCACCAAGCGGGATCGCCGCATACTGGCCGCCTTGCGGGGCAAGTGAGTTTTTCGTCCATCGCCGGGCGGCGCACAGGAATCATCTAGGTACATGGCATTGGATACCGGTCTGGCCGACGAGGCCATCAACAAGAGCGACATCAATGTTCCGCTGTCCGACGTCGTCTACGCGCGGCTCCTGGAAAAGATCTATTCCGGAGCGTTGCCCCCTGGAACGGTAATCAACGAAGTGGCGCTATCGAAGGAATTCGGCACGAGCCGGGGGCCGGTGAGAGAGGCCGTCCGTCGTTTGCAGGGTATCCAGCTCGTGACCCGGGAACCCTATCTGAAGGCGCGCGTCGTCGAACTCACAGCAGAGACGGCGCTCGAGCTTTTCCAGATGCGCATGGGGCTGGAAGGCGTCGCCTGTTACCTGGCGACCGAACGCATGAGCGATGAGGAGATCGATCAGCTGATGCGCGACATGGAGGCCGATCACGAGCGCCGCAAGCGCCAGGGCGGAGTCCTGCCGGAGGCCGAGCGTTTCGACCTCCACGAGCGTCTTGTGCGCGCCAGCGGCAACAGGCGCATCATTGCTGCGTTATGCGAAGACCTTTACCATCTGCTGCGCATCTACAGGCGCCATTCCGGTTCCGTCGAGGAGCGCAAGGAAGACGCCTATGAAGAGCACTGGCAGATACTCAGTGCTGTACGTGCCCGTGATCCCCGGCTGGCGGAATCGCTGATGCGGGCGCACATCAAGCGCGCGGCGGATCACATCGTCGCACAGCTGAATCACGAGGCGGTGAAAGGGGCGAAGCCGTGATCGAGCGCCGGGGCCAGCCTGGCCGGCCCCGGATGCCTGTTCAGGTTCCGGCGTGCATGTTGCGCCCGATGGCGCGGCCAATGCGGTAACCGAGCCCGAGGGCGCCCAGCAGGCCGTTGCCTGACATGTAGCCCAGGCTTCCACGGTTGCCGCTGATGCCCGAGGCTGCGCCGCCGCCGGCCCACAGGCCTTCGATTGGCGTGCCGTCGATGCGCAGCACCCGCCCGTCCACGTCGACCTTGAGCCCGCCTTGTGTATGGAACAGGGCGGGACCGATGCGTGTGGCGGTGAGTGTCTCTTCGAGAGGGCCGAGCCCCCAGTCGGTACGTCCGTAGCGGTCCGGCGTGCCGTCGCGTGCCGAGGTCCGCACCTCGGCGAGCGTTTCCGCCAGGCCCTGAGGATCGATGCCGCTGCGTCGGCAGATTTCCTCCAGCGATCCTTCCATGACGCCGCCGTGTTCGACCAGTTCGGCATATTCTTCCTGGCCCCGTGCGGTGGTGTCGCGCACACGGGTATCCGCAATGACCCAGAACGGGCCACTGCGCTGCAGTTCCAGGGCCGCGAACGCGGAATAGCCGATGCTTTCATTGCCGAAGCGCCGGCCCGAGCGGTCGACGATGAAGCCGCCCTTTTCCACGACCGTCCAGGTGACCAGAGAGCCGTGAGGATCGGCCAGGCTCGCGTGCGCCTGATACGCCTTCATGTTGGCCAGCCCGGCGCCCAGCGCCTCGCCCCACTCGATGGCCTCCCCTTCACTTCCCATGCCGCCACCGTACGGCGCCTGCGCAATCTCGGGAACGAAGCGTTCCAGAATGCGCCTGTTGGCGGCGTAGCCGTTGGAAGCCAGTACGACGTGACGAGCTCCGACGCGTATCTCTTCCCCATCGGGCGTCGTGTAGACGATGCCCTCGACCCGGTTTCCGGAGGTGACCAGTTCCCTGACGGTGCTGTGCCAGACCACGGGGATGTCCCTGCGTTCGCATTCAGCGAGCAGATCGTTCACGAGATCCTCGCCGCGGCGGGAAGGCGGCGAGTGCAGGCGGTGCACCCGGTGGCCAATATGCTTGTAGGTTTCGACGAGCGTCAGACGCACGTTGGCGCGGTCGACCAGCCATTCCACGAGTTCTGCTGATGATTCGGTGAGCGCGCGGGTCAGATGGAGTGCTTCATGCTCGCCAGCGACTCCCAGCAGGTCTTGCTGGAAGATCTCAGGGCTGTCGTGGATGCCGACAGCCTTCTGGAACCGGGTGCCGGCAGCGGGAATCGATCCGCTGGACAGCACGGTGTTTCCACAGGCGCGTTCCGCCTTGTCGACGACGGCGAGAGTGGCTTGCGGCCAGGTGTCGTGCAGGGCGATGGCGGCCGTCAGGCCGCACCCCCCCGCACCCACGATAACGACATCAAATTCAAGTTCGAACGACATGATGCGGGGGATCCTGCTGCTTAGTCGACCTTGGCGCCGGAGACCTTGACCGCTTCAGCCCACGAGGCGCGTTCCTTCGCGAGATCGGCCTCGAAGTCGCCCAGAATGATGGGCATCGGCGTGAGGCCCAGGGTCGTCAGTTTCTGGGTCACATCGGGCGAGGTCATGGCCGTCTTGATGTCGTAGGCGATCTTTTCCACGACGGGACGGGGCGTACCCTTGGGCGAGAAGATGCCCGACCACGGCGCTGCCACGAAGCCCGGGAAGCCCTGTTCCGAGATGGTGGGGTAGCCGCTGTTGCTGTAGTCCTTGTCGGTGGTGATGGCCAGAAGCTTGAGACTGCCGGCCTTCACCTGGCTTTCGGCCGAGGGAAGCCCGGTGATGCCGTACTTCACGAAGCCGCCGACGATGTCGTTGATGAGGGGGCTGGCGCCTTTGTACTGCACGGCGTTGGCCGGAAAGCCGGCTTTTTCGCGCAGGAGCTCCATGGTCAGGTGCGAGGCGGTACCGTTGCCATCGGAGCCGTAGACCTGGTATTCAGGATTGGTTTTGGCCAGCTCGATGAGTTCCTGCAGGTTTTTGGCCGGTACGTCCGGGTGGGCCAGAATGGCGTTCGGATAGATCACCACTTTGGCGATCGCATCGAAATCCTTGGCCGGATCATAAGGCAGCCGCGTATACAGCGAACCGGCGATTCCGTGGGAGCCCGTGACGCCGAGCACCAGCGTGTAGCCGTCGGCCTTGGCGCGAGCCGCGGTGGCCGCACCGATCGTGCCGCCGGCGCCTGCACGGTTTTCGATCACTACCGTCTGATTCCACATCTTCGACAGAGCATCGCCCAGAACGCGGGCGGTGATGTCGGTGGGGCCGCCAGGAGCGAACGGGACGATCAGGGTGACCGGGCGATTCGGCCAGTCTCCGGCGTCCGCAGCCTGGGTTGCAGGAACTGCGGTCAGAGCCACTACAGACGCCGCCAGGGCGAGGAGGCGACGGCGTCCAGTGCTGGCGGAGCGCGATGGTGTGTTCGGGTACGTCATGATACGGGTTCCAATACTGTTGACAGATTAATGGTCTTGACTTGCTTCAGTAACAGATTCGCGGCGATTTCGAGTCTTTCTGCTTTGTGGGCTGAAAAACTGTCAACACAATATACAGTATCTTGATGAGTCAGGTAACTAGGGGAAAGACAGGAGATGAGTCACGGCCGCGTCGATCCGCTCCCTTTCCAGTTCGCGTACGATGAAAACGACACTGCCGATGGTGTCGCCTGCGGCGTCCACCGGTACGGGTGGTGAGAACAGGTGGTGTATGCCGTGCACGGCCATGGGTCGCGGCTCGCCGTGGAACGCCAGAATGCCTTTGAAACGGAGCAGCGCATCGCCAAAATCACGCTGGACGTGGCGCACGAATCCGGCCCACATCTCCCACGACACCGGTTCCGGAATGCGCACCGAGACACTGTAGATCCCGTAGGCCAGCACATGCCGCAATGCGGGCAGGGCGGGAGGCGGCGCGGCGGCGACCGGGGTCCGTTCGTTCGCCGGGCGATATTCGTCCGTCTGGCGTATCGTGCGGGCAAGCACGGCGTCGTCCAGCTGATTTGTGATGATGCGGGCCGTGGGATGCATGGCGCCCAGCTGCGTGGAGAGTTCGTCCACTGCGCCGTGGACGTCGCCTTTGGTGATTACGATGACGTCCGCCATCATGAGCTGCAGCTTGGCTTCGCGGTACGCATCGACCTGACTCTTGCCGAAGCCGGCGTCGAAAGTCGTCACGATGCCGGCAAGCCGGAATTTCCGGTTGAGAGTATCGTCTCCGTAGAGTGCGTTCACGATCGGCCCGGGCTCCGCAAGGCCCGAGGTTTCGATCAGGACGGTGTCGAACCACGGGATCTCCTCGCGCAGCCGCCTGTAGTACAGCGATGCCAGCGTGTCCTGTATGGAGGTGCTCGCCATGCAGCACAGACATCCGGAATCCAGCAGCTGGATGTCACGGTCGTCCGACTGGTCGGAGACCAGCGCCTGATCCAGGCCGATGTCTCCGAACTCGTTGATCACCACCGCACATTGGGCGAACTCGGGCTGCCGGATGAGGCGCCGGAGCAGGCTTGTCTTGCCGCTGCCGAGGAACCCGGTCAGCAGGATGACAGGAATCGCTGTACTCGCCATTTCGGATCAGCTTTCTTTCGGAGCGGGGTCGGGCAGCCCCTTCAGGTAGGCTTCCACCTCCGCTGTCGGTATTACGTCGGCGTATTTGCAGTTCAGATCGAACAGGCTCATGGCGTGGCTGGCCTGGAAGCGGTCGAATGTGGCTTCTTCGGGAATGATGACCTTGAAGTTGTACGAATAGGCGTCGACTGTGGTCGCACGCAGGCAGCCCGATGTGGTGCAGCCCACCAGGATAAGGGTGTCGACGTCCAGGAAGTTCAGGTGGCTCATGAAGATCGTGCCGAAGAAGCACGACGGCTTCTGCTTGACGATGCGGATGTCCTGCGGGCGCGGGGCCAGCGGAGCCACGGTCTGCGTGGCGTGCGTGTTCGCCAGCACTGTCTTTTCAGTGCCGCGGTGGTTCTTGCCGACCTGCACACCGCTATCGAGCAGGTCGGGGCGGCGGCCGCTCTCGGTGTAGAAGACCGGGATGTTCTTTTCGCGGGCGGCTTCGAGCAGCGGCACGATATGCTTGACCGCTTCCCAGGCCTCGCGGCCGCAGTGCGTGCGGTACTTCTTCAGACCTTCGAGAATGTCTTCGGGCTCGTCGCCGCAGAAGTTGTACTGCACGTCGATGATGAACAGGGCAGGGCGCTTGCCGAAGCCGCCCCGCTTGCCGTAGCCGGCGGCCTTGAACACTTCCTTGTCGCGTTCGGTCAGGAAGTCGTCCCAGATCCGTTTGGTTTCAGACATTTGGATTCTCCGTGGGGTTCGATGGGTGTTGCGTTGTTCGGTTCAGGCCCTCGGGTTCGCGGGCGTTACAGGCGGCGCAGGTAGCGGCCGGAGGGGCGTTCTTTCACCGAGGGTTCGATTGCGCCGTCGCGTGCTACCGTACGGCCGCGCACGAGGGTACGGACCGGCCAGCCCCTGAAGGTCATTCCTTCATAAGGGGAGTAGTCGGCGTGCGACTCCATGATGCCCGGATCGACCGTTTTTTCGAGATCCGGATCCACGATCACGAGGTCGGCATCATTTCCGACCGTGATGGCGCCTTTGCCACGAAGCCCGTAGATGCGCGCCGTCGTGTTGCTTGCCACGCGCATCAGGGTGTCGATTGGAACCTGGCGCTTGTGATAGCCCTCATGCAGCAGGATGGGCAGGATCATGCCGGTGCCTGGGAAACCGTTAGATGCCGCCCAGATGTCCTTGTCCTTGGTGGCGCGCTTGCGCGGCACGTGGTCGGAACCGATCGTGGTGATCGCGCCGTCGCAGACGCCTTCCCACATGGCGTCGATGTCGTCAGCGGTGCGCACGGGCGGATTGACCTTGGCGTAAGTGCCGGCGGGGCTGTTGCAATCCAGAAAGAGGTAATGGGGACAGGTTTCCACGTAGATGGGTGAGCGGCGACCGTCGCGCCGGTGGCGGCGCACTTCGTCCAGCGCCTCACGGCTGCTGAGGTGCACGATGTTCACGGCGGTTTCGGTCTTGCCCGCGAAGTAGCAGACGCGGTGCACGTTCTCGGCTTCGAGGAAGTCCGGGCTCTGCTCGTTCCACGCGGCGAGGTCGTCGCGGCCTGCGGCGCGCAGCGGTTCGCGCAGCCAGGGAATGACTTCGACGTTTTCGCAATGCACGCCGAGGATTGCGCCGGGAATTTCACGGGCGGCGAGTAGGGCGCCCCAGAGGAGCCCGTCGTCGATTTCCGTGAAGCCTTTGGAAAGCCCGGCGGCGCCTTTGTACATCATGTACAGCTTGTAGGAATTCACGCCGAAGCGGTGCGAGATTTCGGAGAGCGTTTCGACGTGCAGGCGGCTCGTGACGCCGAAATGGAAGGCGAAGTCGATGCAGCTCTGCCGTTCCGCCCGTTCCCGCGCGGCATCGAAACTGTCGCGGATGTCGGCAGAGCGGTGGAAGGAGATCACCGTGGTCGTGCCGCCGAGCGCCGCATTGCGGGACTCGGTCTCGAAGTCGGTTTCCGGATTGCCGAAGCCGAAGTGCACGTGCGGATCGATCACACCGGGCAACACCCACAGGCCTTCACAATCGATGACTTCAGTGGCGGGCGGCATGTCCTGGTCGTGAGAACCGATGAGGGCGATCTTGCCGTCGGCGATGCCGATCTTGCCGGGTACCGGCCCCTGTCCTTCCTGGTGTATGAGTGCGTTGATCAGCAGCGTATCAAGGCGTTGAGTCATCGTGTTTCCTCGGTATGACGATAGACGTTGGATTCAGTTGTTCTTGAGGTAATCGTTCAGCACGCTGTTCGGAATCCCGCCCTGCAGCAGGAGCTCCCGTTCGGCGCCCGTGAGCACCTGGGGTTTGGCACGGAAGCGCACGGTGCGCCCGGCCTCATGGGTTGCGCAGACGTCCACCCATCCATCGCCTTCGACCGCTTCGCGCATGCCGGTGAAGTCGAAGGTTTCTGTACCGTCGAGCCCCAGCTCGCGCCAGCCTTCGCCCGGTGCGAAGGCCAGGGGCACGACGCCCATCCCCACCAGGTTGGCCCGGTGGATGCGTTCGAACGATTTTGCAAGCACGGCTCTCACGCCGAGTAGTGCCGTGCCCTTGGCGGCCCAGTCCCGGCTGCTGCCAGTGCCGTATTCCTTGCCGGCGAGCACGATGGTGCCGATGCCGGCGGCCTGGTAAGCCTGGCTTGCCGCGTGGATCGTCGTGATTTCGCCGCCCGGAAACAGGCGGGTGTAGCCGCCTTCCGTGCCTTCGGCCAGCAGGTTGCGCACGCGGATGTTGGCGAACGTGGCGCGCGTCATGACTTCGTGATTGCACCGGCGGGCCACATAGGAGTTGAAGTCCTTCTGTTCGACGCCCAGGCTCAGCAGATATTGACCGGCAGGCGTGTCGGGTGGAATCTCGCCGCTGGGCGAAATGTGGTCGGTGGTGAGGGAATCGTCGAACAGGGCCAGCACACGCGTTCCCCGGTACCGGTCGTCGAGCTGCTCCAGATCGGGGGCGGGCATCGAGAAGAACGGAGGCTTGACGAGGTAGGTGGACTGAGGCTCCCATTGCCAGTGCAGCCCGTCGCTGCTGGACAGAGCCTGCCACTGCGTCGCGCCTGCCGGGGGCGTCTGCCATGTCTTCCGGAAGGATTCCGGGCGCAGGACCTGCTGCATGACCGCCTCGACTTCCGAGGGCTCGGGCCACAGGTCGCGCAGCCATACCGGCTGGCCGTCCCTGTCATGCGTTAGCGGTTCCGATTCGAAATCGATGTCGATGCGGCCGGCCAGGGCATAGGCCATCACCATGGCGGGCGAACCGATGTAGTTGGCGCGCGCCAGCTTGTGGATGCGGCCTTCGAAATTCCGGTTGCCCGAGATCACGGTGCAGACGACCAGCTTGCGCCGGACGATCTCGTCGGCCAGCACGGGATCGATGGGGCCAGACTTGCCGCCGCAGGTGGTGCAGCCGTAACCGATGACATGGAATCCCATGGCTTCCATGTCGGAGAGCAGGCCTGCGGCGCTTAGGTAATCCGTCACGCTGCGCGAGCCCGGAGCCATGGAGCGCTTTACCCAGGCGGGCGGCACGAGGCCGCGTTCGCGGGCGCGGCGGGCGATGAGGCCGGCGGTGATCATCACCGAGGGATTCGACGTGTTGGTGCACGACGTGATGGCGGCGAGGATGATGCGGCCGTGATCCAGGCTGCTGGCCGCTTCCTCAGTACGGGCCGGCACACCGAATCCACCTTCCTTCACGGGAGCATGCAGGCGCGCGACGAAATCCTTTCCGATCCGGCTGACCGGCTGGCGGTCCTGCGGGCGGCGCGGGCCTGCCATGCTTGGTTCCGCCTTGCCCAGGTCGATGCGCAGCACCCGGCTGTAACGCACTCGGGATTGGGCTGCACCGTCGTTCCAGAGGTGATTCGCACGGCAGTACGCTTCCACTTGCGCGATGTGTTCTTCCGGGCGCCCGGTAAGGCGCAGATAGTCGAGCGTACGCTGATCGACGGGAAAGTAGCCGCAGGTGGCGCCGTATTCCGGCGCCATGTTGGCGATCGTGGCGCGATCCGTCACAGGCATGTGCGCGATCGCCTCGCCGAAGTATTCGACGGCGCAGCCGGCCACCCCTTCGCGGCGCAGCGTTTCGGTGATCAGCAGGGCTGCGTCGGTGGTCGTGAGGTGACGGCCCGTGTAGCGGCCCACCAGTTCCACACCCACGACTTCGGGCACGGGGAAGGTGTAGGCGCGGCCAAGCAGGGCGGATTCGGCGTCGATGCCGCCCACGCCCCAGCCCAGTACACCCAGGCCGTTGACCATCGGGGTGTGCGAGTCGCCTCCGATGACGAAATCCGGGCGGGCCCATAGCCGGCCTTCCTGCTCGCCGACGCGGACGACCGTCGCAAGCCTCTCCAGATTGACCTGGTGGATGATGCCGGAGCCCGGCGGAAAGATGTTCAGGCCGTCGAATGCCTGCTGCGCCCATTTCAGGAAACGGTAACGCTCCGCATTGCGCCGGAACTCGGCATTCAGGTTCAGTTCGATTGCATCGGGGCGTCCCCATGTGTCAACCTGCAGGGAGTGGTCGACGATCAGGTCGACCGGCACCCGCGTATCGACCTGTCGGGCATCGCCGCCGCGTTCTGCGACGGCATCCCGCAGCGCCGCCAGATCCTGCAGGACCGGCAGTCCACTGGAGTCAGGCAGGATCACGCGCTCCACATGCAGCGACAGCTGTGCGTCAATGTTCGTTGCCCAGTGGCACAGGGAATGCAGTTCTTCAGCGCCCACACGCCGCCCCAACGCCCGGTTTCTTGCGACGTTTTCAAGCAGGATGCGGATGACGAAGGGTAGTTCCCGTATGTCTGTGCCCTCTGCGGCGGCGCACGCCTGCAGGTCGAGCATGGCGGCGGAGCCGAGAGAACGGACGTGGCGGGCATCAGGTGCGGAGAAATGGGTGTCGGAATGATGGGGTCCGGTCAGCGTCTCTTGCATGGTCAGGCCTTTGTTTGAGCAGCGATAGCATAGGGTTGCGCCACTATACTGTCAACAGTAAGGTGAATTGATCACCATTTCTCGCTTCTTTATGTCGTCTATGGAAGGATTTCTGGTGTTTTTCAAATAAAGAGTTGACACTTTTGTGAGCGACGTCAATAATGCGACCGTATCTACATTCAGGCGCCACGGGCGGTCGCTCGCCGTGGCCGCTACCGAACCGCTAATCAGGAGCACACATCTCTTATGAGCGCAGCAGCCCAGAAATTTCGCAGCCTCTTGAATTCCGGCGACTTCATCGTCTCGCCGGGTGTGTATGACGGCTACAGTTTGCGCCTTGTGGCGGCGGCCGGCTTCAAGACGGCCTGCACGAGCGGCGCCGCCTTGTCGAATGCCTTGTTGAGCGTGCCCGACATGGGCGTGATGGGTCTGATGGAAAACGTCAATCATTGCCGGATGCTGGCGCGCTCCGTGGATATCCCACTGACGGCGGATGCCGATACCGGGTACGGTAACCCGATGAACGTGTTTCATACGGTTCAGATGTTCGAAGAGGCTGGCGTTGCTGGCGTCAACATCGAGGATCAGGTCAGCCCCAAGCGTTGCGGTCACATGCCCGGCAAGGATGTGATCAGCAAGGAAGAGATGGTCAAGAAGATCGAAGCGGCGTGTCTTGCGCGCAAGGACGACAGCTTCGTCATCGTAGCGCGTACCGACGCCCTGGCGGTCGAAGGCATCGAAGGCACCATCGAGCGGGTCAAGGCATATGTGGCTGCCGGCGCCGACATGATTTTCCCCGATGCGGTCAAGACGCCCGATGACATCGCTCGCATCGTTGATGCCGCCGGCGTGCCGGTCAGCATCAACATGGGTTTTGGTATCCGCAAGCGCCCCACGACTCCTCTGATTCCCATTCCGGAACTCAAGCGCCTTGGCGTGCGGCGTATCAGTCTTCCGCGCATGCTGCCGGCCGCGGCCATCCACGGCATGCGGGATGCGCTCGAATGCATGAAGCACGTTATCGAGACCGGCGAACCTGTCGATCGTCCTGATCTGGTCGTCGGCATCGAAGACATCATGAAGCTGATGGGCTACGAAGCCATGCGGGAAATGGAGAAGCGTCTGATCACCTATTGAGGTCGGGTTTCCCGCCCGTGAGCCTGTTTTGTCTCACGCTTCGTGTGTGCGTCGAGTCGAACGGCTTCAACTGAAGGATTACTCTGCTGTAGTTTTGCCCTCCCTTGACCGGGAGGGCTTTTTTTATGTTCGGCACGCGTCCGGCCCGGTCAGCGATTCATTCCCTGCCAGCCCCTTTCCGTCTGTTTGAACCGGAGCTCGTAGCGTCGCGACAGTCGGGTGTCGGGTGTGAGGTTTCGATCAATGATGCTGCCGTATTGATCCAGCAGCAGGTAGTCGCAGGCGACCAGCAGCTTCGCCTGATCGTCGTGCGTGACCCGGGCGGAAAGCTCCTGCAACTTCCGGGGTGCAGGCGTCTTCGATGCGTCGTGATTCCAGTAGGAGAGGAAATCCGCCTGGGTGCCGGTCATGCGGGCCTGCAGGTCGATCAGGGCCAGCTGTGAGGATTCCACCCAGCTGCCCTTCAGCCACGGTTCGAGTTCGACGGCGCATTCTGCAAGCAGGCCGATATAGGCCTGTTTCGACTTCAGCGTGACGTCTGCAGTCACGACGTAGTCGTTCTGGTCCTTCCAGCCGTTGACCCGTTCCCACGACCGGATTTCGAAATGGTCACGGTAAAGCTCATAGGAATTGACGGTCTGGTACAGAAAGTCGCGCACCACGGTGTCGGAGGGCGTGGGGTCAGTGCATCCGTGCAGACTGAGGGTGAGCAGGATGCTGGTCAGGGAGAGAGATGCCGAACGGGAAGTCATGGGTGAACGCTGCGGGGTGGTGCCTGGTGGTCACTATAGCTCTCCGGATCGGCTTCCAATTTGATGGAAAGCGATGTTTTTCCATGCGGTGCCTCCTGATCGTGATGGCGATCGACGCTGCGGGCACGATGCATGGCCTTTCTGCGCCTCCAATCGGGTCGGCGTTGAAGGAGGGCAAGTCGCCGGGGCTCTTGCGGGTTTATCCTTACTCTTCCATTTCCGGGGGTATAGTTGACGAAGTCATCTATATTGGTTGATAATAACAACTGTTGATTAGGTCAACTAAAAGTTGGCCGAGCCATCATGAACAAGACACGAAAGAATGATGTCCATCCTGTTGCGCGTGCCGATGCAGGCGAACTCACGATCACCGGCCTGGTCTCGTACCGGCTGCAGTTGGTCGGCAACCTCATGTCGCGGAGTGCTGCAATGCACTATCGGCGCCGGTTCGACGTTTCGCTGTGGGAGTGGCGCACCATCGCTTTGCTGGGCGCGCGGCCGGATCAGACCCTGAATGAGCTGGCGAAGGTGGTGGACCTCGACAAAGGGCTGGCAAGCCGCGTGATCAGTGCGCTGGCAGAGCGTGGTCTGGTGCAGCGACGCGCGGATGAGCAGGACGCCCGCGCCGTGCGCCTGAGCCTGTCTCCGGCCGGCGGGAAGCTCTACAAGCAGTTGATCAAGGCGGCGGCGGCCCGCAACGACGCCTTTCTGAAGGCGCTGACGCCGGAGGAGTGGGCCGTGCTCGACCGGGCCCTGGTCAAGCTGGAGCAGGTAGGCCGGGCCTCGATCGAAGAAGAGAAACAACTAGCGGCCTCGGAAGGGCCGCCGAAATCCCCAAGCAAGTAACCGCTATCCGTAGGAGGAGCAAATGCGTACTTTTTTCATTGGCAGGACTGTGGCGGCGCTCATTGCCGGCGCTCTCATGGCGTTTGGCCCGGCGCACGCCGAGTATCCCAACGACAAGCCGCTCACCGTGATATCTCCGTATGCTGCCGGGGGTGCCAATGATTTTCTCACCCGTCTCATGGCCAAGGAACTGGGCGAGGAGCTGAAGATCAATGCAATCGCAGACAACAAGGCCGGTGCGAATGGCGTGGTGGGCGCGAGCTTCGTCGTGAAGGCGCAGCCGGACGCATATACGCTCCTGATGGGCAACAGTGCTACTCACGGCACCAATCCTACCCTTTATCCCGACGCTCCTTATGATGCCGTGAAGGATTTCGAACCGGTCGGCATGGTGGGGGCAGTTCCCATCGTGCTTGCCATTCATTCGGGGCTTGGAATCAACAGCATCCAGGAGTTGATTGAGTACGGGAAGAAGAACCCCGGCAAGCTTTCGTTCAGCAGCAGCGGTGTCGGCGGTACCGGCCATCTTGCGGGTGAGACCTTCAAGATGAAGACGGGTCTCGACATCGTTCATGTGCCCTACAAGGGAGATGCGCCCGCCACTACCGACGCCATGGGTGGGCAGGTGTCCATGGCCTTCGTGGGCGTCGCCTCCGCCGCTCCCCAGCTGGCCTCCGGCAAGATCAAGATCCTTGCGGTCGCACACCCTGTCACCTTTCACCGTATAGGAGCCAGCATTTTTCGGCATTTAGGAGCCATTAAAACGCCGGTTCTGAACGCATGACTGAAGGGGTGGAATCAGGTGTTTTTTACGTCATTTTTCTCCTCCTTGCCAAGGGTGGTCGTCGGGCCGAGCCTGGGGCTGCGGTAAGACTTGCCATCGAGCACCAGGCAGTAGGCGTTATGCCGCAGGCGGTCGAGCGTGGCCGAGGCCAGCAGGCGGTTCGCCGGGAAGGCCTGATCCCATTCGGGCAAGTCCAGGTTGCTGGTCACGATGGTGGCCGCTTTCTCGTAGCGTTCGGCCACCAGCTCGTGCAGGTCTTCATCGGCTGGCGGCCGTAGCGGTTTCAGGCCAAAGTCATCGATGATCAGCAGCGGCACACGTGCCAGCGTCGCCAGGCGCCGCTCATACCCGCCAACGGCCCGGGCCGCATTCAGGCTGGCCACCAGGTTGGCGCAGGTG
>JAUZQE010000052.1 GCA_030733815.1 Yanghanlia caeni
CACCACGCCCACATCGTGCAAATCAAAGGAGACAGCTATCGCCTAAAACGACAACGCAAGGCTGGCCTCTTTCCGCCGGCACCGAACCCGTAAACACCAGTGGTGGCTCAGATTTCAAATGCGCGCCTACGCGCTTTGTGGCTCAAAATTACTTTGCATTTGACACTTCGGGACGCTGTTTCCAGCGATGGGTCTTCATGAACTTCCCTCCCCTTTGCTTCTGCCGATCTTTTCGTCTCGCGAAAAATGAATATCGACCGATGAAGAAACAGCTTTCTCGAAAGCTGCGGCTTCCTCAGACAACGGCCTGTAAATTCCACGATGGAATCCATAACCCCGTGATTTTGTGGGGCTGTGGTTCACCATCTAATGTGAAGAGGAGATTAGGTGTGCCCGTCGGAACGGGTAAAGTTGCACTGCAACAAAATTTCGCGCAACGAAATTCCGGTGTTTCATTGAAGAGAGGAAGCGGACAATGCCGGCCCGTACCGACAGTGCGCGACACGTTGCCCGCATGTTCCGTCACCCGCAAACAAAACGGGCCGCCATCGTCATTGCATCGACGAAGGCGGCCCGCAGAGGCAAGCGGAATTAAAGTCCGACGTAACGGGGTTGCCGCTTTTCGAGGAATGCCTGCATGCCTTCCTGCTTGTCCTGCGTGGCAAATAGCAGCTGCACGGCCTTGCGCTCAAGCGCGAGCGCTGCGGGAAGCGGCAGGTCTTCACCCTGAACGATCACCTCCTTGATCTGCGCCAGCGCAATCGGCGGCAACGCGGCCAGTTTGTCGGCCAGTTCAAGGGCTTCTGCAAGCACCTTGTCGTCGTCCACCACCTTGCTAACCAGGCCCATCATGTACGCCTGCTCGGCCGAAACAAGTTCCCCGCTCATGCACAGGTACATGGCCTGGAACTTACCGACCGCGCGCGTCAGACGCTGTGTGCCGCCGGCGCCCGGCATGATTCCGACTTTGACCTCGGGTTGCCCCAGGCGTGCACTGCGCCCGGCGATGATGATATCGGCATTCATCGCCAGTTCAAGGCCACCGCCCAGTGCAAAGCCGCTTACCGCAGCGATCACCGGAACCGGGCAGTCGCCTACCGCACCCCACAACCGTTCCGTGTGACGGTGATACATCTCGACCGCACCGATACGCGACATATCTTCAATATCGGCTCCGGCAGCAAATACCTTCTCGTTACCGGTAAGCACGACGCAACGCAACTCCCGGTCATCCACAAATTCGCGGAACACTGCGGCCAGTTCCTGGCGAATGGCAAGGTTCAAGGCATTGCGAACATGGGGCCGATTCAGCCGCACCAGTACCACAGCGGGACTACGCCGCTCGACCAGAATCTCCCGCATTTCACTCGAAGTTTGACTCATCAGGCCTCCCGTTCGATTACCATCGCGATGCCCTGACCCACACCTATGCACATGGTGCACAATGCGCGGCGTGCCTGGCGATTCTGAAGCTCGAGCGCGGCAGTTAGGACAAGGCGTGCACCCGACATGCCCAGTGGATGGCCCAGAGCAATGGCGCCGCCGTTCGGATTCACTCGCGAATCATCGTCAGCAATATTCAGCTGACGTAGGACAGCGAGCCCTTGAGCCGCAAAGGCCTCGTTCAACTCGATGACATCGAGATCGGCAATACTCAAGCCGAGCCTCTCCAGCACCTTACGTGTTGCTGGTACAGGACCAATACCCATGATGCGGGGCGGCACGCCGGCCACAGCCATTCCCGAGACGCGCGCCAGCGGCCTGAGACCGTAGCGTTGCACTGCCGCCTTCGACGCAATCAGCAGCGCGGCCGCACCGTCGTTCACGCCCGAAGAATTCCCGGCAGTCACTGCCCCGTTTTGACGAAAAGGTGTCGACAGGGCTGCGAGCTTCTCGAGTGTCGTTTCCCGCGGGTGCTCATCCGCAGATACGACGAGCGGCTCACCCTTGCGCTGGGGAAGGCTGACCGGCACGATTTCCTGCTCGAAGCGGCCGCTCTTTTGCGCTTGCAGGGCGCGCTGCTGGCTGCGCAGCGCGAAGGCGTCCTGGTCAGCACGTGCGATACCGAAATCCGCTGCAACGTTTTCTGCAGTTTCGGGCATCGAGTCAATGCCGTACTGCGCCTTGAGCACCGGATTCACGAAGCGCCAGCCGATCGTCGTGTCGAAGATCTCGGCCGTACGCGAAAATGCCGAAGTCGCCTTGCCCATCACGAACGGTGCGCGACTCATCGATTCCACGCCACCAGCAATGACGACATCCGCTTCGCCCATGCCTATGGCACGTGCAGCCATCCCAACCGCATCGAGGCCGGAACCGCACAGACGGTTCACGGTGACACCCGGTACCGTGTCCGGCAGGCCAGCAAGCAGGGCCGCCATGCGGGCGACGTTGCGATTGTCTTCACCGGCCTGGTTGGCACAACCCAGAATGACGTCATCCACGGCATCCGGGGCAATGCCCGGCACACGCTCCATGAGGGCACGAATAACATGGCCGGCCATATCGTCGGGGCGCAGCGTGGCCAGCGCCCCACCGTAACGACCAATAGGCGTGCGTACCCCGGCGCAGATATAGGCTTCCTGAATCTGTTTCATCGTCACAGCGGACAATCCTTGGTGAAATTGGGTCGACGTTTTTCGCGCAGCGAATTGAGCCCCTCTTGGACATCCGGCCCCTTGAAGCCCAGGAACTCAAGCGCGAGCGAGGTGTCGAACGTGGGCCCCGCCATACGCAGCCAGTTGTTCAGGGCATACTTGGTCCAGCGCAACGCGGTGGGAGACCCTGCGGCGAGCTTCTTTGCGATCTCGATCGACTTGTCATGCAGTTCCGAGCTGTCCACGCACAGCGAAACCAGACCTATCCGTTCGGCCTCTTCCCCGCTGACCGGTTCGCACAGCATCAGGTAGTACTTCGACTTGGCCAAACCGCACAACAGCGGCCAGACAATGGCGGCATGATCGCCAGCGGCAACGCCCAGGCGGGTGTGGCCGTCGATGATGCGTGCGTCGCGTGCAGCAATGGAAATGTCGGCCAGAAGGCCGGCCACCAGGCCTGCACCCACTGCGGGCCCCTCCATGGCCGACACCATGGGCTTCGAGCAGTTCACCAGGTTGTAGACCAGGTCGCGCGCTTCCTTCCAGACACGGGTAAGCGTCTGAAAGTCTTCCGTCATTTCCTTGACCAGATCCAGATCACCCCCCGACGAGAACGCGCCATCTGCGCCGCGGATAATGACCGCGCTGACATTGGGATCGGCATCGATGTCACGCCACACGTTCACCAATTCTCGGTGCATGACGTGGTCGGCGGAATTCAGCCGTCCGGGGTTTTCCATAGTGACGCGCAGAACACGCTCTGCAGGCCAGTCGAACTTCAGCCGCTGATAGGTTGCGTAGATGTCGCTCATATCTTTTTCTCCTTTCCTGCCCAGTATTCTTCACGGAGCAGATTCTTTTGAATTTTGCCGATGGGGGTCTTGGGGAACTCAGTGACGAACTTGATGAGGCGAGGCCGCTTGAAACGCGCCAGTATCTTTTCACAGTGCGCCTCGATTTCGGCCTCGGTAAGCTGCGCCCCTTCCCGCAGCAATATATAAGCAGCAGGCACTTCACCCCATTTGTCATCGGGCACCCCGAAGACCGCGCACTCGGCCACTTGCGGCAGGCCGTAGATCGCGTCCTCGATTTCCTTGGGATAAATGTTTTCGCCACCAGAAATGATCATGTCCTTGGCGCGGTCAACCAGCGTGATGAACCCTTCGTCATCCATGATCGCCAGGTCACCGGTGACGGCCCAGCCATTCCTCCAGAAACTGGCCGTCTGCTCGGGTTCGTTGTAATACTCCAGCATCACGTTATGCCCGCGCGAGGCCACCTCGCCCACCACACCGGGCGGTACGGGATTGCCTTGCGTGTCGACCAGTGCCACGTCAACGTTGTAGGCCTGGCGGCCCACCGCGCCCAGCTTGTCCTGCAAGTACCAGGAACGCAGCGAAGTCAGCACGCCCATTTCCGACTGACCATAAATCTGCGTCATCTCAACCGCTGGCAGCAGGCGGATCATTTCACGCTGCACCCAGTCGGGCATCGGGGCACCGGCAAACGAAAGCTTCTTCCAACTCGCATAGGGCTGCGCAGTGAACTCGGGGTCGCTCACCACCATCGAGACCTGCGTGGGCACCATGAAAGCGCCAGTCATGCCCGTGCGCTGAACCATTTCCTTGAACGCGGGCACGCTCCATTTGGTCAGCAGTGTGCAGGTGGCGCCCACCAGAATAGCCGGCTGGAACATGATGTTCAGTGCCGCAACATGAAACATGGGGGTGACAATGCCAATGATGTCCCGCTCGTCGAGCGCTTCTTCCATGGCGACCGTGTGCGCCGTGATGTACCGGTTGCGATGGCTGCACAGCACGCCCTTGGGCCGGCCGGTGGTGCCACCCGTATAGGTCATGCAAAATGGTGCGTCAATGGAAAGCTCCACGGCGGGATACTCGGTGCCACCACCGCCCACAAACTCGTCAAACGCGGTGTCGTCGCCATCGCTGCCGATCCGAATGCAGTGCCGAAGCAGCGGCAGTTGGTCACGCACCGCGTCGATCTTCTCGGCAAAGATGTCTTCGTACAGCAGCGTGGTGACGTCTGCCTTCTGTAGCACGTATGCAAGATCTGCCGGCTGGTACAGCGTGGAAATATTGACTAGAACGGCACCCGAACGTGCGGCCCCGAAAAAAACAATCGCATATTCGAGCCGGTTGCGGCACACGATGCCGACCTTTTCCTCTCGGCGTACACCCAGCGCAAGCAGGGCATTGGCAAAGCGGTTAGCCGCCTGATCGAGCTCCCGGTAGCTCAGGGCGCGATCTTCCCAGATCACGGCCGGCTTGTTCGGGAAACGTTCTGCCGAGCGACGCAACATATCGCCGGTAAGCATAGGGTCTGTCTCCTTGGAATCAAACACACGGTGCATGCGAAGCAAGCGTAGCAACAAATTTCGCCAGCCCTCGGGACACCACACATAAATCGATAAACAGGGTAATCTTAATATCTATCTGCGAAATCCAATTCTGCACAGCAGAAATTGGAAAGGGGGACAAATGACAAAAAAGCCCAAAGACACAACGAAGGATCGTCAGTTCATCGACGTACTGGCACGGGGCCTCAACGTACTCGAATGCCTTTCGAAGGCGAACCGGCCTCTGGGTAATGGCGATCTGTCACGACTTACCGGGCTACCGCCGTCATCGATCAGCCGGCTCACCTACACGCTTACCGAGCTTGGCTATATTCGCCGCTGTTCGAACCAGCGCGCCTACGAGCTCACGCCCAAGAACCTTACGCTTGGGTACCCCGTTCTGGCCGGCCTTTCGTTTCTGGATCGTGCACGACCCTATCTGCGCGAAATCAGCGAGCAGACCGGAGAAACCGCAGCGTTGGCAGTGGTCGACGGCCTGCACATCTCGTTCGTCGAAGTCGTCATCGGCACGAATATTGTTGCCGTTCGCCTGTCGACAGGCGGGCGTTTGCGAGTCAACGTCTCGGCCGCAGGTGTCGCGATCGTGTCAGCTCTTCCCGACCGCAAGCGCTGGTCACTGCTGGCCCGCCTGGGCACTCATCTGAAAAAACGCGGGGAAGACATCGAGCCGTTCAACCAAGCCCTACGACTCTGCGCCCGCCGGGGCTATGCCCTGGTGCGCAATGTATGGCAAGAAGGCATCGGCGGTATCGCCGTGCCGGTCATTTGGCAAGATCAGCTTATGGCATTGACCATACCGGTATCGACAGGCAGCATCAGCGAGCAGCGCATGCGAACCGAGCTGGCCCCCATACTGTTGAAGGCCGCCCAATCGCTAGGTCCGGTGTCAATCGTGGGAGGCCCACGACCTTAGTGTTCTGCAAAGTTCATGAATCGACTGTGCCCGCCGGCAGCCCCAGTTGCGCCCTGCGACGCAGCCAGGCGCTGGGGCGGTAGCGGTCATCACCCGTGAGCGACTGCATCCGGGTCAGAATTTCATACACCGTGGAGCAGCCCAGTGCGTCGGTCAACTCGATCGGGCCCTTGGGGTAATTCAGCCCCAGGCGCATCGCGCAATCAACGTCCGCGACCGACGCAATGTGCATTTGCGCCATCTCGCAACCCAGATTCGCAACCATGGCCACAATGCGCTGCCCGACGAAACCCGGCGAATCGTTGATGAGCGTGAGCTTGCGCACAGGCCGAAAGAGCGCCAGAACACTATCGCGACATTCAGCCGACACACCGGGCGCGCACATTAACGTAAGGCGTATATCGGTATTGCCCAACGTGTCGATTGCCACCAGGCGGCGATGGTCCAGACCCTGCATGGCCGCGTAATTGCTGCAGTCGTCACCTCTGAACGAAACCAGTATGGGTGAGATGCCATCATCCTGCGCAAGACGCCGAACCCCAGTCTCGGCAACCAGCAAATCCAGAACAGGGTCGTTACCAAAGACCAGCACCTGCGAAGCCGGCTGCGCGTCAACGCAGGTATCGGCAGACTGCCGTTCGACGCCTTCGCCATAACGGTAAAAGCCCCGACCCGTTTTACGGCCCAGTTGACCACTATCCATCATGTAACGATGCAGCGGCGTCGTGCGCAACCGAGGATCGTACGACTGACACTCGTGAATGAACCGGCTCACGGGATAGTTCACATCCATGCCGGTGAGATCCATAAGTTCGAACGGCCCCATACGAAAACCATGGGCGTCACGCATGATCGCATCGATCTGCGCTGGTGTGGCCACTCCTTCCTGCAACACGGCCAGGCCTTCGGTGGGGTACGCGCGCCCACCAAAATTCACCAGGAATCCCGGCGTGTCGCGCACGCGCACCGGAACCCTGCCCATGCGCCGGCCGGTCTCTTCGAGACAGGCCATGACCGCTTCGTCGGTATCCGGTCCGGCAATGATTTCCACCAGCTTCATCAACGGCACTGGATTGAAAAAGTGCATGCCGACGATCCGCTGTTTCCGCTGGCACGATGAAGCCAGCACCCCGATGGGAATCGACGAGGTGTTGGACGCCAATATGGTGTCTTCGCCTACGGCCGCTTCCAGCTCGTGAAACACCTGTTGCTTGATTGCCAGATCTTCAACGATTGCCTCGATCACCAGTTCGCACCCAGCCAACTCGGCGAGGGAATCGACCGGGTGCAGGCGTACTCTGACCTGTTCCGGCACGGCGGCATCGAGCTTGCCGGCGTCTGCACGCTTCTGCAGTGTACGAACAATGCGTTCGCAGGCGTCAGCCGCCGCACCACCACGACTGTCGTAGATGCGCACATCCATTGCGCTGGTAGCTGCAATCTGGGCAATACCGCTGCCCATGGCACCGGCACCCACGATTCCGATCGTGTTCACGTTCATTGTGTTGCAGTTCATAGTAAAGACTTCACCAACCCGCCGTCGACGGTTACGTTCTGACCGGTCATGTACGAGGCGTGCCGCGAACATAAGAACGCGCACACCGCACCGAAGTCCTCGGCGGTACCCAGTCGCTTCATTGGCACGGATTCCGCCATGCGCTGCTTGGCTTCTTCCATGCTGATGCCTTCTCTCTCGGCCTGGGCCCGATACACGCGCACCAGTGCTCCCGTATCCATCAGACCGGGAAGCAGATTGTTCACCGTGATGCCGATAGGCGCGACTTCAGCCGCCAGACTGGCCATTGCACCCGTCAGGCCCGCCCGCACACCCGTAGCCAGACCCATATTGGGATAGGGTTCACGAACCGTGAATGAGGTGATGTTCACAATGCGCCCAAAACGCGCTTCCTTCATGCCCGGCAATACCATCGTGGCAAAATCGAGCGCGGCCAACATGTTGGTTTCCAGCGCAGCCAACCAGGTCGAATGCGCATGCGACTCGACAGGCCCCGGGGGCGGCCCTCCGGCGTTCGTCACCAGTATGTCGATGCGGCCCATGGCTTCCTGGCAGGCCTGGAAAATGGCCTTGCGCGAAGCCGGGTCAGACACGTCACCCGCAATGCCCAGCATGTCGGGGCCAAGCACCTGAGACTGTTGTTCGACATACGCGCGGTCACGCCCACAGATGGCGACGCGTACCCCTTCTGCGGCCAGCGCCTTTGCGCACGCGAAGCCAAGCCCCCGCGAACCCCCAAGAACAAGGGCGCTCAGCCCCGAAATTCCAAGATCCATGTTTCTTTCCGTATTTGAAAAATCGAACGCATTGCGCTATTTACATCAGCGACGGCAACCACAAAACGATTCCGGGGAGCAATGCCAGCAACGCAATGACCGCAATGTACAAAAGCACGACCGGGTACGATGCGCGATACAGTTCCTGGATTCGTGTGCCGCGGGCGGCCCCCTGGAGCGCGAACAACGTGTAGCCAAAGGGCGGCGTAACGTTACCCAGGGCCATCACCACCAGGAAGATCGCCCAAAACCAAAGAGGCTCAAATCCAAGCGCTGCAATAATCGGCTTGTACAGGGGCACGAGCAGAATCATCACTGCAATCTGGTCAATGAACATGCACAGCACGAAGCCCAGGCCCATCAGAAGCACGAACATGATGGCGGCAGGCCAATCAAGAGCAGTCACCGCCTTCACCAGACTCACGGTCACCCCGCTCATGTTCAGTACCTGACTGAACGATACGGAACACACCATAATGGCCATGATCATGCTGGTGGTCCATGCAGTCGAGCGCAGCGCCTGAACCAGAGTCGACCAGCGCAAGGAAGCAAATACCGAACAGATGACTCCCGCCACCACGCAGCCGAATGCCGCCGCCTCGGTCGGTGTTGCGGCCCCGGCGATGATCAGCGCAAGAATGGCGACGATAATGCCCACGAACGGTGCTGCACGTGCCACCAGGCGTAGCCGCTGACTCGCGCTGTATTTCACGCTTTCAGCGACGGGCGGGGCGAGCTCGGGATTGAGCTTCACGCGTATCACGACATAGGCGAACAATACGGCAGCCAGAAGCAGACCCGGCAAGATCCCTGCAATCAGAAGCCCCGAAACCGACACGCTGGCCAGAATGCCCAGCACCACGGCCATCACGCTTGGCGGAATGATGGGAGCCAGGGTCGAGCCGCCCAATATCGATTCCAGCGACAGTTGTTTCTGGTATCCGCGTTTTTCCATTTCAGGCAGCAACGAAGCGCCCATCATCGCCGCCACAGCCATTGCGGAGCCCGACAAGGCGCCGAACACCGTCGACAGCAGCACACTAACCATGTACAGCCGGGCACGAACAGCGCCCACCACGGAATCGACGGCATCGAACATTACGTTCACTGCACTTGACCGAAAAAGAATCTCGCCCAGCAGAATAAAAAGCGGAATCGCGGCGAGAGACAAGCTGGTGCCGGTGTCGAACATGGAGTTCACCACCAGCAGCACGCCCTTGAAACTGCCAGAAAGGTAGAACAGCCCCGCCAGGTTCAGAACCAGAAACGACAAAAAGATCGGCAGGCCGCTGGCAAACAGCAAGAGCATGAGGCCAACCGCCGCAGCAATAAGTACATACCATTCCATCAGGCAGCCTCACGCGTTGCTTCGTTTTCGCTCGTCGGGCAGAACGTGCCACATAGGTGCCTGAGAAAGTAGATACCCATACTGAGCAGACAGTACACAATGGCGGCCATGAGCCACCATTTCGGAATTGGCGTCACGGCAATCATCATCACGTTGCGGCGAATGAGGCGCAGCAATTCAACGTAACCGAACCACGCAGACAACAGGCATGCACCCGCAGCCACCAAATACATCAGTCGCTCCACCAATGAGGCCAACGCGGCCGGCATGCGCTTCACGACAATATCCATATTCACGTGGCCGCGCTTCCACGCCAGCATGGGTGCGCCCATAAAGGTGATCAGCGCAAAGCTCACGGCCGCCGTGTCGGGAATCCACCCGGTCGGCTTCTGGAGCACGTAACGCGCGATCACTTCGGCCGACAGGGTTAGTGTCAGGTAGGCGGTGGCGATAATCGCCACCACGAACGTGAAACGCGTAATGGCGTCATGTAATGAAGCCAGAGCGCCGAACACCGGCGCTCCAGCTTTCCGAATTTCGGAATCCCTCATTGGCTGGTCAGTCCCTTCTCTACAGCGAGCTTGTGCAGCGCTTCGCCGTCGGGGCCGGAACGTGCCTTCACCTGTTTCCATACGCCAGCTGCGAACATGGCGTCAACATTCGGTGCGACCTCGGGGCCAAACTCAGTAATCTTTAGGCCTGCCTTCTGCATGGCGGCATCTTCCTGCGCCCACAGATCTTCAAATACTTTCCGGCCCGAAACCTCGAGCTCCTGGGCGACTTCCATAATGATGTTCTGCTCGTCTTCCGACAGGGCTTCCCAGGCATCCTGATTCATGAACAGAATCTGATTGGTCACTCCGAACGTCGGGCGGGTCATGTATTCGGAGACCTCGTACCACCGGGCCTCCATGGCGCCGAACACCGGCCATGCCGCGCCATCGACCACACGACGCTCGAGCGCGGAATAGATTTCGCTGGCCGGCAGCGAAACCACTGCCCCCTGCAACTGCTCGACCATGTCGTGATAGGTGGCCGATGCACGAATCTTGCGCCCCTTCAACGCACCGTCGGCGGCGATTGGCTCACGCAACAGGAAGTGATACCCCGAAGCGGAGGAATACACACCAATCAGCTTCAGACCGCGGCTGTTGTAATGCTGATCAATCAGCTCGTACACCCCGCTCTGGCGACGCGCAACCGGGTCATCTTTCATTGCATCAAGAGCGAACCCCATGCCGGTTTCACCCAGATGGTAGGCTCCATGCGTGAACAGAAAATCAAACAGTCCGCTGGAAACGGGCTGCAGCTGTTCGAAGGGAGGCACTGTTTCGGGCCCACGCATTTCAGCCGTGAGCTTGCCATTGGATTTTTCTTTCAGGTTGGCGATGAACGTATCGACAAACACCGGCACGGCGTTATAGCTGGAATCCCAGCT
This sequence comes from Yanghanlia caeni, assembly GCA_030733815.1. Taxonomy (GTDB): domain Bacteria; phylum Pseudomonadota; class Gammaproteobacteria; order Burkholderiales; family Burkholderiaceae_B; genus Yanghanlia; species Yanghanlia caeni. Next base: position 10,969 of record JAUZQE010000052.1, read on the forward strand.
TGAAAGAATCGTGAAGTTTTTGGCGTGGGCAACGGCCCCAGTCAGCAGGCCAGCAGAAGCGACCGCGCAAACAAGCAAGCGACGGAACACGGATGTCTCCTCGAAAATTTTTTGATCGTCGTTCGCGGGTTAGCCGGGTTCCTGCACCAGGCCAGGGATGGCGCACACGCGAACATGCGGTGTCATGACATCTGAAAGATAAGCACGCAGCCGGACAGCGTCAACGATTTCCGCAGAAAGCGCTTCCGCAGTGCGGAATTATGGACGAGCGCTCACTGGAAGTCACGCAGATAACGTGATTTCATCTTTACAGGCGAACTCAAATCCATATCTGCAGGCACGCGCCGGCCTGCTCGCAGGCTGAGAAGCCCGCGAGCAGTGCGCTCACTTGAAACTGTGAAAAATCAGTTGGGTGCCGGCAGCAAGCCGCTGACAGATTCGTGCACGTCGTCTGCACTGGCGCTCGGTGCTGCCAGCTGGGCCAACGGCGCAGCAGCCAGCCCTTCGGTGTCGATCTTGAAGGCACCGACCGTACGCAACAGGTTGCCCGCATGTTCCTTCATATTCATCGTGGCAACGGCGACCTGTTCCACCATGGCGGCATTCTGCTGGGTGGCCTGGTCAAGCTGGCCTACGGCGACATTGATCTGGCCAATGCCGTCGGCCTGCTCCGACGCCGCCACGGAAATTTCGCCGATGATCGCATGCACGCGCTGCACCGACGAAACGATATCAGCCACCGTGCTGCGCGCGTTCGTAACCAAGGTGGCCCCCGCATGCACCTTCTGCACACTTTCCTCGATGAGCGTACGGATCTCGCGCGCCGCCTGTGCGCTGCGCTGGGCCAGCGCCCGCACTTCGCCTGCCACGACCGCAAAGCTGCGCCCCTGTTCACCTGCACGGGCGGCCTCGACCGCTGCATTCAGCGCCAGAATATTGGTCTGGAAGGCCAGGCCGTCGATCGTCGTCACGATCTCGGCCATCCGGTCGGAGGCGGCGTTGATCTCATCCATGGTGGAAACCACTTCGGCCATGATGGTTCCGCCCTGCCCCGCAACGTCCGTTGCGGCGTTGGCCAAGGTGTCGGCCTGCCGTGCCGATCCGGCCGTCTGCTCCACCGTACCCGCCAGCTGCTCCATGGCGGCCGCGGTTTCCTGCAGGCTGCTTGCAGAGAGATCCGTGCGCGCCGCCAGGTCATTCCCGCCGGCGGCCACCTCACGGCTGGCCTGATCAATTTCCGTGGCGGATTCATACACGACGGCCAGAAGCCGGTTCAGGTTGCGGCGCGTCTGTTCCATTTCGGCCATCAAACCACGCAGCTGCGCAGCGTTGACCTGCGACGCCGAAAGGTCGCCTTCGGCAATGCGACGCAGGGCTTCGCGTACCTCTGCCGGATCGCCACCCAGCTCGCGCCCCACCGTGCGCATCAGCATCCAGCACAACAGTGCGGCCCCGGCCACCGCCAACAGGGCCAGTATGCCTGCAAGCCACGTCTGCTGGCGGGCATGGCTACTCGTAGCTGCGTGCACTTCGGCAGAAGTCTTGCGAGTGGCCTCGATCTGTTCCAGCAGTTGCGCGCGCATGGCCCGCCATGCCGGTGTTTCTTCTTCATTCAGGAGCCGTACCGCATTGTCACTACCGTTCTTTGACGCCTCCAGCACTAGCCGGCGCTTCTCCAGCAAGACGCGATACAACCGCTCGATCTCGCCCAGCGTGGCGCTCAATGCAGTGCCCGACGTAACCTTCTGCAATTCCAGGAAGCTGTTTTCGTAGCGGTTTTGCGCCGCTTTAAGGTTCTCGTAGGCGCGGGGATTGGACGGATCGAGAAGAATGTTGCGCAGCGCCTGCCCGCCCTGCAGCGACTGGGCATACATTTCGGTGAAGCTGTTCGTGATGAATTGCTCGGTACCTATATATCGGTCGAAGGTCTTCTGCGTGCTAAGCAACCCCCAGAGCGCTGCGCCGAGGGCAATGATAAACAACACGGAAGGGATGACGGAGCAAAGCAGCAGACGTACATTGAAATTGAAGCGCATATGTGTCCTTATTTTTACAACTGCAGGACGACAACCTAGGTGCCCCAACAGAAACAATCAGACACAAATACAACAAAATAGACACAATTGCAAATTCCTTCCACCAGGCAGCTCAACATATGATCACGCGGCGTCCCAGTCAGGCTGAACGGGCACCCGCTCGAAAAATCTCGAATAGGCCCGCAGCGCCCATTCCACCCCTACACACAGGGTCACGAGAGCCCATCGTGTCTTGCGGCGGCGGATGCCGTGTCTGGTCGGCTGGACTCTGGACAAACGGCTGTCCGAGTTGTCGGTTTCCTTGGGTATCTGCTACCCGGTGCGCGTCAAGACGCAGCCCGAACGACCGGCACGTGATGCTTCGCGAAATATTGATTTATAAGGGGTATTCTGATGGTGGGCGGTACTGGGTTCGAACCAGTGACCCCTGCCGTGTGAAGGCCTATTCCCCCTAGGGAACGATACGAATTCCCCAATAAATCAAGATCTTACCTTACCCTGCACTACTCTATTTTACCTACATTTCCCGGTAAAAGTGCCGCAAAAGTGTCGCAGATCTGAATCCAAGTAAAAAACGGGGAAAAGTAGCTATACCTATATGCAGCCGACATGGCTGCTTAACGGAGATAGCTGAATCGAACCGGGAATCGCGGAGGCTGTTTGGTTAAAGTAAAACAGGTTCCGCAGCCGGTGCTGCAAGTTGCCGAT
>JAUZQE010000053.1 GCA_030733815.1 Yanghanlia caeni
TGAGCGTTTGTTGCAGCGGATGCACAGGCGCATCGGCCAGCCACGGCGTTTCCGGCCCATTGCGCCACTCGGTGAGCAGCTTGCACAGGCCGGCGTAACCGAGCTTCTCCTCGCCTTGCTCGTAGCGCTCCTTCTGCAACGCCAGCGCTCTGTTGAAGACGAAGCGGCACGACCCGGCAAAGCGGCGCATGTTGCGCTCCTGCTCGCAGGTCGGCATCAGTTCGTATTTGAAGGCTTGCAGACGTTGCATGGGCGAAATGATACGCTTGGCCTATGAGCGACGACAACGATATTCGGCACGGTCTGAATCACCCCGGGGTGATTCACTCTGCCATCGGCAGAACGGGCAACCTGGCGATTTGTGCTGCCACCGATGGCGGCGTTGAAAGTGACGTGCTCATTTAGACTCCGTAGTCGTCTTGTTGACGGGGTCTGAATGAACGCGCTGGTTGCCAGAGAAGCCAAGCTCAAACTCGCTCGCTTCGGGGATGTACGCGGACTTTTTTGCGCTGTAGATCCTCAGACGTGCCAGGCCGTTGGCCAGCAGGGACGCGATCTCGTGGCGACGCTGCTCCGGCGTCATCCGATCAGGTGGAAGGTGGTTGATTTGATGCATTGGTAGCGGTCCTCTCCGTCAAACTCACATGCAGTGAAATTGTCCGGATGGACCGCCGTCGACACCATGAGGGAGTTTCGGATGGGTGCGGGCTGGTGCGGATTGGTGCGAAAAGCGGGTCCCTGTCAGTTCGACAGATGACGGGCGAGGATGGTCTTCATCAACGAATTGCCGGGCTGGGTGCTGGCGATCATGTCCCGGATCTGCTCGTTGACCTGCTGGGTTGGCACAACAGCGTTCACCGCCGCCTGCGTGACTGCCGAATAAGCATCGAGCACATCAGTGCCGGTGATCTCATAGCCGTGTCCAAGAGAGATCCAGCGCAACGCGGCCAAGCCGGCTGCGAGGGCGAATGCTGGCTGCTTCTCGGCGTAGTCACGGGCAGCGCGTGTCAGCGTGCGTGGATCGGTCGGGCTGCGCGCACCCAGCTCGATCGCCACATCAAACAGGCCCGCATCCTTGGCAGCGGCGAACCATTTGCCCTCGGCGCCAGGCGTGCTGGCCACCAGGTCGCGTAGGATCTCTTCCGGCTGCTTGTGGGAATACTTCTTGGCAATGGCGCGAAACGTCGCCAGGTTCGTGGTGCCCTGATTCGCCTCGATGGCATAGCGGCGGTAGGCCTCGTCGAGCAAACCAGAGGACAACATGATCTCTTCGCAGGCCTGGGCAATCTGCCAGCCAGGATCATTGAGACCGCGCGACTCCTCGGCGTAGCGGATCGCCTCCGCCTTCTTGCCCATCGCTGCCAATGCCTTCACACCCCAGCGCCGATAGTGCCACCACTTGAATGGGGCCTTGTCGATCAGCGCCAGCAGTTCCCGGTGGCGGCCTGCGGCGTACAAGGATGCCAGACAGGCGCTGGTGCCCTTGAAAAATCCATGCCCCGATGCCTTCGGGCTCCACACGCTTTCAACGACAGGCATGAACTCGTCGGCCCAGTGCGATGCCAGCTCCGGGGTCACGCACAGCTCGCCCCAGTAGTCGCCCAGCAGTTCGATGTAGGGCATTTCGTCGTCTTGCAGCGCCTGCCACAAACGCTCCAGCCAGCGTTGCCGCAGCTTCGGCTCGACGTCAGCCTTGACTATGATGGGCACCAGCGTATGGATGGCCTTGTTGACGGCTGAACCCAGTGCGCCCGATGAACTGTCCACCTGTTCCAGCGCCGGGGAGAGTTTTTCCAGCAGGGTAATGGCACCTTCAGCCGCGAGCACAGGCTCCTTGCGAGCGACCTGCTTGATCTCCGATACGGCCTCCTTGATCCGCTGCACCGGCGTGTCGGACCGCCAGCCAAATGCATGACGGCGGAAACGGGAGGCGAATTGCCACTTCTGCGCGCTCATGATCGATCCACCATTGGCTATCGCACCGGGTACTGGCCGTTGCGGATGAACCGGTCATAGGTGTCTTCCTCCGGCTCCTCGTCGTCGTGTCGTGCCCCCTGCCACTCGGCCTCTGGCAGCAGTAGCAAGGTCAGGGTGTAGTCGTATTGGCCTGCAACCCGCGTCATTTCGGTGATCGGCATGCTCGCAGGCTCGCGGGCAAACCAGGACTGGGCACGCCCCGTTCGAGTGTCGGCAATGTCAAAAGCGTTGTAGCTGTGCGCCAGCGCGTCGTGCGGCAACTCGATAGTGTTCTTGCGCGTCGCGATGTAGGCACCGGACCTGAAGGCTGCCTTGTTCGACTTGGCCCAGAGCATGTGATCGTCGCGGCTGGCCACGAGTACTGCTCGTTTGGGGGCGATCTCGGTCCAGCGCAAGGCGGCGGCCGTCAGCGATACCCCATAACGGTCGGCGCAGTGGCCCAGCAGATCGAAGCTGATCGGCTGGCCGTCGACCTGGCGCCGGAAGTCGTCCAGCGGCATCAGCAGGGTCGAAGCAAACAAGTCCGCCTCTGCCTCGATATCGCGCTCGTTGTTGTCACCCGTCTCGATGTCGTCGTCCCCGCATTCGAACAGGTCCTGCTGATGGCGGTGCAGAATGTAGTGGCCGAACTCATGCGCAATCGTGAAGCGCTTGCGGCCTTCCGACGGGGTGGCGCTGTTGTAGAGGACCAGCCACTTCGAGCGCGCCTTGTTGGCCGCCAGAAGGCCGTCGAAGCCGTCCAGATCCTCCCCCCGGATCATGTCGATCGGCGAGTCGGCGAAACACTGGCGCGAGTACTCCAGGGCGAGCTCATCGACCTTGACCGGAAACCGATCCGCGCCCAGAACCGTGTTGAGCATGGCCGAGATGCGGTTGGCCTCGGCCATGGGCTTTTTCGCCTCTGTCATTCATCTTCCCACGCGTCGAGAATCTTGCGGATCTTCTTCTTGTCCGGCTCGGACATGTTCTTGTACTTGCGGAAAAAGGCCTCATCGAGCACTTCCTCGTCGGGGGTAGTCGCAGACTCGGTTAACAGGAATTCCGTTGTCACGTCAAGGACGGCGGCGATCTTGCCAACTTTCTCGGCCGATGGCTTTGGGTCGTCCTTGTTCTCCAGCTCCCAGATATAGCTCTTGCTGGAGTCTGTTAACTCAGCCAGCTGCTCTAGGCTGAGTTTTTTCTGTTTCCGTAATACGCGGATCTTGTCCCCCAGGGGCGATGGCACAAGTCTCTCCTCATGAATTAGCATCAGTCCGAAAATAATACCATCATGCCGAACGAATTTGTACCTGCTTGACAAACCCCTAAGCACTCCTAGCCCGGACTTTTCATCAGCAAAGTCGAGCACGAGACCCTGGCCAACGGCCTGACCATTGAAGCGGCCTGTCTCGATACCGGTGGTCACCATACGCTCGCCGCCTACGCCTTCTGCAAAGGCCGGGAGCGCAAGCGCATCTGGGCGATCAAGGGGGGCTCGGGCAAACGGCCGATCTGGCCCAAGCGTCCGAGCAAGGCCAACAAGGGCAAGGTCAATCTGTTCACGGTGGGCGTCGATGCGGCCAAGGAAGCCATCTACGCCCGCCTCAAGAAGTCAGACGCCGGTGCTGGCGCGATGCACTTTCCGCTGGATCGGGATGCGCAGTATTTCGAGCAGCTGACGGCCGAGCGGATTCGGACCCGGTATGTGAAGGGCTTCCCGCAGCGCTTCTGGTGGAAGCCGGATGGCCGGCGCAACGAAGCGCTGGACTGCCGGGTGTACGCCTACGCCGCGCTGCATGGCCTGCTGTCGATGGGCCTGAACCTGAACAAGCGGGTCGAGGTGCTGCCTCCCACGCCCGTCAATCGCAAGCCTGCCAGCAACGCCACACCCGTGACTGTGCCAATGACCGCCAGCCCGCGTCGTCGGCGCATGGCGATCTCGTCGAACTACGTGTGAGGTGTTACTGGTAGTGGTAACGACAGGCGATCACCACCAAGGACTGGTTGTCGACGCAGTAAACCAGCCGGTGGGTGTCGTCGATGCGGCGCGACCAGAAGCCTGAGAGGTTTTCCTTGAGGGGTTCGGGTTTTCCAATGCCCTCGAAGGGGTGGCGCAGGCAGTCCTTGATCAAGGCATTGATGCGCTTGAGGGTCTTCTTGTCCTGGCCTTGCCAGTATTCGTAATCGTCCCAGGCGGCCAGGGTCCAAGTCAGTTTCAGCAGTTTTTCTTCAATCGGCATCGACCAGATCCTGCTGCTTGATCTGTCCCTGCCGGTACTGCTCGATGGAGCGTGCCAAGTGGGCTGCGTTCGCAGGCGATTTGAGCAGATGAACGGTCTCCATCAGACCGTTGAAGGTGTCCAGCGACATCACCACCGCATCGGGGGCATCCCGGCGTGCGATGACTGTGTAGTCGGCATCGTCGATGACCTGATCGATCACGTTTTTGAGGTTGTTTCGTGCCTCAGAGAAATTCACCACGCGCATGACGATGGCTCCCTTTGAGTTGTTCTATTTACTGTACAAGTCTAAGGCATTGCATGCACGTTTGCAAGGCAGGTACCCATGACCCTCGACCAACTCAAGACCCAGCGCGAAGCCCTGCAGGCCGCGCGCTTCAACGGCGTGCTCACCGTCAAGGCCGGCGACAAGTGGGTGACCTACAAGTCCAATGCCGAACTGCAGTCGGCCTTGCATGACCTTGACCGTGAGATTGCCCAGCAGGAAGGCCGCCCGCGCGCCCGGCGCATCCGCACTTACCCAGGGAAGGGATTGTGATGAAGGCACTCCAGAACCTGCGCCGCAAAGTGGGTGCCATGATCGGCGGCTTCGAGGGCGGACTGTCTGCGCGACGCCTCAAGACCTTTGCCGCCAGCCGTGCCCACGTCAACACCCTGATCCAGGCTGCCGGGGCCGACATGACCGCGCGTGCCCGGTATCTCATTCGCAACAACGGCTACGCCGCCAACGCGGTCGAGTCCTGGGCGGGCAATGCAGTGGGCACCGGTATCAAACCCTCCTCGGGTATTTCAGATGCTCCATTGAAGGACCGGGTGCAACGGCTGTGGCTGCGCTGGACGGACGAGTCGGACGCTGAAGGACTGACGGATTTCTATGGTCAGCAGCGCCAGGCCGCCCGGGAACTGTTCATCGCCGGCGAGGTGTTCTTTCGTGTTCGCCCACGCCGGCCTGAGGATGGTTTGTCCGTGCCACTGCAGCTGCAGATGCTCCCGGCCGAGATGCTGCCCTTGAACCACAACCAGCTACTGGAGAACGGTCACCGCATCCGCCAAGGCATCGAGTTCGACCGCATCGGCCGGCGCGTGGCCTACCACTTCCTGCGCCGCCACCCCGGTGACATCACCGATCCGGGGCTCGCTGGAGAAACTGTGCGGGTGCCGGCCGAGTCGGTACTGCACATCGTCGGTCCGATGGACGCCGGGCAACTCAGAGGGGTGTCGCGCTTCTCGCCGGCGCTGGTGAAGTTGTTCCTACTCGACCAATACGACGACGCCGAGCTCGACCGCAAAAAGGTCGCCGCGATGTTCGTCGGTTTCGTGCGCCGGCCCGAGCGCGACTTCGACAACGGGAATGAAACCGATGACCGAGGCGAGCCGCTGCTGCCGCTCGAACCTGGCCAGTTGCAGACCCTGGATGACGGCGAGGACATCACCTTCTCGACCCCGGCCGATGTCGGGGGCAACTACGAGTCCTTCCAGTACCGCACCTTGCTGCAGGTTGCCGCAGCCTTGGGTTTGCCCTACGCCAACCTGTCGGCCGATATGTTGAAGGCCAACTACTCCAACACCCGCGCGGCGCTATTGGAGTTTCGCCGGCGCATCGAAGCCTTCCAGCATTCGGTGCTGGTGTTTCAGCTGTGCCGGGCGGTGTGGGCGCGCTGGATGGGCACGGCGGTGCTCTCCGGGCAGCTCGACTTGCTGGACTACGAGCAACGCCGCGCCGACTACCTGGACTGCAGCTGGCTGCCGCCACGCTGGGACTGGGTCGACCCCCTGAAAGACATCCGCGCCGAGATCAATGCCATCGAGGCCGGGCTCAAGTCGCGCACCCAGGCGATTGCCGAGCGCGGTTTCGATGCCGCGATGGTCGATGCCGAAATCGCTGGCGACCACCGGCGTGAAGACAGCCTGGGGCTCTCCTTTGGGCGTGAGCCTGTGCCACCGCCATCCTCGGTCGATACCGGCATGACCGGTGGCCTCCAGAACCTGGAGGGCATCGCCGTTCTCCCGGTGCTCGGCACCCTGGTCCGGCGCTCTTCGTATATCGGCGCCGCCAGTGGCCTCACCAGCTACCACGACATAGAGGCCATGGCGGAACAGGCCTTTGCCGATCCAGCGGTGCGCGCTGTGCTGCTGGAGATTGACTCCAGTGGCGGCGAGGCGGGTGGCGTGTTCGATCTGGCGCAGCGTCTGCGGCAGCTGGCTCAAACCTCCGGCAAACCCCTCTGGGCGATTGCCGATGAGGCCGCACTGTCAGCGGCTTACGCCATTGCCTGTGCGGCTGACCGGATCTGGCTCACTCGCACCGCCGAGGTGGGTTCCATCGGCGTAGTTGCCGTCCACGTTGATGAATCGGTGGCCGATGCGAAGGCCGGGATGACCTACACCTTCCTGCACGCTGGCGCCCACAAGGTCGATGGCCATCCGCACGCACCGCTGCCAGCGCCAGTCGCTGCTGACGCGCCGGCCGCAGCCTGCGCAACAAGGCTGCTTCGCTGTCGGCTACTCGTACCACTTCCCGATCCCAACCATCCCCGAAGGAGATCTCCATGAACGATCACAACCCCGTCACGCCATTGGACGACGCCCTGGAAGGTTCGACAGCGAACCCGGCCCCGGTGCAGTCGCCGCAAACCCCGCCGCTCGACGAAGCCACCATCACCGCCCAAGTGGAGCAGCGACTGCGCCGCCAGCTCGCCGAACTGACCGAGATCGCTGCCCAGGCCAAGCGCCTCGGCGTGACGGTTGATCCTGCCCAGGCCCTGGCGCGTGGTGTCGCCCCGGATGCGCTGCGCCAGTCGGTACTGAAGCAGGCCGCTGAGCGCGGTGTTGCGCAAGACATCGTCGCCGAGGCTCCGCTGCAACCCCAAACCAAACCCCAATCCGTCGCTGACAGCCCTTTGGTCAATCCTTTCGACGTCGGCGGCTTCACGCTGGCCGAGATGTCGGCCGCCATCCAGATGCTGCCCAACCCCTATGGCCGGGTCGGCCAGCTGGGGTTGTTTGCACCCGAGCCTATCTCGCAGCGCAACGTCACCATCGAATCGGTCATTGTCACAAATCTGTCGTGAAATGCTTCATATAATGCGTGAAATCGTTTTCATCCATGACCGTCATGGACACCCCAAAACCCTCGCTGCCGCGCATATCCATCGTCGACATCGCCCGTGATGCGGGCGTGTCCCCGCCACCGTATCGCGCGTCTTCAACTACCCCGATCTCGTTCAGCCCCGCACCCGCGAAAGCGTGCTTGCCGTAGCGCAGAAGCTCGGCTACCGGCCGAACGCGTCGGCCCGGACTCTGCGCACACAGCGCAGCAAGGTGTTGGGCATCGTCCTGCCTACGCTCGAGAATCCGGTGTTTGCAGAATGCTTGCAGGGCATGGCCGGCGCGACGGCCGAACAGGGTTACGCGATCATGCCGATGACCACGCAATATCGCCTCGATACCGAAGAGGAAGCGGTGCGTCAGCTGTTGTCATTCGGCGTGGACGGCGTCGCACTGGTCGTGTCGGATGCCGGCTCATCCAGGGCGATCACGCTGCTGCGTTCGGAAACCGTGCCCTACGTGCTGGTCTATAACCGCCATCCCGCCCACCCCTGTGTATCGGTAGCCGGCGACGCCGCCATGCACGAGATCGTTGGGCGACTGGTCGACCTCGGCCATCGCCGCATCGCCATGGTATGTGGCCGGCTGACCGCCTCTGACCGCGCCCTGCAGCGCCACCTCGGGTTCTGCGAGGCCATGGACCAGGCTGGGCTGACACCCCGCCCCCTGATTGAAGTGCCCTTCGTCGAAACGGCCACGCAAGACATCGCCGATGTGCTGCGTACGCCGCAACGTCCCACCGCATTGGTGTGCTCCAACGATCTGCTGGCCCTGCGTACGATGCGTGCTGCACACGAATGCGGGCTATCCGTCCCTCAAGACATCAGCATCACGGGCTTTGACGGCATCGGCCTCGCCCGTGATCTGACGCCGCGCCTGAGCACGATCGCCCAGCCTAACGCCGAAATGGGTCGTGCCGCAGTCACGTGGTTGCTGGACGGCGTGAACTCGCGCCGCCACCCCTCGGCCGCCGACAGCATCACCCTGCCGCATCGGGTGCGCTGGGCGGAATCCTGCGCCGCTGCACCGACGCACCCATGAATTTCAACCCGGGCCACAAGGCCTATCTTCCTCTCCTGTCTTCCAACCAAGCGGAGCATTCCATGTCTACACTCTTCAAACGCATTGCCCAGGCCGGTGTGCTGGCACTCGGGCTCACCGCCGCGGGCGCGCAGGCACAGACGGCAATCTGCTACAACTGTCCCACGGAATGGGCCGATTGGGGCACCCAGCTGCGTGCCATCAAGGAACATACCGGCATCAATATCCCGGCCGACAACAAGAACTCCGGCCAATCGCTGGCCCAGCTTGTTGCTGAAAAATCCAACCCGGTCGCCGACATTGTGTACCTGGGGATTTCTTTTGCGGCACAGGCTCAGAAAGAAGGCGTCGTCACGCCCTACAAGCCGGCCCACTGGGATACCATTCCCGCCGACCTGAAAGACCCCGAGGGCAACTGGTTCACCGTGCACTCCGGCACGATGGGCTTCATGGTGAACGTCGATGCGCTCGACGGCAAACCCATCCCCAAATCATGGGCCGATCTGCTCAAGCCTGAATACCGCGGCCTCGTCGGCTATCTGGACCCCTCTTCCGCGTTTGTGGGGTACGTGGCAGCCATGGCCGCCAATCTCGCCCACGGCGGCACCGTCGACAACGTGCAGCCCGGCCTCGACTACCTGAAGACCCTGCAGAAGAACGACCCGATCGTGCCGAAGCAGACGTCCTACGCCCGCCTGCTGTCCGGTGAGATCGGCATTCTGCTTGACTATGACTTCAACGCGTATCGTGCCAAGCACAAGGACGGCGCCAACGTCGAGTTCGTGATCCCCGAAGAAGGCACGATCGCCGTTCCCTACGTCATGAGCCTGGTGGCGAATTCGCCCAACCCCGATAACGGCAAGAAGGCGCTTGATTTCGTCATGTCCGACGAAGGTCAGGCAATCTGGGCCCGCGCATTCCTGCGCCCGGTGCGCCCCGAAGCCATGCCCAAGGACATCGAAGCCCTGTTCCTGCCGGCTTCCGACTACGCGCGCGTAAAGTCAATTGACTACGCACGCATGGCCGAAGTGCAGCGCGATTTCTCCGACCGCTACCTGCAGCAGGTTCAGTAAACCCACTACGCTTTTCAATCATGACCGCACCCCCCAATCCGACGAGCCGGGCCAGCCAGATCCGAATGCTGTGTGTGCTGCCGGCCGTTATATTCTTCACCGCATTCTGGCTGCTGCCGGCGGCCACGCTGATCGCGCTGCCGGCAAATAACGGATGGGACACGTATCTGCTTGTCCTGACCAATGCCCGCTACCTTCAAAGCCTGCTCAACACCCTCTGGCTCTCGTTGGCAACGACACTGGTCACGCTGATACTGGGCGCTGCGGTCGGCATCTACCTGGCGCGCCGCCGTTTTCGCGGCCGCCAGGCCTTAATCTCGCTGCTGACGGCACCGCTGGCATTTCCGGGCGTCATCGTCGGCTTCTTTGTCATTCTGATCGGCGGTCGGCAAGGCAGCTTTGCCAGCCTCACCAGCAGCCTGGGCATGGGTCGCATGACTTTCGCCTATGGCGTGATCGGTCTGTTCCTGGCCTACCTGTACTTCTCGCTGCCCCGCGCGATCGCCTCGTACACCGCTGCGGCAGAAGCCATGGATCCGCAACTCGAGGAAGCCGCCCGCGTGCTGGGGGCCAGCCGCTGGCAGATCACCCGCGATGCCTGGTGGCCCCAGTTGCTGCCGACCACGGTTGCCTGCGGCGCAATTGTGTTTGCCACCGCCATGGGCGCCTTCGGCACCGCATTCACGCTGTCGAGCCAGTTCGAAGTGGTGCCGATCACCATCTACAACGAGTTCACCAATTACGCCAACTTTGCGGTAGCCGCCTCACTGTCGATCGCACTGGGTCTTGTAACCTGGGGCGTACTGTACCTGTCGCGCGTTCTGACCAACGACGCGAAGGCGGCGCAATAAGGAGCGTGACATGAGAACATCGAGTACTTCACGTTCGCCGCTGCTGTTCCTGACCACGGTCGCCATCTGCATCTTCATGGTCGCACCCGTACTGGTCTCGGTCATGGCCGGGCTGGTCAACAGCTACAACCGCGGAATCTCAAGCGGGCTCACCCTGCGCTGGGTCGAACAGGTCTGGGAGGTCTACGGCAGCACGGTCGGCGCTTCGATCGGCCTTGCCCTGGCCTGCGTGATCTGTACGCTGCTGCTGGGCGTCCCCTGCGCCTATGCGCTGGCACGCAGCCGTTCGCGCCTGGCCCGTGCATTCGAAGAACTGCTGCTTCTGCCGGTGGCAATTCCGGGCCTGGCAACTGCACTGGCCCTGATCCTCGTTTACGGAAACATGACCTCGCTGCGACAGAGCTTCGTGTTCATTCTGATCGGGCACGTGGTCTTCACACTGCCCTTCATGGTGCGCACGGTATCGGCCGCCTTCCAGCGCCCCGACCTGCTCGCCATGGAAGAAGCGGCACGCACACTGGGCGCAGGTTTCGTGCAGCGCTTCCTGGGTGTGCTCGTGCCCGCCGTACTACCGGCGATCGTTGCCGGCATGCTCATGGTGTTCACGCTGTCGATCGGTGAGTTCAATCTCACCTGGATGCTGCACACCCCTCTCACGCGCACACTGCCCGTCGGTCTGGCCGACAGCTACGCATCGATGCGTATCGAGGTCGGCTCCGCATATACGCTCGTCTTTCTCCTTGTGATCCTGCCCGTACTCTGGATACTGCAGGCACTCGCCACCCTGATACAGAAACGTTATGGAACTTGAGTCCCCCGTCTCCACCCAAAGCACGCGCATCGAGATCACACAGTGCGCCAAGACCTACCCCGATGGCACGCGCGGTCTGCTGCCGGTCGACCTCAACATCGAAGCGGGTGAAGTTGTCGCGCTGTTAGGCCCTTCAGGCTGCGGCAAGACGACCCTGCTGCGACTGCTGGCGGGCCTCGAAACCGCCGACCCCGGCAGCCGCATCCTGTTCGGCGACCAGGATGTGACAGCGCTTCCAGCGGAGAAGCGCGGCATCGGCATGGTGTTTCAGAGCTATGCGCTGTTTCCACAGATGACCGTTGAGGCGAACATTGTCTACGGCCTCAAGATTCGTGGCGCAAGCGCCGATGAATGCCGCCGTACGGCAGGCACGCTCATCGATCTGGTGCGCCTGAACGGCCTCGAGAAAAAACGCCCCACCGAACTCTCGGGCGGTCAGCGCCAACGGGTGGCACTTGCCCGCGCCGTTGCCGTGAAGCCGCGGGTGCTGCTGCTGGATGAGCCCATGGCCGCCCTCGACGCCAAGCTCAAGGAGTCGCTGCGCGAAGAACTGGCAGAACTGCTGCGCCGCCTAGGCATTACGGCCGTACACGTGACGCACGACCAGCAGGAAGCGATGGCAATCGCCGACCGGCTGGCACTGATGGAGGCCGGCCAGATCATGCAGGTCGGCACTGCGGAGTCGCTGTACCGCAACCCCGCACACCCGTTCGTGGCGCGATTCCTGGGAAGAGTGAACACTCTGGCGCGCAGCAGCGAAGACATGGCCGCCGGCGTGATCCGGCTAGGTAACGGCGCACTGGCATGCCCGGGCCATTTGCGGGACCGCAACGAAGTGATGCTGCGCCCCGAAGATATTCACCTTGTGGCCCCGAACGGCGGCGCCACCGCCCGTATTGCGCGACGCACCTTCTTGGGCGATCGCGTGCAGTTGCAACTGGAACTGGAGGGTCAGCCGCCCCTGATGGTGGAAGCGCATGGCTTGCTGGCATACGCCCCCGGCGATATTGTGGGCCTGGAAATCGACACCGAGCGCCTGCTGCCCGCACGCAATGACGCCACTGCGGCCTGAAGGCCGCTCAGATTCAACGCACATCTATTGAACTGAACTCATGAACCAGACTCTGACCTTTGTGCAGCTCACGGACCTGCATATCCGCCAACCGGGCCGGCTTGCCTACGGCAAGGTAGACACTTCGAGCTACCTGCGCACCACCGTGGAGTCGGTGCAGGCGCTGCGCCAACGACCCGAAGCAGTGATCGTGACGGGCGACCTGACCGACTTCGGACGGATCGAAGAATATGAATTTTTGCGCGATCTGCTTGCGCCATTGGACATGCCCATTTACCTGCTGCCGGGCAACCACGATGATCGGAACAACCTGCGCCGCGTGTTTGCAGATCACGCTTACCTGGGCACCAATGGCCCGGTGCAATACCGGGTGCAGGTTGGCCCCCTGCAGGTGTTGACCCTGGACACGAGTGAACCAGGGCGCAGCGACGGCATATTGAGCGATGAGCGCCTGCAGTGGCTGGAACGCGAGCTGGCTGCAGTTGAAGGCCAGCCCGTGGTGGTGGCCATGCATCACCCGCCGTTTCGCACGCTGATCGGCCACATGGACAAGATCGGTTTGAGCGAAGGGGCACCGCAGCTTGAAGCATTGCTTCGGCGCCACCCCAACGTGGAACGCGTGATTTGCGGCCACCTGCACCGCGCCATTGACGTACGCTTTGGCGGTACCCTGGCATCGACCTGCCCGGGCCCAGCTCATCAGGTGACGCTGAACCTTGACCCCGAAGCGTCTTCCGACTGGATGCTTGAACCACCCGCCTTCCGGGTGTTCGGCTGGGACGACCAAAACCAGCGACTAGTGACACATCTGGCACCGATCGGCCATTTCGAGGGCCCCTACCCGTTTCATGCCGAAGGCAAGCTGATTGACTGAGGGGCCGTTCAGAACCCGCCGGCCGCGCCCAACCACATGAGCCCTGGAATACTGGCACCCCAGAAAATGACCAGGACGATGTCGGCAAGCATGGCCTTGCGGGTAAGGCCCGTTGCACCACCACGCACACTGCGACCGGCCGGCCGTGTGCGAGGCCGTGGGCGAGCATTTGGCCCGGCAGCCTTCGGCTTGGGAGGAAAGGGCCATTTGAACGGAGACTCGCTGCGGCTGGGAATCATGGTGAACTCCTGTTTATCCATACAGTAGTTGGTCGTCCCTGAAAAATCCCCGTGACCCGCATAAACATTGGTGGTTGGGGGTTTATCGGATACCCGGAACTCCCAGTTTGTTGTCCAATGACGGGTGTTTTCTGGGAGTTTTACTGCCATGTTCGCCTGCCCCGCCACCGATGACTTCTTCCGTGCCCGCATTGACCAGATGATCGACCTGCGCCACCCGCTGGCGGTGCTGGCCTCGCGCAT
>JAUZQE010000054.1 GCA_030733815.1 Yanghanlia caeni
AGGCAAAAGCCGTTTCGATGCCAGTAAAGAATCTTCATCCGGCTGCGTTGCCGATTGGCGAACACGAACAGCGCATCGCCAAACAGGTTCAGCTCCAGTTCGCTTTCCACCAGCGCCGCCAAGCCGTCGATCTGCTTTCTGAAGTCCACGGGCAGGCAGCACAGGTAGACTTGCCCGATTGAAGCGCCCGGGTGCATCAGCGCGCCTGCCCTTGCAGCGCCTGACTGACCTGGGCCAGCCACTGTGGGCTGGGCAGCCCGGGTAGCTCCAGGCGCAGGTCGCAGCCCAGCGACAGGATATAGCGGTTGACCGGGACGCGGCCGGCGTCCATGCTCACAGGCACGAACAACCGTGCGGCCGTGGCATTCGCGCTCTGGGTCGGCAACTGCGGCCCATGGCACTGAGCCTTCAGACGCCGGCGCCAATAATACAGGCTGGAGACGGCAATACCCTCACGTTGGGCGTAAGCCTTGGTGCCGATCCCTTCGCGGGTGATCGACTCCAGATGAGATTCCCAGTAAGCCTGATCCCTTTCCTTTCCATCTGACATTCTCGATTCTCCGGTATTTGTTCAACACCGATACGATGCCGGAAGGCCCGAGAGCGAACAATTATGGAGGAGATGGAGCGCTTACTCCCAAACGAGGCACTATCGTCCGGTTGCCCGAGTTCGCCCTCCATGAAAATCGTGGAGGCTTCCGCTTTACCCGCAAATATCAGATTATTGGCAACTGCCCAGATAAGAATACCCAGCGCAACCAAAGAAGCGACAAAACTTGTCGCCAATAAGATTCCTAGTATTGGTGTCATAACGTACTCGACCGATGTCGTTGGGGGGCTGCGTCCGGCGAGGTCCGGGGACCAGGTCGATTCTTGTCATGAATAGTCGGCGACCGGTTCACGTGCAGCGAAATGGCGAGGACGATAAGCGGCGAGGATTAAGGCAACATTAACGGCGGAGAGCCTACCGGCCTCCGGAATTTATGCTGTTAAGCTTGTACCTGGCGGCCCCAGATGAAGACCATTCTGCCGGCGCTCGAAGGAGAACAAGATGCATATTCTGCTCGTCGAAGACGATCCATTAGTTGCAAGCGGTATCGTTGCGGGATTGAAGTTGCATGGTTTGACCATCGACCATGTAGACACGGCGAGCCAGGCGGATGCCGCCTTAGCCACTTCGCATTTCGATGTCTGTATTCTGGATTTGGGTTTGCCCGATGAGGACGGCATGGTGCTATTGCGCCGCTGGCGCACCGAAGGCCGCAACATTCCCGTGCTCGTGCTGACTGCGCGTGATGCACTGGACCATCGTGTAGAAGGCCTGTTGGGCGGGGCCGATGATTACTTGGTGAAGCCGTTTGATCTGGACGAACTGCAGGCGCGGCTGCACGTCATCACGCGCAGGGTTGCCGGCCGCAGCACCGACTGCATGGACCATGGTGCGCTCACTTTCTGCTCATCAACCGGTCAGGTTTGGCTTGATGGCAAGCCGGTAACACTGGCCCGCCGTGAGTTGTCCTTATTACGCGCGCTGCTGCAGAATCCTCAGGCCATCCTCAGCACCGACCAACTTTGCGATAGTGTCTATGGCTACGAACGCACTGTGGAAAGCAATGCGATCAACGTGCATATCTATCACCTGCGGCGCAAACTCGGGAACCACATCGTGGAAACAGTACGAGGGCTCGGGTACCGACTCGGATCCCCAGAAAAGGTGAATGGGCGATGAGCCTGCGCCTGCGGCTGCTATTGATTATTGGTGTGTCACTGACGGCCTTATGGACAGTGGTGGCAACCTGGATGTTTCTTGACGCGCGCCAGTCATTGCGTGAGGCGCTTGATAATCGCCTCGCGGCGTCTGCCCGGATGGTGGCAGGCCTGGTGGCCCAGTTTCCTGAACCGCAGGACATCTCTTCTGCAGGCAATCTACCCCTTGATGTAGTTGCGCGCGACGGGGTCGCTTGCGAAGTGAGTCTAGTTCGTGGTGAAGTTTTGCTGGATACCTTGGCGCGCACAGCCGGCAGCCCAGACCTTGGCCGCGCTAACTTGGGCTTCAGCACTCATGTACACGGCAATAAGCGATGGCGTACTTTCGTCTTGCGACAGGGCGATATTCAAATTGCGACTGCCGATAGTATTGAAACTCGCGAGGCCCTCGTCAAAGATTTAGCGCTTTCGGCAGGGGTGCCGTTTATCGTTGCCTTGTTCGGTACCCTCATCGTGCTCTGGTTCGGTATCGCGCGCGGCCTTGCTCCTCTGGAGCGTATTCGCGTCCTGTTGGCGCGGCGACGCCCCGACGACGATAGCCCACTACCAAAGGTGAAAGCGCCTATCGAGCTGCAACCCCTGCTGCATACCATCGAGCAGCTGCTCGAAAAACTGCAAGCCGCCATCATACGCGAGCGACGCTTTACGGATAGTGCAGCGCATGAGCTGCGTACGCCGCTGACCGGCGTGAAGACACACATTCAAGTGGCAAAGCTTGCCTCGCGGAGACAAGATGAACGGGCAACGCTTGACGCTGCATTGACCGGCGCTGATGAAGGCGTCCAACAACTGCAGAACATCGTTCAGCGCCTGCTTGAGTTGGCCCGGCTGGAGGTCGACTCGAATCAGAAGGAAGTCAGCGAACCTTTGGATGCCGTGAACGCTGCGATTGAAGCGGTACAGCTACTCCACAATCATCCTGCCGACAAGCTGCGGGTGCAAGGGGCGGACGTGTCGCATCCCGTAAGCGTCGCGCGCCCATTGCTGGTTGCCGCGATTCAAAACCTGCTCGATAACGCGATACGCTATGCGCCTTCTGATAGCCCCATCGTTGTCCAGCTTGCCGCGCCTGGCGACGGCGCTTTACACATCAGCGTGCTCGACGCAGGACCAGGGATGGACGAAGAACAGCGCAATCAAGCCGTTAACCGGTTCTGGCGGGGCAATTCAAAAGTATCGGGTTATGGGCTCGGGCTGTCCATTGTCGATGCCATCGCACGCCGCCACGGCGGCACCTTCGCACTTTTGGAGCGTGAAGGTGGAGGATTGCAGGCGCGGCTCACGTTACCCATGGCAGACGATGCGGTAATTTCTTGATGTTCCATGAAAGCGGTATTGCCTTAAGCTTCTCTTAATCCTGTGGGCGCATTATCCAGGGCAGTTCACTTGGAGGAGTTCAGCTTGTCTGTCTACCGGATCGCCCATGCCGCCCTCATTGTTTGTTGTCTTGCCATAGGGAATGCGTGGGCCAGCAATGGCCTATTCTCGTCCTCTTCGCAGCCCGAATTCCTTGAAGCTTCAGAAGTACTCAAGCTGGAGGAAGTACAGCAGCAGGGCGATGAGTATGTCGTCGCAGGCCGCATTGCCGATGACTATTACGTGTACCGCCACTCCCTCAAGTTGGTCGATGCTGAAGGGAACGAACTTGACCTTGTGCTTCCCCAGGGAATACCGCAGCACGACGAGTTCTTTGGCGACACAGTCATCTATACCGATGATGCCCTGCACATGCGGTTCGCCGCGACGGCTGGGGGCCCTCTGACACTGCATTGGCAGGGCTGCGCGGAAGATGGCATTTGCTACCCGCCAGACACCATTCAGATCAACACTGGCGCGGCCGGCGCGTTGGCAGGCAGCGCGGGGAACACTCAGTCATCTGCGCCTCCGCAGGCATCTATGGGACATTATGCTTCAGGCGGCGCGCCCACCAGGTCGGCGAACGCCAGCATTGGCGAAGACCAAGCGGCAGCTGAGCGGCTTGCGGCGCTCGGGCCCGTAGCCGGTACCTTGTTGTTCTTCGGATTCGGCTTGCTGCTGGCGTTCACGCCTTGCACTTTGCCAATGATTCCCATTGTGTCCTCCATGGTTGTGGGTAGCCAGGCGAAACCAAAGCGGGCATTCATCATGTCGCTGTCCTACGTTGTGGCGATGGCCGTGACGTATGCGGCGGTGGGCGTCGCCGCCGGCTTGGCAGGCGCCAACCTACAAGCTACGTTGCAGTCTCCATGGCTGCTGGGTGCGTTTGCGGCGCTGTTCCTGGTTCTGGCAAGTTCTCTATTCGGTTTGTTCGAATTGCGCTTGCCCTCTGGTCTGATGAACCGTATCGAGGCAGCCGGCCGCGGACGCTCCGGTGGAAATATCGCAGGCGCTGCCGCACTGGGGTTTCTATCGGCTTTGCTGGTAGGCCCGTGCATGACCGCTCCCTTGGCCGGCGCATTGCTGTATATCGGTCAGACGGGTAGCGCAGTTCAAGGGGGGCTGGCGCTCTTCGCACTGGGACTCGGCATGGGGCTGCCCTTGCTGATCATCGCCGTATTCGGTGCCCGCGTCCTGCCTAAACCCGGCGCATGGATGGAACGGGTCCGCATCGCCTTCGGTTACGTCATGCTCGGAATGGCAGTGATGATGCTGACGCGATTCCTGACCGGCACGCTGAGCTTGGTGCTGTGGGGTGCTTGGATACTCTCGGTGGCGATTGGTCTGGTAGCGTGGGCTCAGGGCGTCGCAGAGCGGCAGCGGTTGGCCTGGACCCTACGCTCCGGGGCGGTATTTGCGGGACTATGGTCTGTGTTGATGCTTGTGGGTGCCGCTTCCGGTGGCGATTCGGTTTCACAGCCTCTGGGGCACTTGCGTATCGCATCGACAGGCACGGCGTCGGTTGTCCCCGCGCCCGACTATGTGCCGGCGAAATCGGTGGCGGACGTCGATGCGCTGCTGTCAGAAGCGGCGGCACGAGATCAATGGACGCTGATCGACTTCTATGCCGACTGGTGCGTGAGCTGTCACATCATCGAGCGCAACGTGTTTGGAGACCCTGCCGTTGCAGCACGCATGGCCAACATGCAGGTTCTACGCCCGGACGTCACACACAATGATGCGACCGATAAGGCCCTGCTCAAGCATTGGGGCGTGATGGGACCGCCCACACTCATTCTCGTGGGGCCGGATGGCACGGAACGTAGGGATCTGCGTGTGGTGGGAGAGATCGGTGCTGATGAATTCATGAATCGTCTTGAAGCGGCGGGCATATCATGATCGGAATCGGTCCATTTTCCATTCAAGCCGTTGTCGTCGCTGTGGCGGTATTCCTAGCGTGGGTGGCCACCCGTAGCGTTGCACGGATGTTGCCGAATATGCCTCGCAAACCCGCCGGCGGATTGTTGCTCGATGCAGTGTTCTGGGGCTTTCTCGCTGCGCGAATTGGCTACATCGCTCAGTGGTGGCAGGAATACTCTGCCGCCCCGATGTCCATGATCAAAATCAGCGATGGCGGGTTTGCTTGGTGGCTGGGCATACCAGCGGCGTTCGCTTTTGTGTGGTGGCGCACCCGTGGGGGTGCCATCATCCTGCGCCGCCCAGCAGCGGCCGGCATCATTGTCGGTGTGGTTGCCTGGGTCATGGCAAATAGCGCGCTGAGCTTGATGTTACGGTCCGCACCGCCCATGCCGGACCTGCAGTTGGCAACGGTGGATCAGCGCCCTGTATCGCTGTCGTCTTATTCCGGCCGCCCAGTAGTGGTGAATCTTTGGGCGAGTTGGTGTCCGCCTTGTCGCCGCGAGATGCCGGCCTTCGAACAGGCTCAAGCTGAATTTCCTGACGTGGCCTTCGTCATGATCAATCAAGGTGAAACCGCAGCGCAAGCCCAGAGCTTTTTGGAAGCTGAAGGTCTGCAGTTGAACGATGTGCTGCTTGATCCTTCTTCGCAAGCCATGCAGACCTTGCAGTCCCGCGGTCTGCCCACAACGCTGTTCTTTGACGCGCAAGGTCGTCAGGTGGACTCGCATATGGGTGAAATCACGATGCCCAGCCTGAAAGACAAGATATCCCGGCGCTTTTCCTTATCTCTAGATGCGGGTGCTAAGCAATGAAAACCATGTTTGTGAAGTCCGCACGGGCCCCATTAATTGCCGCCTTTAGCCTAGTGCTGTTGGCCGGGTGTGATCGTGGGGCTGATGTGGATCTGCCGGTTAGTCAGGTTTCCAGCGTCAACACGCTGCCCGAACAAGCCGTCGTTCCGCTGCCAGATCTGCAGTTGGTGGGGTTCGACGAGCGTCCGGTATCCCTTAGCTCATATAAAGGACAACCGATCGTGCTGAATCTGTGGGCGACCTGGTGCCCGCCTTGCCGCCGCGAAATGCCAGTGTTGGAACAGGCTCAGCAAGCGTTTCCCGAGATTGAATTCGTACTGATCAACCAGGGCGAAACCGCGGAGCAGGCCAAGTCGTTCTTGAAGAGTGAGGATTTAGCGTTGACCGATGTGCTGCTTGATGCCGATTCCGAAGCCATGAAAGCGATGCGCACCGGCGGCCTGCCCACGACGTTCTTCTTCGATGGAGAAGGGCGCATGGTGGATTTACATTTAGGTGAGATCACGATGGCCGATCTTGAACAAAAAATATCCCAACATTTTTGACTATTTCTGAGAATTAATACACGTAAGGATCAACCATGCTTCTAAAACGAGCGTTCTTTCCGTTGATTATGGTCCCCCTCATGTTGGGAGCGGGCCAGGCGCAAGCTGAAAGTGCGAAGCAACCCGAAGTCATTGACGCCCTAAAAGAGCAGGGCGTCGAGATCATGCAGGAGTTCGATGCCGGCGAGCACGTGCGCGCTTTCGTTGGCCTGGCGGGTGGTCAACCAGTCGCCGTCTATGTCCTTCCCGATGGCAGTGCCGTCGCCGGAACCCGGCTGAATGCTAAGGGCGAGATGATGGATGAGCAGACTTTGGACGAACTCGTTGCCAAACCAATGAGTGATCGCGACTGGGCGGCGCTTGAATCATCAACTTGGGTTCGAGATGGCGCCGAGGATGCGCCTCGCGTGATCTATACCTTTACTGACGCAAACTGTCCGTATTGCCATATGTTCTGGGAAGCCGCTCGGCCATGGGTGGATGCCGGAAAGGTACAGCTGCGGCATGTGTTGGTGGGGGTCATTGCGCAGGATAGTCCCGCTAAGGCGGCGGCCATCCTCGCTGCGACGGATCCCTCTGCGGCGCTTACAGAGAATGAAATCAAGTTCGATGAAGGCGGGATTACGCCGGCGAAAAACGTGTCCGAGGATATGCAGCAAACGCTAGAAGATCACCAACTCCTCATGGTGTCGTTGGGATTCCGAGGAACGCCGGGTATTGTCGTGCGAGACGATGATGGTTTGATCAAGAAGTACAACGGCATGCCACGCGCAGAAGCGCTCACCGAAGTGCTGGGTCCGCGCTAAGGCGGCTTTGCCATGCCAATGTGTGAACCAAAATCGGCTGAGATTGCCTGATGCTTAGCGGTGGACTGCTGGGTCTGGCCGTAGGCGCCATCCTGGGTCTGACGGGCGCCGGGGGCGGCATTTTCGCTGTGCCGGCGCTGGTGTTCGGCCTGGATATGGATATGCGGGCGGCTGCGCCCATCGCGCTTGCGGCCGTTGGGATGGCCGCCGGTCTGGGCGCGCTGCAAGGGCTGCGCGAAGGCATCGTGCGATACAAAGCGGCTACCGTCCTGGCTGCAACTGGCGCAATTACGGCGCCGTTTGGTATCACGTTGGCGCACTGGCTGCCTGTATCGTGGCTCAACCTGATATTCGTCATCATCATGCTGTTGGTCGCCTATCGTATGGCGATGAGCGCCCGCAGGCCAGGTGCCGATGATGCATTAGCGATGGAGCGCCCAGCGTTTTGCAAGGTTTCCACGGAGACGGGGCGGTTTATCTGGGGTTGGGGTACAGCCGCAGCATTGGGGAGCATTGGGGCTGTCACGGGCGTGTTCACCGGCATGTTGGGCGTGGGAGGCGGTTTCATTATTGTCCCGGCGCTCTCGTACTTCACCGAATTGCGGATGCAGAGCATTGTGGCGACCTCACTCATGGTCGTTGCGCTGCTTTCCACTGTCACCATCTTTGCGGCGGGCAGCCAGGGCGCTGCGTTCACCGCTTCCGCTTGGGCATTTGTGGCTGCCTCATTAACGGGGATGGCCGTCGCTCGCCTTTTCGCCAACCGGATTCCCTCAAGGGTGCTGCAGCGAATATTCGCCGTCGCTTGTGTCGCCGTGGCGGCCATCATGCTGATGCGAAACATTGCCTGAGCGCGGACACCGTTCTTTCCATGCTGACTGTTTACCAATCATGTGCGCTGCTCTGCGCATTGTTTTGACTATCGATCAGGAGTTTGAATGCCGACCAGAAAAGTTGATGTCGCCATTATCGGAGCGGGAACCGCAGGGATGAGCGCCTTCCATGCCGTCAAGGCTGCGGGCAAGCAAGTCGTGCTGATAGACCGCGGGCCATTGGGCACCACGTGTGCCCGGGTGGGCTGTATGCCTTCAAAGGCGGCGCTCCATGCGGGGCAGAAATGGCAGTCAGCCAAGCAAGTGCTTACGGCGGCCACGTTATCGCCGGAAGGCCCAGAGGCATTGTGGGCTCATGCGCGTGAGACTCGCGACATGCTGGCTAGCGGTGCCGCCGGTCGGGCGCGCAAAGCGGCCGGTGACAACCTGATCATGGCGGAAGCCCGCTTTATTGCGCCCGGCGTTCTGCAAGCGGGAGAGGAGCGGATCGAAGCCGATGCTTTTATTGTCGCGACAGGTTCAAGCCCCACTGTGCCTGGAATGCTCAACGGAGTCGAATCAAAGATCTTGACAACGGATCAGGTGTTTGAGATGGAGACCCTACCGAAACGGCTTGGCGTTCTCGGGTTGGGTGCTGTTGGCATTGAGCTGGGTTTGGCCCTCGCCCGGCTGGATGTGGATGTGGTCGCGGCCGACCAAGGAGACACGATTGGGGGAATTCAGGATCCCATGGTGCAGGACCGCGCGATCTCAACCTTCATGGACGAACTGCCGATGTGGCTGGGTGAGCCGGTCGAGATCGAGCTGGCTGGCGATGAAGTACTCATGGGCACAAGCCAGCATAGTGCCTATGTAGACCGCCTGCTGGTTGTGACGGGCCGTGCACCCAATACCGCTGCGCTGGATCTGGCTGCGGCCGGGATACCGCTGGATGACCAAGGTCGGCCCAACATCGACCCGGTCACTATGCAGGCGGGCGACGCGCCCGTCTTCTTTGCGGGCGACGTACAACCTGATCGCCCCTTGATGCATGAGGCAGCCGACGAGGGGGCAATGGCGGCGCGCGCGGCCTTGGCGAGCCTGCACAACACGCGATGGTCGAGTCCCGAGCGCCGAGTTCCGATCTCGATATTGTTCACTGATCCTGATGTCTGCACAGTTGGTCTGACCTACGATGAAGCGATGCAGCGCAATGCAATCATCGGCGTATCCGAGGGGAGCGGGAACGGTCGGTCCAAAATCTTGGGGGCGCAAGGCAACCTGCTACGGATATATGTGGAGCCGGATACCGGTGCACTGCTCGGCGCCAGCATGATTCTGACCCACGGCGAACATATCGCACACCTGCTTGCTTGGGCAATTCAGGCCCAGCAAAGTGTGAGTGATCTGCTGGCAATGCCGTATTACCACCCGTCTATTGAAGAAATGCTGCAAAGTGCGCTGAAGTCGGCAGACGACCAGCTGCGATCTTGAAACTTCGTAATTAAACCGTTTGCTTCCAACATGAATCAAGAAACCCAACATCAAGACCTTAAGGTGGTCCTGCATGCACCTACGCCCGTAGCGCTTGAGCGCGCCCGCAATAATGCGATGAATTTGAAGCGGGAACGTCCCGACGTGGAGGTTCGCATTATTGCTAACGCTGGGGCTGTGGCTGCGGCCCTGGACAACGCGCATTCAGAAACGGATGCGTTCACATGGTTGTGTCCAAATTCGCTAGCACGGACCAATAGGGCAAACAGGCAACCACTCCGTGCGCTGGCTGGAGCCGCAGTGCTTCAACTTGCGGAACTACAGCGCAATGGTTGGGTATATATCCGGTCCTAATCCGACTGGACAATTTTTACGAGAGCTCGGACGGCAAGTTACGTAAGATCATGGCCGCGCTAGACGCGACCAAGTTCACTCAGGATGTGTTCCAGAAGCCGCCGCGCCGGTGATGATCTGCAACCGTCCCTGGCCCCGGGATTCCCGGCGGATATAAGCCGAACTTTTTATAGAGTGGGAGCATGCTATGACACGGAGGCTTCTCGCTGCACTGGTGCTGTGGATCGCAGCAGCTGCCGGCGCTCAAGCTGCAGAGGACCTTGCAACGATACTTGCGCGGGCGAGTCCGCCCGCCGGCGTGGTTTTCGAACTCTTCAAGCTGGATGTTGAGGAGGTTCGGAGCCTGATTCCGCAGGTAGCAGACCACGTGGAAACATTGCGGGCGCGTTTTCCTGGGTTGCCGGTTGCGGTCGTATCGCACGGTAACGAGTTGCGCGCGCTCCAACGCAAGCGCGCGGGCGACTTCGCACAGATCCACGACCAGGTCCAAAGGTTGACGGGTACCGCTGACGTGGAAATGCATGCTTGCGGCACTTATGCTGGTTGGCAGGGCATAGCGGCTGAAGACTTCCCGGACTACATCGATGTCGTTCCATCTGGACCGCAGCAGATCCGCGATTACGAAGAGCGTGGCTATGTGAAGGTGCGTCTTTAGGTGACTAGACAGTCGCTCACTAAGCCATTCTGGCAGAGGGTGGGCGGTAAGCGAGTCAACAAATTCCTACACCAGCCCGCCGCAGCTATCATCATCGCTGCGCTCGCCGGCGCGGCTCTGCCGCTGGCGTTCGCGCCGTTCGATTGGGTGTGGTTGGCGGTGCTTTCGCCCGCCGCGCTTTTCGCGTTGGCTACGGCGTTGCCGCGTCGAGTGGCACTGGCATCAGCTTACTCGTTCGGGATCGGCTACTTCGGCGTGGGCGTGTCCTGGGTGTACGTCAGCATCAGCCGCTACGGTAACGGCCCAGTGGTAGCCTCCGCCGTTACCATAGCGTTCGTCGCGCTGCTTGCGCTCTTTCCATCGTTGGTCGTCTATCTAGTTCGCAAGCTGCGTCCCCAGATGGACGTGTTTGGCTTCTGGCTGGGGTTTCCGGCGGCATGGATCTTAAGTGAATGGTTACGCAGTTGGTTTCTAACTGGGTTCCCATGGTTGCTTCTCGGCTACAGTCAGACGGACACGCTGCTCGCCAACATCGCGCCCGTCTTCGGGGTCGCGGGAGTGAGTCTGGCGTTGGTCGTGCTCGCATGCGCGCTGGGTTGGTTCGTGTTGTGTGTGAGTGTTCGTCGGGCGATGATTGCTGCTGCCGTCGCCTCGGCCATACTGATGGGCGCGAAACTGCTCGACCGGCCTTGGAGCGGACCCAGTGGCCCGCCTCTAACGGTCGCGCTCGTGCAGGGCAATATCGAACAAGACACAAAATGGGATCCAGCAGCCCGAGCAATGATCCTGGGGCGTTACCGCACACTCACTATTGAGCGGCTAGGAGTGGACCTGGTTGTCTGGCCCGAGGCAGCGGTTCCGATGTGGTACAGCGAGGCGGCGGCGTTCCTGGACGACCTTGCGGCCACGGCGGCTCAAGCCGGCACAGCGTTGGTGGTCGGCGTACCAATGCAGGATGAAGAAGGCAGAGCCTACAACGCTGTCGTGAATCTAGGCTCCGACCGTGGAATCTATCGCAAGCGACATCTCGTGCCGTTTGGCGAGTACATCCCATTGCGAGATTTCTTCGGTTCGACCCTCGATATCCTCGGCGCGCCGATGTCCGGTTTCAGCGCCGGCGATGAGGCGGAACCACTCGATGCGGCGGGTTTACCCATGGGAACCTTTATTTGCTATGAAGCAGCGTTTCCTATGGAGGTTGCGGATCTACTGCCGGAGGCGGAGCTTCTAATTAATGTCAGTAACGATGCTTGGTTCGGCGAGTCAATCGGGCCGCTCCAGCATTTTCAAATCACCAGAATGCGCGCCATCGAAGCTGGACGCGCTCTACTGCGTGTCGCCAATACTGGCGTGACCGCTGTCATCGCGGCCGACGGCTCGGTGACGGCGCGCGCCCCGCAGTTCGAGGTAGCGACAATTACCGCTGAGGTGGCTCCCCGCCAGGGAGCCACGCCTTTTGTGCACTGGCGGGAATGGCCGGTGGTCGGGCTGGGCGGACTCGTTCTCTTGCTGCTGGCGCTCGGAAGATCATACTCGTAATTGGTGTTTCTGCTTTGGTCGTTCCAGCCTGGTTTTCACCGTGTGTGAACGGCAGCAATATGGGTTGCGACGCGGCGTCCCTAGCCCCTGTGGCGTTCATACATCCCAAAAAGCCAGGTGATCAGTAATGTGGCACCAGCGCTACAGCGTTGAACACGATTTTTGTCTACCGAGCTAAACCAATCCTTGAGCCTCACATAGAAGGCCCCAAGCCGTGCGCTCCTTACATGCAAACTTTGCGCAATCAGCCGATATGTCGCGATGATTCGCTGCTTCGAAATGCACGTCAACTGAAGTTGGCTTATGGCGACATGCTGTGCATGTCGAAGGGCGCTCGCCGCGCGGCCGGCATCAGCAGTGATATTCCCATTAGCATCGGCCATCATTACCGTCAGTGCGCCGCCTAAAACGCCGACCGTATCACTCCACTCCACCCTGCATGGGGTGCGCTTCGCCGTGTACTCACCCGGTCCCTCCGGTTCTCTTCGTTCTCCTGCGGGCTGCGGCTTCCGCTCCTGCCCCTTTCCGTTCGTCCTTCCTTGATCCAGCGCGGCAAGGCGACGAACTCACGGCAACGGTGGCACTCCGGGCCAGACGTAGTACTGCGGACACCGCAAAACCTACAGAAGGCTCGGAATCTTCGGCCCCGGTAGCAAACCCATAAGGAGAATGAAATGACCGCCTCCCATCCAGTATTCGAGAGGAAGTGATGCGTCAGAGCGTGGGGATGAGCAGGGAG